>CAZSKN010000001.1:0-104083 GCA_964607445.1 uncultured Caulobacterales bacterium
GAAGTTTGTTTTAGGCCGATAATATGAGTCGTGCCGGGATAGGCTTTTTTCAGACGCTTCACATAAAGACGCCCTGCGAATCAATAATGCCTACCACTTCCGCGACCCCGCAAGCTCTTACATCCAGAGTTGCGCATGAGGGGTATAATTTCTCGAAGGTTTAAATAGGCCCCATCTTGATTGGCCACGAGGTCTGGACATGTTGTGTCGAAATGATAGGCTATGACTTAGACGGATTTATAATTCATACATGCGACTTTTTTCTTATAAAAACAGACCCGTTCACTTAGGGCCCTATCCGTTAGAGCGCCTGATACGTCAAGCGCCGGAGGCGGACCTTTCCCATGTCCCGCCGCCCCGCGCCATTTCATTTCATGACCCGGAAAATCGTGACAATCTTATTAATGCTATGGCGCCATATGCAGCTATGCTGGATGCCATTCGGGACGGCATGGTTAAAAAAGAGCGCGGCGAAATTCCAACGGACCCAAGCGAACGCAGTCAACACCTCAAGGCCTTTGCCTATTATCATGACGCTTCACAAGTCGGTGTCTGTCACCTCACACCAGAGATGTTTTTGAAAATACCCGTGAGCAATCCCGACATAGATCAATTAGCCCAAGACCTTATGACACGCCAAACCAAAACTCTGGCGTCGGGAATTGATCTGGTCATGGCCGAACTGAAAGACACAATGAGCGCCCCTCCGCGCCAGATTAACCATCATAGCTCTGCGCTCGTCATCTTATATGAATACCCGCGTGACCCCAGAACTGACGAGCCGGGAACCGACTGGTTTCAAAATGCCCAAGCCCAGCGCGCCAGTGTACGCGGGGCGGAAACGGCTGTGGTATTGGCCAATTATATTCGTCTGTTAGGATATGACGCCCGTAGCCATACGGCAAGTTGTTCCGACATCGATCTCAATAAATTAGCCATCGCTTCGGGTCTCGGTGAAGTTATAGACACTTCAACAGGTCCGGTTATCAGCAATCCGTTCTTAGGCTCGCGTTTCGGTATTGTCGCGGTAACAACAACGTTTGAGATGACGGCCGACCGTCCGTTAAAGCCGCGGGCCAATCTCTCTGTGGTCGAGCGGCTGAAAAGTCACGGCCCGGCGTGGTGGGCGGGCAAAGGTTTTGCAAAAAATGCCTTTAATGCCCTGCCCTATAAATCCCGTGATTTCAAAGACGGCGCCTATCCGTTCGAAAAAACAAAACGCGTAGATTCACCCACCACCTTTATTGATGAAGCCCGGGTACCGCGCGTTCCCAAACGAACCGATATGTTTGCGCGCGCTATTTTTGGCGATATGGGAATCCATGTTCAAAATGGGGCAAAAAACGGCAATTATGTTCGCAAGAACGCGGCCAGTTACGGCCCTCGCCGCCCATTGGCCGCCTTTGTTTTAATGCAAGATGGTGAAACCGCCCCGACAATTTCGTCACACACCCAAGACCCCCAACGCAATGCGGATAATATTCACGCAGCACTTTATTTTATGGGGGCGGATGCCGTCGGTATATCGCGCTGTCCTGATTGGGTCTATTACTCCCATGATGCCGTAGGAGAGACAATCCAGCCCTATCATGAAAATGCCATCTCTATGGTCATTGACCAAGGACATGAAACCATGGAGGGGGCATCCGGCGATGATTGGATTGCCTGCTCGCAATCTATGCGCGCCTATTTACGATTTTCGCTTTTAGGCGGGATTATCGCTGAACACATACGACGTCTCGGCTATAGCGCGCGCAGCCATACGGTTATGGACGGCGAGGTTTTACAACCCCCTCTCCTACTTTTGGCCGGGCTTGGCGAAGTCAGTCGTATCGGAGAAGTTATATTAAATCCATTTCTCGGGCCGCGATTAAAATCTGGTGTCATTACCACCAATATGCCGTTGACCCACAGCCAGCCCATTGATTTCGGCTTACAGAACTTCTGTAATAATTGTAATAAATGTGCTCGGGAATGCCCGAGCGGAGCTATAACCGCTGGGCCTAAAACCATGTTTAACGGCTATGAAATATGGAAATCCGATAGCCAAAAATGCACAAGTTACCGCATTACCGTAAAAGAAGGCGCAATGTGCGGACGGTGTATGAAAACCTGCCCGTGGAATCTCGAAGGCCTGTTTACCGAAGCCCCCTTTCGATGGGCAGCCAGCCACATTCCCGTCTTGGCAAAATCCTTGGCCAAATTGGATGATAAATTGGGGAATGGACAAATAAATCCAGTTAAAAAATGGTGGTGGGATTTGGAAATGGTCGATGACGGCCCCTACACTCTCTCCGCTCACGGGGCTCATAAACGCGCATTACAAACCGAGCTTGATCTAAAATTTGAGGACCAGACACTCGCAGTTTATCCGGCCAATCTTGCCCCGCCACCTTATCCGTTTCCATTTCCTATGGACCGCGAAAAAGGCATTCAGGCGTATAAAGATATGTTGAGCCCTCACGCGTATAAATTAAAATTAGCCAACCTAGCCGGACAAACCGGCAATGCGAAACCGGATCTTGCGGGACTAAACCACCAATACCCGAATTTCGAAATGGATAAGGCTCCTGTTATCCGTGTCAAAATCTCCAAGGTCGAAAAACACACTGACGCCGTGACCCTGTATGAATTTCGTTCTATTGACGGCACACCACTGCCCGAATATGAAGCCGGTGCCCATATTGATGTTGTGGTTGCCCCCGAATTTTTCCGTCAATATAGTCTTTCCGGTGATCCCGCCGATCGATCCAAATACCAAATTGCCGTCTTGCGAGAACCGGAAGGTCGTGGCGGGTCAAACCTGTTACACCGCATTTTCACAGAAGGTCGCAAGGTTTTTATCTCTCACCCGATTAATCATTTCCCACTGGATGCGACACTTTCCAAAGCCTTTTTAATGGGCGGCGGTATTGGAATTACCCCCATGATCGCTATGGCCCATAGCCTATATGCAAAAGGGCGTGATTTCGAATTTCATTATTCTTGTAAATCCCGAAGCAAGGCCGCGTTTTTAGATAGGCTCAAAGCAGTGCCGTGGACACATAAGATTTCACTACATATATCTGATGAAGACGGGCGCGCCGATTTCAATTCTATCTTGACACCCTATCAACCCGATCATCATCTCTATAGCTGTGGGCCTGATAGATATATAAGCGCCGTGTTAATGGCTGGCCTCCGGCAAGGGTGGCCGGATAGCGCTTTACATAAAGAATATTTTTCGCCCCCGGATGTACCCGTGTATGAAAATTTTGATTTTATACTCAAATTGACAAAATCAGGACGCGAAATTACGGTTAAGGCCAATGAAAGCGCAAGCCAGGCGCTGTCGGCGGCCGGGCTTAATATTCCCGAAAAATGTTCCGATGGAATATGCGGGGTCTGTAAATGCGGTCTTGTCAGCGGTGAGGTCGAACACAGGGATTTTGTACTGTCAAATAGCCAACGCAAAACCGATATTATATTATGCCAGTCCCGGGCCGCCCATGATGGCGGCATAATCGAAATTGACCTCTAACCCCCGAACCTTATTCATCAAAATCTGTAAAAGGGCATCTAACCGCCTCTGTGAGCCTTAGAACTTACCCTCAAAATACATATTAAGGCGTTTTTCATTAAATCTTGCTAGAGGCGTACCAAATCTAGACTTAAGGGTAGAGCGTGAATTTTTCTCCAAAATCTTTACGGCAAATTGGCGTTAAAACCGCGCCGGAACTGACGCCGGATGACATCGCGGCTTGGCACAATATGCGCGCCGAGAATCCGGCTCTGTATAGTCCCTATTTCCATCCGGCCTATACACAGCTTGTCGCCACCCTTCGCACGGACGTTCAGATCGCTATTTTATATGAAGATGGGCGCCCCGTCGTGTTCTTGCCCTTTCAAGGTGCACGGTCTGGTAAAACAGGTTTCACACAACCTATCGGCATGCCAATGACAGATTACCACGGGTTTATCTGCACATCAAAAACCGAGTTCAGCCCGTTTGAATTCTTAAGGTCCGCCGGCTTGGGCGCCTTTCATTATAATACATTAATTGATCATAACCATCATCTTGCCCCACATACAGCACACGAACAAAATGCAACAATGATGGTTCTCAAGGACGGCGCAGACAACTGGCGCGCCGCGCGCGATAGTAGCTATCGACGCCACCTTAAAAGCCATCGTCGCCGGATACGCAAAGCTGAAGACACATATGGTCCGCGCCGCTTTATCTATAAAAGCCAGGATTATAAAGTCTTTACACAACTCATGGATTGGAAACGTACTAAATTTCAAGAGACCGGAAAATATGATGTCTTATCCGTAAATTGGACACGGGATTTACTGGAAACACTGTGGCGCGACGGGTTTAACGGCCTGCAATGCGATATGCATGCCCTTTATTTCGGCGATCATTTAGCGGCGATTGATTTAGGCCTCAGCGATGGCCCCGTCTTCCATAGCTGGATTGTCGCCTATGATAATGGCGTGCAAAGCTTGGCCCCGGGCATTCAATTGCTCGAAGGCTTAATAGATGCCAGCATAGATTTAGGATATGAAAAACTAGATTTAGGCGCTGGTATAGACGGTTATAAGCGACATTACGCCAGTGACCCTGTCACGGTTTCGTCTGGCTTTTTGGCTTTGCGAGGCCCCGTCGGCACCCTGTCTCGGCTTTACGGCGCCACAGAAAAGCTGGGTGAACGGGGTCGTCTTGGCTCTATGGGTCGCCTGCCCGGAAAATTCCGACGACGCTACAGCCAGATCGCGGCCTGTGACGATAGCTTTTCAGGCCGGGCCAAAGCCATGGTGGATGCGGTTAAAACGACAGCAAAACTACAGTCTTAAGCCGTTTTAAAAACATATTTTACTTTAAGGCCTCTAATCTTATCGCCTCATTAATCTCGCCGCGAACAACCGCCGTTTCGACACTTGTCGGGTCCGCATTTAAAGCCTGTTCAATGTCCAATTTTGCACTTGTCAATTTTCCTTGATTACGGCGAGCATCCGCGCGGTAACGCAAGGCGCCGGGATGTTCAGGTGCAAATTTCAACACTGATGTCAGGTCAATTTCAGCGTAATCATACCGGCCCAACAAAGCATATGCGCGGGCACGGGCGATACGCAGGTCAATATGGGACTCACGTAATGCCAAGCCCTCTGTCGCCGCCGTATAGGCTTCTAGAGGGTTATTTGCGATCAGCCAAAAATTAGCAGATTCAGCAAAAAAGTCTGCGCGCATATCTTTCGTGCCACCGTCCGGAGCTTTTGCTAATTTCCCCAAGCGGAAGGCGGCTTCTTCCTTTTGTCCAACAGCGAACAAAGCCATGGCCTCGCAATGTTTTGCACGGCGCCCTCCGCCTTCATCCCGCCAGATCATAGCATTTTCATAAGCCGTATCGGCATCTTTTGCGATAGCCTCTATACAATTCTCATGACGTTTATCAAATTCAGCCGTCAGGTCGGCACTATATGCAGACACGGGAAGAAAGATAATGGCAAAGCTCCATATTCGCGGTAGGATTGTGTAAGCAGAAGAAAAGCGTGTTATCATAATACGGTTGTAATCAGGAGACGCGTTAACAGCAATGCCTAGAACTGTTAAAAGTCAGAGAGAAAATCGTCCTATAGCGCTCCTACTCGGAGCCGGCTATAGTGCCTATGCCCTCATCCCGTCTTTGCTTGAGGCCGGATACCGCGTTATTGCGACAACGCGCACAGATGCCAAAATATCCGCGCTAAAAAACCTCGGAGCGGAGGTCTTGGTTTTTAACGACCAATTTCCGCGCTCATTAAAACAGGTGATAACACATTGCTCTGTACTTTTAAGCTCCATCCCTCCGGATGAAAACGGAGATCCCGTTATCCGGTACTTAAACTCCATACCAGACCTGCATCTGGCCCCGCATTTGAATTGGGCTGGATATTTATCGGCGACAAGTGTCTATGGCCATCGCGATGGGAAGTGGGTATTTGAAGATGAATTGTTAAAACCAAGGACCCGCCGTGGCAAATTACGTCTGAAGGCCGAGATCGAGTGGATAGAAAGCGGACTGCCCGTCCATATCTTTCGATTGGCGGGCATATATGGCCCCAAGATCGAAAATTTAGAACGCAATCCATTTGAGCGTCTACGCAAAGGCAAAGCGCGCGCTGTTGTAAAACCCGGTCATACCGTAAACCGTATCCATGTCGAAGATATTGCCCGCGCCCTTTTGGCGTCAATTCACGCGCCTGATCCGTTGATGATTTATAATCTTGCCGATGACCACCCCGCCCCGCCCCAAGACGTAATAGATTTTGCCGCAGCCATCATTGATACGCCCCGTCCGCCCCGCATTGACCATAATGCGGCCGATCTATCCGATATGGCCAGAAGTTTTTACACGGAAACAAAATCCGTCTCTAATTTACGCGCTAAAACGCTATTGAAATGGCACCCTCGCTATTCCAACTACAAATTGGGATTAATGTCTATTGAAAGACAGAACTTTCCTAACTCCGTGTTTTTGGCTGGACATTTAGACGTTCCCAAAGGTGAACTTGCCTCGGTTAAACGCGCCCTTAAAACACATATACATCTGAGTGTCCAAGAACCCGACTGCCAAAGATTCCGGATATGGCAAGACGACCAAACCCCGACACGTTTCCATGTATTTGAAATATTTAGATCACCTTTGGCATTTTACCGACATCAAGACCGTATGAAAAACAGCGAATGGGCACATGTATCCCGGCACGCTATACGTCACTATGAAACCTTGGGCCTAGATACAAATGACACGCTGGGTTCTGCAAACAGGAAGATGCCGGAGACAGATTTATGACACGTCTCATTTATATGAGCTTATATATGTTCTGGCTATGTCTTTGTGTGAACATCTCCGCAATCGCGGCCGACGTTTCAATTGAAGATTTCAATGATTTAGCAAAAGCCCAATTCACCGAGGAGGAAATTATACACTTGCAACAGGCCAAAGCCGTCGTGCGTGTATGGAAAGACAAAACGGTGAATGATGGAGCTGCGGATATTATCGGCGGTATTGATATTGAGGCGACACCCGAGGTGATATGGGCACTTATGATCGATTGTGAGCGCAATAAAATTATCATACCTGCGCTTAAAAAATGTTTGGTTTTGCAAGAAAGCCCGCCGGATCTTCATCCTCATTGGGATATTCGGGAACAAAAATTACGTCCCGGCGTCCTGCTACCCCTTGTATCCTCCATTTTTAAAACAACATATTTCAAACCCCTATCAATGCATATAGAACGTGCGGGAGGAGATATGAAAATCCAACGCGGTCGCTGGGATCTTACGGCTTTAGAATCCGGTGTAACTCGGGTCTCGTACCGGGCCAGATTACGCCCTAAATTCCCTGTACCCGGAGGTCTGTTACGCCGGGGAAGCCGTAAAGATATTCCTGTTATTTTACAAAATTTGCGCGCCCTGTCAGAAGCTGATATGAAAGCCAGTGTAGACCCTTAATCTCTTTTCAATACCCCTGTCTTATACTGACCTAAATCGCAAAGATGTGAAGATACGTCACATAACAGTTCGAACTGTAATTTTTAAAGAGGATTATGACCTTAAGTCCCTGTAAACTTGATATTCTAGAAACAATGTTACGGGATGACATTACGCATAATGCTGGAGTGCATATAGCGCCTGAACTGACCTCTGGAAAACAGGTTAGCCTGATTATTCCTGTACGCAATGATGATGCCGCCCTCAGCCAATTATTGCGAACACTCGACAGAATTGACGTGTTTGAGATCATTATTATAGACAGTACATATCGTACAGAACCCCCGATTTATCTGCTCCAAAATACCCACCTTCCATTACGCTGGTTTAGTTGCGAAAAAGGGCGTGGACGGCAAATTGATTTTGGCCTCAAACAGGCGCGTGGAGAGTTTATCTGGATTTTACATGCCGATAGTCTTCCGGCTCCTGACAGCGTAGACCATATCAGAACGCTCTTAAGTCATCCTAAAACGGCCATGGGGTGTTTTTCAATCCGTTTTGCGCAAAACCGCAAACAGACACCGTCTTTAGCGCTGAACCTATTTGCCCAATTTGCGCGATTAGAAACACGATTCACGACCTTTGGCGATCAAGGGTTTTTCTTTCGGCGCTCGGATTATCAAGATTTAGATATAGATTTACGCCAATATCCCTTATTAGAAGATGTCGCGCTTCGACAGGCCTTTAAAACATTGGGACATATTCGCAAATCCCCTCTCCTGCTTATTACATCGGCACGCAGGTTTGAGACCTATGGCGTTTGGCATACGCAATTAAAGAACACGCTTTTAATTCTACGCTATATTTTAGGCGAAAATCCTGAAAAATTATATGGGCAATATTATACCCATGCCGAGAAAAAAACTTATAAGCTTTCGTTCCAATCACCGCCAAAAGCCTTAGCAGCTTCACTTTCAGTCTTATACCCGCGCGCGCGCATGCAGAGTTCGAAACCCGGACGTACACGGTAATCATATCCAGATATATCAAACACACCCTGTGCTTGGCGTTCACACGCGTTCCAATCTGAAACATCACTCCCGCCACCTATTTTGACAAAGGAAAGATCACCTGTCTTGGCGAGACCTTTTCTATCTGGCGTCTGTGGGGAAAGTTTCGGCGCAAAACGTGTGCGGGCATTTTCAAGGCTTACAGGCCGAAACTGTCCGGGCTGTGCATAAGCTTTAGGAATAAGACCCCGTCTTTGCAAAACGACGACATTCAAGCCCGCATCTCCGGTATCATGGGTATCAAAAACATAAGCGGGTAATGGCGCGGCGCGCAAAATGGCCTTTGGGGGTGAGACGGCATTGACCGGAGGTTCGTTAGACCCTGTCGCGACTTTTGGCGAGAGATGGGAAACGGCTGCACAACCTCCAAATGTACCGACACATAAGACAAGGCTGATAGATTTTATCACATTTAATGTCATTACAGGACTCTTTATAAAGGTTTTGCTCGACGCCCCTGATCTCAAGCAAACTCTATGCCACTGTCTCTTATCTGAGATTAATTGTGGACTTATCGATAAAACTCGCGATTTATACTTGGATTGAAACGGCCCGACGGGTTAAGATCAGACGAACGACCGCATGGAAGGGTATTACGATTATGCCGCAAACGCGCTTAGAAAAAATATCAGCCGCCGCACAAATATATGGCGAACGCAGCTTTGATAATTATTCCCAAATCCGGTCCATAGCCGAACAATTGCGCACCGCACTTTGCGAAAGCCTAGACCCTGATCAACAATGTGTTTTTGTAGTTCCGCCTCAAGGCCCGTTCCAGGCCCAGAATTACGGCTCGGCAGCTTTTTCTGTCTCAGGCAAAGGATTTTTACCGCTAGAGCCGATGAGCTTTGGTCTCGCTGTTAAAGTATCCGGTGACAATGATTATATGCGCCTGATACTGACCTGTCGTAAAGAAGGTGATAAAATGTATATTCAAATTGAAGATGCGGGCGAGCATATCCTTGACCTGCCGACCACTGATGATGGTATAACTATACTCTTGGACAAAATATATGAATATGTATTAGAATGGTTTACAGGGCGAGTCGATCATTATGACAATGGATCTTACGGGTCTAATGATATCGGTTTTGATATTCAGCGGGTTGAGACTTAACATCCAACGCAATTTTACTAAGCTAAACTCTTATTATGGGGACAATCATGGCAGTTGATATTGCACATCACGCAGTCAATCTATTACCCTTTAAAATCGCACTTATCGGCACATTAGGCATAGGTGCGCAATGGCTGGCTTGGCGGCTACAACGCCCGGCTATCGTTCTCATGGCTTTGGCCGGATTACTCTTTGGCCCCTTTATTGGATGGCTTCAAACCATCAGTATGCCCGGGCATATGCAAAGTGTGTTAGAAATGTTCCGCTTGGACCCGGTCAATGATTTCGGGGACGTCTATCGACCCATGATCGGAATTGCGGTGGCGATTATCCTCTTTGAAGGTGGGTTGAACCTGCGGTTCAAAGATCTTGGAGACGCCTCCCATGCCGTTGGGCGTATGGTGTTTATTGCCGCTCCGATTGCGTGGTTACTGGGCACAGGTGCCGCCCATTATATCATCGGGTTACAATGGGATTTAGCGGCCATGGTTGGCGGTCTATTTGTTGTGACAGGCCCGACCGTTATTATGCCCTTATTGCGACAAGCCCATCTAAAATCCAGACCTGCAAATGTGCTGAAATGGGAAGGTATCGTCAATGACCCGCTGGGGGCATTATTTGCCGTCGGGGGGTATGAATTTATCCGCTTTAGCTTGCAAGAAGCCAATATGACTTTCGTTTTCGCCAAGCTGGCCTTTGCCGCGCTATTAGGCGGCATCGTCGGCATTGCTTCGGGTTTCGGATTAGCGTGGGCCTTCCGACGTGGATTTATTCCGGAATATCTGAAAGCCCCGATCGTATTGGCTTGGGTCCTTGTGATTTATGTTCTGGCCAATACGCTTGCCGAAGAGACAGGGCTTCTCGCCGTTACGGCCTTGGGTATGACAATGGCCAATACAAAATTCGCCTCTATGGTAGAAATGCGTCGCTTTAAAGAGAACATCGCGATAATTTTAGTGTCCGGTGTTTTCGTCGTATTGACCGCAACCTTGACTCCGGATGTCTTAAAACGCTTTGTCACGGATTGGCGCATTGTAGCCTATGTCTTGGCAATGATGATTATTGTGCGTCCTGTAGCGGTGATGTTTTCAACCCTGTGGTCGGGTTTGTCTTGGCGCGAAAGCCTGCTGGTCTCCCTCATTGCCCCGCGGGGTATTGTGGCTGTGGCTGTCGCGGGTCTATTCGCGGCCGAATTACAAGCATTGGGCCGGATTGACGGTGAAATATTTGTGCCGCTCGCCTTTGCACTGGTCTTTGCTACTGTGCTATTTGCAGGTTTCTTTATCACACCGCTATCAAAGGCACTCGGCCTCGCGGCGGGCGGGGGACACGGCGTGCTTATCGTCGGGGCGAACCCATGGTCATTAGGTTTAGCCAAGGCTTTAAAGGATATGGAGATCGGTGTGCTGGTTGCAGATACAAATTGGCGGCGCCTACGCGGGGCGCGTCTTGAGGGGCATGCGACATTTTACGGAGAAGTCCTGTCCGAAAATGCCGATTACCGGCTTGATCATTCCGCATTTGACCACCTCATCGCGGCCACACCCAATGATGCTTATAATGCCTTGGTATGTGTGGAATTCGCACCGGAACTTGGACGACACCGCGTCTTTCAAGTCGCGGGGCAAGAAGTTGATGATGATGATGCAGAAGGCATTGCCTTTACCTCTCGCGGACGTACGCTGTCTTCGCGGCCTCGAAGCTTTGATGCCCTCACGCGGGATTGGTGGCGCGGCTGGAGATTTCGTTCAACCAATCTTTCGGAAGAATACCCGTTAAAAGCCTTGTATGAAGATCGGGGCGAAGATTTGGATATATTATTAGCCAAACGCGCTGACGGAACGCTTGACTTCATTCAACCAGGACAACAAGCCCGCGCTGAAGGTACAATGGTCTTAAGTTTCTGCCCTGTCAAAGACACACCGCAAGCCCGCGGCGAAGGTGCAAAACAAAATGAAGGTCTTGCCGGGCCTGCCAATCCTTTACCCAAATAAGCGACCTCGCCTATAGGGTATTCCGTAACACATGAGCGCCTGCAATATCTGTAGGCGTTTCGTGGATTTCTTAATATGAGATTAATCATATTCTGCACATTATGGTAAACTGGAATTAACTATTGGCAAATTGATGAGTCACACTGTAACATCGCACCCGAACGCGACCGGATACGATGTTGACCCTCACAATGTCCCTCAGGCCGTACTGTCAGAAACACCCGCACCAACGCGCCCGTCAAAATGGCGTTCAGCCTGCAAATTTTTGATGCTCTCGTCCGCCCTTACAGCTGTTTGGCTGGGGACAACAGCCTTGGGCATTATGGCCTATTGGTCACAAGACTTGCCAGATCCCGAAAGCCTTTGGACACCCAATCGCCCGGCCAGCATCCATATACTGGACCGTTATGGCCGTGATCTGCTTATACGCGGGTCTGAGGCCGGCGCGCCTGTGAATGCCGAGACGTTACCTGCATATGTTACCCAAGCCTTTTTAGCTACTGAAGACCAGCGGTTTTACAGCCATGTCGGCATTGATCCTCTTGGCCTTTTGCGCGCCCTTGTAACAAATTTAAAAGCCGGGAAAATCGTCCAAGGCGGCTCAACGATCACACAGCAATTAAGTAAAAATGTGTTTCTCTCGTCTGAACAAGCGATGAAGCGTAAAGTTCAAGAGGTCATGTTGAGCCTGTGGTTGGAACATAAATTTACCAAAACAGAAATTTTGAATATGTATCTCAATCGCGTCTATTTTGGTAATGGACTTTGGGGATTGAGCGCGGCGAGCCAAAGCTATTTTAGGAAACCGGCAGATGCGTTAACCTTGGCCGAAGCAGCTTTACTGGCAGGTTTATTAAAAGCGCCTTCGCGTTATAATCCGCGCGCCAACACGGCACGCGCCGCCGCCCGGACCGCGACTATATTAGGCGTCATGACGCAAAACGGCATGATAGATCGCTGGCAACATTATACCGCCTTATCGGAGGCTATAGAAATACATCCCGAAATTTCAGAAGATACCGCCAATTATTTCGCAGATTGGATTTGGGACGAACTCGAAGATATTATTGCCGGGCAAAACCGGGATCTTTTTGTCTATACAACGCTCGATCGTGATATACAAAAAGCCGCCCACGCAGCGCTTAACCTCCATCTGGATCCAGATCGACAGGCGACACAAGGCAGTGTTGTAACCTTGGACGGAACCGGTGCCGTGCGCGCAATGGTCGGGGGTCGGTCCTATTTAGAAAGCCAATTTAACCGCGCAACTCAAGCCCAGCGCCAACCCGGATCCGCATTTAAACCCTTTGTTTATCTCACAGCGTTTCGCCAAGGTCTCACACCGTGGGATATACGAGAAGATACACCAATTCAAATTGGTGACTGGGCGCCGCGTAATTTCAATGAGACATTCAAGGGTTACATGAGTCTCGAAGCGGCCTTTACACGCTCAATCAATACCATTGTTGTCGCTCTGGGGGAAGAAATTGGACGGGATAATATAGCTAAAACCGCAACCCAATTCGGGTTTAAAGACATTAAAAATTTACGGAGCCTGACCTTGGGCGCTCAGGCCACGACCCCGTTGACATTAACAGCCAGCTTTCTACCTTTTGCTAATTGGGGACAATCTGCAGCCCCTTTCGGAATTGTATCGGTTTCAACATCTGACGGCACGCCGATCTATACGCGCACACCCTCACCATATGACTCCATAATCAATGCTGAAAACCTCGGCCATATGAACCGCCTTATGCGGGCCGTCGTCGAAAGTGGTACGGGGCGGCGCGCCCGTCTTGAAGGTCGTGATGTCGGCGGTAAAACCGGTACAACAAATGATTTTCGCGATGCATGGTTTGTAGGTTACGTGCCTGATCTTGTCACAGGTGTTTGGGTTGGAGATGACGATTTCGCCCCGATGGATAAAGTTACAGGTGGAACTATACCGGCAAAAGTTTTCAAACACCTCATGGCACAAACGCTAAAGGATACAGATTATGTACCTTTACCAATATCGCGCAAACCCGTCGCCCACGCCCCGCAAAAAGACCTCAACACCCTGCTCAAAAATGTCGAAGCGGCCCTGCCTTAAATAAAAAGGTTACATGCGTATCCATTTTCATGAATGTTTGTCATCGTGTAAAATAGCGGATCAATCCGCGGGGTAAGATAATTAAAACTCGGCCCCGACCGCATGTAACAAGGGGCCGTTCTTGCGCAACCAGCTCTTGGCCGCTTTCATCTCCGGATAAATTTCACGGCACACATTCCAAAAATTTTCTGAATGGTCTGCATGAACCAGATGCGCGCATTCATGGGCCGCGACATATTCCAAGACAAATTCCGGGGCCGCGATCAAACGCCAAGAATATGAAATATGGCCTTCCCCTTTACGGGTAATACACGAGCCCCACCGCGAACTGGTATCCCGTATAGACACTTTACCAACACGTTTACCCAATATATCAGCATAATGATGGGTGGCGGCTTCCAGTTCTTCACGCGCTTCGCGGATCATAAACCGACGAACACGGCCTGAAAAACTCTCTGCGTCCGGCGAAGGTACATTTATCACCTTTCGAATATGATTGAGTTTAGGTCGCCCGCGCCCCTCAGGACTCACCAATTGATATAAAGCCCCACGCATCATAACCTGCCCGCCGGGTATGAAAGGTTGCGCAGGCGGCAGATTTTCGAGTTGAACGTTAATCCAATCCGTATGTTCAGCCGCAAAGCGACGCGCTTTTGATATTGCCTTTTCGCCGGGCACAATGACTATCACTTCACGGTCTGCACTGTTCACACGTAAAGAAATACGACGGGCGCGATCAGATACTTTAAACAGAATACGCGGATCCTGCGCATCCCGGAACTGGAGTTTTTCTTTGGCCACAGCTAAGACTGTGTTAGAGGTTTTACCTGTTCTGAGCTTTTGAAGGAAACTCGCCATGATAATTTCACGCTCTCTTACATCTGTCTTAATTCTATCAACTGCACTTACGATGGGCGCTTGTAAAGCCAAGGACAAGAGCGTCACTGAAAAAATTTCTGCGCCAGTGCAAGCTTTGAGCTTGAAATCAACGCCGCGCATGAAATTAGAACAATTACTGGATGTAAAACCACGTAAGGCCCGTAAAGCTGAAGCCGAGCGTGTACTAAAAGCCCTCGGTCTTGAGACCCCGTCCAAGACCGTAAAATGGGAGGGTCATGAAAATCAGAACCAAAGCCATATATTTAAAAATTTTGTCGTCACAACGCCTCAAAGCGATCAAATTTTAACAATAAAGGAACTGGCTCTATCGGGTCTGTATATGGCCGGCGATACGCCTGCCTTTGATCGTTTGGTAGCCACAAATCTTGTTTTAAACAATTCTGAAGATAGCTTAAACATTGGCAATCTCGTACTCAATCAACCCGCGCCCGAAATTGCGACAACTATAATTGGCTTTTTAAAACCCCAGTCCGACTTTAAAAACCTTGATATTAATCTGGGAATAAATCCGGGGTCTCTTGAAACATTTGTCGGCGCCATGCTTGCAAAGAATGTTGAAGCCAAAACGCCGCAAGCGCATATAAATATAAAAAGCTTAGGGTGGGGCGCAGATAAAGACACACAAAAAGCCGTCTTTATTTCTGAAGACATTAAATTAAAGTCTGCTCCGACCTCGCGCTCTAACCCTGAGTCTAACAATTCAGGCTCTGCATTTGAAATCTCGCTGAAAAATGTTTCGGGTTCCGGGATTGATATGCGTCATTACCTCAATTTTGATAAACCAAATTCCCGTCAGGGATCTGGCCTGCCGACGGCCTTTCCTAGCCCCTTCACCTCATTTGCAAAACACTATGATACGCTACAGTTTTCAGATTTAAACGCAAAATTTAATGGCGTAATATTGTCGACTAAAGGCGGGCAAGGACAATTCCGCGCTAAGGGTGATGTGACGACCATCGAACATGCATTGCAACCCCTAACAATTAAAATTGAGGATGATATAAAAAGCCCGGGCTTGAATACATTAAAAGAGAGCCTTGAGGTCATGGGGTATGATCAATTGGTATTTCAATCCCGTCAAACCGGCCAGTTGAATATCTCGTCCGATACGCTCTCTATCACGGACAGTTTTATTGATGTTCAGGACGGATTTCGTTTATCCTATAATTACGAGATGGGAAATGTAGCCGCCCTCACGAAAGCGATGTTGGAGGACCGGTCTGACGGCTCTGTGAATGCCCTTCTGGAAACGCTTAATTTACGAAATGCATATGTCGCATTAGAGGATCGATCTATTACCGAACGCGGGTTTAAACTTGCAGCGCATATGCAAAACACGTCTGAAAATCTAATACGTGCACAAGCCAAGAGTTTATTATTACTGGCAGGGTTGGGCGCCAAAACACAGGCACAAGGCAATTTAATCTCGGAGCTTACAAAAGCTGTAGGTAAATTTTTAGATACGGGTGGTACGTTAGAACTCACGCTCAACCCGGAAACACCGATAGGATTAAAAGCATTGGAAGGCCTGCAATCCGGACGTTTAACCCATGGTGATTTGGGATTTTCAGCAAATGTTATAACCCCGTAATATGGACGTTGAAACCAGCTATGGGGTATTATCGCTCTTACCCCCGCTCATGGCGATCGGGCTAGCCCTGACGACGCGACAGGTCTTTTTGTCCTTATTTGCAGGCCTATGGATTGGCTGTATTATTCTGGCGGACGGCCACCCCGTCGCAGGCAGTTTTGATACGCTGGATATTCTGGTCGATGTCTTTTCGGATCCAGGCAATACGCGCATCATCCTATTTACATTAGTCGTGGGCGCCCTCATTGCCCTCATTCAACGCTCCGGCGGGGTACAAGGGTTTATCAATCGCTTACTCGGCCTGTTAGAAATATCTATCCAAAGCCAAGCACACACTTCAAACGCCCCTCAAGAAACAGCTTCAGATGCGCCCCTTCTAAACAAATGGCAAAGACGTAAGGTCGAGTTATTGGCGATGTTTACCGGATTGGTTTTATTCGTCGAAAGTAATATTTCGATTTTAACCGTGGGGACCTTATATCGTCCCGTCTTTGACAAACTCAAAATTCCGCGTGAAAAACTGGCCTATATTACAGATAGCTCATCGGCCCCGTCCTGTATTCTGATCCCCTTTAATGCATGGGGGGCTTTCATTACCGGTTTATTAGTCGCACAAAATATAGAAAACCCCTTTGGCACATTGCTCGCGGCCACCCTATTTAATGTCTACCCCATGCTTGTTATTCTTATCCTGATTTATGTGATCTTATCAGGTCGAGATATCGGAGACATGAAACGTGCGGAACTCCGGGCTAAAAAGACAGGCGCACTTTTGCGCGAAAATGCACAAGCCATGATGGGAGAAGATACATCACAACTGGCTATGAAAGCGGGCCTTATACCCCGCGCACGCTTTATGGTCATACCCATTGCGACCATGGTCGGCCTCATGCCCGTCTTTCTGATAATGACCGGATGGGGCAATGCCAATGGAAACATGCTCACGGCCCTACAATCCGGTTCGGGGTCAAAGTCCGTGCTCTATGCCACAAGTTTCGCCTGTGCTTTGGCGATGCTCCTCAATAAATTGACCGGGCGATTAGGCATAAGAGAAATGTTTGATCTCTCCCTCAAAGCCATGTCGGGCATGGTCCCCTTGGCTATATTAATGGTACTGGCCTTTGCTTTAGGAACGCTATGCCGGGAATTAGGCACAGGGCTTTTTGTCGCCCAAACCGCCAAAGGTTTCGTTTCGCCAGCCCTTGTCCCAGCCCTGATATTTCTCACGGCCTGTTTTGTCGCCTTCTCGACAGGCACAAGTTGGGGCACATTTGCTATCATGATTGCGATTGCTGTGCCTTTGGCCCAAGCTATGGATACAAATGTTACACTGGCGATTGCTGCCGCCCTTGGCGGAGGCGTGTTTGGCGATCATTGCTCTCCCACATCTGATACGTCTATCATTACCAGCATGGCGACCGCCAATGACCATATTGATCACGTCCGCACGCAATTACCATATGCCTTGATCGGCGGCGGGCTGACGACTTTAATTTATCTGATCTTGGGTGCATGGGGTATGTAGGTCAATCGTTTTGATTTTGAAAACATCGCCGTTAAAACCGAATAGGCACGATCGAAATTCACGTTCATATTAGGCGCACTCAATTTTAACCCATAAGAACCCGACAAGACTGCTCAATGGTAAGCTTATCATTTCAGCCAAAGAAAACGTCGATATCGAATATTGTAATCCAGAATAAATAGCCGTTACCAGATTATGATGTGCGATGAATTCGCCTTTAAATGCACCTACAAATGTCGGCACAGGAATAATACATACTGCACTCAAAAAACCGGTCAGCGCCCCGCCCCATGGCTTATACCGTAACCCCCATGGCGATTTCATCACAATAAGTGTCCACCAAAAATAGGATGAAAGGGCCGTGCCGAAAAAAATCAAAATAGACATTTTGAGAATATCGGACCCGACATCAGCTTGGTAATGCAAAAGCCGATAAGCTAAAATACTCCCGTAAACCGCCGCCAAACAGGATAAGGTCGCGACAAAGTGAAAACGACGGGATTTCATATCAGATACGGAGGCTACTCGACTAAATTATCCCAAAACGTCTTGGCTTTATCAAAAAATCCTGCGCTTTCAGGGCTGGTCTCAATACCACTTTCCGCAGAGAATTCTTCGAGCAATTCGCGTTGGCGTTTGGTTAATCTGGAGGGGGTTTCGACCGAAAGCTCCACATACATATCCCCGCGTTGATTACCCCGTAATACGCTCATACCTTTGCCACGCAAACGCATACGTTTTCCAGATTGTGCGGCTTCCGGAATTTTTATCTTGGAACGCCCGCCATCAATAGTCGGTATTTCTACTTCTCCTCCAAGCGCGGCCACCGTCATCGGAACGGGCGCACGACAAAACAAATTCGGGCCTTCGCGTTCAAATAAGGCATGCGGTTTAACTGACACAAAAATATATAAATCCCCGCGTTGGCCATGACCATGAGACCCGCGTTTGGCGGGCGCATCACCCTGACCCGACAATCGGATCCGTGTGCCATCTTCGACGCCTGCGGGTATGGTGACATCCATATCCGTCTGCACGCGCGCTTGCCCCGCGCCATCACATTTATGACAGGGATCAGACACATATTCCCCCTGCCCACCACATGTTCCACACGGGCGTTCCATTGTGAAAAAACCTTGCTGTGTGCGTACACGTCCAGCTCCGCGGCAGGTCTGACATTGCTCTATCGACGCCCCCGGTTCCGCCCCAAGGCCGTCACACCGGTCGCAATCCTCTGCAATGGGGACGGTGATTTCTATATCCTTACCCGAATAGGCATCCTCGAGGGTAATTTCCATTTCGTAGCGTAGATCAGAGCCGCGCTGCACGGTTTGCCCACCTCGACCACCACCGCCAAACATATCAGAAAACCCACTCCCGGCGGCCCCGCCACCAAAAATTTGACTAAAGATATCACCAAAGTCCTGAAATCCGCCCGCGCCGCCGCCACCGCCCTGTTCAAAGGCTCTATGGCCCATACGGTCATAAGCCGCGCGTTTTTGGTTATCCGATAAAATACCATAGGCTTCGTTAAGTTCTTTAAACCGTGCTTCTGCGTCGGGATCGTTCGGATGACGGTCAGGATGACACCCCATAGCCTTTTTCCGAAAAGCCGACTTCATCGTCTTTTCATCGGCCTCCTTATTGACACCCAATATATCGTAATAATCACGCTTCGCCATGTTAGCTAATTCCCTTTACTGCGCCTCTTTGGTAATGCGTCTTTTCGTCAATATCGTGTTTAAGCCAACACGCGCAGTTATCATGTAGGCCTTTGAGACACAAAGTTCAATGAGGGGCGAGTGCGATTCTGCACCTGTTTCTAAAATCAATAAAGCCGGATGCAGGCTTTCAGGCGCCTGATTAAAAAATCCGGTTAAAGCCTTGAGATCATGCCCTTCGATATCAAGCTTCATAGCATCAATACGCGCAAGACCATGCACACGACATATACGCGCCAAAGTATCGACAATCACATCTTCTTGCCCACTATCATCAGATCGCTCAACCAGTTTAGCTTCACCGCGGTTTTGCGTGGGTGTAGACAAATACCCTTGGCCGGGCGTGTCTGAAACAGCCGCGCGAACAATTTGGATATCGGCCGCATTTGCGGCAATGTTAGCTTCTAGCCGCGCGCAGGTTTCAAGACCGGGTTCAACGGCTAGAATATGCATGTTTTGACGCGAGGCTCTTCCATAATAGGTCGCAAAGATACTATAAAGTCCGACATTAGCCCCCACATCAAGAAAAATAAATCGCGGGTAAGAACAGGCCTCAATAGCGTCTTTAAGCGTATTACGTTCAACCCTATCCCATATGTGAACACCTGCAAAAGCCCGTTTTTCACATCTGTTTTGTGTCGGGTAAAGTCGGGCTTTTAATCCGGAATATATTTCAACATCAAAGGGGCCGGTTTGGCCTGCGAGCGCTTTTTTGCGGGCGCGTGAGATCATCATCCGTCCCCAAGGCGTATCGGTATAACCGTCAGCCTTTTTTCGCCATCTTTCGCGATCCGGCGATAAAGCATAGGTTCCGAACGGCGGGGAAAGCGCGGCAAGGATCGTCATAACTAAACCTAAAATAAAACCTCAAATGCGAAACGTGGGAGCGTCCGCATCTGAGGCCAAAATGAACCATGAAAAGGCGTTCTCACCTTATTGTATTTCAGGCTCTAAGCGTTTCCGTCGTCATCATCGACGTCTTCAAATTCAGCATCGACAATATCCTCATCATCGGCATCAGCCGCCGCGCTTGCCGGGCCTTCATCCTCATCTGCACTGGCATTTGCATATATAGCTTCACCCATTTTCATGACAGCCGCTGTCAAAATTTGAATTTTGTCATTAATCGCGGGCGCATCATCACTATCTGCAATTTCGCGAACTTCTTTAATGGCGTCCTCGATATCCTGCTTTTGCTCATCCGTGATCTTGTCACCATGTTCCTTAAGATCTGATTCCGCCTTATGTGTTAAAGCTTCAGCTTGATTTTTAGCTTCGGCTAATTCACGGCGTACCTTATCTTCATCAGCATTCGCTTCCGCATCTTTGACCATGGCCTCAATATCAGCATCCGACAATCCACCAGAGGCTTGGATCCGAATTTGCTGTTCTTTGCCTGTGGCATTATCTTTAGCTGACACATTCACAATACCATTGGCATCAATATCAAATGTAACTTCGATTTGCGGCATGCCGCGCGGTGCCGGAGGAATACCCACAAGGTCAAATTGCCCTAGCAGCTTATTATCGGCAGCCATTTCGCGTTCACCTTGCGAGACCCGAATGGTCACAGCAGATTGATTATCCGCGGCTGTTGAATACACTTGGCTCTTTTTAGTGGGAATTGTCGTATTCCGGTCAATCATGCGCGTGAACACACCGCCTTCTGTTTCAATACCCAGAGATAAGGGCGTGACATCTAATAAGAGGACATCTTTAACATCTCCTTGTAACACGCCGGCCTGAATGGCCGCACCCATGGCAACCACTTCATCAGGATTAACACCTTTGTGCGGCTCTTTACCAAAAAAGTCGGTCACGGCTTTTTGCACCGCCGGCATACGGGTCATCCCGCCGACCAAGACCACATCATCAATATCACCGGCCTTAAGTCCGGCATCGGCCAAAGCTTTCTTACACGGCGCGATTGTGCGCTTGATAAGGTCAGCTACAAGCGCTTCAAGTTTGGCGCGGGTAAGTTTCATGTTCAAATGTTTAGGGCCCGAGGCATCCGCCGTGATAAAGGGTAGGTTGACTTCATAAGTCGAGGCGGATGAAAGCTCTTTCTTGGCTTTCTCGGCTTCTTCACGTAGGCGCTGTAAGGCTAATTTATCTTCTCTGAGATTAATGCCTGTCTCTTTTTTAAATTCATCATTAAAATATTCAACAATACGGATATCAAAATCTTCACCACCGAGGAATGTATCGCCATTTGTGGCTTTCACTTCGAAAACACCGTCGCCGATCTCAAGTATCGAGACGTCGAATGTACCCCCGCCAAGATCATAGACAGCAATAGTTTTTCCGTCTTGCTTATCCATACCATATGCCAGAGCCGCAGCTGTTGGCTCGTTGATAATCCGTAGCACTTCAAGGCCCGCGATTTTACCGGCATCTTTTGTCGCTTGGCGTTGGGCGTCATTAAAATAGGCAGGAACCGTGATAACCGCTTGAGACACTTCAGAGCCAAGGAAATCTTCCGCTGTTTCCTTCATTTTAGTCAGGATCATGGCAGAGATTTCAGACGGGCTGAACGCTTTTTCGCGCGATTGCACATAGGCGTCGCCGCCCTTACCTTTTACAATTTTATATGGGACATGTTTAATATCTTTTTTCACGGCCGGGTCTGTCATCCCCCGCCCGATAAGGCGCTTGATCGCATAATATGTATGCTCAGGGTTTGTGACCGCTTGGCGGCGGGCCGTTTGGCCAATAAGACGCTCGCCGTCTTCGGTAAATGCCACAACAGACGGCGTTGTACGCACACCTTCTGAATTTTCGATGACACGGGCTTTATCCCCGTCCATTACTGCCACACAAGAATTTGTGGTTCCCAAGTCAATTCCAATAACTTTAGACATTGCCTGCTCCTATAAAAGGGCCTTTTCAGCACCCTTAACGTTTAAAAATGTCGGTCAGTCGCCTTTGCACTGTCCCGTTGACAGCGATATGGGGATGCATTTCATGCGTGCAAGGGGAAAGACGTATTTTTCTATACAAAATGTCATCAAACCTAATCATATCATCAAACCTAATAATATTGTCAGAACCAAAATATCATCAAAGCCAAGATAAATCGATATTATCGCCTGAAACTATAGGCTTAAAATAAGAGCCAAGCGTTTACCCCTATCCGTAAAACCTATAATATAAGATTATGACCCTACAGCCAATATTATATCACGCCCCACTTGCCTGTTCTTTGGCTGTACGGATTGCGGCTGTGCAAGCCAAGGTGGCGCTGTCACTTAAATATGTCGATCTTAATTCACATCGGCTCGATGACGGCACCTCATTTTTGGACATTAATCCGCTGGGACAAGTCTCAACGCTGCACTTGCCAAACCAGACATGGCTGACGGAAACATCTGCGGTCTTATTATGGGTGCAATCACGCTCACAAAACCCGCATTTCAGACGCTTGCCCACAGACCCGGATTATTTCCAAATGATACGCTGGATCGGGTTTTGCGCCACAGAGTTGCATAAACAAATCTTCCGTATCGTGTTTTATGATGAAGCTACAAACCCTGTGAAAGACCGGATAAGGGCTTTGGCACCGCAGCGCTTTACGGTTCTTGAAACACAGCTCGCAGATAGGCCTTATATTTTAGGCGATCATTTTAGTGCCGCTGATGCCTATCTGACATGGGTGCTTGTATTAGCTGAGCGTGCCGGCATTGCTCCGACCGGATCTAAAATTTTAAAGACCTATCAAACGCGCGTCATGAACGACCCCCCTATCAAAGCGGTGATTGACGACGATATTGCCAAAAAAGCGCAGCTTGGTTAATGGCGGGCAAATATATGAAAGGTTTCCCGCAAGGCTTTGCTCATTATCCATTATATTTCAGCCCAACCGAACAAAGCGCTCTCATAGAATCTGTGGCCCAAGGGGTTAAACAAGCGCCGTTTTACCAACCGAATATGCCGCGCACCGGCACGCCCTTATCTGTTGTCATGAGTAATTTCGGGCCGCTGGGATGGGTGACAGATAAGGAAAAAGGTTATCGTTACGAAGCACATCACCCCAAAACAGGCACGCATTGGCCAGCCTTACCTGTTTTACTTGCCGCCTTATGGCGCGACGTCACGGATTTTCCCGCCCTGCCAGAGGCCACGCTGATTAACTGGTACCGCGAAGGGTCAAAAATGGGTCTTCACGTCGATAATGACGAAAAGGATCTGCGCGCGCCTGTCGTGTCCGTTTCTCTTGGCGACCCGGCGCTTTTTAGAATTGGCGGATCTAAGCGCGGCGGGGCAACCCAAGGTCTGAAACTGTTTTCGGGTGATGTGGTTGTTCTGTCTGGCCAGGCACGTTTATGCCATCATGGCGTGAGTAAAATATTTTATGGGCAAACCGCACTGGTTCCCAAAGGCGGGCGGATTAACCTGACCATGCGACGGGTAAACCCGGTTTCATAGACAGAGAATATTCCCGGCTTGAAAAGGGGGCTTGCTAAGGCCGTTTTGTAAAGCTGACTTGCGACATGAAAAATAAGGGGCTAGAGCAAGCCTATGACAGATTTATTTTCTCCTTTAAACTTACCCAATGGGCAGACCCTGCCAAACCGTATTTGTAAAGCGGCTATGGAAGAAAACATGGCCGAAGCCGGGCAGCTTCCCGGACAGGCTTTGTTTAACCTCTATAACAGTTGGTCAAAAAGTAGCACGGGCTTGATCTTGACTGGAAATGTCATGGTGGACCCCACCGCCATGACCGGCCCGGGCGGTGTTGTATTGGAACAGGGTATGTTTGCTGATCCTGACATTGAAGCCCGGTTTAAAAAATGGGCCGAGATTGGCAAATCCGGGGGGGGTAAATTATATATGCAAATCAGCCACCCCGGACGCCAAGTCTATGCCAGTCAAGGTACGCCACCTGTATCTGCCTCTGATACAAAGGTGACATTAGAAGGACCGGGGGATAAATTATTTGCGCCGGCGCGGGCTTTAAGCGGGGATCAAATTCTAGGTATCATCAAGCGATTTGCCGATACATCTGCATTGGCAGAACGGGCCGGGTTTGACGGGATCGAAATTCATGCCGCCCATGGTTATCTGATCGCTCAATTTTTATCACCCCTTACGAATTTACGAGAAGATAAATGGGGCGGACCATTGGAAAATCGCGCGCGCTTTCTACTTGAAATCATCCGCGCTGTCAGAGCGCGAGTCGGGGCTGATTTTGGCGTTGCCGTAAAATTGAATTCAGCCGATTTTCAACGCGGTGGTTTTGATATATCCGATGCTAAGGACGTCGTGGACTGGCTGAATGGTGAAGCCATTGATTTTGTCGAGCTTTCCGGTGGTAGCTATGAAAGCGCGGCGATGATGGGCATGGCCAGTGATGGTCGCGCGCAAAGTACAAAAGACCGTGAAATGTATTTCATCGATTTTGCGCGTGATATTTCTAAGATCGCAAAAATGCCGCTTATGGTGACGGGCGGCGTCACAAAATTAAAAACAGCCCAAGACGCTCTCAATGGCGGCGGCGTTGATATAATCGGTATAGCCCGCGCCTTTGGTTTTAACCCAAATCTGACACAAGACTGGAAAACAGGCCAAAATGCTGAAATCCAGCTCAATACGGCAGATTGGAAAAACAAAGCGTTCGCAGGTCTTGCCAATATGGCTTTAACCAAAGAGCAACTCACGCGTCTTAGTCATAACAAACCCGTTAAAGCCAAACAGAACGCCGTTCTGGCTATGGTAAAACAACAAATCAAACAGGCCCAACAAACAAAGCGCTATAAAAAATGGTTGGCATCACATCATGATTATACCTTCCCGAGCTAAGCCAGTTCATCTATTCGCACACACCCGAATCCTATAATGACGGATATCGTCACACATGCCGGAAGCTGTCATTGCGCGGCCATAAAATTTACGTTCAAAGCCCCTGCCCGAATGACCATGACGCGATGTAATTGTTCTATATGTCGGAGCTGCGCTTTCTTGCATATTTTTATAGACCAAAAGGATGTCACCCTTCTCTCGGGTGATACCGTGCTGACTTCTTACCGTTTTGGCACGCGATCAGCCCAGCACATGTTTTGCCCAATCTGCGGCATCAAACCCCTTTATCGTCCGCGCTCACACCCCAATAGCTATAGTATAAATTATAGATGTATCAGGCCCGGCACATTGAAAATTTCAGAAATTATTGACTTTGACGGCGTGAATTGGGATCAAAACATCGCCAGTTTGACATCTAGAATTTGATAGGATTTAAGGGATTCACCTTGTAACATCTCTTTAGACATGCTCAAATCGTGCCATATTTTAGTATCGTCTAATCATGTATTAAGGACGAGATATCATGGGACAAATATTTCGCGGCAGTCTCTGGCTTATTGGCCTCGTTCTTACCTATCTTTTGATCTGGCCCGTGCCTATTGATCCGGTGAAATGGGATGCGCCGGTATCTAAAGGCTATACAGGGGCCTATATAGCTAATTCTGACTTGGCAAATTTGGAGTCCTTATCCATTGGCGAAAGCTTTGGGCCTGAAGATGTTGCGGTTTGGAACGGGGCGGATGGCATACGTCTTTATGCTTCAGGACAGCGGGGCGATATTACCGAGATCGACCCTGTGGCGCAAACCCATCGTGTCATAGCCAATACCGGTGGGGTGCCCTTGGGGGTTGAATTTGGTTCTGACGGTATTCTTTATGTCGCCGATGCGCACAAAGGATTATTATCCGTTACACGGGACGGACAGGTCACAATATTAACCGATCATGTTGAGGGCACACCAATTGTCTTCGCCGATGATCTGGATATCGGTCCTGACGGTGTGATTTACTTTTCCGACGCATCGACCAAATTCTCGCCTAAAGATCACCACGATTCCCTTTCGGCAAGCCTATTGGAAATCATGGAACATCGCGGCACGGGCCGCGTGCTGGCGTATGATCCGGCCACACAAAACACCCGGATTATCAAGACCGGTTTTACCTTTTCCAATGGGGTCGTCATGCATGCAGATGGTGACAGCATCCTCGTAAATGAAACCGGTCTTTATAGCCTTCACCGGATCTGGGTCACAGGTCCAAAGACAGGGCAAAGCGAAATCATTTTGGATAATCTACCCGGATTTCCGGATAATATAAACCGCGGGCCTGATATTGAAGCTATTGGCCCGACCTATCTTATGGGCTTGGTCAGTCAGCGCTCTGACTGGCTTGATAAAAATTCCAAGAATACATTAGCCCGTAAAATAGCTATGCGATTACCCACATTTATGCGCCCGAGCGCCAAATCTTATGGCCATATTGTACAAATTGATGGCCACGGAAATATCCTAAAAACCTGGCAAGACCCCAGTGGGCGCTACCCAGAGACAACAGGTGCGATTATCGCACCCGATGGATATATGTATGTCACAAGCTTGTCGGCCAAAACCCTTGGCCGAAAACCCATAGAGTAGGCATTTATCATGAAACGCACGTTACAAATCATCTTATTCATCCTGAGTTGCATCCCGCTTTATTTTGGTATGAGCTGTGTAATCTTTGGCGCCGCCCAGCATATAGACGCAGAACATGTCAACGCCGCATTAGATAATCAATATCGCTATTTAGGTGCGTTTTATCTGAGCCTTACCTTTCTTATCTGGTGGATGTTGCCTCATATTGAACGTCACACGATTCCGCTCCGCCTGCTGGTTTTCGCCATTTTTCTAGGCGGGCTGGCACGTCTGTATTCGCATATAACCGTTGGGCCCGGATTGCCCCAACAATTTGGCGGTATGTTGCTGGAATTATCCCTACCCGTACTTTTAATTTTTCAGGCTAAAATTGCCCGCGAATATGGCACAAAGTCGGCTTTGGAATAAAATTTAATATAACAAATATCTTGTTTCAACTTCACTCATATGCAACAAAATGCATATAACATAAAGGTTAAAACTATGTCTGAAAGAGAATTCGATCTTGTCATTTTTGGGGCGACCGGATTCACCGGACGCCTTGTCGCGGAATATGTAAATGCCACATATGGCGTGACTCTGCGCTGGGCCATGGCCGGACGCTCACTCAGCAAACTTGAAGCCGTGCGTGCGGATATGGGTATTGCCGACAGCACACCTCTCCTTATTGGCGATACCTCCGACCCGACCTCTCTGGCGGCTATGGCAAAGCGAAGTAAAGTTATTGCGACGACCGTTGGACCCTACCAGCTATACGGTGAATCCTTGGTCAAAGCCTGCGCAGATAATGGTACGGATTATGTTGATCTTTGCGGCGAACCGGCATGGATGCACGATATCATTGACAGTTATACCGCCCCAGCCAAAGCATCCGGAGCCCGTATTGTTCTGTCTTGCGGATTTGATTCTATTCCATTTGATTTAGGCGTATATTTTCTACAACAAGAAGCACAAGCGCGCTTTGGTTTACCTTGCATAAATGTCCGGGGCCGGGTTCGAAAAATGAAAGGTACATTTTCAGGCGGCACCGCGGCCAGCTTTATGGAAACTATGAAACGCGCAGGACGACAACCGGAAATATTGGAATGGCTAAAAGATCCGTTTTCTCTATGCCCAGACTTTACGGGCCCGCAACAACCCCCGGGTCATAAACCAATTTTTGAGGAGGATTTAAATAGCTGGTCAGCCCCATTTATCATGGCCTCGATTAACACTAAAAATATCCACCGATCTAACGCCCTATTAGAGCATGCTTACGGCGAAGGTTTCACCTATAACGAAATGATGCTAACGGGGCCCGGTGAGAAAGGCCAAGCCAGTGCTAAATTTATAGCCAGTGATAATTCCATGGCTAAAAACCCGCCGAAACCGGGCGAAGGTCCCTCTAAAGAGGAACGCGAAACCGGCTATTATGATATTATGTTTATCGGCAACACGAAAAAGGGCGACACACTTACAGCCAGTGTAACAGGGGACAAAGATCCGGGGTATGGCTCAACTTCAAAAATGATTACCGAGTCCGCCCTATGCCTCGCCTATGATATCAACCGTGATGATGTTCCAGGCGGCGTATATACCCCAGCCCCCGCCATGGGGCACAGCCTTATTCAACGATTGATAAAAAAAGCCGGCCTGACATTTGAAATTGAAGGATAATCTCAAATATCGGCCGGAGGGAAGGAAAAGATCGCGTCGAACACATCAGAGACGTCCCGCTTTAATAAAGCGGGCACTCGATAAACGCGTTTATTTTTGGGTAAGCCGAAAAACGAGCGCGGCTTTATTGGCTAAGGCTGGTGCATAATCTGGACGTAAATCCAATGCAATATCACACGCCGCTTTCGCTTCGGTCATTTGACCCAGCATGGCGTAAGCCGCACAGAGATTACTTTGCGCAATGGCGGCTTTACGTTTTGATAGACGACTATTTAGGGCCGCCTGATTATACTTTATAGCTTTGTTATATTCGCCTTTTTTAAAGGCTCTGACGCTCGAGCGGATTTTACCATCCGTGGTACTCATAACCTGAAAACTAGGGATCAAAGAGGACTCTACGCTCTGGGCTGGATTATTAGCAGCATTGGCACTTGCTACCGGCAACCCAACAGTAAGGCCTAGAACGATTGCGCTCATGCCTCCGATTTTCTTTAACACTAAAAATGTCATTTCATTCTCCTTTCGTGACTAAATTTATATAATATCAAACAAATAAGAATGGAATTGACAATAATTGAATATACTTTATACACAAAAGAATGAATAACTGGTCTGACTATCCAATATTGATGGCGGTGGCGGAAACCGGCAACTTAACTGCGGCGGGGCGTAAGCTCGGCATGAGCCAACCGACAGTTGGTCGGCGTATCCGCGCACTGGAAACGCATTTCGGCACTCCCTTATTAGTCAAGAAAGACGGAACGCTTATACCAACCAGTTTTGGCCATTCAATGCTCGACCATATTCATCGCATGCAAAACGAGGCTGCCGCGATTGCGCGAAGTTCCGCGACCCTTGAGCATTCATTGGCCGGGCCTGTCCGCATTGCCACGACAGAAGGCTTGGGTACAAATTGGGTGCCCTCGGCCATTCAATCCCTTCGACGCACACATCCTGACCTTTTACTGGATGTCATGATTGGATACCAGAGCACTAATCTGGCCCAGAGAGAGGCGGATATCGCCTTGCGCTGGATGGGACCGGGCCATCAAAACAGTCTCATAGGCCGTAAAGTCGCCGATGTCGCCTTTGGTCTTTATGCATCGCCTGATTATGTCACCCGCCGCCCCGAGAAGCTTATTACGAAAACAGACCTTGTCCAGCACGACAATGTTATGCTGCAGATTGAAAATGACAGCGTTTTATGGCCTAAAACCGAAGATAAACTCGCCCATATTCCCAATGGTCGCATGACCTTTAGATCAAACAGCCTCTTTGCCCATCAGACAGCTATCATGCAAGGATATGGCATTGGGATTTTACCTCTGTGTTTCGCACCTAAAAATAATCAGCTGGTCCGTATGTTGCCCGAATATACACATCATGAAGATTTATGGATTGTTGCGCATGAAGACCTCACCCGCAGCACGCGCATCCGAACCGTGTTTGACTTCTTAATCGACGCGATTTTAAAGGATAAAGAATTCTTTTATTTGGGTGGAAGCTCTGTTTTTGAGCCTAAGTTTAGCAGCTCCAACGCAGCAGCTCTTGCTGATACCCCCAAACATGAACACGTAGTTTCACCGCGCAATCCAACTTGGGCAGCTCAGTAAAACACAAGCTTACGTGCAAATGCTGACCGGACCATGAACCAACGGACACACGATCCAGTGCCATTACAGCCTTTATTGACTCCGGTCGACGACGTCAGGCGGTAAATGCATTGATAGAAAGGCATAAAACCGCTCTGGATGAGAGCGGTTTTGCCGAAGCGGGCTTGAAATTACATACCATTTCTAATGGCATTAGACTCCGCGTCTTTTTTCGCTTTATAGCTCTCGGACGAGGCTCCGGTAATTTCACCATTTGTGGCTTTACGTCGCCATCTAAATTCACCGCGTTTATCTTTGTAAACTTCCCATTTATCCTTACCGCCCATTGAGTCTGGATTTCCATCCATACCGTGACGTTGCGCATTTTTTACACATGCAGATTTTTGAGTGTAACCTTCACATGACGCGCCAACAATGTTTCCATTTGTCGCTTTTCGGCGCCACCGGAATTCCCCCCTTTTATCGGAATAAATTTCCCATTTGTCGTTTTCACCTGCCATAAACTATCCCCTTATATTTAATAATAGGCGCAGTCTACGCGAATGTTAACCTTTTGTGAAGGGGGAGATAAAATCCGGGGTTTTACGTCTTGGCCGGCCCCGTAGAAACCGCAACCATAGCCGCTCTCAATGTCCTGTCACCCAACTTAAACCCGGTTTGCATAACCGTTGCAACATGGCCTTTTTCTTCGTCAGAGGGAATTTGCGCCACGGCCTGATGCACATTGGGATCAAATTTCGACCCCACACCCGGCACGGCTTTAACGCCATGTCTGGATAGCGTTAATATCAGATCCTTTTCAGTAAGTTCGATCCCTGCGAGCAGATTTTTAGCATTATCGCCAAGGTCATCTTTGGCTTTACCATCCAGCGTTAGCAAAGCTCGGGACAAATTATCATGCACGGACAACATATCAACGGCAAACCGTTCAATACCATAAGTCTTAGCCGCCGAGACTTCTCTCTCGGCCCGTTTTTTGACATTATCTGCCTCGGCCATAGCCCGCAAAGCCTGATCCTTTAAGGTCGCGAGCTCTGTTTCCAATTGCTCCACACGGTGTTCTGGCGTGACCACCTTATCGCTCTCACGAGATTCTATCGCAGCTTTGGCTTCATTTATCTCAGCTTGTAACGCATCTAACTCAGCATCGCTTGGCAAGCCGTCCTGAGGAGTCTCGGAGGCTTTAGGGTCGTTTTTTTGTTTTTTATTTGCCATATTATTACCTATCGTCTTGGCTATATCTCTTGGTCTTGTCCAGCATACGCCCGACAAGTTGTGCCGTATAATCCACCATGGGAATTACCCGAGCATAATTAATACGTGTGGGGCCAATCACACCGACCGCCCCGATGATACATTGTTCGCTATCCCGATACGGGGCCACAACAACACTTGATCCTGACAAAGAAAATAAGGGATTTTCTGTGCCAATAAATAATTTTACACCATCAGCGGCATCTGTTTGATCCAATAAGGCGATTAATTCTTCTTTGCGTTCTAAATCTTCGAACAATAAACGTATACGCTCCAAATCGGTCTGCGCTTCTAAATTGTCAAGCAATTGTGCGCGTCCACGGACGATTAAAGCCCGGTCTGAGGCATTTTTTTTCGCCTCGGCACCCGTACCGCCCGACCATGCCGCAAGACCTTGCGTAATCAAGCTTTCAGCCGCCTTATCAATCTCGAGTTTACCGGCTTGAATTTCAGCTAATATATCTGTTCGGGCCTGATCAAGACGACGACCTTTAAGGCGCGCCGATAGAAAATTTCCGGCACGCTCCAAAGAAGAAGGTAATAAGCCCTCGGGACGACGCATAAGCCGGTTTTCAATATGCCCATCGGAATAGACTAAAACGACGAGCGCTTGATCGGTATCGAGATTGACAAATTCAATATGTTTCAGCGCGGCAGATTGCGGTTCCACCTCTGGCGTTAAAACCAGTCCCGCCCCTCCGGCCAATCCGGCTAAAAGAGCAGAAGCTTGCTGGAATATTTGATCCATCCCATGACCGCCTGCCGACATTTGCGCTTCCATAGACCGGCGTTCTTTTTGCGATATATCGCCAATTTCCAACAGGCCATCGACAAATAAGCGCAACCCCATTTGCGTAGGTATACGTCCAGCACTCACATGCGGTGAGGCCAAAAGACCATAGCGCGTTAAATCCGCCATAGTATTGCGAATTGTCGCTGGAGACAGGTGTATACCATCTGAAAGCGCCAATGTTCGCGACCCTACAGGCAGACCGGTCTCAAGATACGTCTCGACAATATCTCTGAAAATATTGCGCGCCCGACTATCCAGATCCGTCAAACTTAAATTTTGACCCATTAAACTCATCGCACTCTATGTGGCGCAAGCACGTCCAGGGTTCAAGAGGCAAGCGTATATTTCGTCGCTCTAAACCGATTTAGACATGGTCTCAGCGCGTATAAGATCAATCAAGGCCGTTGTACTCGGATCATGCGCAGTATCGCCTTGTCCCTCAATATCTTGCAAGATTGTTTTGGCGAGTACTTTGCCCAATTCGACACCCCATTGATCAAAGCTATTCACACCCCAAATCACACCTTGGACAAAAACTTTATGTTCATAAAGCGCAATTAAATGCCCCAGTGCAAAGGGCGACAACGCCTCCACGGTCAACGTCGTTGACGGACGATTTCCCGGAAAACTTTTTTGTGGCGCCAAAGCCTCTATATTAGAGGGCTTTATATCAGAGGCCCTCGCCATATCTTCACGTACTTTATATTCGGCCTTTCCTAACATGAGAGCCTCAGACTGCGCAAAACAATTCGCCAAGAGAGCCCTGTGATGCTCTGGGTGACCCTCATGATCTTTAAGCACGGCAATAAAATCTACGGGTGCCCCGGGAGTACCCTGATGCAACCATTGGAAAAAGGCATGTTGTCCATTTGTCCCTTGATCTCCCCAAAGCACCGGACATGTCAGGCCCGTATCAGCCCCGTCACGGGTTTTCGATTTTCCGTTACTCTCCATTTCCAATTGCTGTAAAAAGGCAGAAAACTTACGCAATCGACGCGCATATGGGATCACGGCCAATGTCGTATATCCCAAAACGTTCCGGTTCCAAAGGCCAGTCATCGCCATCATAACAGGGAGATTGTCTGATAAAGGTTGATCGCGAAAATGCATGTCCATTTTCGCCGCGCCCTTAAGAAAGTCATCAAAAGCTTGTGGCCCATAAGCCAGTTGCAATGATAAGCCCACGGCGGACCAAACCGAATAGCGTCCGCCTACCCAGTCCCAAAAATCAAAAATCTGCTCGGGTGGAATATCAAAACGTTCCGCGCCAGCACGGTTCGCGGTAACGGCAATGAAATGTTCTCCGGCGGTCTTTCCTAAACTGGCCGTCAACCATGTCCGCGCGGTTTCCGCGTTCATCCGTGTTTCTTGCGTTGTGAAAGATTTAGAAACGACGACGATCAAGGTCGTTTTCGGGTCCAGCCCCGATAAAGCCTCATTAATTGAAGCGCCGTCAATATTTTCGGCAAAGCGAAGATCGAGCGTGCGTTCAACCGTTGCTGCGAAAGCGTCAGCGACGAGGCGTGGCCCGAGGTCAGACCCGCCAATTCCAATATGAACAATCGTTTTAAAGCGGCCGTCTGTTCGGATTTTATCGGCAAAACCGGACATTTTCCGCCGCATTTGTTTAATCTGCTTTTGCACAGACTTAGTCCCGCCCACACCCCGCAGAGCCATATGTAAAACGGCCCTATCTTCAGATGTGTTGACTTTATCACCCGCGAAAAGTTTAGCCCGCCACGCATCCAGATCACAGGCTGCGGCGAATGACAATAACGCCTGACGGGCATTTTCGCTAATGGCTTGCTTTGAAAAATCGACTCGCAGAGGGCCTTCTTGCATAACAAAATTGTTTATTCGACGAGGTTCCGTTTTAAATAATTCCGCAATAGAAACCGACTGTGCAGCCAAGGCTTCCAACCGCTCATAATGGACTTTACGAGAGGTCATAGAGATTCCTGTTTTGAGTGTGATTTTATAACAGCCATGGACATATTTCAATAAGAGAGCATCCAAAACATAGCGGGTCTAAGCATAGGCTTGGAGAGAGGGTTATAGGCGTTTCATTCAGTTTACAAGAAAAAGCCTCGCTCTTACGAGCAAGGCAAGTCTCCTACACATAGGCCAATCGTGATTTTAACTCTGATATTTGATCGAACAGCCGTAAGGGGAAGTTTCAGCCGTCTCGACCGTTTGTCCCGCGTTCAGATTATCCAAAGCCGATTTGACATAATTTGTCGCTCCGGGAATTGTCGAAGCGCGGGCACTTTTATTACTATCAATAGCGCCCTGATAAACCAATGTTTGGTCTGCATTAATGACATACATATGCGGTGTTGTTTTCGCATCAAAGCTCCGGCCCATCTCACCTGAAGGGTCCAAGATTACGGCTTCTGGGGCAGCATCGCGCGAAACCGTCAAAGCATTCGCCTTGGAGCCGTCGACATAACCCTGCTTACCGGGGGCAGAAGACACAATCGAAAGCCAAATGACACCTTCGGCCGCCGCAGATTTTTGCAATTTTTGCATGTTAGAATATTTGGAATTATAGTGCTTCTTGACATAGGGGCAGCCATGGTTCGTCCATTCCAGCACGACTTTTTTACCTGCAAAGTCGGACAGGTTGTGAGAGACCCCGTTAGAATCGACTACGCGCATATCCGATACATTCGTCCCTGTTGCTATTTTTGCACTGGCCGGGGCGGCGAAACACAAAGCCGGAGCGGCTAACAGCATCAAACTCATTTTGCTTATATTCATAATATTACCTTTCTTTAAATCCGTAAAATTCCGTTATATTTGCGCCGAATTCTAGCAAAACGGAGTGCCGCAAGAGACGGCTTTATACGGCAGTTTCACTGCGCATATATATCATTTATAGCGTCTTCTAACACGCTTTGTGTCAAAACTTGAGGTAAAATTACGGCATTCACGGAATTTTGAAATGCGGCCTCTCCAGTCTTTTGCGGAGGAAACAGAAGATATAACGGCACGCCCGAACGTCCATATTTGGCGAGTTCCCGGGCAATAATATCATTTTTATTTGTCCAATCGGCAATCAAAACGGCTGTATTGGTTTTTTGAAACAGGGCCTTGGCCTCGGGCCGGTCAAGTACCAGTTTTTCATTGACTTTACATGTCACACACCACGCCGCGGTGAAATCGACAAACACGGCCTGTCCCTGCGCACGCAAGGTCTCTACGTTTTCGGAAGACCAAATTTGGGGTCCCTGAACGGCAACAGCTTGCACTTGAGGCGGTTTTAAACTCAAAGGCAAAATCAGTGTCACGATCAAAGCCAGGCTGGCTAACGCCTTGGCGATAGCGCCGTGACGTTTAAACAACCAAATCGCCAATGCCAGTAACAACATAGCTGATAAAACGGCCAAGACACCATCGGCCCCACTTTGTAAACTCAGCACCCAGACCAGCCAAATCGCTGCCGCCAACATAGGGAAGGCCAAAATTTCTTTAAACCTAATCATCCACGGGCCGGGCTTTGGAAGACGGGATAAAATAGCCGGCACATAAGCGATTAACAAAAACGGCAAGGCAAAGCCTATCCCTAAGAACATAAAGACCGTTAAGGTTACGATTGCAGGCTGCGCCAGCGCAAACCCAATCGCGCCCGCCATAAATGGAGATGTACACGGTGTCGCCACAATAACGGCCAGCGTACCGGTAAAAAACGCTCCAGGCCCACCTGATTTTTGCGTTAACTCCGTGCCAGTATTTTGCAAAGCTGTTCCGAACTCAAACACACCCAAGAGATTTAGACCAATCGCGAACAATAAAACGGCCAGTAAAGCGACGACTTTTGGAGATTGAAGTTGAAAGCCCCAGCCGATCTCGGACCCTGCAGCCTTTAAGCTCAAGAGCAAGACCGTCAAAGCCAGAAAAGTGACCATAACACCCGCTGCATAGATCCAGGCTTCACGCCGAATATGTCTACGGTCTTCATGCGCAGAGCGCGCAATAGAGAGCGCTTTAATCGAAATGACAGGAAAAACACAGGGCATGAGATTGAGAATGATACCGCCTAGAAACGCGCCGATTATGGCAGAAAAAATTGTTACGTTTCCAAGGGCTCTCTTCACAGTCGATGCTGGCTTTATGCCATTTGCAGCACCCGGAGCCAGCACTGCAGGCAGACCCGTCTTTACCGCCTCGCCAAGGATTGCATTCACATATTGTCCTGTCGGTGTGCCATCGTGTTCAAATCGTAAAACGCCTTCAAGACTAGAGGGCGGCGTCTCTTCCCAAAGATAGTCCGGTATAGTTGTTAGGCGAAGGCCCTGTTTGCCATTATCGAGTTCCCCGACCTCAACGATCTGCGGTTCTGAATGTGCCACCAGCCCCTGCTTATAAGGGAAAAAATAGGCGTTAGATATATCGGCTGTTTCATCAATATCTGTAAATGTCAGACTCAAAGTCTCGGATATCTGACTGACCGCTGCTGTAATATTGCCCTTTTGAGGCGTATCGTCCTTGGCAATATTTATTACAGGTGACCAGCGATTATCCCGCACAGACGGGCCTACAGGGAGGCTAAGTGACAATTTGCCCTGTTCAGGAATACAGACATCCTTGCACACCAGATAATACACATCTGCATCAATCGTCAGCTTATCGCCCGTCTGGACGGTTTTTGATATTTTAAAGTCTTGAGGAAATAGAGGCGCGCCCTCAAATCCGTAATTAATAATCGGCCCTGTCGCGATCGTTTCGGGCAAAGGCCAATATATATCTCCAAGTGACGTAATGCTTGAGGGTAATTGCCACTCGATCTGCACAGCTTCCCCGCTATCACCGGGGTTACGCCAATATGTATGCCAATGCGGATCCAGTATAGTTCGTAACGCTATTGAAATAGTATCACCCGGTGCCACGCTATCATGTGTACTGACCAATGACGCGACAACTTTACCTGTATCAACAGGCGCACTTTCTAAGGCGAAAACCTGATTGATATAGCTGCTCGATAAAAGACCCCATAAAAATATAATCTTAAAAAACGATGGCATATGATCTCCTGGCCGCCCTATCATACAGATGCGTAGACCTTTTTCTATAGGCTACGCCCACTATACCCCCAAGCTCACAATAATTTGACAAAAAACCCGGCACCTCTTTCTGAGGGCCGGGCCATAAATCTTTATGATTATTACAATCCTCTTTAACTGACTTGTTCTTTGGCCGTCCGTCGTAAGGTCATATTTACAAGACGTTGCCAATTCCCCAGTGATATCATGTGCGAATGCGCCACTGAAAGATATCCATTGTCAACAAATTCCTTGACCGTTTTAGCATCAAGCTTTGCGAGGCGCTCATTTGTCACGGCAAAATAATCAGCGATTTTTTGACGTTCCGCAGGAGAGCCATCCGCATTATTGCCTTGGAAAAACATCTCTTTGGACTCAAATAAATCCAATTCTATAAACCGTTTAATCATAACCTCGGTTGTTTGGCGCTCACGCTCGAAATCTTGTAGAAACTGAAACGCCTCTTTGGTGAAAGCACTCGTGTCATCACCGTCAAAAAACATTTGCTGTGGCTTTTTATCGGTTACACATTCCGCGGCCTCGTCAACACACACAACAAACCGGTCATTAACCTTATCGCCTGCCAGTACAAATGGATAACGCCGCGCAAATGACGGCATATAGAAATCGCCTTCGTACATACCATCATTCACAAAAAGATTTTCGCCTTCGCGAATACCCATAACTGCAAGCGGAGTCCGCTCCTCGCCGGCAAAAATAACCGGGAAAGATGTCGCCGCCGCGCCAAATTCAGGCGCTGTAATCGGCATGAAGTGGTTTTTCTCCATAAAGACAAAGGGTTTATCTAATTGCTTAACTCCGTATTTTCCGTGCTTTTCACGAGAAAGCGGCTGTGGGTTTTCGTAGAACATAACATTTCCGGTTACGGAAACATCTTCAGTTTTAGGAGCTTTTGCCATATTATCCTCATCCCGGCCCTATGCCGTACTTAAAAAATTATTTGCAGCCTCCTAAACAATTCTACGACTCTATTCAATGTTTGATTTTTGCAAAATGTCGTGACAGCACATCGCAATAGGTGACAAAATCAATCGATATGCTAAATACGCCGCTAACGAGGTGTTTTATGACTGATACAAACCCGGTTGATGTGAGCCAGCGACTAGAATTCGCGCGCAAAGTCTCTGAGCAAAAAGGTGAGCGTTTTACACCCTTGCGGGCCCATATCTTTGAATTGGTTTGCCAACAAAACGGCGCCATAAAAGCCTATGATTTATTAGATCAGTTAAAACCAGAACACGGCTCGCCCAAACCGCCGACTATCTACCGGGCCTTAGATTTCCTCTCACGTTTGGGTCTGGTTCACAGGGTCGAAGCCTTGAACGCCTTTATCGCCTGTGATCATAACCACGAAGGTCATTTGGCTGAATTTTTTATCTGTGAAACCTGTAGCTCTATTGAAGAACGTCACGCTCACGACCACACAGATTGCCGCCCACAAGGGTTTAAAATTACCCGTAGCGTGGTCGAACATTATGGCCAGTGCGGCAAGTGCGACGCCTAACGGCGATTGAATGCATGGAAAGCGGGTTAAAAACATGGGTCGGGGAATGTTCGGCATGGGAGTGTGATGATCTGGGGCATTTAAACATGCGCCATTACATGACAAAAACCTATCAGGCCCGTCAAATGATGATTATCCATCTCGGCTTGGGGCACGTCTTTAAGGCTAAAAGCGATAGCACGGTCTGGATTCGGGATTATCATATTAAATATCACGGCGAAGCCCGTCCCGGAAATTCACTCTTCATTGAAACGGGGGTATTATCATTTACAGAAGATACGCTCACCCTTTGTCATATGATGTATCACGTCGATAGACGCATCGCGGCCAGCATTGTGGAAACCATCGAACATATTTCGCAACATACCCGGCAAACATTCAAATGGCCGTCCAGGGTCTATAATGCGCTCGCAAACTACCAAGTCGAAATTCCGACTCCGGCCAAGCCTCGTGGATTTTCCCCAGATTTAAATTCGGTCGCGCCGACTGAAGCCGATTTGAAACGCTGGCATGCAAACCCGATTGGTGTCGGTGTTTTTCAACCCGGAGAGATTGGCCATCATGGGCATGTAACAGCGCAAGCCTTTTTGGGGCGCACAACAGAGACCATTGCGCATTTTAAGGATGGGTATCCAGAACTTCATGACGTAAAGGCGCGCGAAGCCGGTTTAAGCGGCGCTATGTTAGAAGCCCGTGCCTTTATACATGCCCGCCCACAAGCCGGTGACGGATATAGATTTTATTCAGGCATACAGAGTGGTAATCGCTATACTCGAAATTTAGTACATCACATGGTCGATGCACAAACGGGTTCCTGCCTATTCTCCATGCTCGGGGTAGGCTGTATATTTGACCTAAACAGTCGAAGACTTGTCAAAGCCACAGAGGCGCAAGTCGCGACATTAGAGACGCTGGCCCTAAAAGACCTCAAACTTTAGGCTGCGCATTCTGTAAAACATTCGCAAGATATTCTTGCGACTGTTCAGAATGATGAAACGGAAAAAGATGGGCAAAATCTTTGCGGTACTCCAGCTGTCCGCCGTTTAATCTGCGTCGAAAAAGCGCGCGCAATAACGGTGTGCTGACCGGCTCGATAGCAGCACTTATGATATGTGTATTCTGAGGTAGATCTTTAACACCGGAAAAAAAATTATGGTGTTGCGCTATAAATATAGCCTGTTCCCAAAGCGGGTGACAGGCAAGTTGCACGCCGTCAGCATGGGACTTTAACCCGCCTGCGAGATAGTCTTTGAGCGCGGCCTGAGAGAAGCCCTTAAACGCGCCGCGGTCTGTATACCGGCTCAAGGCGTGCTCTAAATTCTCAAAAACATATTTGCGCCGTCCGGCAGCGCGCACGATAGGAATATTTGCCTTCATCCATTCGCGCGAACGTGGAAATTGTGATGCCCAACGCAATAGACCCGGCACCATAACCGGGTCGAAACCGACATAACCTTTAACTTTTTCTTTGATATGGGGCATGGCCAAAATACCCGTAACGGCCCCGTAACTATGACCGGCTAAAACGACAGGCGCCTCTATATAACGCTCAAAAAATGTCGTTATATCATCTTTGAAAATGTGCCAGTTTTGTAAATCATCAGGGTTTGCGGGCAGTTCGCTCATGCCGTGACCGCGCTGATCAAGCGCAATAGAATGCACGTCCAGAGGCTCTAGAATAGAGCGGTAAGCATAGCCGTTAAACCCGTTTGCATGCAGCATGACAAGTTGCGGGGGTGTATGGTTTGGGCCAAAATGTACAGCCGATATCCGCCCATCCGGCAGATCATAAAACCGGCGTTGCGGCTTAAGAGCGCAAGGCGTTACGGGTTTGGGCATCATCTATCAAATTGAGGCGGTCGTTTTTCGACAAAAGCTTTAATCCCTTCCTGACCGTCGGGGGAGGCCGCACAGGCACTGATCATACGACCCTCTATTTCCATTTGTGTTTCAAGTGTATTTGAAAAACTACTCAGCAATAGTTTCTTGATAGCCGCGTTGGAAGCGCGCGCCCCTTGTACCAAGAGTTTGGCTATAGACCACGCACGCGCGAGGACGTCGTCGGGTTCTGATATATAGTTGATTAATCCCCAGTCTAGGGCGTCCTCACTGCTAAGTACCCGGTTGGTAAACATCAGATCTTGCGTACGGCGCAACCCAATCAGACGGGGTAGAAAATATGAAGAACTCCCATCAGGGCTTAACCCGGCTTTGGTATAGGCCATAGTAAACTTGGCTGTCGGGCTTGCTACAACAAGATCACCAGAGACGGCCAAGCTAAAGCCTGCACCTGCTGCCGTGCCATTGACAGCCATGATGACGGGTTGATCCATACGCGAAAATGTTGAAATAGCGGCATGTAAATCATCCGCCAGATTTTTTATATGCTGGCCGGCTTTCGGGCCCTGTTGTGACATCTCTTTAATATCGCCGCCCGCGCAAAAAAACGTGCCAGCGCCGGTCAGAATAACAACCCGAATATCTTCGGCGCTCTCGCATATACGGGCGACCGCCTTTAACTCAGCGGCCATAGCGGCATTTAGCCCATTGGCAAAATCAGGCCTATTTAATGTTATCGTCGCAATCTGGCCGTCTGTCTCGAATTTTAAAGTCGTATAGGTCATCCCTATATTGCATGTACTTTTTTAGGATCAAGGTCGTCTTCTATCGCTTGATCCAGAATTTTAAAGATAGCTTTACGGGCGCGTAGTTTTGTCCCTTTAAAGGCGGTCTCGTTTAATTGCCCAAACATTTGCGCAGCCCCTGCAATCGTCATATCCCATTGATCTTCTGGGACAACCCGATCAAAAAACCCGGCGCGGACAGCGTCTTTGGGTCCAAAAATTTCCGCATTAATAACGCATCGATTGAAATATTGATTGGTCAGACGGTACCGTCCCAACTCTATACCAAAATTATGCATGGTCATGCCGATCAGGGTTTCATTAAGGCCGGTTTTAAACTTGCCCTCTTTAATCATGCGGTAATCACAGGCCAGTGCCAGAAATGCGCCCATAGCAATTGTGTGACCCGTAGCGGCTAAAATAACAGGGCGTGGATACGCCATGATCCGGCGCGCAAAGCGCGACCCTAAAGAGGTTAAAACCAGCGCGTCTTGTGGTCCGTTGCCGATTTCCTTAAGATCGAACCCGCCCGAAAACATACCCTCGCGACCAGTTAAAACCACAATCGCATTCTTGGCTTCGGCTTTATCTAGCGCGGCATTAAGCTCCGCCCAGACAGAGGTGCCTAAAGCATTGGCCTTGCCATCATCCATCGCAATCGTCGCGACGCCGTCTTTGTGTGTATATGTGACTATAGTGGACATTTTTTCCTCAAATTTCTTATTTGGTTTACTTAGACCGGCTCAAGGGGAACGAGCATTGTACTCGCAGTGGTTTTAGCGCATAATTTTCCGTCTGCGCGATAAAGTTTCGCCTCAGAGAAAACAATAGACCGGCCAGCTTTGATGACCTGACCCTCTCCGATTAAAGGTTCGATTTTTACAGGGCGTAAAAACTGCGTTGTCATCTCAATAGTGGGGGTGGCAAAAGCGCCTTTCATATGCGTAAAGGCGGCAAAACTAAAACATTCATCCAGCATGGCCGTGAGAAACCCGCCCTGAACACCGCCACGCGGATTAAGAAACTCCCGACGCGGCATAAAACTTAATTTGACGTAGCCTTTGTCTATATTCCCTTCAACATATGTCGTGCCAAGATGGCGTGTGGCTTCCGGCAACCATTTATCCGAGAACAAAGTCTTCGGGTCAAAGGCGAGTGGTGGGTTCGAACTCATTAAAGCATTCCCATTAAAAGACCCACATCAAAGAGAGCGCGCAATCAATAATTTCATGATCTCATTCGTGCCCCCGTAAATGCGTTGTACGCGACTATCACGGTACATGCGTGCTATCGGATATTCGTTCATGAAACCGTAGCCGCCGTGAAGCTGTAAGCAGCGGTCGATGATTTCGCATTCCTTATCCGTCGTCCAATATTTCGCCATTGACGCGGTGACGGTATCAAGTTCGCCGCGCAGATGTTTTTCGGCACAATCATAGACAAATGTCTTGGCGATTGTGACCAGAGTTTTACACTCGGCCAGTTCAAATTGCGTGTTCTGGAAATCCAAGACCCGCTTGCCAAAGGCTTTACGTTCCTTGACATATTCAATTGTTGTTTCCAGAGCCGCTTCCATCTGAGCCACAGACTGCACCGCAATATTAAGCCGTTCTTGGGGCAGCTCGCTCATAAGCTGGATAAAGCCGTGCCCGGTATCTTCACCAAGCAGAGCATCGGCCGGCACTTTCATATCGTCAAAAAATAGCTCGGCCGTGTCTTGGGCATCCATGCCGACCTTGTCGAGAATACGGCCACGGCGAAACCCTTCAAGGTCGTCAGTTTCAACGACGAAAAGCGATTTGGAATACTTTCCTTCGCCGCCTGTATCCGCGACCACAATAATAAGGTTGGCCGTTCCGCCATTGGTAATAAAAGTTTTAGAGCCGTTGATAACCCAGCCATTACCGTCTTTCTTGGCATTGGTTTTAACACTTTGAAGGTCAGAGCCTGTACCGGGCTCAGACATGGCAATCGCGCCGACAAGCTCTCCCGAGGCCATTTTCGGCAGCCATTTCTGCTTTTGCTCTTCTGTGCCGTAATGCAGGATATAGGGAGCAACAATCGCATTATGAAGCGAGAGTCCAAAGCCATCAACCTTGGCTTTGACAAGCTCTTCCATAATGATCATTTCGTGGCGGTAATCGCCGCCGCCGCCGCCATATTCTTCGGGGATGGCGCAATTTAGCAGGCCCATCTCTCCGGCCATATTCCAATATTTGCGGTCTACGACTTTATTCTTGCGAAAGCTCTCTGAATGCGGGGCCATTTCACGGTCATAAAAGCCGTAAACAGCTTCGCGGAAAATATTGATATCTTCTTCATCATACCAGTCGGGGTTTTTAAAATCTATAGCGGCCATTATAATCTCCTCAAATAAACGATTTAAAACGCGGCGGCGTCGAGTGCCATTAACGGCTCGGCACCGGTTTTTATTTTGGCGAGATGCGCGTCTAGCATAGGTAACATGCGCAAGACAAAATAACGTCCTGTGATAATTTTATGGGTATAAAATTCATCATTAGAGCCATTATCAATGGCGGCTTGCGCGACAAGCGCCATTTTCGCCCACATATAGGCTAAAGTCGATAAGCCCATCATATGCATATAATCGACCGAGCCAGCCCCCGCATTATCGGGATTGGTCATGCCGTTTTGCATCAGCCACATCGTGCCTTGGGTTAATTTATCTTTGGCGTCTTTTAAGCCTGTCATAAATTCGGGGAGTTTCTCATTTTCTCCGTTCTCAGCCAAAAAGGCATCGATCTCGGCCGATAACGTCATCAGCGCCCGCCCGCCTTTGCGCGCCAGTTTACGGCCAACAAGATCAAGCGCCTGCACGCCATTTGCGCCTTCATAGATCAGGGCAATCCGCATATCCCGCACAAATTGGCTCATACCCCATTCTTCGATAAAGCCGTGTCCACCAAAAATTTGCTGGCAATCCAGCGTAGTCATCATCGCCTTATCCGTGAGGTAGCCTTTGATGACGGGCGTTAAAAGCCCCAGATAATCATCACATTTTTCCCGAAACTTTTCGTCCGGATGCAGGGTTTCAAGGTCTTCCAATAAGGTCGCCCAATAGATCAAAGCGCGCGCGCCTTCATTAAAGGCTTTGGTTTCCATTAACATGCGGCGTACATCCGGATGCACAATGATAGGGTCTGCTGTCCCGTTCTCGTTCTTAGGGCCTGTCAAGCTACGGCCTTGCAGCCGGTCTTTGGCATAGATGACGGCATTTTGATAAGCGACCTCTGATTGCGACAAGCCTTGCATGCCGACCCCCATACGCGCTTCGTTCATCATTACAAACATAACGCGCAGGCCCTTATTTTCTTCGCCAATAAGATAACCCTCGGCTTCGTCATAATTCATCACACAGGTGCAATTGCCGTGAATGCCCATTTTATGCTCAATAGCCCCGCAGCTCACGGCATTACGGTCAGCCGGGTTTTCGTCCGCGTCGAGTTTAAACTTAGGTACAATAAATAGGGAAATACCTTTAACCCCTTCTGGAGCGCCTTCAATACGGGCCAGGACCAGATGAATGATATTATCTGACATGCTATGTTCACCCGCCGAGATAAAAATCTTCTGACCGGTAATTTTATAAGAACCGTCCGCATTCGGAACGGCTTTGGTTTTCAGCAATCCTAAATCCGTGCCGCAATGCGGCTCGGTCAGGTTCATCGTGCCGGTCCATTCGCCGGAAATCATTTTTGGCAGATAGGTTTGCTTCTGCGCGTCTGTCCCACCAATTCTAATGGCTTTGGCCGCGCTGCCTGTAAGACCCGGATACATGGCAAAGGCCATATTGGCCGAGGATTGCATCTCGCCCGTGGCAGTACTCCACAGGCTTGGCATACCTAAACCGCCAAATTCCGGAGACTCAGACAAACCCATCATCCCGCTTTCGACGACTTGCTGATAAGCCTCTTTGAAACCGGTTGGGGTTGTGACACTCCCATCAGCATTACGCGTACACCCTTCTTGGTCGCCCACGACATTAAGTGGCGTTAAAACCTCGCTGGAAAATTTGGCACTTTGTTCGAGAATAGCGTCCAAAGTATCGGTATCGGCTTCTGCAAATTTCTCATACTCGGTTAATTGCCCGATATTGAGCATTTCCTGCATGACAAATTTCATATCTCTTAAGGGGGCATCATAGCTAGGCATGGTCTATTTCCTTTTCGACCTTATGGGTGTGAGCATTTATATCAGGATGAAAGTCATCCTCTAATGTTTGACGAAATGTCGCCTCGTAACGGTCTGCAAGATCAAAGATACCGCCCATATCCGGTGTTCGGTCTAGGGTTTGCGAGATCACATCACATATTTCGGTCATATCTTTCGTCAATATATCTATGTCTTCACGTCGGCGTTTGAGCGATCTAATAACAGTTTCAAAGTTTGATTTTCTGCGCAATAATTCGGCGCGTTCATGCACAAGACCGTCTGTGACGTCCAGAACCTCTTTTATATCATCCAGTGTAAAACCCAGACGCTTGGCCCGCAAAATTTTCGTCAAGCGCATATGGTCTCTGGGCGTAAAAACACGCATGGCCCCGCGCCGTTCCGGACTCAGCAAGCCTTTATCCTCATAAAACCTTACCGCGCGCGGCGTTATACCAAAAAATCCGGCAAATTCACGAATACCCCACGACGGGTCTCCGTTTTTATTAAGCGGCCATGATGTCGTGGTCTCAAGCATACGGCTTTTTATCTTAACGTTGACGTTAACGTCAAGATAAATTCTCCATTCAAACTGATGCGCTCGCTTGACGACGCCATGAATTTTCGGTCAATGAACTATGCTTCTACTTATTCAACTCGCTCGCTTTATGGCCTTTCGTACTTTCTCCATTTACTCATTGGGGATTATTAGCCTTCTTAGCGTGATTTTGGTCTTACCACCGACCCCGCTCTGGGCGCAAAGCTCCCAAGATATTACTATTTCGGAACTTGAAAAAGCGCCAACGCTCGAAGAACTAGTGCACCCTTCTCTTGTGAATCCCTCTCTTGCGAATCCGGCGCGCCTTACAGATACGCCAAAAGACCGGTTTGTCAGGTTTTTGAAATCTTACCATGAACCCAAGAGCGCGGCACTAAGGCCGTCCCCGGCTGATCGTCCCGCAACTCATGAGCCTCACCAGCAGCCCCGCGAAACGGTTAGGCCTGAACAGAACACGGCCTCGAACACGCAACAGGTACGAACACCGTCCCCAAACCCAAAAACGTCTAAAATTGTTCCGGAAAAATCTGAGCCTTTATCCGCGCAAATCACGACTGAAATGCCATTTACGGGCCCATTAATCTTTAAAACCAAACGCCTGCCCTTTTATGTGACGGCCCTTGACTATCTGGCCCTTCGCCAATCCGAAACCGCACCGCGTCTTGAATTGATCTATGACTGGAAAAAGAAAAACACAAAAACTGGAGACGTCATTAAAACAATTGAAACACGCATTCTCATCGGCACTGATTATGCGGCCATGCAGACAATAGACGGGATGCGCCTTTACGATTTTAAACTTAATCGTCGCCTCATTATCACCGAAACGGGTAAGGACTTGCAATTCGTCAATAGTTCGCTTTACCCACTCGTGCTTAAGAAAGTCGAAACTATTAAACGCGCCACAAAAAACGGTACGCGCGCGGCCCTAAAAATTTCCGAGACACGCGACCTTAATATATTCTGGATGGAATCCGCCTTGGGCTATTCAGCGCGCTCCGATATAGCTGATCTCTCCATCGCCATTGACGGGGCGGATTTTAAGGCAAATTTTAAAAACGAAACTGTGTTTAAGTCCCGGTTTTTAGGCCCGGAAATACCCTCGGAAGCCCATAAGAAAAACCTCATCGCGCTGATGCATTATGAAATGGATATCCACCCCGAAATCCTTGAAGTTTTCACTTCGCAATCTCATACTCCGCTCTCATTATCCTATATTACCCGCGGCCCCGCCTTTCTGGATGGCATTACATCCCTTTGGACATTACGCCAAAATGATGTCATAACCTCTCTCTTTCCCCTGCCCTCCAATGCGCATTCCACACTAGAAATCCCGCCTTTACAACCCCTGCCATTTGTCATTCACCAAGCCGCTACAAGCAAAGCCTTAACTGGCCCGAAGACGGATACGGACTTGAAAAAACAAGCGCTAGCCTTTGAAGCCGCAGCTCTTGAGAGCGAGACTCCAGATGAAGATCTAAATTTAACCCGCGCGTTTCTGATCTGGCAAAGCCTGGCCGAGCGAAATGGCGGCTGCCCAGTGGCCAAGGCCTGCAAATCCCTTGACCGGCTCAAAGGTCTTACGCCAAAAAACCCCAAGCTTAATCTGGTTACCAAAGCTTTCAGGCCCACAAAAAACAGACTGCCTCTCGCTCAAGCCGGACTTATTCAGTCGCTGACGTCATTATCAGACAAAACTGAAATGCCTGCCATTTTACGTCGAAAAACCGCGGAGTTACGAACACAAATGTCGCCCAAGATCGCAAAATCAACAGGTGTATCAGATATAAACCCCGGTGCCTTACTGGAAACGGCTTTGATCCAAAACCCTTATGATCCTAAGACCTATCAGCTTTTGGGGCAGATCTATTCTGCGCGGGGAGACTTTACCAAAAGTTGGGACATACGCGATGCTTTATTGGTCTTGCCGGACCTCCCGAAAACCATCTCGGGCCCAACGCTAAAGGCTGAAAAGACATTACGAAACGCCGCCCCAGCCTATTTCCCGCATCCATATACATCTGGCCCTTAATCCAAAATCCCGACAGGATTGGTTTTTCTTCCACATTTATCAGGGTTTTTTGGCAAAAAGGTTAACAAGTTAACCCGTCATTAACCACAAAATCAGACATATAAACAAGAATCGCGGGCACCGTGTCTGTTGATATTTGTTTTAACGTCAAAGGGAATATGGCCCGAACACCTGATAACCCTGTCCCGGACACATCAAAGCGCGGTATCGCAGATAAAACTGTGGCAAAACGCTCTAGCGTTAAAACAGGCCCAATCCCCGATAAATCCGTTACCGCAAAAAAAACAACCCGCTCAAAGAAAACCACACATGCTAAAAAGCCAAGCGCAAAGGCACCGGCTGTGCCAACGACAATCCGTGCTCTACACACCCATGTATGCGGAATAGAGTCCCGGTTAAAACGCGCAGATACGATCACGCGTAAAAATGTCAAATCTGTAGAAACCGCCTTTACAGCTCTACAAGAAAAATTAGGGGCAACGGCCAACACAAATAATTATGCGCTACACCAGCGTGTTGATCAATTGTCAAACAAACTTACCCAAATGGTGCGAGAGACACAAAATGCGGTAAATGCTGATTTGAAACGCGCCTTGGGATCAGCCTCTATTCCCAATATTGAAACGGCCTTAAATCAAGCCGAACTTCGCCTGAACGCGGCCGATAAAGCCCGCACAGAAGCCATTGTAAAAATTAATCGACATATCTCCGCCATAGCCCGCGCCGTAGATACTCAACTCAAGTCTCAAGCCCGGCAGCAAGAAGCTAATCTGTCAAGCCTGCGCCAAGATACGCAAAATGCCAACATTGCCCTCACAGAAAAACTTGACCGTATCGAAGACGATAGCGCTTCGGCTTTCCGGTCTGTTGGCGACCGTGTTGTCTCATTGACCGAAGAGTTAAAAGCACAAACGGCGGCGTCAGCTGAAAGCCTTAAAGACCAACTCACAAAAATTACAATTGATAATCAAGCTGAATTTGAACTGCAACGTCGGGTCTTGGAACAACGCATTGAGAGCTTGGAAAAAGAACATCGCGAGGCTGAAAATGCCAGCAAACGTGTGATATCGGGTCTTAAAACCCGTATTGAAAGCCTTGAATACGGATTACAAGACACAGTTTCAAACCTGAATGCCAATACCGCCCAGATAAAGGCCAATACCGCAAATAGGGCAGATGCTATTGCCGCGTCTGTTGCGGAGACGGCACATGTTCAAGAACCCGTGTATAGTGAAACATCACATTACAATTCAGAGCCTCAACTCGAGCCCGGGCAAGACTATACCACATCGCATACAACCGTTTCCGGGGATGCATTTACTCCGCCTATGGCCGAACCCGCTGCCAATCCCTATATGCAAAATATCAATCTACACGATGCCACTCCGGTAACGGCTGCGACACCCCATTCGGTGCCCCAAGTGCCAATGGCGCCTATGCCTATTATGCAGAACGCTATAAATTCAAATGCGGAACCACATCATCCGGCGACAGCCACCCCCGGCGTACTTGTTGAATTTAATCCAGCCACTTTCGGCCCGCAGACACAGGTCCACGCCCCCTCACACGGACATACTGGCGAATACTATACTAATACCACGGAATACGGTCAAAATCCAAATCCATATGAGACGGCGAATCCATATATACAAAATGCAGCCCAGCCGACCCCTGATTATCCCGAAATCGCGAATATGCAGGCACCCCAAGAAGTGACGCCGCCACCCTTTCAAACCCGTGATACGTTTCAACCAATGTCTTCAGATGATGATTTGCCTTATGCAGATCCCGCTTATGCTGAAAATGCCGAACCCGGTTTGAACACCGAACGTCCCGGTACATTTGAAGAGAAAAAAACAAAAGCTGCTCTCCCTATAAATCTTCCAAATCTGACCCCGCAGAATAAACGCATTGCCGCAATGGCCCTTGGCGTCGCCGCTGTCGGGCTTTTCGCAACGCAAAACTTTATCAGCTCTAAAGACGCCGCTAATACCAATCTCGCCTCAACGAACGGGCTACAGGCCGTAAATCCGTCATCGGTAATTTCTGCTCCGAACACCACTGTCAAGATTCAAACCTCGGAGCCGATTGGACAATATAAAGATAATGCAGCGCCAACACTCAGCGCCTCGTCGGATCAGATCACAACTTTGCAATCGGCTGCAAATGCCGGAGACCCGATTGCACAGTTCCAATTGGGATTGTCATATCTACAATCTGGGCGCACAGATGAAGCCGTCCGTTTAATCAGGGCCGCCGCTGATAAAAACCAGCCTGCCGCGCAATACCGTCTCGCCAAACTTTACGAGGTCGGCGAAGGGGTCGAAAAAGATAGTGAAACGGCCCAACGCTTAACGGAACGGGCCGCTCGTAATGGCAATCGTATCGCCATGCATGATTTAGCACTTTATTTTGCCGAAGGTCGTGGCGGCGTAGATACGAATATGGAAACCGCCGCCAATTGGTTTGAAAAAGCGGCGCAACGCGGTGTTGTTGATTCGCAATATAATCTGGGTGTATTATTTGAATCTGGCCAAGGCCTGCCTCAAGATTTAACCAATGCCTATGTCTGGTATTCAATCGCCGCCGGTCAAGGCGATCAACTTGCCCGTCAACGCATCCCGTTATTAGGCAGCCAGCTAGGTGCGGAAATGAAGTCATCTGCTGATAAACGTATATCCGATTTTAAACCTGCTAAAATTGACGAAAAAGCGAATGGTATTTTTAATAATCTAGCTTGGGCCCCCAAAACAAAGCCTGTAAAGGCCAATCAAAACATCGCGCAAGTCAAACAGGTTCAAACACTTTTGGGTCAATTAGGATATGATGCCGGTGGTAGTGACGGTGCGGTTGGACCCAAAACACGCTCTGCCATTATCAGTTTTGAACGCGCCAATAGCCTACCCGAGACCGGACGGATTAATGCTGAACTCGTGGATAGATTATCTTTGGCCGCCGGCGTTTAGCTTCGTCATATAATTCCGTCTTATATAAAGCCACTAATCGATTTCAGCCCACATGCCATCTTACACTAATAGGCTTGCCGCTAATAGGTCTGCGCCGTCCCCTCACGACGTGGATCCACACCTGATCGTAACTGACCGTCCTTATCACGATAAATAATATGTAATCCGCTTATTTCGCCTCTCGAACGGACAATCTTATGTCCTTTGGCTTCGAGTCCTGTAATAATATCTTCTTGCATTTTATCCGCTTCAAGTCGGATAGAGCCATTGCGCGCAATCACATTAGGCAAATCTATCGCCTCTTGTGGAGATAAGCCCCAATCTAAAATGCCAACGATTGTTTTTACCGTATAGGCTATAATGGAATTTCCGCCCGGCGATCCTGTGGTAAAAAGAAATTGCCCGTCCTTATCAAAGACGATGGTCGGAGACATACTCGAGCGCGGTCGTTTACCCGGTGCGGGGGCATTGGCGACAGTCAGGCCCTGCGCATCAACGGAGACAAAAGAAAAATCGGTCAATTGATTATTGAGCATGAACCCGCCGGACATGCGCTGCGAACCAAAAGGCGCTTCTACGGTCGATGTCATCGACACCACAAGCCCGGCTTTATCCATAATAGTAAAATGCGAAGTCCCGGGATTATCTGGCGTGGCATCCTGACCAGCCGGTCCTAAATCCCCGGCTTTGACCTCTTCAATCGCCCTGTCTGGGGACACCAAAGCCGCCCGCGATTTCAAATAATTAGGGTCAAGCATTTCAGAAATGGGGACATTTACAAACCGGGGGTCGGCGACATATTTATCTCTATCTGCATAAGACAAAAAGCTTGCCTCAGCGAAATGATGCCACCCCGAAAGAGTTGGCCCCATTGCCGCCATTTCAAAATTAGCTAGCGTCCCCAAAATGGATTGCACAGCAATCCCGCCGCTAGCAGGCGGCATAGCGCCACAAATTGTATACTCCCGATAGGGTGAACACAAACCCGGCGTTTTCAAAGGTTGATAGGCGGCCATATCCGATAAGCTGAGCGTACCCGGGCGCGGGCTTTCTTGCACAGTCTTGATCATCGCCTCTGCAACAGGACCTTCCAGTAAAGCGCGAGGGTTTTGAGCAATCGCTTTTAATGTCTGTGCATAAGGCTGATTATCTCTTAAAAACCCTGCCGGATGGGTTATGAATTTATCATTTGTATCTTTTTTTCCCGTGAAAAAATAAGCCCGTGCAGGCGGGTGGTCTTTCAAGAAAAAATTTCCCATACGCGCCATAAGGTTTGCCATGCGCGGACTTATAATAAACCCGTCTTCGGCAAGCTTAATCGCCGGGTTCAATTGCGACCCCCAATCCAGTTTTCCGTAATCTTGATGCGCCCGGTGTAACATGACGACAGCTCCCGGAGAGCCTGTCGACAAACCTGATGCAATTGCCGGAAACCGACGCATGGGCTTTCCGTCTTCGGCTAAAAATAAATCCGGTCCAATGTTACTTGGAGCCTCTTCGCGGCCATCATAACTCCACACTTCACCCGTTTGACTGTCATAGACCACCATAAACGACCCGCCGCCCAAACCCGAACTTTGCGGCTCAACCAATCCTAAAACAGCCTGCACGGCAATTGCAGCATCAACAGCAGATCCGCCGGCTTCTAAAATTTCAATACCGGCCTGTGTTGCATGTTGATTAGCGGCGACAACCATGCCCGTTTGCGAAACGGGTGTCGTGCCCATCATCGTCGCGGAGGCCGGCGTGACCGATTTCTCGCTAGGGGTATGAACATTCGACCCGGCTACCGGATTGCCACAGCCCGACATAAAAACGGCGGCACTACACAAAAAGATGTTCAGGAATTTCATAAGGTCTCCAACTATCCACCCGTGATACTCAGATGAAACCCGGGACAATTTATCATAGCTGTTTTTAAACCTAGGTAAAATCAAAATAAACCGAGCTTGAATACCAAACCCGGTTTACAATTATTATACATCATCCGAAAGATAATCCCGGACGTAAGCTTATTTCAACAAACGTTTATTCGGATTATATGGAATGGCTTTTGTCGTTGAAAGTCCGCGGCGACGGCTAGGCTGATAGGCAACGGAACAATGCGCTTCACAATAGGGCTCGCCGTCTTTGACCTTCCGTCCGCAAAACCGGAATTCGGAGCTAGATGGATCGCCAATCGGCCATTTGCACATATGATCGCGTATCGTTAAAATTGTCGCATATTCACCGGTTGGCAAAGGCTTGGCCTCCAGTGGCGGTGGCGGAGGTGTCGCTGCTACGATCGGGCGCGGCGCACGCGGCGCGGAGAGCGTCGAGGCTTTGCGGGTCCGCGGGGTTGCCGATTTATTCGTCGCCTTGCGCGGACGAGACGGTGTTGCGCGACCCGAAAGCCCTAATCGGTGCACTTTTCCTATCACCGCATTACGGGTTACACCCCCTAATTGCTTGGCGATCTGACTGGCGCTTAAGCCCTCAGCCCATAATTTTGTTAAAATCTCAACTCTATCGTCTGTCCAAGCCATTTAACCCTCCTACACCTATGTAACGGGTGATAGTCACCCAAAAATTCTGCATCATAGTCGTAGGATTGTTCATACCACTATATATAGATTTCGCTGATCCCACTAAGCCAGCCCTGATACAATATATCGTATATGAAAAGTTAAGAACTACAAGATGAAGTTTTTATGTCATCCACAGTTATCAACATATAGTAGGGAAAAATTTACCCCAAAAGCGCCATATATGAGGCTTGGCGCAAGTTAAGCGGCGTGATACCCCCAATCAAACAAACCTATGACTGAAAGACGGCCATGTCCGATATGACAGCTTTACATAACGCCGATAGTCCCGCACAGCCACGTCAATTTGGCGCGATTAATGGACTCGGACTGCGCACACTCTATATGAAAGAGGTCACACGGTTTACGAAAATATTTCCCCAAACCCTGCTCGCCCCGGTCATTTCCAATATTTTATTTATGATCGTCTTCACATTGGCATTTGCCGAGCAACGCGGCGGAACGGATCCTGAATTTGTAAAATTCCTCGCGCCCGGCCTTGTGATGCTGGGTATTTTAAACAATTCTGCCGCCAATAGCTCTTCATCGCTCATGACAGGTAAAATCATGGGCAGCATTATCGATGTTCTTATGCCGCCGCTCTCGCATGTAGAATTGGCCATAGGCTATACGGCCGGAGCTGTGACACGCGGGCTTTGCGTTGCCTTTGCAACAGCCTTTGCCCTTTCGATATTTTTTACGCCGCTGATTCCAATACATTGGTGGGCGGTGATTTATTTTAGCCTCTCAGCGGCACTCGCTATGAGCATGGTCGGGATTCTATCCGGTATATGGGCGGAGAAATTTGACCAGTTGGCGGTTGTCAATCAATTCATTATCCTGCCCATGTCCTATCTCTCAGGGACATTTTACCATATTGATATTCTCCCTCCTGTGTTTCAGAAAATTTCTCTCATGAACCCCTTGTTTTACCTGATAGACGGATTTCGTTATGGATTTATCGGCGTGTCTGACGGAAATATCAGGGTCGGTGTCGTTTTGATGGCGGTTATCAATATTTTCTTATTTGCAATCGTCTTGCGTGTCTTTAAGACCGGATGGCGGCTCAAAGCGTAACAAAGGAGCGTCTTATGCCTCAAGGTGATCATCTTTATAATTGTTATGCCCCGCCTCCGCAGGAATTTGTTCGCGGGAAAGGTGCCTATCTCTACACGGAAAACGGAGATAAATATCTAGATTTCATAGCAGGAATTTCCGTGAATTGTCTGGGTCATAATCACCCTGTACCCCTAGAAGCTCTAAAAAAGCAATCTGAGAAAGTCTGGCATGTATCCGGTATGTTTCGAATTCCGGGCGCTGTGGAACTGGCCCGTAAATATTGCGAAGCTCTGCCTTTTGCCGAAAAGGTTTTTTTCACCAATTCAGGTGCCGAAGCTTTAGAATGCGCCATGAAAACGGCGCGCAAATTCCATTATGATAATGGGCAGCCAGAACGGGTCGATATTATCACCTTCCAAGGCGCATTTCATGGTCGCACCTTTGCAACGATTAATGCGGGTGGTAATCCCAAATATCTTAAAGGGTTCGGGCCAGCTTTACCCGGCTTTATACATTTACCTTTTGGGGATCATGAAGCCCTGAAAACGGCAATTTCCGAGACAACAGCCGCAATTCTGGTAGAGCCCGTTCAGGGGGAAGGCGGTTTGCGACCCCTGCCTATGGAATGTCTTCGCGGGATGCGCGAGCTTTGTGATAAACACGGTATTTTGCTGATCTATGATGAAGTCCAATGCGGAGCCGGACGCACAGGCAAATTATTTGCCCACCAATGGGCCGCGGAATCTGGGGGCCAAAGCGCCGAACCCGACATTATGGCTGTCGCCAAAGGAGTCGGTGGCGGCTTTCCAATGGGAGCATGTATCGCTACGGAAAAAGCCGCCGCAGGTATGGTGCCGGGCACTCACGGCAGTACTTACGGGGGGAACCCGCTGGCTATGGCCGTCGGCAATGCTGTGTTTGACGAAATTTCCAAGCCTGAATTTCTTGAACATGTCAGGAATGTCTCCAATTATCTCAAACAACAATTCGAAGGCTTAAAAGACGAGTTTCCGGATGTCGTGGTCGAACTGCGCGGAAAGGGTTTACTGTGCGGTATGCAATTGAAAAAACCGGCAATAGAGATACGCAAACTGGCCTTATCCAATGGCCTTCTTGGCGGTAGTGCGGGCGATAATACCTTGCGTCTCGCGCCGCCTCTGATCGTCACGCAAGACCATGTGCGTGAAGCGGTCAATATTTTGCGCGAATGTTTTGAGGCGGCGCGAGACCTGGATGATGTCAAGCCACAGACATAATCTTGACCTAGAAAAACAAGTTTGGGCGCATACACGCCATTGAGCTGTAGCTTGACCAGACCGAAAGTAAAATTTTACTTTCGTCTGGGTTCGTAATTCGGTAAAGCTGCTTTTTGCGTGAGGCCCGCTATGTCAACACATCAGCCAAAACATTTCCTCTCCCTTTTTGATATTGAAGCTTCCGAGTTACGGGCTATTTTAAATGAAGCCCACCGTATAAAAATGGCGCGGACAGACTTTGCCAAAGGGCGTCGGGATCCGGATGCCCCCTTTAACGGCGAGACGCTGGCGCTGATTTTTGAAAAATCAAGCACACGCACGCGATTCTCATTCGATATGGCCATGCACCAACTCGGCGGATATTCTATCACAGCGACCCGTCAACACATGCAGATTGGGCGCGGCGAAACGATCGAAGACACAGCCAAGGTTTTATCGCGATTTGTCGACGGCATTATGTTGCGAGCCCATTCCCATGATACGCTTGTTGGACTGGCGCAAAATTCCGATATTCCAGTCATTAACGGGCTGACCGATTATAATCACCCCTGTCAAATCATGGCGGATTTACAAACCCTTGAAGAGCGCGGCGGGGATCTTAAAGATATGACACTTTGCTGGGTTGGCGATGGTAATAATGTTGCCGTTAGCTTTGTTAACGCGGCTGCCAAATTCGGCTATAGCCTGCGCCTGTCCAGCCCGCCAAACTATCAACTTTCAGATAATATTATTGGAGCAGCAAAAAATATAGGCGCTAAAATCGAGAAAATTTCCGATCCGAGAGAGGCCTGTAAACATGCCGATGTTGTTATCGCCGATACCTTTGTATCTATGGGCGACAAAGACGCCAAACAACGCCTTAAAGACCTTATGCCATATCAAGTCACACAAGACCTCATGGAACTGGCTACGAAAAAAGCGATCTTTCTGCATTGTCTTCCCGCCCACCGCGGCGAGGAAGTTTCTGCGGCGGTAATAGACGGTCCGCAAAGTGCCGTCTTTGACGAAGCCGAAAATCGCCTTCATGCGCAAAAGGCCGTGATACGATGGTGTCTTGAGGCCTAAAGTTTGCCTCCGACATAACTATACAATGCGTGTAAAGTGGAAGGTGAACCCTGACCCGAAAAAGACTCGTTGCGGCTGCTGCGTTCCCGCCCTGACCGGGTTGGCGAGGATTACGTCCAAAGCCACCTTCCAAGACGCTTATGGCTAATTTTATGGTATTTTGCAAGTCGACTTTACACGCTCAAGGCGAATTAGCAGATCTGTTATGCAAAATCGAACATTGACAGAATGTCGCACCCCTTTCATCTTTCGGTCACAGCATTGCTTAAGGAGCGCTAAATGTCGCAACGACAATCGACGGCACGACCGGAACCGCACTTCGAAAATGGGAATTTCATCGCGTCCATACCCATCCCAGATCCCCGACCAATAGACGCCTATAGTCATATTGATATTATACAATCCATCCTAAAGATTAACAAAAACCCGCTCGAATCCATGGGTGAGGACGGGTATAAAAACGACGTTACCCAGTTTTCATTTTTCAACAATAGCTTCACTTATATTAATTCACCTGAAGCAATCCAACATTGTTTTATCACCAATCGCGAGAATTACCGGTTTCAAAAAATTCGGCAACGCATATTACGACCTATCATACGTGATGGATTGATCGCGGCCGAAGGGCCCGAGTGGAGTCACGCCCGGCGCATTATCTCTCCCATGTTCACCCCGCGTAATGTCAAAAGTTTCGCCGCCATTATGCAGAAAACATCCGAACGGGTTATGGATGATTTACTTGGCAAAGACACACCAACTCTGATGGCGCCCTATTTCTCCAGCTTAACCTATCTTATCTTGTCAGATACATTGTTTTCGGGTGAAATTGAGGCTGACGAAGCCAAAATGTTAAAAGATGTTGCAATTATTTTGGAACGCATGGGGCGCCCAGGGGTTTTCGATCTTATGGGCGCTCCCAAATGGGTGCCACGCCTGACAAACCGTAAAGGCCTTAAGGCTGTGCGTGAAATCCGAACAATGATTGCCCACTTAACGGCCAAACGCCGTTCCGATAAGGTAGCCGGACGACCTCTAGCCGATGATTTTTTAACACGACTTTTATCTATCGGTGATGATGGAGAGACACACCCTTTCACATCAGAACAAATTGAAGACCATATTCTTACATTTATCGGGGCCGGACACGAAACCACAGCCCGCGCTCTGTGTTGGATGGTTTATCTACTCTCTCAAGACCACTCACGCCGCGAACGTTTAGAGGCCGAGGTCGACGCTCTTGATATCAAGACAATACCGCCGGAAAATTGGTACGATAAATTACCCTATTCAGCCGCTTGTTTCGAAGAAGCCATGCGTCTTTTCCCACCCGCCCCATTTATAGCACGCGAAGCCGTCTCACCTGATAATATTGGAGGTTATACTGTCCCTACCGGCGGAGTCGTAATGATCAATACATGGCAATTACATCGACACCTGAAATATTGGGATCAACCTTGGGCATTTGTCCCCGAGAGATTTCTTCCAGAACACCGACACAAAATTAACAAATTCCAATATTTGCCATTCGGAGTTGGCGAACGGGTGTGTATAGGTCAGAAATTTGCTCTACAAGAAGCTGTCATATTGATTGCTCTTTTACTGCGACGCTACCGCTTTAAATATGCCGGTCAAACCCCGCCTTGGCCGAAAATGCGTATTACGATAAAACCCGAAAATAATATGCCCATGTATATAACACGGCGCACATAATAGGTTCTGGTCAAGTCCCCACATTCCCGCTAACACCGACATATATGACTGATAATTTTATTATGCCCTTTACAGGGTCAGGCTTGGATAGTCACGAAGACCAACGCAGTCCGGATCATATCAAAGCTTATTTAGATGACCCGAAAGCGCGCATAATTCTCTTACATAAGGGCGATCTTGGGTTACATTCGGATTTTACACTATTGAGTGTCCACCCCCGCGACATAACCCAGTTAAATATTTCGCCCCCCGATCTGCTCTTTTTAGGATGTGACGCGACAGGGCCCGTTTTTGCTGTGTCACTCACCACGCTCGCTCATCCATTACACGCCCATGATTTTCATTCTCTACGCCATGTAGGCGGACGCTTGTCCATTCAAGATTTAGCCATTTCCGGCTATGCCAAGTCTTTATTAGACTGGCATTATAATCATCCCTTTTGTGCAAAATGCGGACAAGGTAGTGACATATCCGAAGGCGGAATAAAACGTATATGCCGGACCTGCGAAACCGAGCATTTTCCGCGGGTTAATCCCGTCGCGATCATGCTAGCAGTGCATGACGATCAGTGTCTGCTGGGGCGTGGCCCGCACTGGCCGCCGGGGTTTTTCTCAGCCCTTGCCGGCTTTGTATCGCCGGGCGAAAGCCTAGAAGAATGCTGCATTAGAGAAGTTCGCGAAGAGGTGGGTTTGACGGTTCACAGCCCCCGCTATGTTTTCAGTCAACCCTGGCCGTTTCCCAGCCAGCTTATGATGGGGTTGATCTGTCATGCCCGGACACAAGACATACAACTCAATACGGCGGAAGTTTCAGAGGCCATTTGGGTCTCACGCAAAGAGGTTCAAGCCGTGTTTGATAAAACCGGAGATCGTTTCATGTTACCCCCAAGGGTCACTATCGCGCATCAGCTTTTGAAATACTGGTTACAAGACACCGCTTAAAAACCGGAATCAAATATAAAATCAAGGATGTTAATCTTCCAGTATAAGCGGCCAGTAGTCCTGGGCTTGGGAAATAAAGGCGACACGGTCTTTGTCCCATTTGGCTTTGATCCGTTTGTTGAAATTTAAATATAATTTGCCATCTTCCACATGCCAGTGTTTAGCTGCCCCTTTGGCTAACTTATCCTTCGCGACAGCCCACGCGCAATATCCACCAAATTGCGGCGCAAATGCCTCCGGATTGGTTTTAAACAAATCCAGATTGGCTTGAGAACTGAAATGCCAAACCGCCCCTTTATAGGTCTCGGAAAATTCGGCGCGACCCACGATAGGTTTTCCAGAAAAAAAGCTTACCGTATCATATCCCTGAACCGCCAGATTATTGCGCCATGACGTATAGACAGGATCGCTTGCCGCCGAGGCTGGCGGCGCGCTTAAACCTGACATAAGCAAAATACAAAAAAGGATAAAAATACGCATAGTCACTCCCAAGAGTATCTTATATGATAGCATGACCTATAAAAATCAATTCACGCACAGTCACAGCCCTGTGACGATATCAACTCTGCACTTATTTATAGCCTGGATTTATGTGCCGGATAGGTTCCTAACAGCATAAGTTTTTCGCTAAAAAATGATAACTCTTCCAAAGCATGTTGCATATTTATATCATCTGGATGTCCTTCAACATCAGCGTAAAACTGCGCCGCGGTAAACGACCCCCCGATCATATAACTCTCTAGCTTTGTGATATTTATACCATTTGTCGCAAAGCCGCCTAAAGCCTTATAAAGCGCAGAAGGTACGCTGCGAACCTTAAAAACCAGACTTGTGACCACAGGGCCGGCCTCTTGAGCCGGGATAAGTTTTTCAGGTGAGAGTACAAGAAAGCGCGTCGTATTATGCGTAGCATCTTCAATATTTGACGCCAAAATTTCAAGCCCATAGGTCTGACCGGCCAATGCAGACGCAATCGCCGCAATTGTGTGATCGCCTAATTTTGCAACCTTACACGCAGCGCCTGCCGTGTCCACATCAACAACAGGCTCTATATTCATTGCGGCAAGACGCTTTCGCACTTGTCCCAGAGCCATAGGATGAGACCGCGCCGTCTTTATATCCGAGAGGGTTGCCCCCGGCACCGCTAGTAATTGGTGGTGAATGGGTAAAAATTCTTCACCGATAATGTTTAATCCCCCTTCGGGTAAAAGGTAATAAATATCGGATACGCGCCCGGCAACTGTATTCTCTACGGGGATCATGGCTAGCGCCGCTTCGCCTGATTGCACAGCCTTAAAGGCAGCCGCAAAGGACGGGCACGGCACAGACATAAAATCCGGGTAAAAATTCTGACAAGCAAGATGGGAATAGGCTCCGGGCTCGCCCTGATAAACTATGGCTTTGGTCATAAAGAGTTCTTTAACAGGTCTTTAACGCGCTGCAAGTCTTCAGGCGTATCAACGCTGTACGGTGCGTTATCAATCACTACGACGTCAATCCGCATACCGGCTTCTAAAGCCCTTAATTGTTCCAAGCGTTCTCGGCGTTCAAGATCTGAGGGCGGCAAAGCGCAAAACCGGTTTAATGCCGAACGCCTATAAGCATAAACGCCAATATGATGGAAAACAGGCCCTGTACCATATGCTATTGCGGCACGACTAAAATATAACGCGCGGCCTCTTGGTGTCATAACGACTTTAACAATGTTCGGATTGTCTTTATCTTGGGGCGCAGATGTTTCAACCGCTGCCGTCACAATATCGGCCTGTTCCGATAGGCCCGAGACGAGATTATGTAATAAAGACGGATCGAAAACAGCCATATCGCCTTGGAGATTAATCACCCAATCATATCTAGCCTCCGGGTCAATCAGATCGACCGCAGCGTTTACCCTATCGGAACCTGAAGGCAAATCAGGGTCGGTTATCACAGCTTTGCCTCCCGCCGCGATGACGACATCTGCGATCTCCTGTTCGGCGCAAGCCACATAGACGGGTCCAATATTGGCCGAACGCGCACGCTTTAAAACATGCACAATCATCGGCTCGCCATAAATGTCGGCCAAGGGTTTTCGAGGCAAACGTGTTGACGCCAAACGTGCAGGAATGAGGACTACAGGGTTCATTTAGGCGTTAAAGCCTTTGCGACCCTTCGCCGCAAGAGATTTTAAGTTTCCAAAGCAAGATTTTCCTTATAAAGAGAGCATAATATTGACAGCGACTTCATTATGTGACGTCACAAGGAAACCTATCATGGAAGATCTCGGCATAAATAAATTAGTGGGAGCGGTACTCGCAACCGCTTTAGGGTTTTTAGGACTTAAGGAGATTTCTCATCTCGCCTTTAGTCATAGCGGGCCAGCCGCACCTGCCTATGCGCTTGAAATTCCTGATGTCGCAACTGGCCCGACAGACGCCATTGAACTTCCCTTTCCCAGTGCAGACTGGGTGGCGGCTATGGATGCAACAAAAGGGGCTAAAGTCTTTAAAAAATGTACCTCATGTCATAACGCTGAAAATGGCGGCGCAAATGGAACCGGCCCTAACCTCTGGGCGATTTTAGGTAACAGCGCCGCTCAGGCCACCGGGTTTAAATATTCTTCGGCTTTAACAAGTGCGGGGATTACATGGGATTACGAAAGTCTGGACGGCTTTTTAAAACGTCCTTCCAAATATCTTAAGGGCACCAATATGAACTTTATTGGTCTTAAGAAAGAGAGTGACCGGGCCGCTGTGATCGCCTATCTCCGACAACAGGCTGGGACAGCTATTGCTCTACCAACCGTCGCAACAGCAGATGTGATGCCAAAAGACGCTATGTCTGAAAAAGACGCGCTCACAGACGATCCCATGATAGAAAAAACGCCCGAAGCTAAAGACGAGCATTAATCTCTGGAAACGGGGTTCAACCGTCTTATAGATCTTATCGGCCCTGCGGAGGTTTCTATACGACGCACGGCCGTGCCTATCGGTTCGCTAGCCACACACATATGATAGGCATTGGCATGCAGTAGATGCGTAGATGAACGCATAATGCCTACATGACCCGGCCAGAATATAAGGTCTCCGCGTTTCAGCCCCGAAAGATCGAGGCCTATATCTGACCCAAGCTCCGCCTCTTGTTGATCGGCGTCTCTGGGGGCGTCGTGACGGGACGCCCGAAGGGCCGTTTGTACAAGCCCTGAACAATCCAGCCCGAAAGTAGATACACCACCCCACACATAGGGTAAGCCCATAAGGGTTTCAGCCCAATTCACATAGTCCTGTGATATGGGATATTTACTCGCCGCTTTCAAATCTAACGGCTGAACGTGGCGATGATGGATATAGGCGGGTCGGTCTTGTAGTTTGAAAAACACCGCCTCGGGCGCGTCCTCTACCCTATCAGATATTTCAACTCGGGCATTTAAAGGTAAGCCATGCTCTAAACCCTGTCTGACATAAGGGCTTTTAATATCCGCTTTCATAAACAAGGGTGCTTTTAATACGTTGACTCTATAAGATGGGGACGGATTTAAACGTGGGCTTAACGCGGATAAATCTTGGCGTTTGACCCACCCTACATAGCCTCGAAAAGGACTGTCCTCATAGAATTTTTCGGCTTGTCCCCAGACCCAAGACCCATTGTCTTGGTATATATTAAATCGCTCACCGAACAAAAGCTGACTTTCGATAGGCGCGGAGAATGCGGGTTCACGCCGCAACCATGACGTTGACACTGATACTTTATATACCGCTTTCTTTGGCTTAAGCGCATCAGGTATGACAGTCCGCCTATCCGGCACAAACCCCTCCGTCACAAGATTTAAAATCAAGCAGCTCTTGATAAAACCGCAATGGATTAAGCAGCACTGGCCTTGGCCTCACGGGGCTTCATTTCATAACAGATCATATCACCAAAATTACGTAGATAGGTCGAACCACCATATGTACGCTGGATAACTACTGAGCGTCGGTCTTGGGGGTCCGGCCCGCGTTTTAGGAAACCGTAGGTTTCCAGCCTATCCAATGCGCGTGTAATCACGGCCTTTGTGACCTGTAAATCAGCAGCAAGTGATCTGACCGTATGTGCGCCGTCAATAAGATAAATCGTCGTTAAAATAACGAATTGACGGGTAGAAAGATCAGGCCCGGATCCAACAACACTTTCCAATGTTACACGATGCCACAACGATAAGGCTTCAAGCCGATTATACCGATGTAAACGCGGCGCATTAGTCATTTGGGGATACCGAACCTTCTCTCAAATCAAATCACTATTGAAGATTCGCACGGAGATGATTCTCTGGTCAAGGCGCAAAACTATTGATTCTGTAACAATCAGGCTAAGCGACTCTTATTAAACGAAATTTTTTTTAAGGTTTTGTTAATCTGAAAAATCAGAATTCAACCCGCCGGCTTTCAACCAATGATAAAGCGCGCGCACAGCGAACATATCACCACCTTTTGGATGACCGGGCAAACTCGTCGGGTTCCACGCATAGACATCGAAATGCATCCAAGGTTTATTTTTAACAAAGCGTTCCAAAAACAAGGCCGCCGTCACGGACCCTGCAAACCCGCCACCCGCATTTTTCATATCTGCGATCGGTGAATTCAACATCGTACGGTAAGCCTGCCACAGTGGCATATGCCAGACCGGGTCGGATTGTAGCTCGGCTTGCGCCAATACCGTCGCAACCGGGCCTTGGCGATTAGAATAAAAAGGGGGCAATGTCGGGCCCAGCGCCACTCTTGCAGCCCCGGTCAAAGTCGCAAAATCCATCATCAAAACAGGGTCTTGTTCCGAGGCTTTAGTTAAAGCGTCGCCAAGCACTAATCGTCCTTCAGCATCTGTATTATCAATTTCGACAGTAAGACCTTCGCGAGATGTGAGTATATCGCCCGGACGATATGCGCCTGCGGAAATCGCATTTTCAGCAATCGCAATCAACACATGCAAGCGTATGGGTAATTTATTCGCCATAATCATACTGGCTAATGCCAGAGCATGCGCCGCGCCGCCCATATCCTTTTTCATAATTCGAGCACCGGAGGCACTTTTAATATTTAAACCGCCCGTATCAAAGGTAATTCCCTTACCAATCAAAGCCAAGCGAGGGTGAGCGGGATTCCCCCATTCAAATTCTACCAAGCGTGGCGCTTCATGGGCCGCCCGCCCCACAGCATGGATCATGGGTAAGTTATTTTCTAAAAGCGCGTCACCGACGGTTGCTGTAATATCGGCTTCATAATGCCGGGCAAGTTCTTCAACCGCCTTGTGTAAATTATCCGGCCCCATATCTCCGGCGGGGGTATTCACCAAATCGCGGCCCATATGCACAGCCTGCGTCAAAGCACTGGCTTCGCGAGGGCGATGGGCTTCGTCAAGGCACAAAACCGGGAAGCTAGCATCTGTCGAAAGGTAATGATCAAATTTATAGGCGCCTAACCCCCACCCAATCGCACAGAGAGATTCCCGCCAATCTTGCGGTATATGTGCCAAACTATAATATCCATCAGACAAGGTTGACGATAGCGCCCCTAAACGAATGGCATTAGTCACATCACCTTTCGCCTCTCCGGCACCAAATAATATCCCTGAAATATGCCCGTCGGCATTAGGCAGGCGCACAGATTGACCTGCATCTCCTGTAAATTGGCGCGCGGAAGCAAAATTTTGTTGCATGGGCGATAAGGTTTCACATATGCGGGTCCAATCATTGGGACGACAAACATAAATAGGACAAACATCCTCGGTAGAGACTTCGGCGACTGACGTGAATATATCTAACATAACAACCTCTTTAACTCCGCGTGACACCTAGATTTACTTTATCATACCTACAACAATACACCTGATTGATCGATTTCGTAAGACTTCATTAACCCTACGCATTTACATTTATTAACTAAGTCTTATCAGGCAAGCGGCACGTCAATCGTCCACACAACGCCATCTCTAGGAGATAACTCAAACGATGTCACCCGCGACTTTTTCTCCCAAATCTCTACGCACGCCATCCGCCATCACGACTTTGCTCCTAAGCACTATTTTATTATCCGGCTGCGCTTTGCCAAAATTTTCTGCAGCTGAGAAAGAAATAGCGGACACGTTGACAAGCTCTAAATATCAACCTGCAACCCGCGAATTTCGGGATAATATCGAAACACAAGATCTATTGGCTCAAGCGGCTTTCTGGTCGCGCGAACATAATCTGAACCCGGGTGATTTGGAGGCTGCGATCAAACTCGCCGCCGCCATTCGTAAAATGGGAAATCCGGCACAGGCCATCGAAATTACGCAGCAAACACGCGCGCTTTATCCGCGCGACCCCTATTTAGCCGCAGAATATGCCGCAGCCCTCATAGCCTCTGAACGCGGCGGTGATGCAATGGAGACTCTCGACACTGCTTTGCGCACATCACCCGGATACGCCCGGCTATGGTCATTGAAAGGGGCAGCCTTAGATCAACTTGAAGACTATGAATTGGCGCGCAAACATTATGCCAAAGCCTTACAAATCACACCTTACGATCCGAATATTCTAGCCAATATTGGATTAAGCTACGCCTTATCTGGCGATGTGCAAACAGCGGAAGGGTGGTTACGTCGTGCTGCTAACATCCCGGGCGCGGGAGCCAGCGTGAGGCAAAACCTCGCAATTGTTCTACAATTGCAAGGCAAGAACCAAGAAGCCGATAAGCTCATTCCGAATTCACGTCAGGCCGCCTTAGGGTCTTTGAACACTTACAACGGGCGGAGCGGCTCCCCGTCACAGCCTCACCACACCCAGCCTCAACACGCCCGACCACAACATTCCCAGTCGTCTCGGCATTCACACCACCCGTCCTCGTCAGCTTCGACAGCCACACCCCACACAAATTACCAAGCAAAGCCGCCGCAAACGCGAGCCTATCAAAACCCGACGACGCGACCTTCACAACAAGGTTCAAGTCACCAAAGCTATAATGGATCCCCTTATAGTTCAGCCAGCGATGCCGCCAGAGCCGCAGCACGGAATCAAACCCGCAAACGTGAGATCAGGCCTGTTACGAATCCGACGTCAGAACAAAAATCAATCCTAGATCAACTCGCCCGTAATGTCGGGCCAAAATCCTCATTACCCAATACTCTATCGCGGTCCGAACCATCGGGATATTATCCCGGACGTAACACGCGCGCCGCGCCGCCGCCAACAGCCAACCCTGATACACAGGCCTCGTCGAGCGCTTACCCGTCCCCGCTGCAATATGGGAATAATTATGGTCAAGCTTCGCAAGCTACAGCGGCCCCCACGCTCAGACGTGGCCCAGCCCGTCAACGCTAATTTACCGGCCATTGTCGCTTTCAAAGTAAAGCCAGCACTTTTAAAATCGGTAATCTCTCTATATTTCAGAGTAGTGCGGATTAAACCGTCAAACCTATAGTTTACGATAGAGCATCCCGGAAAAGGGAGAAACGCTCTTTTAACAAATGTCCCGTTTTTTAAAGTCAACCGTGTTCACGCACTCAAGGCTGTGCGGGCATGAGACCTCCGAATTTTACCAAAAGGCTTTGCTTAGGATAGCGCGCCGCCAATACGCATAGCCGCGGGTGTCAGAATAACGATAAACAAGACCGGTAAGAAAAACAAAATCATCGGGACAGTGAGCTTTGCGGGTAATGACGCAGCTTTCTTTTCAGCCTGCATGACCCGTAATTGTCTATTTTCATTTGCCATAGTGCGCAAGCTGTCCCCTAAAGGGGTACCATAACGTTCCGCTTGAACAAGCGCTGTCGCCACAGCTCGAATACCGGGATGATTATTACGCCGGGCCAAATTTTCATAAGCCTGACGACGACTTTGCAAGTAAGAAAGCTCGGCTGTAGTCAATGAAAATTCCTCGGCTAACTCGATAGAGCTTTCCGCCATTTCCCGTGCGACCCGACCAAAGGCCAATTCAACAGACATGCCGGACTCAACACAAATCAGCAGCAAATCGAGCGCGTCTGGAAATACGGGCATAATCGCATTTAATCGTTTACCCGCCAAATTGGACACATAAATGCCCGGCAGATAATAACCGAATACGACTAGACCGATCGTCGCTGCAACCCTTTGCAGCATTTCCCAACCTGGCGTATTTAATCCGATCAAAACAATGAGCCCGAAAAGCCCGAACACAATTGGTAAGGTCAATCGGAAAAAATAGAACATATACATGGGGCGTTGACCCCGCAAACCCGCTTGCGCCAACTTATCGCGTAGGCCGGACGCTTCGAGAATTTTTTCAAGACTAAGGTTCTCGACAAGTTGTTTGATATTCCCCTTTGCCTCGGGTCGGAGCCCGGCTTTAGCCGACAAATTTTTCATCCGGGTTTGACGCATGGCATCACGGGTCGAGGCCACGGAATCCATACGTTTTTTAAGTTTATCACCCTGAAAATATGGACTTAATATCGTGTAAAGCGTTGCCGCCGTTAATAGAGCGATCAAGGCTGATGCAATATTTTGAACGAGAATGAGTGTTTCGGGATCCATATCGCGCGATCTAAAATTTGAAATTAATCATTTTTTTCATGGTGGCCGTACCAACGATCATCATACCCGCGCCAATCATAAGGTTTCTATGGCCCGTTGGTGTTGTATAAAGTTCGGTCATGTAACTTGGAGAGGCGATTGTAATCAGAACCATAACAACAATAGGCAAAGACCCAATAACATAAGCCGACATCTTGGCTTCAGCCGCTAAAGCTTTAATTTTCTCTCGTAACATTTTCCGCCCACGTAAAACATTAGACAGATTGGACAAAGCTTCACCCAAATTACCCCCGGTTGTTTTTTGAATATTTAAAACAGTGGCAAAAAAGTTGACTTCAGAAAGAGGCACACGCTCATACATACGTTCAAGACACACATCGATAGGCACACCGACACTTTCACCTTCTACAACCAGACGAAACTCTGAGCGTACAGGTTCGGGAGATTCATGCGCAATAATTTTCAAGCAATCGCCCAATGGTAGTCCCGTCCGTACACCACGTACGATAATATCCATCGCGTCTGCAAAATGAGCTGTGAACTTTTTATGCCGACGACCAATCGTAAAGTTTAGAAACCACCGAGGTAAACCAAACCCGATTACAAAGGCCAGACCAAGACAGAAAACAGGGCTTAATCCCATTATCAGAGAAACCGCACCGGCCGTTAATCCCAAGCCAATTGAAATCGTCATAAATGTTTGAGGCGTTGTCGTCCAATTGGCCTGCATTAATTTGGATTTAATAGTTTTTGACGCTTTCTTTTTATTCTTTTGACGTTGTTCAATTTCGCCCAATGATTCTTCAATTTGTTTACGTCGTGAACTATTATCTTCATTTTTAATGAATGAGAATAATCCGGCCTTTTTGGTTTGTCCGCGCGAAGCTATTGATTTTGCGCGCTGGCCCGCTTTTGAGGCCCCGTCACCGCCCCCAAAAAATAACAGGCCTACACAAAGCACTCCCAAGGATGCCGCAAGCGCTATAATTGTTGACGGATCCATAATTAGCTCCCCGCCTCATCTAGCGCCTCGGCTAATTCTTTTTCAAGATTGAAATAACGTGCACGATCCCAAAAGGCGGGACGCGCAATTCCTGTCGATTTATGTTCGCCGATAATATTGCCTTGGGCGTCTTCACCGTCCATTTCATAGACGACTAAATCCTGCGTCACGATTACATCACCTTCCATGCCTAGCACTTCAGTGATTTTTGTTATGCGACGGGATCCATCCCGCAATCGTGCCGCCTGAACAATAACATCAACAGACCCTGTGATCATTTCCCGAATGGTTTTGGCTGGCAAACTAAAGCCGCCCATTGTGATCATGGATTCAAGTCGAGAAAGCGCTTCTCGCGGAGAGTTAGCATGGAGCGTTCCCATTGATCCGTCATGGCCCGTATTCATAGCTTGTAAAAGGTCGAAAGCTTCAGGTCCCCGAACCTCACCCACAATAATACGTTCCGGACGCATACGCAGACAGTTTTTCACAAGGTCTGCCATGGAAATCTTACCCTTGCCTTCGAGATTGGGTGGGCGGGTTTCAAGACGTACTACATGGGGTTGCTGGAGTTGAAGTTCAGCCGCATCTTCGCAGGTAATAATCCGTTCATCAGGATGAATAAATCCAGTTAGACAATTTAACAAAGTTGTCTTCCCCGAACCTGTACCGCCGGAAATAACAACATTACACTGGCATGCGCCGATAATTTGCAAGACTTTAGCCCCAGCCGGAGAAATCGATTTGAATTGGACAAGATTATCCAATGTCAATTTATCTTTCTTAAATTTCCGAATGGTCAGTGCCGGCCCGTCAATAGACAATGGCGGCGCGATCACATTAACCCGTGAGCCGTCGAGTAAACGCGCATCACAAATTGGACTGGCTTCGTCAACACGACGCCCGACTTGGGACACGATGCGTTGGCAAATATTCATTAATTGTTGATTATCCCGAAACCGGATATTGGTTTTCTCCATCTTACCATTGGCTTCGATGAACACATGCCGAGCTCCATTGACCATAATATCGGCAATATCGTCACGCGCGAGCAAAGGTTCCAGAGGGCCATAGCCCAAAATATCATCACATATTTCAGTAATAAGTTGGTTTTGTTCCGCTACAGATAGACGAACGTTCCTAATGGCAATAATTTCGTCAACAATAGTTCGGATTTCTGTCCGAGCCTTATCTGGCTGCATACCCGCTAGGGCAGAGACATCAATGGTTTCAAAAAGCGCATTAAAAATCGTCGCTTTAGTTTCATAATATTCTTCAGAAGGTTCCAAACGTCCAGATTTAACCGGCGTCTGGTGTACGACGGGACTGGGTGCAGCTTGAGCCTTAACGGCTTCGGCTTTAGGGGCCGGAGTGGCTAAAGCCTTATTAACTTCAGTTCTTTTACCAAACATATCTGTCTATTTTCCCTTTTTAAACTTTGAGAAAATAGATTTACCTGATGGTTTGGATGCCCCTGCGGGCATATTTGCTGAACCTTTAGACTTGCTTCCCAGAAAAGATAATACTTTCTTACTTGAAACTCCGGCTTTGGGTGTCATAGGAAAGCTTCCCGTTTTCAAACGCTCTGCAAGATAATTCAATCCCACAACGGTTTGCTCCGCACCTTTGATGTCCGTCAGCATTTTACCGTCATTTGCGGCCTCTGAAAATATATCAGGATCAAAACCAATGACCAAAGCCGGGTCCATGTCCACCGCTGCAGCGAAATCTTTGACTGTAATTTCGTTATTTTTGGTTAGGCCCGTTTTATTAAGTATCAAAATGGGGTCGGCATCATTCGGGCGTTGCGTTTTCAAATAATCCAGTAGATTTTTCGTATTTCGCAAATTGGCCAAATCAGGCGCGGCTGTGACAACAACATCATCCGAACTGATCAAAACCTTCGTGGTCCATTCCGCCCAATAATGCGGCAGATCCAGAATTGTCATCGGGCTAATTCCGCGAACGGCATCTACAACGGCTTCATACGCTTCGGATGACATGACAGGTGTCGAATTCAGAGACCCGGCAGTGGGTAACATCGATAGCTTAGGTGTATGACGTAACATAATGCGATCAAGCAGAGTTTCGTCCAACCTTTCTGGTTCGGCTAAAGCTTCTTCTAGCCCTTGGCTGGCATCATAAGCAAAATCAAGACCTGTCGTCCCCCAAGAGGCATCAAGATCAACGAGTGAGGTATCCTGCCCAACAATTTCTGACATACACCACGCTATATTATGAGCAAGTGTTGAAGACCCGACGCCGCCTTTTGCACCAAAAAATGCAGCCGTGCGGCCTATAAAGGGTTTATCTGGATCGGCATATAAATCACTTAAAGACCGTATCAGGCTCAAGGGATGAAAGGGAGGTACCAAGTAATCACTAATCCCTTTTTCTATCAATTGGCGATATAATTTTATGTCATTAGTAGCCCCGATCATAACCACCTTGGTTCCAGCATCACACACAGAAGCGAGATCTTCGAGTTGCCCAAAAAGTTCAGGCCCACGCATACCGGATTCAATCAGGATCAGATTAGGCGTATTTTCTTTTCGGTAATATTCGATAGCCGCATGTAAACCGCCCATGTAAATCTTTACATTTGTACGTTTCATCCGCCAATCACGGTTGGTCTCATTTATAGAGTTGGCCGTTTCATTGCGGTCACAAAAAGCATGAATTGAAATCTGTGGCAAAGCCTTCTCGCCGCCTTCGCGCGACCTGTCTTCAATCGAAACATCCATAGCCATAGCGGACACAGGAACGGGCGCAACGGCAATACGTTGGTCCGGCATCCCTTGATAATATTGGCCAGGTGTAGGCCCCGGTGTAGCTATGGGGGCAGGTTGGGGCACCATGTGCGGAGTGTGCGGGGCGGGCATAGCTTGCGGGTGGGGCGCATAACCCTGCCCGGCATGTATGGGTTGAGGCGGGGCCACCGGACGCGGTACAACTTGTGTCGGTAAAATTTGCGGCGCGGGAGCGGGCATAGGCCTCGGCATAGCTGGGGCAAGAGCCGGAGCTGGGGCCGGGACTGGCGCCGGAACCGGGTGCGGCATTGCCTGTTGCACGGGTCTAGGCAATGGCTGCGATTGAGGGGTTGGTTGTGTCATATTTTTTCTTACCCTTAATTTCCATCAGCCGAGACCGCCTGCCGCGCAGGTTGCTCTGAAGATGTATCCTGACCTTGGATATATTTGTCGTAAATATCTATGCGACGTTCGATATTTGGACGATCAAATGGTAAAGGTTCTATCAGTTGCCGCGGGTCCTGAATCATTGCCGCAAGATTGGCCGATTGCGTACACCCGTAACTATAGTCGGCGTTATTAGAGCCCGTCATCGTCAAATCACCCAGAAATCCACAATCTCTTGGCAGTGTTTTTAAATGACGATAGGATACCACAACAGGAGCGGGCGCATTAGGACGTGCCGCATATTGCCCTCTGGCAATAGAGGTATTGGCGGCAACGCCACCTAGCAGTCTTGCAATAAGGGATTGGGCCTGTTGCGCACCTAAGCCCTGCGCCGCATGGCTGGGCACATTAATATATAAGGGGCCATTCCCAAAACGACGGTAATTATTGACAAATATGGCGACAGCATCGCTGTCACGCGCGGAAAGTTCAAGTCCGTTAGGACGCGTATAAAGCTCCAGACGTTCAATAGATTCAGCCACTTCGACAGGGTAATGCGCTTTACTTAATGGAGGGGTGGGTTGTGCCGTCGAGCAGGCCGTTATCAATACGGTCCCCATCAGGCTTAGAAGAATTGATAGCTTCCGTTTTGACGACTGTTGTACTTTAGAAATTACATAGACCATAATTATACCTAATCCACTACATGTCCAAAGGGCCCGGGCAGGCTCTCGGTCGAAATAGACCGTCCATTTTTTGCATAAACTTTATTCAGACGTCCAAGGAGCAAGGCCTCTCTGTCACTAGCGGCGCTAAATCCGTCTAACGGAGTCTGTAATTTATCTGGATGTGTGGGATCCACTAAATAAGGTGTGACAATAATCACCAGTTCGGTTTGCGAATTTAAATCATCCCGATTCCGAAACAAGGCGCCTACACCGGGAATATCTTTCGCGCCCGGAATACCGTCAACGGCTTGGCGTGTTTCTTCTCGAATCAGTCCGGCAATGACCAGACTCCCGCCAGCCGGCAATTCAACAACTGTATTGGCTCTGCGCACACGCAAGCCTAAAATATCGGAAGAGCCCCCGCCGGTTTCAAAGGCCCCTTCGGTTGTGGGTTCTGAGACTTCCGTTGAAATATTTAGAGAAATTCGACCTTCACTAAGAACAACCGGCGTAAAGCCTAAGGATACACCAAAGGGTCTAAACTCAAATTCGCGTTGAAGCTGCCCATTATCGTCAATAAAGACATTGGTTAAAAGTGGAAACTCACCCCCTGATAGAAAATTAGCCGTCTCACCTGAAGTCGTCACTAATGTCGGTTCGGCCTTTGTACGTATCAAACCCACGCGCTCTAACGCAGATAAAGCCCCGCCGATAGATTGTAGAGCTCCGCCTGCTGAGTTAACAAATGTTCCGCTGGCTGAAAGGCCGGCACCTGTCGTCAGAGCATTATTACTAATAAGTGACACGGTAGAATCACCTAATTGTCCGACAGCATTAAGATTGATCCCCATTTGTTTCGTCACCGTTCTTTGCATTTCGACAATACGGACTTTAAGCAGAACCTGATCTTTGCCCTCGACGGTCATCAAATTCACAACTTCACCTGTTTCGCCCCCTGTATCTTCATCCAGCCAAAGACCCGCAAGACCCTGAATGCGGTTTGCAATCGCTGCGTTCGCGACACTCCCGGTTACTAATAAATTATTATTAACCGCCTGTACGGTCACATTCGTGTTTGGAGCATGTTGGCGGATCAAAGCTTCCAATCCCGACAAATCCCGTTCAACCCGGATCTCAAGGTTAAGAAGTTCATTCCCATTGTGGCCGTAAAAATATGTATTTGTTTGTCCCGTACGCTTGCCAATCAAGACGACCCGACGCGATGTATGCACAACTGATTCAACAATTTCTGGATTAGAAACAATAACATCCATCATATCTTCGGGTAATTCGACAACCGTAGACTTGCTAAATGGAATCACAACAGACCGCGTAAGCGCGCTTTCACCCGGAGACTGAATAGACGTTGCCCCCGCGCTGTGACCCAAGGTCTGCATATGGCTATAAGACCGCGTGCCAGCCCATGAATTGACGGCAAAGAGACTATAGGTAAATACGGCACTTAACGCCAAGTTTAAACGTCGTCTTCCGGTCATCTTAATTTCCTCTGATAGCCACAATTTGTGGCTGTCCGTCTCGGTAAATGGTAATTGTGGGTGTCGCAGTATTGTCTTCTCTGGATATCGTAGCCGCGCTGGTCGCAAACCGGTTACGCGCATCACTAATTCCACGAAGTGTCAGGCTTAAATCCCCTTGGGTTTTTGCTTCTTCCAATATTTCGGCATCCCCTTGCGTCATTTCAAATGTTGCCGTTGAACCCACCACAGCGGCGCCCGTTTCAGGGTTTGTGGCATAAATTTGATCAATAGCCAGAACATGAATATTTTCGAAAATCGTCGACGCAACAGACCGTCTCTGATTATTATCGAATTGTTGGGTAAGTGTATTAATGGGAATTTCCGCCGTAAGGATAATATCCACACGGTCACCAGGCTGAATAAAACCACCTGCGGCTGTATCGACAGAAATACGTGACGTCACAGCGCGCATACCCGGTTTTAACAAAGCCGCCATGACCCCCTTATCGCCTGGGGCAACCAATTTTTGCGTAATAACCGGCTCACCCGTATAAATCGCTGTTCGCACGACAGATCCGACATTTTCGGAAATCGCGTTTTCACTAATATCTTTAGTAATAAAACTTTCAGATAAGGCTTCCGCTGGCCACGCTTTCCATTGCAAGCTGTCCTCTGTCAATTTTGATCCAAAGGGTAAATCCCGCGTCGCTACAAGAACCTGATTATATTCCACTTGTTTGACAATTTGGGCCGGAGCCGGCGCGGGAGCGGATACAGGTGTTGTTAAATTACGAACTTGCGAGAATATCACAAATGTCACTACAGTTAATCCACCGATTAAAATAAGTCTTCTTTTATCCATATTTACTCGCAAACCTTACTATGAAGAGCACTCTACATGCCTATTTCATAAAGCATGGTTAATTTTACCTTCCGGAAACGAAGAAAGTGTTAATTTTTATAAGGAACCTGCGGCAAATTTGAAAATTTCACTCTGTGGCAAAGTCGCCAGAGCGCCCGCAGCCAATGCCAGACCATATGGCATATGGGTATTGTCTTTTACGATACGATAGACCCAAGGCGAGGTCAGTATACGTGCCGGAATGAATTGGCGTCCAAGAAGTATGAAAGCCGCCAATATCCCGCCAGCCACAGTGGTATAGACGACAAAAAGAAAAAGATCCGGCCACGTCCACCAAATGGATATCGCGGCCATTAATTTGGCATCTCCGCCACCTAGCCATCCAAAGGCAAACATGACAAACCCAATGGCAAACATAAGACCACCGGCGCCTAAATGTTCACCAAAATTAGCCCACCCCTGCCATACAAAGGGTAAAACAACGAAAAATCCAGCCAAAACCAGAAGACTCACCCAGTTCGGAATTGTCATGGTTGTGGCATCTTTATAGATTGTCGTCAGCATACTCGCCGCGAACACACTTAAAATAAAAAAAGAAAGAATCATTTGAAAACCTTTTCGCCAAGCTAGGTTTTCATATCCGTATAGAGTTAACGGGGGGTTTCAAAACTATAAGAAGTGAGCCCTTAATAAACGACTCAAAAAAAAACGGCCCTTATCTAAGGGCCGTTTCTAACTTAATAACCGAAGGGTCGATTATGGAGTATTCAATTCCGTCGTATTGATCTTATCCGCAACTTCGGTGAATTTCGCATCCAAAGCGTCACCTACAGCTTGACCACCAACAATGATAGCGACACCGATAAGGGCGGCAATAAGACCATATTCAATAGCCGTAGCACCAGATTCGTCCTTAATATAACGAGACATTAAATTTTGCATAACATTTCTCCCACGTATGCTTTCTAAAAGGAGGAACATTCCTCAACAGGGAACGTCCCCTGATGAAGGTGTTTTATAGAAAGCCTGTTACCAAGCGTTTAAACGACGTGGTAAAAATAAAGTAAAAATTACAAGCGGTCTTTTTTGGTAAATATACCGACACTTTAGTATATTATAGCAATATAATGCAGGTTTTCTTTTAAAAACCACATAAAAACATATTGAGAGTCCGAATTTGTAAACTCTTCGTTCACCACATTTCACTAAAAAGGCTTAACAATAAAGGAATGATTATGTTCGCCACGGCTTCAAAACTAGCACTTTATACACTAATTGCCCTCGCCACAACAAATATGGCCTTAGCCGGAACGCACAGCCAGGCATATAGCGTCGAACTCAATAAGACTGAACTTGTACGCCTGAACGGGTCTGCGAGTGCCGTAGTTGTGGGGAATCCACAAATTGCGGATGTATCCGTACATTCTGATCGTACATTATTTGTTGTTGGTCGTAGCTTTGGTGAAACCAATATTATTGTCATGGACGGGGCGGGCGACGTTATAATGAATGCCAATGTTCAAGTCACCAGTTCCCTACCGGTAAATGGCGTACGGGTTTACAACGGAACCCATGCCAATCGAAGCACCTTTAATTGTAGCCCATATTGCCTCCCGGCCCCTGTGTTAGGAGATAATCCGGAATTCATTATAACTAATCAAAACGATGTGCCGGCTATCAACAATCAAATTGCTGGCCAAACCTCAACGGGCGCAGCAGGAATCGCAGCAGGATCAACAAGCGGCCCCGCAAACATATTCGATGACGATCCAATCGACTTCTAAAGACCGACCACGCTCTGTATAAAATCCTCCACTTTAAACCTCCTCGACCTATTCTGGTTTTATAAAGCGAGAGTCACGCCGTATATTTTAGACTCACAAGGTCCTGCTATTTTCGGGGCGCGTGTATTACACATTGTTAACGATGTCTCTTTGCTTGATATTAAATATTTTTACGTAAGATATCGCCGTAAACGCAGTACTGCACGTGTTGATGGGATTAAACGTGAAAAAAATTACATTCTTCAAAACCAATTTTTTAAGCCGATTTAGCAAAAATAAAGAGGGCAGCACGGCGATAGAGTTCGCATTACTCATTTTGCCATTTTCTGCCTTATTATTCGCAATCATAGAGACAGCCGTAGTGTTTTTTATATCTTCGACACTGGGGCACGCATTGAGTGAAACATCACGGCCCATACGCGTTGGTGATTTCCAACGCGATTGTTCTGATACACCGGAGCGCTTTAAGGCCGCTATGTGCGAAAATATGATCTCGATTGGGAGCTGCGAAAATCAATTATCCGTCGACCTTGTCGCATCTGCGGACGGGAAATTTAATATCAATTTATTACCCCCGCTCCCGCCGGAGGATCCCGCCACACCGGATGAGGCAACACCACCACTACCAAGCACATATCAAACCTCTGCAGGCGGTGATGTTATCATTACCCGGGCTAGGTTTCACCATAGGCTGGTTTTACCGGGTAATCTTACATTCCTTGCGAATCGTAACGGGAATATACGCGTCATAGAATCAACAACTGCTTTTAGAAACGAGCCTTTTGAAAATACCTGTCCTTAGCGAGGAATGTGAACCCCGAGCCAGTAGCTAGCCCCGTTAGTTGGAAATTATTATGAAACATAAATACCTAAATCTATTCACCCGTCCAGCGCGTCTCATACGTAAAGTCAAGTCTTTACGTGAGGACACTCAAGGTATAGCCGCCATAGAATTTGCCCTATTAGTGCCTGTAATGTTCGGATTATATTTCGGCGTTACAATCATGTCTCTCACGATTGCAGCCAATCGAAATGTTTCACATGCAACTAGTGTAACATCCGATTTAACGGCACAATATGATATTATTGATCAGGAAACTATTGCCAATATTATGACGGCGGCTGTCGCCATTTTGGGAATATCAAAAGCTGAAATCGACGCTAATCGATTGAGCATTGAAGTTAGTAGCTACGCAGCCCAACCCGGAACCGGGACCAGCACAGTTCCAACCGTGCCAGAACGCATTGGATTTGCGCAATTAGGGCCAGCATTTACCACACCCTACGCGATCGATAGTGTCAATATGAACCTTTTAAATGAGAGATCCGGTATTGTTGTGACACGTATAGCTTACCAATATCAAACGATTGGGCGCGATAATGATACATCGACCCGAAACTGGACTTTGGATAACATTTCTCTGGAAGATGAGATTGTAAATATTCCACGCAGTCCAGGTTCTGTTCCCTTTGGTGACGGGTCTGTTGACGGTGCCGGAAGCCGATTTACCGGTTGCAGCGTAAACACTAGCCTGATTGTGAGTTGTTAACTAACGAGATAATCTGCTTTTATGGCCTCTATATCGCTATCGGAAATACGTAAATTATCGCGAACATAATCCGACATATTCCCGATAGCCTGCAAAGAACTTTCCAAGTAATCCGGTTCAACACCGAACATAGGCCGAAGTGAGTCTACTGTGAATTCACGCTTATGGCGTTTTTTCATCATCTCGGCTGCGGGGGCTAGAAAGCTTTCAATATCCACCGCGCTCATGGTCAACATATAATCCTCTATAATGGTTTGAATATCCACACCCAGAACGGATAATATGATAGCAGCCAAAGTCCCTGTTCGATCCTTCCCCGCCGCGCAATGGATGACAATATTGTCTCCCGTATCTGCCATATGCCGTAATGTATCTGAAAATATAGCTTCAAACCCCGGGTCCCCGGGCCGCGTCTTGTATGAATTTAGCATATAATTTCTAGCGTCTTCTGCGACACGCAAATCCGTCTTCATGAAGGCTTCATGCGGCGCAATATCAGCTTCCCGCGTTCCAGATAAATCCTCAAATGACAGAACTTTCGTCGACGAAGGGGTCGGCCATTTATTTGGCTGCCTATCGCGTTCCGGCGCGTATCGCAGATCGACAAGCAAGCCGATATCAAGATCAGATAAATGTGACAAGTCCAGCGCACTCGCGCGATGAAAATTCGCAGATCTGAATAATTTTTCAGATCTTATCATCTGACCCGATTGGGTTTTATACCCGCCGAAATCCCGAAAATTAAATATTTTCTCAAATGCGTAAAGGCGTTTCATAAGCTCTCTTTAAATAACATTCAAAAGCCGATCAAACCCGCATTTATACCCCATTTAACTCTCAAGGCAGACGCTTTCGACACTGCCATACTTATTCGGCAATAGCTGCCGATTTCCGGGACTGCATAGTTTCAAATTGTGACCAAACACCGTCCGCGCCGTGCCAATCGCCTTTTGTGGCACCTTTAGAATACTCTGTCGCCCGGGCTTCGAAGAAATTAGCATGCTCCACGCCATTTAGCATTTCCGTCAGCCATGGCAAAGGATGATGCTTAATACCATAGACAGAAGGCAAGCCGAGCTGGCCAAGACGCCAATCCGCAATATAGCGAATATAGCTCTTAATATCTTCACTTGTCATGCCTTCCACAGCCCCCATTTCAAACGCCAGATCAATGAACTTGTCTTCAAGGCTAACGACAGTTTTACAGCAGTCAACAATATCATCCGCAACTGCGGGGGTCAAAGCGCCGGTCTCACGCGAAAATGTGTGGAATAATTTGATCATGCCTTCGCAGTGCAGGCTTTCATCACGTACAGACCAGGATACAATTTGGCCCATGCCTTTCATTTTATTAAACCGCGGGAAATTCATTAACATGGCAAAGCTGGCAAAAAGCTGTAGCCCTTCGGTAAATCCACCAAACACCGCCATAGAGGTCAAGATATCAGCATCGCTATCAACACCGAACTTACCCAGATAGTCATGCTTGGCAGCCATTTCCTCATATTCCATAAAGGCCGAAAATTCACTATCCGGCATACCAATCGTTTCGAGTAATAAAGCATAGGCCGCAATATGGATGGTTTCCATATTAGAAAAAGAAGCGAGCATCATACGAACTTCGACGGGCTTGAATAAGGGCATATAATTTTCCATATAATTCGCCCCAACCTCGACATCAGATTGCGTGAAAAAACGAAAAATCTGTGTCAACAAATTCCGCTCCACATCTGTCAAATTGGTCGCCCAGTCTTTGCAATCTTCACCTAACGGCACTTCTTCGGGCATCCAATGCACCTGTTGTTGCTTTTGCCAAAATTCATAGGCCCAAGGATAACGAAATGGTTTATAACTATGGGACGGCACTAAAAGTCCAGAACTTGGATTTTTAATAAAATCAACTTTTCCCATAAGACATCCCCGTTTTCGGAATTTTCTAACAACAGTCCGTCAAGACTATATATAGACTATTGAAATTAGACGAACACCATATGTTGCGTCCTTTACATTGCCAAGCCAAAAACAGCCTTACGATAGTTATTTTATGTATAAAATTGAAAATTGGGTAATCTTCATACTGTCGCCCCTCTCACAAACGTCGAGAACGTCCAAAAACTTTGAAAATATATCATCATGCCGGCACAGACATATATCAGACAGGCATATATGAGAATGAAACTATCTGGTGTTACAGCGCGCGGGTCTTTAGCAGGGCACTAGGTGACGCATGGAAGGAAAGCGCTAACGTCTCCACGTAAAAGACAGGGCGGCCGCGTCTTCTGTGAAGGAAATATCGTCCGAAACATCATTATTATTAAACCCTGAAACTTCACGACGAATATAGGCAAGAGACAAATCAGCATCCCCGATACGATATCCAAGGCCCGCTTGCGCGTCTCCGACAATAATCCGGTCTTGTAGATTGAAATTCCCCCGCGTTAAACGGGTCGGGCTATTGGGACGATAGGTAAGCGCTTCCGCATCTGCGCCCGCAAAAAAGTACCACGTATTTTTATCAAAGTTCGCACCCTCGCGAAGATCATCACCAATACGCAATATAGCGCCTACGACAGCGCTCTGGCTTTCGTCATCAAAATGAACAGACGCGCTGGGCGTAAGCTCCAAATCCAAACCGGAACTGTTCAAGCTCAGAAAATTTTGTTTCGAGTAGCCAACATCAAGCCGGTTTAAATCCTTCTTGTCCGTTAAACAAAAGGCATCGGAAGAAAAACACCCTGCATCACTGTCGGTAAAATTAAACAGGCTGGTATCGTCAGACGGAAGATCTGTGACGGCGCGGCGCAAAGTCGGGCTCAGGCCAACAAATGTTTGCGGTTGCGTAAGGTTTAGACTTAACCCATCGCGCGGGACAATCTCGGAAGCCGTGGTTTTGGATTGCACTTGAGCCAAAGCCGACGCAGATAGAACACTCATAAAACCTAGACATAGCCCTATATGAGCCGTCTGGCGACCTCGAATTCTAAAACCTTTATGTGTCCATCTGCATTTCATAGCATTCCACACCTAGTTCCATATACACCACGTATTGGAAAACATGTCTGTCACATACCCTAAATCCATAATTTAGGGAACATGTTCCGCTGTTATATACTAATATTTGATAAAGACAGCATTAACGTTTTGTGAAGATATGGCGTAAAAGCACATAAAACCCTCAAATTTCGGCAATATATAGCGAATTTTTGACAATTCAGACGCCATGCGCTCAAAACGCTCGCGTAAATAACGGCGTCTACAGAGGCTCTCTTAGCTGTTTGAACAGCAATATCTTCTGGATTTTGCCAGCATATCGCTTAAAATTTATCAAAATCATCCATGTTAATCGATGGGTGTTCGAGGCAAAATATCTAAGTTTTAGAGTCTAAGACTTCACCAGTTTCGGCGCTCTCATGACAGTATTTTACCTAACCTTTCGCATTGTCTTACTGACAGGCTAAACACTCATCATAATCCGTACTGGCCGCTTTTTGCATACTTTTTTCCATTTCTGAAAGTTCGGGGTTTTCTGAATCTGTGGCACCAGCAAACGCAGCTCGCTGAACTGATTTAGAGCGGCAGTAATAAAGTGACTTCACCCCGGTTTCCCAAGCTTTCCAATGCAGCATATGTAGATCCCATTTATCCACATCGCCGGGAATAAAAATATTCAATGATTGCGCCTGACAAATATAAGGCGCCCGATCAGAGGCATGCTCCACGACCCAACGCTGATCAATCTCAAAAGCTGTCCGGAACACGGCTTTCTCATGCGCGTCCAAGGCATCCATATGTTGCACCGACCCTTCCTTTTCCAAAATCGTGGCCCACACCCCGTCGGTATTTAATCCTTTGGATTCTAATAGGGCTTCTAGAAATTTATTTCGAACCGAGAAACTGCCCGAAAGGGTTTTATGCGTATACACATTAGCAGGTATAGGTTCGATACCTGCCGAAGTGCCTCCGCAAATAATCGAAATTGACGCCGTTGGCGCAACCGCCATTTTATGAGAAAATCGCGCCTTGATTCCGGCATCAGCAGCATCCGGACAGGCCCCGCGTTCCTCGGCTAATATTACAGATGCGGAATCAGCTCCACGCCGAATATGCCTAAATATGCGATTGTTAAAGGATTTGGCCAAAGCGCTTTCGAACGGAATATTTTTACTTTGCAACATAGAATGAAAGCCCATAAGCCCCAATCCGACTGAGCGTTCACGCGCGGCCGAATATTTAGCATCAGCCATCTCTTCGGGCGCGCGGTCAATAAAGTCCTGTAGAACATTATCCAAAAAGCGCATAATATCTTCGATAAACCCGTCTTGATCCTTCCATTCATCCCATTTTTCAGCGTTCAAAGAAGACAGACAACATACGGCTGTACGTTGACGGTCATATTTATCTTTGCCTGTGGCCAACATAATTTCGGCACAGAGATTGGATTGTTGCACCCGCAGTCCAGCATCGCGTTGATGTTTGGCCAAAGAGTTGTTCACCGTATCTGAAAAGACCATATATGGCTCACCTGTTTGCAAGCGCATTTCCAAAATCTTCTGCCATAATTTACGCGCATCAATCGATTTCACAACCTCACCAGTATGAGGGCTACGAAGATCAAATTCAGCCCCATCGCGCACAGCATGCATAAAATCGTCAGTAATATTCAAACCGTGATGTAGATTTAATGATTTACGGTTAAAATCGCCAGACGGTTTACGGATTTCAAGAAATTCTTCAATCTCGGGATGATGAATATCCAGATAAACAGCGGCAGACCCCCGGCGCAAAGAGCCTTGAGAAATCGCGAGTGTCAAACTGTCCATCACACGAATGAAGGGGATGATACCGGATGTTTCACCTGCCCGGCCGATTTTTTCACCTATAGAGCGCACATTGCCCCAATAGGTGCCTATGCCCCCACCGTTAGAGGCCAGCCAAACATTTTCTGTCCATGTATGGACAATAGAATCAAGACTGTCATCTACGGCATTAAGAAAGCAAGAAATCGGCAATCCGCGCGCGGCCCCTCCATTAGACAGAACCGGAGTGGCCGGCATGAACCAAAGTTTGGACATATATTCATAAAGGCGCTGGGCATGCTCTGTGTCATCTGCATAGGCTCGGGACACGCGCACAAACATGTCCTGATAGGTCTCTTCTGGTAAAAGATAGCGATCAACCAGGGTCTTTTTGCCAAAATCCGTCAATAGATCGTCACGGTCTGAATTTGCTGAAATTTGGCCAACTTTAGGGTTTTCGATCTTTAATTTAGCCTTGGGCTTACCCGCCCGTGGTTTACGTGTCGCAAACATTTCAGGAAGCCCCATCTCCGCCTCTTGCATATCCAATATTGACAAAGCTTCGCTTTCAGTTTGGTTAGACATCGTATTCTGTCCTCTTTCCTTTAATCCCTCTACGCACCCGATAGGCACCCCAATTGCCACGATTTCTCTACTGTCGACCACATATTTCACATGTTCGGGTTCAAGCCCGCGGCATTCTCTTTTATGAAAGGAAAATGGCAGCCCTAGGCTCCCTCTTTCTACACTACATATAGTGTCGATTTACTTCCTCTCGTCAATACCTAGTGTCTTAAAAAAGGAAATTTTTTGTTAACGGGAGGTTAAATATCTGCGTTTGTTATGAATTTTTTATGACGGTACCGAAACAAGTCATTCCCGCCTAAAGGGCAGCGGTTCAAAACCCGCAATAAACCGTGGAAAAGCCAGCTAGAATCAACTTTTAAACGACGTATATCCACCGGCCATAAAAAAACACCCCGCCAGAGACGGGGCGTTATCAATGACATTACTGAGAGTTTAGTATGTAATGCGAACCCCGCCAAAGAAGAAACGTCCGCGTGGACCGACGGGTACCGCTCTTTCTGTTGAAAACGGCTCTTCGTCGGTAAAGTTATTTACGCCACCATAAAATGTGAAATTATCGTTCCACTCATAGCTGGCATTGGCATCAAACACATAGCTCTCGTCTGAAAAGCCGTTCGTCGGTCCAAAGGTCGCCACAACAGTCTCGATCTCCGCACCTCTCAATGTCTGGCGACTTTGATAAGTGCCTTGAACCGCCGCTGAAATAGGACCACGCGCCCAAGACACAGTCGCATTACCAGACCATTTAGGTCGCTGTAGTTCCCCAAGCTCTGGATTCACGTCCGTCAAATCACTTGGGTTAAAGAAATTATCCAAGTCCAATTGGCGTGATCCGACCACTCTGAAACCAAATTGGTTTTCATCCAGATCGAAATTATAATTGGCACTAAAGTCAATACCGCTGGCTTCAGACCGGGCAAAGTTAATTGTCGATTGTCTTACAAAATTAAAGCCCAAGAAGATCGGTGAGGATGCATCTCGGTTCCGCGTTACATTTTGACAAAACTGATTTGGAAAATCAGGCGCATCATAACATTCATCCACGATATTCTGCACCGATACATTGGCAATAATATTGTCAATTCTTACATCCCAATAATCAACCGTTAAAGACAAGCGATCAATAAAATGCGGTCTGTAAATAGCGCCTATCGTAATGGTATCAGCGGTTTCTTCACCCAAATTCGGGTTCCCGCCACTCACGCCGGTAAAGCGGGCTGTCAGAGGGTCTACGAATCCAACGGGAATACCATCGGCTAAACAATTCGCCTGCCTTAAATCCGGATTGGTAGCCGTCGGAATAATGGTAGCGTCACAAGGGTCTACAGGGCGCGCCGTAATCGGTTGCTCAGGTGAAAATAATTCGTCGATATTGGGAGCACGGATGGCTTGCGAGAGTGTACCCCGAAAGGAAAGATTGTTATCAACAACCCAGTTAGCGCCCAGTTTCCATGTCGTTGCCCCGCCAATTGTTGAATAATCCGCATATCTTATTGCGCCATCAACAGACAGGTCTTCAAAAAACTTTTTCCCATTAACTAATGGAATTCGAATTTCTCCAAACACATCAAAAACATCATATTCCCCTTCCGAATTTAACGTTCGGGATGTGCCCCCGTTAAAACCTAAAGATTCATTGTCACTCACCGAAGAAATCAACGCCCCCGCCGTGAAAGGCGTACCTTGTGGTAATATACCTTGGTCAAAGTCATTAACCCTGTTTTCGCTGGTTTCTTCGCGGTATTCCACCCCGACCGCAAACCCGATCGGGCCTGCAGGAAGGTTGAAATAATCTTGTGAATCGCCTGCAAGCGATGCCGAAAACACGGTTTGTGTCAGCGTAAGCTGGTCTTGAACCTGAGTTGTTACAAATGAAACGGCTTCAGGCGACGCACTCAGCGGACCTGCAAGAATATTAAGTGGCCGACATTGACCATCACCCGGTGTGAAACTGAAAATGCCCGCATCAAATGCCGGAATACCAAATGGTGTCGTTGGCGGTGTCGCCGTCGGGTCTATATCTGTGCGACAGACAGGATTGCCGCTGGCATCATTCACCACATCAATAGCGGCGAAATAACGGTCAAGCAAAAGAAAATTCTCATCATTAGTATCAGATGTAAATTCGCCGTAATTGCCAGACACTTCATAGTTCCAACCATTGTCAAATTCGCCTTTCACGCCCCCGACAATACGGAAGGTTTCACGTTCCGTCGTATCCGGCTCGCCTGTAATAAGATCAATGGGATCACGACTGACAAAAAGACCGCCCCGATCATCGGCAAGGTTTTGTAAAACCGCCGGGATAAACGGATTATCCGGTGCAATCGTCAGAAGATCGAAAAAGCCATTCAATTCTGTACGTGTTGAAGCTTCTGAGCTGGAATATTTACCCTCAACAAAAACTTTTGCCTTTGGCGTAATTTCATAAGAGGCATTTAAATTTAGTGACAGCGTATCCACGGATGGAATAAGCGTATCGCCATTATGACTCCCGCGAATACCATCGCCGCCAAATTGGTTCGTCACACTTCCAACTGCACCATCTTGAAACGGACGTACGGTACCGTCTTGATCGACGACAAAACATCCGGCAAGGCCAAATCCAATATTGCCACCCACACTTGAATCGTCACAGTCTTCAACACCATTTCCATTCAAATCCAGGCCAGACGGGCCAAAATCCCGCGCCACAATCAAACTACTCGCTGAACTGATCGAAAACGTTGAAAAATCACCAAAGGCGCGTGGCGGCGCACTCGGATCAGTGGCAAGTGCTGGATTCGGAATATCGTTCGCAACACGGCCATCACGCGTAAAGCGACGGTCGCCTTCTAAAAGTTCACTGTCTTCAATATAATCAACAGCAAAGGTAATATTACCACGGTCTTGATGAAAGTTTTTACCCACGACCCCTCGAATAGAGAAATTTTCCGCATCTCCTTTATCGGAAATCCCGCCTCGTACATCAACATCAAGGCCTTCGAAATCTTCTTTCAAAATAAAGTTAACCACCCCCGTCACCGCGTCGGATCCGTAAATCGCAGAAGCGCCTCCGGTTAAAACATCGACACGCTCAATGAGAGCTTGCGGGATAGACCCAATATCAACGGCTTGCGACCCTTCAAAGCCTGAAACATGGCGTCGACCATTAACCAGAGTCAATGTCCGGTCGCCCCCCAAACCGCGAAGGTTGAGGGCATTCGCACCTGTTAGTGAATTTTCAGCCGTCAAGGACGACACCAGTGCGGGCACATCATTAATGACATCCGCCAAGCTGATTTCACCCGACAAGCGGAATTCGTCGCCATCCAAAGTTTGTACAGGCACGGGCGACGTTAAATTCGGATTGAGTGGAATACGTGAACCCGTCACAATGATTTCGTCTACACTATCCTGCGCGAACGCTGTATTGGTTGTAATAAATGCCGTCTGGGCGACGATAATGCTGGCCGAGACAAGCAACCGTTTCCCTAAAGACGGTTTATATAAATTTGACATCTGATTTCCCTTCAATCATTACTTTGAGGCCTGTGCCCAAAGTTTTATTATCGGTCACGTAACAATTTCGTAAGCATGGCGCAATATTTTATCAATAAAATTTAATAACAATGTCAATAAATATTTGCTCAGGTGTAAAAGACGACATTCAACACCAAATTTTGTGCAGACCGTCAGCCTTTAAAATCGACATATTGTGGAAACATAAATCGCTACAATTTTGTCCACGTTCCTATTGAAAGAAACTCTCATAAATCCGTTTCAATTTTCCTCTATGCAGCTTAAAAGGCGGCATGGATAGATATAAATGAAAATCCTTCTCGTAACTGATGCTTGGGACCCGCAAATGAACGGCGTCGTCCGGACATTGACTAAAACGGTAGCCGCATTGCGACACGCAGGGCATATTGTCGAAGTCATTGCTCCGTCTGATGGCTATTGGACTTTACCCCTCCCCACCTATCCCGATATTCGTTTGGCGCTTTTTGCCAAAAATGACGTCGAACGCCGCATTGTGCATTTTGGCCCAGAAGCTATTCATATTGCAACGGAAGGGCCATTAGGCCTCGCGGCGCGCAGCCTTTGTCTGAAATGGCGCATGCCCTTTACAACCAGCTATCATACGAAATTTCCTGAATATATCAAAGCCCGTTTCCCCTTCATTCCGCTGTCCTGGCCGTATAATTTTGTGCGCAATTTTCACAATAGTGGTGGACGCATTATGGTGACAACGCCCTCTATGGTCGCCTTCCTTGACAAGCAAGGCTTTAGGCGCCTCGCCCCATGGGCACGCGGGGTCGATACAGATGTTTTCAATCCACAAAAAAGGTTTACAGCCCACCCCGAGCTTGAGGATGTTTACGCCGATCTTCCCCGGCCTATATTTGTGAATATAGGACGCGTAGCCGTTGAGAAAAACATTGAAACCTTTCTTAAGCTCGACCTACCCGGGACAAAGGTTGTTGTAGGTGACGGGCCGCAACGTGCAACGCTTGAAAAAAAATATCCAAATGTAATGTTCCGAGGAGCAAGATTTGGCGACGATCTCGCCCGACACTTTGCTGATGCAGATGTCTTCGTTTTTCCGTCAAAAACCGATACATTTGGATTGGTTATTATCGAGGCCATGGCCACGGGAACTCCCGTTGCCGCCTACCCTGTAACCGGCCCGATTGACATTATACCGGGCAGCCAAGCGGGTGCATTAAACACGGATTTACGCAAAGCCTGTCTTGAAGCTCTTAAACTCAACCGCAAAGACACAGCTCGTCATGCGCTCAACTATTCTTGGGAGGCTGTGACGCAAATCTTCTTCGATCTGCTGACGCCAGAATATGAACCCGTTGCCCGCAAACGCTGGCGTAGGCTACGTCGGGCCGGGCGTCTCGCCAGCAGTCCTTATCATTTAATGAAAAAGATATTTCGCAAGATATGGCGGATTTTACGCGGCAAGACGGTGTAACATAGACTCGGCTCTCATCAGCTAAATGGTCAATCCTGAACATCACCTCATGCTTTTGCATATCTGGCGCGCGTCATGAGATAATAGACAGGGACCCCCAATAGCAGCAAAACGACACCCCACAAAATAACAGCCCATCCCGACCCCAAAATAGCAAATACACTATATAGGCTAGCTAATCCTGCCACTCCCGCCCATCCTTTTGCTGCCCGCCATGAATATTTAAATTCGGCCAGTGCGCTAACAAGTAATGGTACCAAGACGGCCAATGTGCTCATCATGGCCAGAAAGGTAAACATATCGATCAGCCCCTTGGTATAATTCAACATCAAAACCACCGAGCCTATCACGGCACTTAATAACAAGGATATGCGCGGGCCAGGCGGGGTCGCGTGTTGAAATTCCGAGTGTTGGATAGAGGCGCGCGCAAAAATTTTAGGCGCAAAACCGTCTACGGCGAGCGCCATAGGCATTTGCCCAGAAACGAATATAACACCGTTAAGCGAGCCTGCCGTCGCAATCATCGCCCCGACCGCTATGAATTTTGGAGCCCACGCCCCTAATCCTGCTGCCGCGTCTGAAAAGGGCGCAGATGATGTGGCCAATATTTCTGCCGGAACCAGCAACATGATACAATAGGTCGAAACAATATATATAAAGGCAACCGTGAGCGTGCCCCATATTATAGCACGGGGAATGGTGCGCTCGGCATCTTTGACATGGCTGGCAGGAATAGCTCCGGCTTCAAGACCCGAAAACGCCCACATTGTAAGCAAAGCCGTCGTTGCCAGAGCTGGTAAGAACTCGGCGGCCTTTGGGTTGGCGGCTGGAAGATTAGACACTTGTCCGGTGGAAGCGGCTAATCCCATAATAATGATAAGCGGGATAAGCTTTAGCAGCGTCATAAAAATTTGAACAAATCCAGCCCCTGATAAGCTGCGCATATTTATAAGGGTCAATAGCCAGATAATTGAAAGCGCCGATCCGGCTTGACCGATCAATGAGGTTTCCAGAGCGGGAATGAAAACCGCTAAATACCCCACAAAGGCAATTGCAATCGCGGGAATTGAAATACAATACGCCAACCAATACCCCCATGCGACAAGAAATCCGATAAGGTCGCCAAACCCGTCCCGGGCATAGACGTAAACACCGCCGGATCGACGGGTTCGCGCAGAGAGGCGCGAGACGACCAGCGCTATGCATAATGATCCGGCAGCCGTTACACCCCAACCGACAAAACTCATTAAACCAAATGGCACTAAAATCGCGGGGAGTAAAAATATACCCGAACCTATCATGATTCCCGCCGTGAGTGACCAACAGGCCCAAAATCCGAATGGTTTCGGAGTATCAGCGGCCACATCAAGGGTCGACTTTATATCGGGCATATAAAAAAACAACCGCAAAACAACATTGCTTATCTTTGGCAGGGCGACCTCGCCCTCGCAAGTAAAACCTTTAGGCCCAACCGCTTCAAAGAGAAGCGGAATCCAACAGATTATAAAGCGGCGCGCTTAAATAAGCCGCAGAAAACCCTATCAGCCAAATCGCTATCGATAGTTTCCAGACCCTGCGATTCCATCGGTGGGCCATTTCACATTTCTGCGCCAAATCAGGGTCGACCGGACACACTCGTCCGGGGCGGTATAAGGCCCATCCCGCGAGCCCTAAAAGACCGGCACTACCCATAAACATCCACGCTTTATGATGGGCCAGTGTCACAAGAAACGGGAGTGATTCAAACAAGGTTGCCGAAACCGCACCCAAGCCCAATGTCACAAGTAAAATAGGCAAAGCACAGCACATGAGCGTCGATGAGGACGCAAACAGAATAAACCACCCCCAACGCGCATGCTGGATATGCGTTTCGGATCGTAACATTAAGGACTCTCAGGGACGGTTTTCACATCATCATGTTGACAGTTTTCGTCATGTTCGGTGTGCGCCGCCCCCGACCCATACCCCTTGTCATGCCCGGAGCCATAAGCCTCCCCAGATCCATAAGCCGCCTTGGCCCTTGGGGTCGCTTCGCCCGTGTCAGCGGTAGACGTAGGGGTCGAAAGCTCGCAACCGGAACTTTGCGTCATAGATTTAAAGGTAAATCCTTTTTTTCGAAAAAGCTTTTTCATCTGCGCTGGTGTCAATATCGTGGCCTTTTCTGTGCAGGCCGATATCAACCCTGCTTCGAGATCAGCTTGGACCGCGTAAACACCCTTTATTTTTTTCAAGGCCCGACGTGATGCGGCCACACAAAACGGGCAGGTTAATCCGTGAACCGTCATATTATATTGGCGCGCATCCGAAGCTTTAGCGAGTCCATCATGAGAGGGTCTATCCTGCGCATATGAAACATTTGGCATAGCCAAAAATAACAAGCACATTAGGCTCGCAGAACATATTCTAATAATTCTAAATTCTAGATATAACAAAGGACAACCTTTCTAAAAATTAAACCTTATTCCCGCGAAAACGGATACATCCGGCGTGAACGGCGTCAGGCTTACCGGTCGCACCACAGGTAATTGAACCGCTATATCCGCTATCCATCTCTGGGTAACATATTGCAGCCCCGGCGCAATAAAGGCTCGCACGCCGCCACTCTCCGGCACAGCCACACCGCCGATATTTCTATCTCCGCTATGGGTTAAATTACCCTCTAAAACACCATACACAAATCCGCGAGTTGTCTCTGAAATGGACTTCGGTAAAATCCGGTATTGCAAAGATCCATCAAATGCGAGCTGATTGCTTCTGGTCAGACCCGCATTGCCCCCCCTAATCTCCCACGATACTTGCGCCCCGAAAGCATGGGCGAGACGGGCCTGCGTAAAAATCAGCCCTGCTAAAATATCAGTCCCCCCCTTACCTGTTGCCAAAGTTTGCCGGGATTTACCGGTCGGGACACGTAGCCCACTAAAAGAAGCCAGCCGGGTGGTTTGTCCTTTATTATCCTGCCGTAAAAGCTCATATCGTGCAAAAACCGTGGCATCGCCGACACCTGAGCCGGTTTCGGATATATCGCCGACTTGGCGGTCTATATGTGTGAGCGGTAAAGTACCGAAAATCGCCAGTTTCGGGGTGAGTCCATAACCCGCGATCAGCAGGTTTGTAATCTGCGTTTGCTCAATACGCATGGCCTGACTATTGTCTTGGCTGGCGCCATGAGAAACAATAAGAAGGTCTCGGACAACGATCTGGTCCTCACTCACGGGCAGAGCTGTATTAAACGTTATAGGCGCAGCCCGCGCCATTGATGTCATGGCCAATACAAGACCGCCCATAACAATCATCAAGGCAGAGTGACACCGGGTCAGCATATTTATATTTTACCGCCAAAAACGGAGATCAACTCTTCTACCTTGGCGCGGCGATCTTCAAGATCGTCTGATATCAAGGCCGTTTCCACACATGTTTTCAAATGGTCATCAAGGACAATTTTCTCTAGTCCGGCGAGCGCCGCCTTAACGGCTTGGACTTGACGGACAACGTCAATACAATAGCGATCATCTTCGATCATTTTAGCCACACCCCGCACTTGTCCTTCAATACGTGCCAAGCGTTTTAATGCGTTTTGTTTTACAATGTCACGCATGGCGTTCTCCTCGTGAAAACTCTATACCCCCACAGGGTATAAGATCAAGTACAGAAAGCACAGATAATAATGTTAGGATCCGACAGATTCAGCAAATAATCCGATAATATTCATAGCCATCGTCGCTCCGGCCAGAGCCGTGATTTGGCTAATATCATAGACGGGGGCCACCTCGACAACATCTGCCCCGACAATATTAATCCCGCGCAAACCGCGTAATATTTGCTGGGCCTCCATAGTTGTCAGCCCGCCAATAACCGGGGTTCCGGTACCGGGGGCAAAGGCGGGATCAAGACAATCAATATCAAAGGTAACATAAACCGGATTATTTCCGACAATATCACATATGTTTTTAGCCATTTTTGCCGGACCATTTAAATGCACAGTTTCTGCGCTAAAAATATTAAACCCGTGGCTGTCTTCATTAAATGTCCGAATACCAATTTGGGCCGACCGTTCAGGGGCGATCAAACCTTCCTGTGCGGCATGATAAAACATCGTCCCATGATTAATCGTTTTTAAATCTTCCGCCCATGTATCGGAATGCGCGTCAAAGTGAATAAGCGATAAAGGCGTGTCGTAAAACAACGCCAGAGATTTCAAAACGGGATAGGTTGAAAAGTGATCCCCACCCAACATCAGGGTTTTAACTCCGGCCTTATGAATGTCATGGAAACAGGCCATTATCTCTTCTGGAATATTTTGCGGCTGTCCCGAATTAAAATACACATCCCCGTAATCAATGACATTAAGTCGTGTAAACGGATCATAAGGCCAATCATGCACGCGGTCCCACGCGATCATAGCCGAAGCTTCGCGCACAGCTCGTGGCCCTAATCGCGCCCCGGGACGCGATGTCGTAGCCAAATCAAAGGGCACACCGATAATGGCCAGATCTACCGCTTCGAGGTCCTTGCTATATTTACGCCGAGCAAAGCTTAAAGCTCCTGAATATGTCGGCTCTGTATAGCTCGCCTTTTCCAATCCGTGTACAAAAGCGAGGTCAATTTTTCCGTCAGAATTTGATGACATAATCTGCTCACCCTCTATAAATTCCCCTAAATGCCCGCACCAAGGTCAGATAGGCTGGGCTCTAGCCTCTTATTATCACAGACCGCGTGATTGACAGCAAATTATAATTGCCCCTTGGCGTAAAATCAGGCAGATACGGCCTATGAACTGGCTATCGAAACTCACCCCTCCTGGCGTCAAAAATATTTTCACCAAAAAAGACACGCCGGATAACCTCTGGATTAAATGTCCGAAATCTGGAGAAATGATTTTTAGTGCTGATCTATCCGGACTTTTACATGTCACTCCGGCGGGTCATCATATGCGAATTGGCCCGGAGTTGCGGCTAGGATATACATTTGATGGTGGTGTCTATGAAACGGTTGCCATTCCGGATGTTGCCCGTGATCCTCTCAAGTTCAAAGATGATAAAAAATATGTCGACCGTATAAAAGCCGCCCGGGTTAAAACCGGAAATCAGGACGCCATGTCAATTGGCATTGGTAAAATTCACGGTGTTGACGCCGTCGCGCTCGTGCAGAATTTTGCTTTTATGGGAGGCTCGCTCGGCATGGCTGCGGGTGAAGGGTTTATCCAAGCCGCTGAATATGCCGTCGCCAAGAAAATGCCGCTAATAGCCTTTACCGCCGCAGGCGGTGCGCGCATGCAAGAAGGTGCATTATCACTGATGCAAATGCCGCGTACAACTATTGCCGTCCAAGAACTGCGGGAAGCCGGACTCCCCTATATTGTTGTCTTGTGCGACCCAACGACAGGTGGGGTCACGGCCAGCTATGCCATGCTCGGCGATATTCATCTGGCTGAACCCGGTGCGTTGATCTGTTTTGCCGGGCCGCGCGTGATCGAGGATACTATACGCGAAAAGCTGCCTGACGGCTTTCAACGTGCTGAATATCTAGAAGAAAAAGGCATGGTCGACCGGGTCGTTCATCGTCAAGATCTTAGACGGACATTGGCACAGATTTTATCTGTACTGATGCACTCGAAAACCGAAAATCTCTATTCAGACGCTTAAGTTGGTGACATCTTCCTCCTCTTCTTCGCCCACGTCCGAACCCGAGGCCCCTATGCGCGAGCCTGAAGTCTCCCTTAAACGGGCCTTGGCCGAACTCAACGCGCTACACCCTAAAAAAATTGATCTCGGATTAGAACGCATAGAGCGTGTCTTGGAAACACTCGGTAATCCGCAGCATAAATTACCCCCGATTGTCCATGTCGCCGGTACAAATGGAAAAGGCTCAACCCTTGCGTATTTACGGGCCTTTTGCGAAGCGCAAGGCCTTACAGCCCATGTCTATACCTCGCCGCATTTAGTGCATTTTCGGGAACGGATTATTGTAAGGTCGCAGGAAATTTCAAACGCGGCATTAATTGATGTTTTAACCCGTGTGCGTAAAACCAATGGCGAGGCACCTCTATCTTTCTTTGAAGCCACAACGGCTGCTATGTTTTTAGCTTTTTCCGAAACCCCCGCCGACATTGCCTTGATTGAAGTGGGTCTGGGCGGACGGTTTGATGCAACCAATGTGATAACACCCGCATGCGTTGGCATCACACCAATAGATTATGACCATGCTGAATTTTTAGGGCGTGATCTTGCCACGATTGCCCGCACCAAAGCCGGAATTATGAAACGCCATTGTCCTGTTTTTATCGGCTCGCAATCTGAACTCGTTCGCGCGGTTCTTGAAAATGAAGCCCGCAAGTTAAGCGCGGCACCGAAGGTTTGGGGTCAAGATTTTCGGGCCTACCGCCAACATGGGCGGCTAGTATTTGAAAATAAAGATAACCTGCTTGATCTACCGCCCCCGGCCCTGATTGGTGAACATCAAATACTGAATGCAGGTCTTGCCATCGCTATCGCCAAAAACATGCAGATATCTGACGCAGCTATCGCAAAAGGCCTGCAAAAAGTGCGCTGGCCGGCACGGATGCAAAACCTCACAACGGGCTTATTGGCGGATAAGGTCCAAACCGTTAATGGCGAACTTTGGCTGGACGGCGGCCATAATCCACACGCGGCACGCGCCATTGCGAATGCGGTTGCCGAATTGGAAGCGAAATCCCCGCGCCCCCTTATTCTCATCACAGGTATATTATCCAATAAAGATATTGGTGGATTTCTTGACGCTTTCGAAGGGCTCGCGACCGAAATTATCGGCGTTACAATTCCCGGCCACGCCAGCCTCGCACCCGAAACCCTCACCGAATTAGCCAAAAGCCGTGGCATTAACGGCCATATCGCCGATACGCTGGAAGACGCCATTGACTATGCTGTCAAAACCGCAGAGCCGCCCATAGCTAAAGCCTCTGCCAATCCCGTGAGACCTCCACGCGTTTTAATCTGCGGGTCGCTCTATCTGGCCGGAGAAGTCCTAAAGCTCTCGCAATAGACCTGCACGCCAAGCTCTGCCCAACACTAGGAAACGCTAAAACCGGCGACGCGAATAGACATAATGCAGTCGTCCCCGCCTTTACACGTTTGACGCCGCGGCCTTTAGGACATGTCAGATCGCTAACGTGTAAAGGTCAATACGAGAATATCTTAATATGAATTTTGTTCCCGAGCCTATGCTGATGATTATATCACCACAAGCAAACCCCATGATGCGCGTTTGAATATAAAGGCCTAATTTTAGCAAAAATTAAAACCGCCCAGAGACCGGGCGGTTTTAAAAATTGATATCTAACGGTTTAGATATGCAAGATTTAAACGTGTTCTGAAACCCATTCAGAGAGCTTCGTTTTCGTCATGGCGCCTACCTTTGTCGCAACGACCTGCCCCTCTTTAAAAATCATCAATGTCGGAATACCACGAACATGAAATTTTGCCGGTGTCTCAGGACTATCTTCAATATTAACCTTTGCGATCTTAATTTTATCGCCAAGTTCATTTGAAATATCTTCGAGCGCGGGACCGATTTGTTTACAGGGGCCACACCATTCAGCCCAAAAATCGACCAATACGGGCATATCCGAATCGATAACATCATCTTTAAAACTTGTATCCGTGACAGGTACTGTCGCCATATCGGCCTCCATAAAATTACATCATCTAAGTAAGAAGCGCACGGACCCGCGTCAAGGCTTGGTCCAAACCTTCTGTATCCAGAGTCATTAAAAAAGGTTCGTCGGTCCAAAGAAGTGCGCACACAATATCGTGACCGGGGTAAATATCTTTCGCCAGTTCGCGGTACGCAGCCATTTGCGCCATGTACATATCCGGTACATCTGCCTGTTTTTGCGGCGATGGGCGGTTTGATTTGTAATCAATAATATAAACATGGGTATCTGTTACAGTAAGCCGGTCAATCTGGCCGTTCAAATAAAGGCCTTTGGGCAATGTCTTTGCCCGCCCGCCCAATGACACCTCTGCACGCGAGCCTTCACCGAAAAACAATTGAAATTCGGCATGGTCGAGAACGGAAAAAACTTCCGACATAATTTCGGTGGCAAAGTCAGTCTCGACCCCGTTTAGGTCCAAATATTTACGCGAAACATCATGTCGGCGGGCGGGGGCAATATCGGGTAATAGCTCCAATAATTTATGAATCAAATTGCCGCGTTGAAATTTATCCCGTCCGGCGTTTTTAAGCGCAGAAAGTATTAATGGTGAGCGTATATCAGACCCGTAACTGTCGGGCGCGGCCAAAAGGTGGGACGGCGTCACGCGGCGATATGGCAGACGTTCAGACCTCGCCGGCGTGTAAAGCCACGATGGAATCTCATGCGTGTCTTTTTCAACTTCTGGCGGCGCTGATGTTAATACGGGCGCGGATGTGCCAAATGAGACCCCGTTTCCAAACGGGGTTTCAAATGGTGTCGTGTCTAATCCTTGCATGGCTGTTTGGCATACCTCATACCAACTCTCCTTAGTGTAGCCCGTGCGCGCGCCGCCATGCGCATACCCACAAATTACCAATCTTTGCTCGGCCCGTGTCATGGCCACATAAAGCAGGCGGTAATATTCTTCTTCACGCCGCTGCGTTTGCATCTCTATATAAGGGCTTAAGCTCTGCGGAATGTCGCGGGCTCGACCTGCCAATACAAATCCATCATCCAAAGGCGTCATCTGGTTCTTTGAGCGCGGCGTCTGTGTTGTATCCGGCAATATGACAATCGGGGCCTCCAGGCCTTTTGCGCCGTGAACCGTCATCACCCGCACTTGTCCACGCGCTTTATCCATTTCGCGCTTTAAGATTTGGTCATCATTGACAAAGTTTTGCACGAAGTTTTGTAAAGACGGTGCATTTTGGCGTTGATGGAGTAAGGCTTTATCAAGAAACGCCTCTATTGCTTCTTTCGCCTCAAGACCAAGGCGGAGATAAAATTTGCGTAATACGCTTTGACCCGCGCTATCTGTCATCGCCAGAACTCGGGCAAAAAATTCATAGGGCGCAAATTGACGCGAATATTGTATCATCGTCTCCAATGTCGTAAATAATTCGGGACGGCGCGTCTTGAGAGTTGACCACAGACTTTGAGATGTGCCTTCTTTACTATCTGTCGCACTATCCGCTGGACGATCATAAGCGATCTGGTAAAGCGCATCTTCATCACACCCCATCAATGGGCTTTTAAGCACTTCGGCCAATGATAAATCATCCGACGGTAAAAGCACAAACCGCGCTAAAGCCAACAGGTCTTTAACAGCAATAGATTGCTTTAGTTTTAATCTATCCGCGCCCGCAACAGCGACACCCGCCGTTTTAAGATTCCGGATGATCGCCTCAAAAAACGCATTGCGTTGACGCACTAAAACCAAAACATCATCTGGCCTTATGGGGCGCATACGCGCCAATGTTCGGTCATAAATCGGGTCTTGGTTTTCAATCCAGGACTTGATTTGAAGTGAAATTTCCAAGGCCAAGGTTTCACGCGAGTCCACGGCTGAAATCGCATCGACGGGGCTTGTATCCCACGCGGCTTTGTCATCCAATGTCTCAGGTCGTGGCGCCAAGGGCCAAAAGTCAACTTGGCCATGATCCTTTCGAAATGCGATATGTCGTAAAATATCAGACGCCGGTGCATAGTTTTGCACCCCAAACATGCGTTGCATCAACCGATCATCAACACAGACCTGATCCACAAAGCGTAAAACTTCCGGCGCGGAGCGAAAGGACATGCGCATTCTAATCTCGCCGGTTCGGGTCGTCCCCGCATAGTTTTGTATTTTATTCAAGAATTGTTCGGGTCGCGCACCCTGAAACGAATATATAGATTGCTTCTCATCTCCCACGGCAAACAGAGTTCGAACGTCATCGCGATCCGGGAGGTCTTGAAAAAACGGTTCGGACAAAGCCTCGATAATATCCCATTGTGCAGGGGCTGTATCTTGGGCTTCATCTACCAGAATATGATTTACCCCCCCGTCCAATTTATAACGAACCCAGTCGGAGACTTCGGATCGCATAAGCAAGCTGCGCACCAAGGATATCTGGTCATTAAAATCCAGTCCCCGGCGCATATGTTTAATCTGCGTGAAATATCGGTTATAGGCTTGGGCCAGAGTGTAAACCGCGCGGGTGCCACGCAAACATACGGCAGCTTTCAACTGTTCCCCCACAGACGCCATACGGTTATTTTCCGGTGTGTCTATTTTATTATAAGCCCCAAAAAGTGCTGTGGCGGCGGCGCCGCCCGACTTGGCCCCGATTTGGGAAAAAGGTGTAAGATCGGCTTTTAGAATGACCTGCGCATAATAATCAAAGGCGCGCACTGGGTCCTCTTCAGCCAAGGCGAAGGACAAAAGCTCGCCATATTTAATCTCTTTGGGTTTTGAACTGGCCAATAAACCTTGCATGGCGGCGCGCAACTCAGCTTTGGGGCTCGCCTGCCAAGCCTGGGTTTTTATATCAGACACAGGTAAACCATTTTCAGGTAGATCTAATATCTGCGCCAGATTTTTAATCCCACCTGACTGCACCCAAGTTGTGATCTTGTCGCTCGCCCCGGCCATCCAAGCAAACAAATTATCCAGTGTTTGGTCGGCTTTTTGCGCGGCCAAGAACTGAACAGCATGGTGAAGGTCATCTGTCGGGTTCTGCGCGGCCTCTTGCAAAAGCGCTTTTCGGACTTGAGCTTGAATAATCCGCATATCTCCATCATCTATGGGCTCAAATCCCGGCAATATTCCGGCCTCAAGAGGAAAGCGGGCCAATATACGTTCACAAAAAGCATGAATGGTTTGAACTTTTAGTCCATCTGGCGTTTCCAGAGCCTTGGCAAATAAAGCGCGCGCCGTCCTGAGCGGAGGTAAATTTTGACCCGACCCTAAAAGAACAGATAAAGCCTGTGTCAATTCGTGGGCTTCCAGAATCGACCACCCCCCTAAGGTTTCAAATAACCGGCTTTGCATTTCCGCGGCTGCCGCTTTAGTATATGTTAGGCACAAAATTTTCTCGGGCGGAGTTCCCGTTAGCAAAATGCGCGATATCCGATTGACTAGTACATGTGTTTTACCAGAGCCTGCATTGGCAGACACCAAACGTGTATATTGCGGGTCTGCCGCCATTTTCTGCGCCAATATCGCTTGGCGATAATCACTGTCTAGCTCACTACCGTCTAGCTCACTATTGATATCACCCGACGTCTTCATACCCCATCCTCGCCACCCGCCAAACGGGCCCATTCTCCGCGTCGCGCCAAATCATCATAATCGCCATAATCATGTGTATATTTAGCGCGCGGCTGCGAATGATATATAGTGCCGACTTTATCAAATTCCGTTATCAAGGTTTTAAGTGCCGCAATACTCTGCTCGGTATACTCTACCGCACTCAAAGCCTCTTTAGCCGCGCGGCTACTCATGGCTTTATTAGGCGTCAGAGGCTTGACCATACCCCCGCTGGTTCCAATGCCATTTAACCTAAGATAGATAAGATCCTCACTTCGGCGTGGTTTAAGACCTTTAACTCCGCCATGGGCTAGCAGGTAAGCTGTCAAGGGAAGTTGAGGGTCAAATCCAGCTTTGACTTCTTTTATCGTTGCGGGGGTTCCGGTTTTATAATCCACAATACTATATCCCAACGGCCCGATCTCTATCAAATCCGCTATCCCGCTGAGAGTAAAATCAACATCTTCCATGTAAATATGGCCATAGGCTTCTAGGCCTGCCACCTGCCAACCATCTTCGCGGCGCAAGCGAACCCAAGCGGTAAATTCAGCGGCAATCGCAACCAATCGGGACCGTTCCTTGGAAATTTCATAATCCGCAAACCCGGCCTCGCCGAGCGCCGATTGAAATGCGTCTACCAGAGATTTATCCGCAGACTGTGTTAGCTGCGTTTTATGGCGCTCCATAAATGTCTCTAAGCCTTTATGCAGAGCCGATCCAAATTCACGCGCCCCAACATCTTTTTCGATCGCGTCCAACCGTTTCAAGCCCAGAACATAACGGGCATAAATAGAATAAGGGTCGCGTATCCACGTTTTAATCTGGGTAATGGACAATTGCCGCTTTTGATGTGGCCAACGGGCCTCAAGCGGGGGGCTTGGTTGTGGAGATAAGGCAGGTGTAACGTCCGCGGGTTCAACATCGTCAAGAGCTTGCGCCCAAATTTTATAAGGTTTCTCGGGGTCTAAGGCTGTATTATCCGGTCCGAGGGCGCCGGCCACCAAAGTTTGCAATCGCCAAATCCAGCGCGACGCTACCATGGGGCCTTCCGTCGAGCGGTGCGCCCGCGTCATGATAACACGCTTATGGGCGGCTAATCCGGCAAAGTCATGCGCGGCCAGACCATATCGGCGTTCAGGCAAAGACAGGCCGAGCTTTTGACGCATTACTCGCGACAAAAACGGAGCTTGTTTCGGTGAGGCTGGCCATATGCCTTCATTTAACCCCCCTAGAATAATCACATCAGCTGACAGCATACGGGCTTCAAGCGGGCCTAAAATCTGTAGCCGTGGATGTGTTCCGTAACGAGGGCGTACGGCTTTACCCCGCATTAATTTGGCAAATAGTCTGGAAAAAACCTCAAGCGACATCTCGCCTAATATATCTCCATAAGACAAAATATTTTCCAAAAGTGTCGCCGCCTGCTCTCCGGCATCTTCACGCCATAAACGCTCCGCCCCAGAACGTTGATCTGTCGTGGCCAAATGTTCAGCAATTTGACCCAAGCTTTGCGCCCAAGCGGGTGCGAGCGCGGTCTCACCGCATTTTTGAAAGGGTGAAAACGCCGTTATCATCTTATCCAAGAACGGCGCTGCGGACTTATACCCGTTTTTCTTTTCTTTAAGGCGTGTCGCACGAAACCCGTTTTTTTCGACAATTTCCCACGCCTGCCGATTATATCCAACAGGACGACCCAAGGCAAAAAGCGGATGTTTGCACAAGGCCGCGAAAGCGAGCGGACTCAAGTGTTTTGCATAATCTTGCGTATCGCTGCTCATCGATGTTTCGTAAGGATTTGCCGTATCTGTTAAGCTTTGCGCGGCCTCAAGACAACGCATCAAAAATGTTCCAAGCGATGTTTCCTCAAGCGGTTCCCCTTGCGAATAATCCACATCTACATGCCAACGTCGCAATACCGCGCGCACCCGCCGCGCCAAAGCCGGGTCCGGTGTAATGAGGGCGGCAGTCTGATGTGGGGTTTCTAGAGTTTCACGCAAAATAACCGCAATAGTTTGGGCTTCGCTCTCACCTGTATCCGTCGTGATAAGTGAAAGACCGTCCAAGCCACGTTTAAATCTATCGTCCCCACTCTGCTCACCGTCGTCTGTAGTCGTCTCTTGTTTCAGGGTTTGAATACGGCTGGGCCAATCATCTGTTTCTTCGACAGGCACCAGACTTTCAGAAATAAGTCGCCGCCGCGCACGCGCTGACGCCGTATCCAATACCGGCCAATTTGGAATATCCCTATGAGAGCGCCCCAAGGCCGTAATCAAATTCTTCAAAGCGCCTTGCGGATGCTCGACCCCGACCTTATCCCACGCCGTCGCGCGCAAGCTTGTATCCAGTCCCGGAAGGACAATCAGCCCCTCTGCTAATCCAGCCACGCATTGCATTAGGCGGGTCGTCGCTTTTAGCGTCCCCGTCGAACCCGCTATAATCACGGGATGGGTCGGCGGTTCGCTTTGCCAGAGATCGGTCAGCGCATTCAGAACAGCCACACGCCGCGCCATAGGCGACATGACATCGAGTTCTTTTAAACGCCGTGGCCAATGGGTCTGTAAAATTTCATAAAAAACAGCTGCATTTTGAAAGTGTTGGGCGGCAAATTCAGAAATTTCGCGCAATCCTGAAAGTCGTTCCGGACTCACCTCCTCCATATCCGCATCATCAAGAATTTGTAAAAGCGGGTCAACCAAAGCCAATGCCCCGTCCATGTCTAATGGCAAATCAGAGGTGCGATGATGAAATGCGAACACCAAACGGGCCAACTCGAATCGACGTTGTAAGCTGGCAATAGCGGGTTTGACCAAAAGGCCTAATTCGCCGGGTTCAAAGGGAGGTTCTTCCGGATCAATATCTGCCAAAGGTCGCAAGCGCGGTAATATGGCCGCCCCACTCTCTCCAACTAATGCATCACCCAAAGCCCTGACCGCGCGCCGTGTTGGCAATAAGATCAAGGCCTTTTCTAAACGCGCACCAAATCGTTCGCGCAAGCCTTTGGCAAATGCAGGCATGAAATCATGGCCGGCAGGCAAGCTATAGATTGACGGTTTATCTGTCACGACTCGCCCGATCAATGGCGACTTGTTTTAACACGGCTTCAGCCGCGAGACGCGCTTTAGGATCGCCGACATGCATCCAATACCCCGGCAACTCTACCCCGAAAATACGCTTTCGACCTAAGCTGTCATCCCAAATCTTATTACGCGAAAAAGGCATAGCGGCGTATCCATGCGCCACGTCAGGTTTACAAATTTGAACCCCGGCATAAATATGCGCCGCCGTTTTTGCGCGGCGCCTGACAAGCCTCGACTGCGGTAAAAGATCGAAATCCCCGACCCCGTCATACCCCAAGCTGGCCTCCCTGCGCGCGAGTAATAAAAGTTCGTCCATAATATTTGGCATCCAAGCTTTTTCGAGGCGCGCCAATACATCATCAAATGCAACCCAAACCGCATCTATATTACAGATAAAAATCGGAGCCGTTCCCAATAGAGGCAAGGCCTTAACCAAGCCCCCTCCCGTTTCCAATAAAACCTCGCGTTCATCAGAAATAAGAATATCCAGCGTCGTCTTTCGCTCCTTTAAATGCGCTTCCAAATGATCGGCAAATGCGTGAACATTAACGACGATACGTGCCACGCCGTAATCCTCAAGCCTATCCAACATATGATCTATGAGAGGCTTGCCCGCAATTTCTACCATAGCCTTTGACCGCGTGTCGGTGAGAGGGCGCATACGCGTGCCATAACCCGCCGCCATTATCATCGCCGTCTTTATCATC
>CAZSKN010000001.1:104183-164153 GCA_964607445.1 uncultured Caulobacterales bacterium
TCTTTATCATCAGTCTTTCCCCTAATATCCTTAAACCTCTAGAGCTTCGGGCAAATGGGTTTCAAACCATATTCGTACATCGGCGAGAACCGCGTGACGCAAACTATTTTCAAAATGCCGTTTAACGCGCGGTAAAAGTGCCCGATATTGTGGCTTACCGAATTTCAGATCTGCGCGCACAGGAAACCCGAGGAGCTTTGTGTTTCTCTGCCCTCCCAAAACCGCATAAGCCGCTCTAAAATCCGCATCATTTCGTACACCCGCTTGGTCGCAAAACCGGGCGACAAGTGTCTGGGTCAGGTCCGGATTTACATCCCGGCGAATATCCTCGATCAATGAGACGACATCATATGCCGGATGTACAAAGAGCGCATCTTGAAAATCTATAAGTCCGACACGCGCTATCGCTTTGCGTTCGGGCAACCAAAACAGGTTTTCGGCGTGAAAGTCGCGCAATGCCAACCCCGGGGCTTGCGTATGTAAAACTTTAAACGCGGTTTTCCAGAGCCCATAAAAATCTTCACGCGCGCGCGCTGATATCTCACGTTCGCTATCTTTAGAAAACCAATCCAGACACAGACTCATTTCAGCACATAAAGCCGTCTCGTCATAGTCTTGGAGCGTCCAGACGGCTGATTGAAACTCTAGATGGGTTGGAAAACTTGATCGATAAAGTGCCGCTAGAGTGTCAATGGCAGTTTCATATAACAGGGTTTCTCGCCTAGGGTCATCAGCAATTACATTTGCATAAAGTGCAGCCCCCAAGTCTTCTAACAACAGCAAACCTTTTTCAAGATCAGCGGCCAGAATATGCGGCGCGGAAAACCCGCGCATCGTCAAAGCTTGGGCAATGGTGGGAAAGCTTTCAATGTTATCACCCGCTAACCGGGCTTGCGCGTTATAACCTCGGCTTTGGCGGTCCTCGGGGCGGGCTCCATGTGAGTCCTTGGAGGCCGCCTCTGATCTGGGGGCATCCATCAGCACGGCGCGCATACCATCATTTTCAAGACGTTCATACCGTCGCGACGAAGCATCACCCAAAACAGGGTGCCGCACCGCTTCACCCCAGCCGACGCTGTCCAGAAATGTCTGTATCTCTATCGCGCGTTTATCAGATTGAAAATTCGACATGGTCCCATCCCGTGAGTTTAACGCGTCGTCCGGCCCCAGAAAACGCAATATCTATACGCTTGGCATGTGCAGGACGATATCCTCCTAATCGCTGAGGCCATTCAATCAAGCACAGGCACTCTTCAAAAGCCTCCAGTAACCCAAGCTCCAATATTTCGTCTGGTCGCTCTAATCGGTAAAGGTCGCAATGCCATATTTCCAATCCTAGTGTCTCATAGCTTTGAACAAGTGTATAGGTAGGTGACGGGATGTCTATGTCAGGGAGAAAGGCTTGAATAAATCCGCGCGCAATCGTTGTTTTACCCGCCCCTAACGCCCCGTCTAACAGGATGACATCACCGGGCTGTGCAAGTTTGGACAAAGAGGCGCCCAGCCGGCGCATATCTTCATCGGTATTTACCATATAAATCTGCATCTCTTGACGTGATACGCGCTTGCAAAATCATATCAAGACCTTACATAGATTTTAAACACATTTGCGGAGACAGTATGCCCAAAATTATCTTTATCGATCACGCAGGGACTGCGCGCGACATTGAAACCAAGGCCGGGACGTCGATTATGGAAGCGGCTGTACAAAATATGATCCCGGGTATTGACGCAGATTGCGGCGGCGCCTGCGCCTGTGCAACGTGTCATGTCTATGTCGATGAGAGCTTTATGGGCAAGCTAAAACCTAAAGACGACATGGAAGATAGCATGCTTGATTTTGCCGAAAATGTTCAGGAAAATTCACGCCTGTCCTGCCAAATTTTGATGTCGGATACGTTAGATGGTATTAAGGTCACAACCCCTGAGAGCCAATAAGGCAGTTGGGCCTTAAGCCATATTCGCTGCAAAAAGCTCCGGATGGGCATTATCAACTGCAGCTTCTCGCGGTAGGTAACAGGTTACATGCGTGCCTTGGTCTTCTTCTGACTCAAGATCAACCCACCCCCCATGACGTTCAATAAAACGTTGCACGAGCGCCAAACCTAATCCAGCCCCCCCGCGCGAGGACTGGAAACTTTCGAAGACTTTAGGCTGGCGATCTGAAGGTATTCCGACCCCGTCATCCTTTACCCAGATCATCACACCACCATCTTCTGTGCGCTTGCCCCCCAATTCAATTTTACCACCTGGTTTGGTAAAGCGGATCGCATTGGAAAGCAGATTATAGACAACTTGCTTAAGCCGCGTTTCATCAGCGCGAATGATGCCAATAGCCTCATCACATTCAAGTTTCAGGCCGATTTTCGTATCCTCGGCCTTGGTCGCGACATAATCCAACGCATTAAACAACATATCAAAAACATTTACATCACCGAGTTCCAAATCCAACACATTGGCTTCAATTGCGGCAATATCCAGAATATCATCTATAGTTTTAGCCAAATCTTCCGAAGCCGTCTGAATAGCGAATATGTGTTCGGACTGCTTATCATTTAACTCCCCGGCTCCGTTATTTTGCAAAAGATCTGCATAGCCCGCTATGGTCGTTAACGGCGTTCGTAATTGATAGCTAACATGGCCAACAAATTCCGACTTCAACCTATCAGCAGCTTCCATAGCTTCAGCGCGCTCAATGAGGGCGGCTTCTGCCCGGCGCTCGTCGGTAACATCGTCCCAGGCTATCAAAGTTGCACCATCCGGCAAGGGTTTGGACAACCATGTGAGCATTTTATCATCAGATCGCCCAATCTCGCCGCGCACTGAACGCCGGACTTCGGGATTGGGATCTGTACTCCGGGCTTTAAGTTCCTCCCAAAACGCCTTGTCATGATAAAGGGGTAAGTGGTGGGGAATTAACGCCGTAAAATGTGGATGATCTTTCAGGGCCTCTTTGGGAATTTTCCAAAGGCTTTCAAAGGCTGCATTATGAATTTTCAACCGCCCATCTGTACCAAATACGGCAATACCTTCGGATAGACGGTCAAGAGTCGCCTTTTGTACATTAATCAAGGTGTTAAACTGACTTTGTAGCGTCAACCTATCGGTCATGTCCCCGATCATAATCGAAATACCACCTTCCGGATCCCGCAAACGTACGATACGCAAAGAGCGTCCATCCGGCAAAGTCCAAACTTCGTCAGGCATTTCGCTAGGCCAATCCGTATAAAGCGAAAGTTCTTTATCCTTCCACGCCCTGTAATCCGTTTGTTCCGGAAGTTGACGTTTCTCCCGTAAATAATCCAACCATTCGGCATGGCTCGGACGATCACGGAACCAATTTTCCTCAATATCAAAAAGTTTGGCGAAAGCAGTATTATGAAATGTCATACGCTTATCACCGCCAAAAATAACAACCGCTTCATCCAGACGGTTAAGCGTTTCATCATGCGCGCGTATATGACGGGTCAACGCATCGCGAAGACCTTCTGTTTCGGAAGCGTCCATAGCTAGCCCTGCCGCTCCACCTGAAATCGGAAAGACAATTAAAGAGGTCGACCGCCTTTGCCCGTCCAATACAATATGTCGTATGTCTTCCACACGCTCATTTGAATTTAAAGCTTGCTTGGCTTGTTGCGCAGCTTGGTCGTCTAACTGAATTTGCTCTTCCAAGACAGTCTCACTCGACCCCGCCCCGACAGCTTTTACATAAGCATCATTTACCCAAGTCAATCGACCTACACCGGATATACGCCACATTGGAAATGGCGCGCGGCTCATCATTTCAACAAAAGCAATCGGGTCTGTGGACGCTGTAATACGGTGATTTTCAAACCGGCCGATCGCAGTCTTCTCATCTTCCCCCCGTATAGAGGCATCTTCAAGCCACAAAACAACTTGTCGACCCGCAACGCGACCATCAGCTTCGATCACATTGCCCTCGGGCAAAACAATCGAGATTGAGAACGCTTCCCCCTTGCGCCGTAATTTAATCAATTGCCCGCGCAAAGACGTCGAGTCCTCGCTTTCACTTATCGTATCCAGATCCGCAAGGCCGTCGAGTACACGTTTAGCAAATTCTGATCCTCGACCCGGTTCTGCAAATCTGACGATTGACGCCAGGGCGGCAGGTGATCCATATATACGCGGATCGCCCCAGTCCGCTTTGGGGTCAGGAATTTTTTCTTCCCAGACGAGTATCAATCCGGGATAAGATCCAAAGACAGAATCAATGCGAGACAATTTCTGGTCAAGCTGTTTGCATTTTTCTTTCCACCGTCCATCCGATTCAACCCTGATGACAGATTTTCTAAAGGCAAGATAACTTGTCAAAATAGCCACAAGCACAGCCGCCGAAGTTATCAGCAGGCTTATCTGATCTATGGGCATGGACTGAAGCGACGCCACGTATTATCCCCTAAAAACCTTTCATGCGCATAGCAATAAAGGCTTTGCCAATTGAGTATTCAATTCAATTGTCTAACGCGAACTCCGCCGAGATAAAAGCCGCTATTCGGGCTATTTCAATACAATATCAAAGGAAAACGTCCCCTAAGGCCTAGATTTTCAATTTAAGCCGCCGCATTGCGAATAATTTCGACCAGATCATTGGTAATATTTTCAACCTTAGCCACATCATCCCCTTCGGCCATGACCCGAATAAGAGGCTCTGTGCCAGATGGTCGAACAAGAATACGGCCGGATTTTCCAAGGTCTGATCGGGCATCTTCGATAGCACTCAACACGGTTTTATCTGTCATCGGTGAAACACCTGAAAACCGGACATTCTTTAATCTTTGCGGAACAGGGTCAAACAGGTTTAATACTTCGCTGGCAGGTTTACCGGACCGCACGATTTCAGCCAGAACCTGCAAAGCCGCCATGGTACCATCGCCTGTTGGCGAGAAATCTGTCATCAACATATGACCTGATTGCTCGCCGCCAAGATTATAACCTTGCGAGCGCATCGTCTCTGCCACATAACGATCTCCTACAGCAGTTCTGACAAGTGACAAATCTTCACTTTGTAAGAACCTTTCCAATCCAAGGTTTGACATGACGGTCGCGACTATACCTTGTTGCGCTAACTGCCCCGAAGCTTTCCAGCCTGTCGCCATCAACGCCAAAAGCTGGTCTCCGTCAATAATATTTCCCTTTTCGTCACACATGATCAGTCGGTCAGCATCGCCGTCCAATGCAATGCCGATATCAGCCCGCATTTCAAGAACCGTATCGGAGAGAAGCTGGGTGGAGGTGGATCCACATCCTTCGTTAATATTGGTCCCGTCAGGTGAAATCCCTATGGGAATAACTTTTTCGGCCCCAAGCTCCCATAAAGTATCTGGTGCCGTTTTATAGGCAGCCCCATTTGCGCAATCCACGACAATGCGCATATTAGACAGCCGCATACGGCGCGGAAATGTACTTTTGACGATTTCAATATAGCGCGCCTGCACATCTTCATAACGTTTAACGCGTCCAAGATTTTTGGGCGAGACGAGGCTATCGTTTGGAGGGCCTTGTAATAAGGCCTCTATGGCATGTTCTGTATCATCATGTAATTTACGCCCGTCAGGACCAAAAAACTTTATACCGTTATCTTCATATTTATTATGAGAGGCTGTAATCATCACACCCAAATCCGCGCGTAATGTACGGGTCATCAAAGATACAGCGGGTGTCGGAATAGGCCCAAACAGTTTAACATCCATACCCACAGCCGTAAAGCCGGCGACCAAGGCAGGTTCAATCATGTAGCCTGACAAACGCGTATCCTTACCGATAACGACACTGTGTCGACGTGTGCCGCCATTTCTAAAAATTTTACCGGCGGCCATACCCAAGCGCATTACCATATCAGGTGTCATTTTGCCTGTATTGGCTTGTCCACGCACACCGTCTGTACCGAAGAACTGTTTTTTATCCACCATATCATTCACCAGCAAAATTATTGCTGCCCATAGTTAATTCTGCAGTGGTTATACACTACATTAGTTATAAGAAATATGAACGAGTGCGCCCCGTCACAAAATCATCCAAACTTTTCAACAATTAAAGTAAAGAGTCAATGAAAATAAAGACTTCGTTGATAATTTCAGGCTTTACACCTTTCCATACCGATAAAATCGTTTTACAGCTAACGCCTGTATAAATATCCATATAAAAATATCCTTAATCTGGGCGATTGACGGTTCAATAGGTGATTTTATGACTAAAACCGCCCTTATAACGGGAGTTACCGGACAAGACGGCGCCTATCTTGCTAAATTGCTTTTAGACAAAGGCTATGTGGTTCACGGTATCAAACGGCGCTCCTCTAGCTTTAATACCGCCCGCATAGACCCTCTATATGTGGATCCGCATGAAGACGACGCCCGCTTTTTTCTACGATATGGTGATCTGACGGATGCGACCAATTTGATCCGTATTATTCAAGAGACCCAACCTGACGAAATTTATAACCTCGGCGCACAAAGCCATGTGCAAGTCAGTTTTGAAACGCCAGAATATACGGCAAATGCGGATGCGCTTGGAACGTTACGATTATTGGAGGCCATGCGTATTTTAGGCCTTGAAAAGACGTGCCGATTCTATCAAGCTTCGACCTCTGAGCTATATGGGAAAGTTCAGGAGACGCCACAATCAGAAACCACCCCTTTTTATCCACGCAGCCCCTATGGCGCCGCCAAGCTCTATGCCTATTGGATAACTGTTAATTACCGCGAGAGCTACAATATGCATGCCTCGAATGGAATTTTGTTCAATCATGAAAGCCCGTTGCGCGGCGAAACTTTTGTAACCCGTAAAATCACACGCGCCTGCGCCCATATTCATTACGGTCTTCAAGATATACTCTATCTCGGCAATCTCGAAGCACGCCGCGATTGGGGGCATGCGCGCGATTTTGTCAACGGCATGTGGCGTATGCTACAACAAGATACCCCTGATGATTATGTCTTGGGTACAGGTATCACACATAGCGTGCGCGACATGGTCGAATCGGCATTTTCTCATATTGGTATCACGCTGCACTGGGAAGGTGCCGGCGTCGATGAAGTCGGACGAGATGCCACACATGGGACGATACGTGTAAAAATTGATCCTCGATATTTCCGACCTGCTGAAGTCGATATTTTGCAAGCCGATGCCTCCAAAGCCGAACGCGTTTTAGGTTGGAAACCCGAAACAGATTTTCACACTCTAGTGGCCGAAATGATGCAAGCTGACCTCGCCGCTATAAACCCTGCACCCGACACCTAAAATGGCTAACAAATCCGCATATTCATTAAAGGGCAAACGCATTTGGGTGGCTGGAGGTCATGGCATGGTCGGGGCGGCGCTCATTCGACGGCTCGCACAAGACGCCCCGCGCGACATTCTGAACCCGTCGCGCAAGACACTGGATCTGCGCGATCAAAGCCAGACGCAAGAGTGGTTAAAAACCCATTCTCCGGATGTTATTTTCATGGCGGCCGCGAAAGTCGGCGGCATTCAGGCTAATCAAACCTACCCCGCAGATTTTCTTTATGAAAACCTCATGATCGCCGCCAATGTTATTGATGGCGCACAAAAATCCGGTGTTGAAAAACTTCTCTATCTGGGTTCGTCATGTATTTATCCAAAATTTGCCGAACAGCCTATTTCCGAAGCCGCGCTCATGACAGGCGCTTTAGAACCAACAAATGCACCCTATGCGATAGCTAAAATTTCCGGCATTCATTTATGCCAAACCTATGCACAGCAATATGGGTGCAATTTTATCTCGGCTATGCCGACAAATTTATACGGACCCGGCGATAATTATCACGCGCAGAACGCCCATGTCATTCCCGCCCTTATACGACGCGCGCACATGGCCAAAACAGCCGGTGAGACGACGCTTAAAATTTGGGGCACCGGTACACCAAGGCGCGAGTTTCTTCACGCAGATGACTGCGCTGATGCCCTGGTTCATATCATGAAAAATTATGTCGGCTCGGAAAGTACGAAAACGCATATTAATGTAGGATCTGGCACCGATATACCGATCTCCACACTGGCACAAACGATTTGCGATATCGTCGGGTTTACGGGCCAACTTACCTATGATGCATCAAAGCCGGATGGCACACCTCGCAAATTAATGAGTGGCGAAAAGCTAAAAAATCTAGGCTGGCAAGCCAAAATAAACTTGAAAACCGGCCTTGAAAATGCCTATTCGGATTTTTGCACTCGGTTCGGATACATCTGACAAAAGATATACTATATGACATCTCCACGCCCATCTTCCGGCCCGCAAACGCCCATGACGGATTTCAACACATTTTTAAATGTCGATATCCGCACCGGAACAATCATTGCCGCGACCCCCTTCCCCGAAGCCCGTAAACCGGCCATTAAAATGCAAATAGATTTTGGCCCGGACATTGGCATTAAAAAATCCTCTGCCCAAATCACCCAACTCTACACGCCTGAAACGCTTATCGGAAAACAAATTGCAGCCGTCGTTAATTTTCCGCCTCGTCAAATCGGCCCTTTCATGTCGGACGTTTTGACTTTGGGCTTTGCAAATTCAGAAGGGCATGTCGTCTTGTTTTCGCCCGATAGCAATACGCCAAACGGAAGCCGCTTATTATGAGCGTACAACCTTGCCAAATCTATCTTATAACACCCCCGCAGATAGAGGATATGGACGGGTTCTTGGCAACACTGGACGCCACCTTATCTGCCGGTTCTGAAACCACCCCGATTGCCTGCCTGCAAATTCGTCTCAAAACACTGGCCTCTTCAGCTCTTGTTCAGGCCGGACGCGCTATGACATCTATCGCACATAAGCATGGCACATTGGTTGTGATGAATGATAGCCCTCAACTCGCACTGGAGATCGGCGCTGACGGCGTGCATATAGGGCAAGGCGACATGGATTATTTTTCATCTCGCGAACTGTTGGGAACAGATGCAATTATCGGCGTAACCTGCCATAATTCAAAAGAACTGGCCTTTGAGGCTGCGGATGCAGGCGCAAGTTATGTTGCTTTTGGCGCATTTTTCGAAACATCGACCAAAGTCGTCAAGACCCGCGCAGATTTGGAGATTTTAAAATGGTGGCACCAAAATATCGAGGTTCCCTCCGTAGCGATCGGAGGCATAAATCTAGGCAATGCCGCGCAAGTCATATCGGCGGGCGCGGATTTTATCGCCCTTTCATCCGGAGTTTGGGCGCATTCCGACGGCCCAGAAATTGCGATCAAGCAGCTCTCAAAACTCTGTCGGGAGCATTCGCCGCAACGTTAATGTCTGTTGTAGCCTTGCCCATGCCAACGGCCTTTGGTGCCCCTGCCGATATCACAGTCCCGCATAGATATGTGACCTATAATGACGCGCTAATAGCCTATGAAGACGGCAATAAAACACTGGCACTTATTAATGCCAAAGCCGCCGGGACTGCCCGCAATGCGGGGCTGGCCGGAGATGCGGATGCACAAGTCATGGCCGGTCATATATTACTCCGCGGTGAAACCGGACTCATCGATGTTGAGGATGCGGCCCGCTGGTTCCGGGATGCCGCCGAGCAAAATCACCCCGACGCTCTTGTCGCATTGGGCGAAATGGCCCTACGCGGGCAAGCCGGTATGAACCCCGAGGATGCGCTTTCGTGGCTCACCCGTGCCGCAGACTTGGGCCGCGAAGATGCCATGCGCGTACTGGCGGATATGTACCGCAAGGGTCACGGCGTTGTCGCCAATGTAGATATATCGGCAAGCTGGCTAAATCGGGCCTCGAACAGTGGAGACAAACAATCCGCAAGGCGCATGGGCGATTTATATTTTGATAACAATGCTGTTGTCGCCTTGGGCTGGTATGAGAAAGCCGCCGGTGACGGTGACGCAGAAGCGGCCTATCTCGCCGCCGTCATGTATGCAGAAAACTTCGACATTCGCCCGGATGCAACAAAGGCAGCGCGCTTCATGCTCCAAGCCGCAAAGGGGGGTATTGCCGCAGCGCAAGCCGATTATGGCCTTCTTGTTTATCAAGGCGCGGGCGTGGAGCGCGATATTAACCAAGCCGCCAGATGGTTTGAAAAATCGGCCAAAAAAGGGGATAAGGAGGGACAATTTCTCTACGCCTTTACCTTAGCCAAAGGCGAAGGCGTTGAACAATCCTTTGAAGAGGCTTATTACTGGCTATTAAAATCCGGCGCATCTGGCGTTGACGATTATGATCAAGACCGCGAAGCGCTTAAAAAACGCCTCGAAGAGAATGTCGATCCTGCTGTGCTTGACCGCGCGCGGCGTCGCGCCAATCAATAGGATCTCGGATACCCCCCGCCACCAATTATCGCCAGTAGAGCTCACGTGCGTTTGAACGTCGAACTGTGATAGTGTGGGTCTTGAATATTAGCCAACATGACTATGCCAAAGGCCGGACGTTTCAACATGCGCGGATACCCACCACATATTTAACTTGCACATTCTGGCAGACATGCCCACATTAAGTGGGACGGTTACTGCGGGTTGCGTGTGCGGCACTAATCCACCGGACCTTAAATAACTCCTCGGGAGTTGGCTCTGTGCGGATCGTGGTCCGTTTAATTCCGACACCCACTTGAACTTCTGGTTCACGAGGATTTTTAAGCCTCCACGGGCTATGTGGGACCGTCACTTTTATTTAACTTTGCAAACCCGGCTGTGGGCTTGGAAATTAAAGCTTGATTTGCACCGATGTCTGTGCGAAACGCGCCACCTTAACCAGAGGCGGTCTGTTTATCCCTGCTGACATGGGTCAGTATATATATCAGAGCCATCACTCAGCCTTTTCCTTCAAAAAGGCAGCGTGCCGCGTCTATATAATGAAGGACTGATATGTCTCTTTACGAGCACGTGATTATCTCACGTCCAGACATTTCTACGGCGCAAGTCGATGAAATGGTCGAAAACCTCACAAAAAAATTCAGTAATCTCGGCGGATCCGTCGAAAAGATCGAATATTGGGGTCTACGCAATCTGGCTTACCGGGTCAAAAAGAACCGCAAAGCCCATTACAGCCTCCTGCATGTTAATGCCCCTGCAGCGGCTATTCACGAGATTGAACGCCAACACCGCATTAACGAAGACATTTTACGTTATGTCAGCATTCGTGTTGATGAGTTTTCCGAAGATCCATCCCCGATTTTGGCAAAACGCGAAGAGCGTAAACGTCGCGAAAAGAGAGATTAGACCATGGCTGCTAAGACCCAAATTAAAATCGAAAATCTACCGTCACGGACCTCTTTTAGCCGTCGACGCAAAGTCTGTCCGTTTTCTGGCGATAACGGTCTGAACATTGATTACAAAGATCCAAAAATGTTGCAGCGCTATATGTCTGAAAAAGGCAAAATCGTACCGTCACGCATCACGGCTGTATCTCATAAAAAGCAACGCGAATTAGCCCGTGCCATCAAGCGCGCCCGCTATCTGGCTTTGCTCCCATACGCAGCGAAATAGGAGACGGACACATGGAAATTATTCTCCTTGAACGGGTTGAGAAACTCGGTGGTATGGGTGACGTTGTTAACGTCAAGCCCGGCTATGCGCGTAACTTTCTTTTACCACAACAAAAAGCGCTTCGAGCCACCAAAGCCAATTTGGTCCGTTTTGAAGCCGAACGTGAATTCCTGGAAGCGCGAAATGCAGAAGCCCGTGAAAACGCGGCCTCATCCGGCGCCAGCCTGGATGGCAGCACGTATATTGTCATCCGCAAAGCTGGAGAAACTGGTATTCTTTACGGCTCTGTTAATTCACGCGATGTCGCCGAACTGGTCGGCAATGATGTGAAGCGCAATATGATCGTCTTGGAACAGCCGATTAAAACTCTGGGTCTGCATGACGTCAAAGTCAAGCTTCACCCCGAAGTCGCTATCTCTGTAACCGTTAATGTCGCACGTTCAGAAGAAGAAGCCGAACGTCAAGCTTCTGGTGAAGATGTGATTGCCACGCAAATCGCTGCGGACCGGGCGGATGCCAATGACGCCGCCGCCGAACGTGCCGAGATCGCCGCTGAAATGTTTGAAGGCGATGCCGGAAACGATTTCGTCGCCGGAGACAATATAGCCGCTGAGGACGCATCTTCTCAAACGTCAGGTGCGCCTAGCGCCGCCGGTAACGAAGAAGAATAAGCTCTCGCCAGCAAATAATGTTTAAGGCTTCTGTTTCGCAGGGGCCTTTTTTTTTGAAAATTTCAAGGCTGTCAAACACAGACCGCCTTACACAGCTGACACCGTCACGCTTTGCCTTCATTTGATTTTGAAAGCTCGCGCACACGTCTCTTGCTTTTTTCAAACGTTTTTCGACCTGTCGGTTTTTTGATCGTCGGATCTTCTATTACAGGTTCGGGTTTCAATTCATGTCGCCGAAAAACACCCGATAGGTCAGACAGCGTATCAAATCCGTAATTCATGCCATTCAAATTTTCCTTCGACCCCAAGACAAGATAACCCAATGGTTTCACAATCTTGGACAGCCCTCGCAAAACACGTAATTGCGCGGGTGAAGAATAATGCGGCAATGTATTGCGAAACATAACCACATGAAACTGACCCAGCCCCTCAAGATTAGAAAGCAAATGAAACTCTTTAAACTCAACAGATTTCCGGATTTTGTCATTAAGCACCCAATCTTCACCTTGACGGTTAAAATATGTCACAAGGTCACGAATAGGCAGGCCGCGTTGCACATCAAAATGACTATACCGCCCAAGTTTCGCGCGTTCTAATGCCGAAGACGGGTAGTCAATACCGATAACCTTAATCGCCATATCTGCAAAATCAGAACGGACTTTATCGATCTTCATCGCCAACCCATAAGGTTCTTGACCGCTTGAACATCCAAAAGATAAAATACGAACCTCGCCGCCTTTATAAATCTCATAGAGGCGCGGCAGCAATGTTTCCATCACAATGTCATACCCTATCGGATCAGTATAAAAATGCGTATCACGCTCCAATAAGGATGATACGATTTGTATCGCCAACCGGCTTTGTCCAAGCGAAAACAGCTCTTCGATCATATCTGAAAGCGTATCGAACCCCTCTTTACGCGCCAAAGCCGATAAGCGAGTTTCAATTAAAAAGGCATGATCCGCGCCAAGCTTAACCCCGGCTAACTCAACCGTAAGCCGTTTTATCGCCTCATAATAACTAGGTTTTAAACTAAGAACGGCACTCACTGGATAAGTCCGGCTTGATAAAACTTACTTTCAATAATATCGGAATCAAAAGGTTTCATGACATATTCGTCTGCCCCGGCATTAAGCGCCGATGTTATTTTTGATACGTCGCGTTCCGCTGTGCAGAATACAACAACAGGTTTTTTACCTTCGGGTTCCTGACGTAAAGTTTGTAAAAACGACAAACCGTCCATGACTGGCATATTCCAATCCAGCAATATAGCATCCGGCATTACAGATCGGCAAAAATCTATAGCCTCCTGCCCATTGGCGGCTTCTTTGGGTACAAAATCCAGATCTTTTAAAATACGTCCGGCGATACGGCGGATCATTTTTGAATCATCAACAACCAAGCAGGTTTTCATGACATTAGCTCCTGTTGCCCCGCGTGGATTGGCCGGTTTATCATCGGCATTTGCATCATGGACGCATTGGCTTGATCCTGTTTTGCAACATATGGCATCTTCACATTCAAACGCAGCGTCAGACGCGTTACAGACCCGCTTTGGGCACAGGACAATTGCATATCAGCTTGAGATATGGTGACACTGTTTTTTTGAGCATCGGACAGCGTGCGTCCCGCACATTCAAATTGAATAATGATGTCTTCCTTATCCGCTTTGGCTGTAATTAAAATTTGCCCACTTTGACTGTCACCGCGAGCCGACCGTATATCGCGCGCTTCCAAAACATTCCGAACCAGAAAACGTCCCAACCTATGCATTTCCACCTCTGCCCGATGTGTTAAATGTCCGGGTAACATAATATCATTATCGGAATACCCCAAGCTCACGGTTTTATCGGATTGGCGGGCCACAACAAGCACGGCATTCGTTAATCCCGGCATTAAGGTCTCAAAAGCAATCTTAGGCATGCCATCATCACCTGCCCCTGACTTGGGCAGTCCAGACCTATGTGAGGCGGGGAGAGCTGTGTCTGTCAAAGCTGCATTTTGATCCAGAGCCAACGTCGCCGTTAGCGGTGTGAAATCTATCATCTGTCCAGAGTTTAACGGCGTCATACCCGCTAAAAACTCTACCGCTTGCCGGTCGTCCGTATTTGATAAGAACGGCAATAAGGGTGCAAGCGTCTGTTGCGCGACTTTGTAATGCGACTCGATAAGAGAATTTGAAAGAGTCGTTGAAAGAGACTGTTGCGATAGCTGAATATGGGTCTCTTTAGACGCAGGTATATTCATGGCATTTTCAACTTCTTCCAAGCCCTGCCTATATTGTACGACGAGCTTGTTTAAAGACATAAAGGCGCCATCGAGTTTGGGCTGTGCGGAATTGTCTTCAATCAGGTCAAGCGCGCGTTGCCCACTTCGTAAAATAGCCCGGGCATGAACGCGCACAGCCGCAGCGCGTAAAGCGATCAGGGACCGACGCGCCAAAGCTTTATCTGAACGCTTTTCGCCGAGTAATATATCAAGATGGGTGTGGGCAATGTCGACAAATGTGCGGGCTGCAACCAGATCGTCTCCCATATGACACCTCATAACATAAATTTCACCGCGAATCGCGGTTTGTCATGCCAAAGTGCCTAAAATTCGTTAAGAGGTTATAAAATCTCTGTCGGTAGGGGCATTTTTTACATATAATTACATGTCGCTTAAGCCGCTGATTGCGCGCTTACAGTCGGTATCAAGACTTTAAAAACCACGTCTTCTTCTGTCGCAGTCGCAAATACCTTACCTTTAAGTTCCCGCACCATCATTCCCGTATAGAAGGGCTGAATGGAACGCCCATCAAAGCCATCTTCTGGAGCGCCGCCTGCAAGTGTCTTTTCAACCGCCATATCCAACCGGGCTTTGGGGCCTGTGCTTCTTAAGACCAATACATCTGTTCCGTTTGATTTCGAAAGAGAAATCATGATTTGACCGCCGCGCGGGATGGTCTGAACCGCGAGCATCATCAGGTTTAAGACCAGCCGGGCTTGTGGTTTTTCTAATCCGCCCAAATCTTCATCCCAAATAATATCGACTTTACCACCACCGTACATATTCTTGACTAGGGTTTTAAGTTCACCCGTAGAGATCATCCCCGGTGACGACCCTGCGGCCCCAAATGCCATGCGCAAATATTGTAGCTTTGTCGAAGCCTGCCCGGCTGACATTTTTACCAATTCCAAGGCATCACCGTGCATATCGGCATTATTCTCGTCGCTCAAAACCTCAAGCGCCGTGCCCAAGGCTCCGATAGGGCTAACAAGGTCGTGACAAATTCTAGCGCACATGAGCGCCGATAAGCCTGAAGGTGTAAGTTTTGAAGGAGATGTCATAAGGGCCTCAATCTAAAATGCTGTGTAAAAGCGGCTTTATACTCCGTGATAGGTGATTCGGCCTTCGCATACAAATCTTTCGCCTCTGTCATTGCAGCCCTCCGACATGTCACCCTCTCCTTGTCATAAAGGTATGGACTTCCGCCCAATTCCGCGACAGACTATATATTCAGTTTCAAAAATCCGAGCTTGATACACGCTCCAACAGTTTAAGAGGGTTTATGCCTTACCTATCGATACTTACCCGGGTCATAACCAGTCTTGGGCTGGCTGTCCTTTTGACGGCATGTGGAAATTCACACCCCTCAGATTCGACACCCACAGTTGTAAACACCGCTTCGGACACAACTCTGACCATCCCCTTTGAAAAATACACGCTTGAAAACGGCCTTGACGTGATCTTGCACCAAGACAGATCAGACCCTGTTGTCGCGATTAACCTTGCCGCTCATGTCGGCTCTGCGCGGGAAATAAAGGGACGGACAGGTTTTGCGCATTTATTTGAGCATTTGCTTTTTCTAGATTCAGAAAACCTTGGATATGGTGGATTAGACGAGATGAATACGCGGATTGGGGGTGAAGGTACAAATGGCTTTACCACTAATGATATGACACAATATTTTCAGGCTGTACCGTCAGATGCCTTAGAAAAAATAATCTGGGCAGAAGCCGATAAATTAGGATGGTTTATCCAAACCGTGACGCAAGAGGTTCTGGATAATGAGAAACAAGTTGTTAAAAATGAAAAGCGTCAAAGTTTTGATAATCGACCTTATGGGCATAATAGCTTCGTTATTAATAAAGCTCTTTACCCGGAAGATCATCCCTATAATTGGTCAATCATCGGGTCTCTCGCAGATCTGGATGCCGCGACATTACAAGATGTGAAAAATTTTTACGCGCGTTGGTACGTGCCCAATAATGTTACGGTCACACTCACCGGAGATTTTGAGATCAAGGCGGCTAAAGCGCTTATAGAAAAATATTTCGGTGAGATACCCAGAGGTCAAGACATCACACCCTTATCAAATCGTCCATCGCCGTTAACATCTGTAAAATCTTTTTATCACGAAGACAATTTCGCCACAGTGCCCCGCCTCACGCGAGTCTGGCCCGGTGTCCCCGCTTATCACAAAGACAGTGCGGCTCTTGATATTCTTGTCAGCTATTTAAGCGAAGGCAAAGACGCCCCTTTAAACAAAGTCATGGTCGACGCCGAAAAAGTCACGTCCAATGTCGATATGTTTAATTTTAACAAAGAAATTGCGGGTGAAATTTACCTGTTCATTGATGCGAATGAAGGTAAAAATATTGATGGTTTAATAGCTCCACTCGACAAAGGGTTCGCCGCGTTTGAAGGTAATGGAATCCCGCAAAAAAGTTTAGACCGCATAAAGACAAAGTTTGAGGTTGCCTTTTATGACGATATTCAGAGCGCCTTGGGTAAGGCCATAAAACTCTCCGAGTATAACATCTACACCGATGACCCTAGCGCCTATAAAAAAACGCTCGCAGATATTCAGTCCGTAAGCGTCGAAGATGTCCAACGGGTCTACCAAACCTATATAAAAAACAAACCCTATGTAACCACAAGTTTTGTTCCTAAAGGGCGGCCTGATATGGCATTAAGCGGGGCGGTAAAAGCCGAAATCGTAGAAGAAAAAATTGTTAACGGCGCAGAGGCACAAATAGATTTCGACCCCGCAGCTCGGATCATAAACACACCGACACCCTCTCGGTTCGACCGCACTCAAGAACCCGATTTTGGCCCCGCTTACACGCTAAAAGCTCCAGAAATTGAGCAAGAAACCTTACAAAACGGCCTTAAGGTTTTCAGCATATATTCAGACGAAATTCCCTTGGTAAATTTCTCGCTACAATTAGATGCCGGACGCATGCGCGGAGATGTCAAAGCGCCCGGGGTTCCCGCTCTGACCGCTGATTTATTGCTTAAGGGGACCGCCCATAAAACGCCTGCTGAACTTGAAGCCGCCATTGAATCCCTTGGATCTACTCTTTCGATTACCAATGGTGCTACAGGTACATTTATCATAGGTACCGCCTTGGCCCGAAAGTTACAGCCGACTCTTGAAATCGTGCATGAAATCCTCACAGCGCCACGCTGGGATGCCGAAGAATTTGCCCTTTTAAAGCGCAAAACCCTACAGTCTATTATCCAATCAGAAGGCGACGCCTCAACAATAGCCGCGCGGGAAATGGCTAAATTAAATTACCCTGCCGATCATATTTTACATTATATGCCCTATGGCCCAAAAGACGCATTGGATGCCATTACGCTGGAGGATCTGAAAGAATTTTATAACCGGCATTATAGTTATAATCATAGTCAATTACGGATCGTCGGAGCGTCAAATATTGACGCCATAAAAGCAGCCCTGTGTTGCGATCCCTTACCCACGTCCAACACCCCCCTTCCCGCAGCAAAGCTGGACGCCCCATATGCTGTTGAAACCTCAAAAGTATATTTTTATGACCTGCCTGACGCCAAACAATCTGTCTTGCGAATTGAACGTCCGTCTTTGCCCGCAACCGCCTCGGATTTTCCACTTGCAGGCGCTATTAATTTTCCTCTTGGCGGTATTTATACATCCAAATTAAATACAGAACTTCGCGTCAAGCGCGGTTATACTTATGGTATTTTTTCTGGCTTTAGTGGCCAAAAAGACCGGGGCAGCTTTACAATACGTTCAAGCGTTCGTTCAAATGTAACCTTTGAAGCGCTCGACCTTATTAAAGATATTGTAAGTCGCTATGGTCCGGACTTTACACAAGAAGAATTAGACACGCTCAAACAGGCTCTATTACGTGGGCAGGCGCTCAAAACGGAAAGCCTATCAGACAAGCTCGTTGTTCTATCTAATATGAGCGCCTATGATTACCCGGCGAATTATAGAGAGCGTGATGCCAAAGCTATTGCCGCCATGACCCTGGAAGATTTTAAAGACTTAAGCACGAAATATATCCGGGCAGAAGCCATGAATTATCTTGTCGTCGGTGACGCTAAAACGCAGGTTAACGGGTTAAAAGCGCTTGGATTCGGAGACCCTATTATGTTGAAATCCGCCAAGTAACCCATGATTTTAACGCGCCATTTTAAATAGGTTTAAGCTTAATTTACCCTGATCTTTAGCGGGTATTTAAGACGCCCCCCTTATACAGTCTTGGGAGCGTTCGAAATAATCGAACCCATAGGTGATGAGGTGAGCCATGCATATGGCGCAAAATTATAGTTCAGGCTATGAGCCTGATGGGCAATTAGTACCCATTTTTTCTGCAAGTTCGGGTTTGAAATCCGAAGCGCTGACTCTGTCTTTATCCAAAACTGCCGCCAAACGTGGCGAAACCGTTTTAATGCTAGATGCCTGTAACGGGCGTCTGATGAAAACGGCAGGAATCATATATCATAAAACACTCGCCGACATTTTGTATAACAATGCAAATATTGCAGACATAGAATATATAACCTCGAATGACCATTTTACTGCCATTGCCTGCGGAGATGCAGCGCTTGATGATGTGTTGGGAAGCCTTGCGGCTCTTTCATTGCGTTATGACTGGGTATTTGTTTGCATGCCTGTTGGATGCACACCCGCACATGTCAGATTAGCCGCCGCCGCCGATATGAGTATTCTGAATTTCAGTACTGTTGGAGACCGGTTCATGCGCGCCTATTGGATGATGGACGCCATACGTGCCCGATCCCCAAAAACAGACCCGCTTTTACTGTCTTGCGGCCCCAAAGATAATGCGGTTGAAACCGCCCTTATGTTGACCCAGACTATACGCGAATTTCTTGGCGCGCCTCCGCCTTACGGGGGACATCAAGAGGACCCGGAGTTAACAGACCGCTTGTTACAACAAATTCGGAATTTGATAAAAACACGTATGGCAGCTTAACGCGTCAACGTCTTTCATTACATATGCGTAAGAAACGCAGGATTTTCTTTCTTCAATCGTTAGGTATATGAATGACACGAAAGGACCTCCAATGTCGCAACATATATTTATATCATACTGTTTGAAAATTACCACATGCACGGCGCTGGGTTTGACACTCTTTGCGCTGCCTGCGGGGGCAAGCCCAAAAGCCGATACAAATAAGGATAAGCAAATTGATCTAAGCGAATTCATAGCGCAAGCCAACATCCGGTTTTCAGAGACGGACTTAAATGCAGATGCTCGGCTGACGCGGTACGAAATAAAAACGCATCGTGAGCTTCAGAAAAAAAAGCGACAAGATGCCCAATTTGATAAAATGGATATCAATGGTGACGGCGTCCTCACGAAAGAGGAACACAAAGCCGCACGAGAAGCTAAAGCCGCACGTCGAGAGGCGCGTAAACAGGCCCGCGCCGATGTCAATCAGGACGGTATTATTGATGATCAGGACCGCATTGCCCGCAAAGCTTTAAAAGCTGAAAGAAGAGCCCAGAGACGCGCCCGAAAAGAAGCGCGCAAAAACGCTGACGCCAATAAAAACACTGGTGCCAAAAAAGGTCAAAGCGGCCGCAAAGGGATACGACGCGATGCTAATGGCGATGGTTTCATCACTCGATCTGAATATGAAACGGCTACTTTGGCCATGTTTGAACACCTCGATGTCAATGGCGATGGTGTTTTAACACAGGGTGAAGGCCGTCGGCGCAAAGGTAAACAGGGTAAAAGACAGGCGTCGGAACGCGCGCAAAAATAGCGCCATAGCGATAAGATCCCGTCACATGACACAGACCCTCATATCCGATCCAGACACTGATATTATCCCCGGGTTACAATCCGGGGATACGCAATGTTTGAGGATTTTAATGGACCGACATATGAATCGGTTGCACGCCTTAGCCGCTTATATGCTGGGCGATGCCGTTATGGCCGAAGATGTCTGCCAAACCGTATTCATAAAGACATGGGAGATGGCTCCAACCTGGACGCAAGGTCAAGCCAAATTAATCACATGGATGCGCCGTGTGACGACACATCAATGTCTGGATATTTTGAAAAAACACAGCCCGGTTTACCCCGGAGACGTGCCAGATGTGGAAGACATGCATATCTCGGCTGTAGATGACATGATCGCAAATGAAGAGGCCATGCGCGTTAAATTAGCACTGGATCAGTTGGGATATCGACAAAAGGCAGCGATTATATTGAGCTATTATGATCAACAAACCCAAAAGGACGCTGCCTCTATTATGCAGATATCTGAAAGCGCCTATGAGTCCTTACTTGTCAGAGCACGTAAAACCTTAAAAAAGAAACTAACACGTCCGGGTGATCAACCCCGTAATGCGGAGTTTATTTATGACTTATAAATCCCCATCTCGTCATCACGACCCCGAAACCAATATTGACGATAAGGAGTTGGAGGCCAAATTACGCCATTATAGCCCGCCTCCACCGTCAGATTTATTACAGGCACGAATTTTAAAAATAGCCTCGCAACATGCGCAACACTTACCAGATACGTCAATCCGCACAGACTCTGGTTTCCGCACTCATTTTGGAAAATGGGCGGCAGCTGTACTCATGATACTGGGGGTTGGGATACTGGGGCTGGGGTCTGGCGGACTGGGAATAACAGACCGCGGGGCCCGGGCCTTAGGATCTATTCAGAACACGCTGACCGTCGACCTTCAATCTGATAGGGGGACACAAGATATATGGATGGACGCCGCCGTGGATCTCGGTGTCGCGGAAATTTTTGCATGGGTTGAGCAGACCGAATATGCTCCGGTCAACTGATTTCAATGTGACTTTGACTGATTTCAATAAGACTATGTAAGAAAACCCGCCTTAAAGGCAGGTCATCATATTAAACACCACAGAGTTTATCTAGGCGCGTTTACGCAAAGCCTTTTCGGCCTTATCAGCCATTTGACGGGCCCGTAAGCGCTCAAAACTGTCTAAAATATCCAGAGCATTGCGCAGATCACCCGCTAAATCTGTATGTTGCGCCGCAATATCTTCCAATGACGTCCGAATATTATCTTTTCGGGCAATCACGGATTGCGCATACGATCCGTAAGCGACATAGCCTTCGCGTTGTTCCGTCGGATCCACATCATCTTCCGGGACGCTTTCATTTAATTTACGGATTTGTTTTTCCAAATCACTTCGTGTCGCTTCTAAAACAGCGATACGTCTTTGTAAGTCTTCAATCGCAAAACGCGTTTGACGGACAGATTTTTCCATAGAATGGTTCATAATGCTTCACCTAACCCAACACTGACGGTATTTTCCGTTCTTGAAGTGGGTTTAGCCGATTATACTTACGGTCTCGTAAAGATTTGAAAAAAAATATTCATTTCGCTGCTAAAACACGAAAACAGTTAAAAAACACGTTTTATTGTTAACATTTGATTTACGGGATTAACGTAAGCAAGAACTTCCGTTAACTATATTTCGTTAGCTACGGAATAATGATTCGCCTGGGAGGGTTTATATGCGTGTTCTTCTAATAGAAGACGACAGCGCGACAGCGCAAGGCATCGAAATGATGCTTAAGTCCGAAGGTTTCAATGTCTACACTACAGATCTTGGTGAAGAAGGTGTCGATCTTGGTAAACTTTATGATTATGATATTATTTTACTTGATCTAAACCTGCCAGACATGCCCGGTTTTGATGTGTTGAAAATGTTGCGTTTAGCAAAAGTCAATACACCGATCTTTATCCTATCGGGCACATCCGATATCGATACGAAAGTCCGTGGCCTTGGAACCGGAGCCGACGACTATATGACCAAGCCTTTCCACAAGGACGAATTGGTCGCTCGTATTCACGCCGTTGTACGCAGATCAAAAGGTCATTCGCAATCCATCATCACAACGGGTGATATTGCCGTCAATCTTGATGCCAAAACCGTTGAAGTCGCTGAACACCGTGTGCATCTGACCGGTAAAGAGTATCAAATGCTAGAGCTGCTGTCTTTGCGCAAAGGCACGACACTGACCAAAGAAATGTTTCTCAACCATCTTTACGGCGGCATGGACGAACCGGAATTAAAAATTATTGACGTCTTTATCTGTAAATTACGCAAGAAATTGGCCGCCGCAACAGGCGGGGAGCATTATATTGAAACGGTTTGGGGACGTGGATATGTCCTGCGCGAACCCGCTCGCGATAAGTTAAGTGCTTAAACCCAATCTTTAGAGACATATAATCCCATGCGAACCCTGCCATTGGCGGGGTTTTCTTTTTTGGAAAATCGGACAAATATTTATAGCTATTTCCCGCTGCATTCGATAGGCGGTAGGAAGAGTAAAGGATAAATATATGCGCCCAAATAATCGATCTCGCGAGTCTCTCAGATCTGTTTCTTTCGAAGCCGGAGCTTCCAAATATGCCGAAGGGTCCTGTTTGGTAAAATTCGGCGATACACATGTTTTATGTACAGCCAGCATAGACGAAACCGTTCCGCGCTGGATGAAAGGCAAAGGCAAAGGTTGGGTCACGGCGGAATATGGTATGTTACCGCGCTCAACCCATTCACGCAATAATCGTGAAGCGGCGCGCGGCAAACAAGGCGGACGAACAGTAGAAATTCAACGTCTTATTGGACGCTCTTTACGTGCTATTGTTGATCTTAAAGCTTTAGGGGAACGCCAAATTATCATTGATTGCGATGTTATGCAGGCCGATGGCGGTACACGCACTGCCAGTATTTCCGGCGCGTGGGTGGCACTTTATATGGCCTGTGAACATTTAGTGACACAAGGCCGTATAGCCAAAAACCCCGTCACGGATAATATGGCGGCCGTCTCCTGCGGTATAGTCGACGGAGAATGCCGTCTTGATCTGGAATATGTTGAAGATAGCGCGGCGCAAGCCGATGCTAACTTCGTCCTTACACAGACAGGAGGTATTATCGAAGTTCAGGCCAGCGCCGAAGACACACCATTTACGGCTGATGAAATGGCGGAACTCATGCGTCTGGCCGGTAAAGGCATTACGCAATTATGTGCTTTGCAGGCTCAAGCGATAAACGCTTAGATTTTATAACCAGTAACGGAAATAAGGTCGCTTATTCGGCGGCCTTGGCTAAAACATCGGTCTCGGGTTCATATACCAAGATATCAGCAGGCTGACACTCAAGCTCCCGACATAGTGCATCGAGTGTGCTAAACCGGATCGCACGCGCTTTCCCGGTTTTTAAAATAGAAAGATTTGCCAAAGTGATACCCACACGCTCGGCAAGCTCCGTTAGCGACATACGGCGCTCCAGTAATACTCTGTCCAAATTTACACGTATGGTCATATTATACCGTTAATTGCTGATCGCGCCGAAGCTCAGCCCCATGACGAAACACCTCTGCCAATGCAGCAATCACAAATACCAAAAACCATGTTACTGCACGAATATCGATAAAGCTATCATCTGCCTGTCCAGCCACTTCGGCTACATTTGTCAATGGATTATACATCAACCCGTGAAAGCACATTCGGAATATCTCGGTTGCGGCAATAATAATCCACACAAGCCGTAAGCGCGAGATATTTTCGGGGACAAATGGATCTCCCGCTAAAAGCGTTTTCACAATCGCGCGTAAAATTTGAACTACATATAAATAGGCCCCCGCCATAGCGGCACTGGTCAGCGAGATCAATGCGATAGCCCTAATTGAAACCTGCTCCTGTGTTTTCGTATTTATTTCTTCCATGAAAGAATTTTGTAATTCAGACGAAAATAATAATAAAATACCAAAAATAAAAAGGCCGACACACATGAGTATTAGCAAACCCATCATGATCATGAGCATAAAATTCAGCCCGCGCGCCATTGGCGTACCACTTGCAACTTTATTTGGCATATTTATTTTCCATAATAATAATTATCGATAAACAATAATTCTAAGAGATGCAAGTAAAGAATACAGAGCTCTCTTTACCCTCTTTAGAGATTAGGCTATGGGCCTGTCATGTCAGACGCCAAGTTACATCATCGCTCCGATCTGCCTCTCTACGGATTTACCACACTTGTTGTGGCCTCCCATAATGCCGGCAAGGTCAAGGAAATTCGCGCCCTGATGGCACCTTACGGGATAAAAACCTTTAGTGCAGCAGATCTTAATTTAGAGGAACCCGAAGAAACGGAAACCACATTTGCCGGCAATGCCCGTCTCAAGGCTTTGGCCGCCGCGAAGGTCTCGGGTCACGCGGCCCTGTCAGATGATAGCGGGCTGGCGGTTGACGCTCTGGACGGGGCGCCCGGTATATATGCGGCGCGCTGGGCAGAAAAACCCCGTTTTGAAGGTGGAGGACGGGACTTTGATATGGCAATGTGGCATGTGCAAGACCAGATCGGTGATAACGCGCGCACAGCGCGGTTTATCTGCGCATTATGTCTGGCATTACCCGATGGGCAGAATTTTGTATATGAAGGCAAGGTTGAAGGTGAAATCGTCTGGCCCCCACGCGGCACGAAAGGCTTTGGGTATGATCCCATATTTCAAGCCCTTGACGATGATTTGACCTTTGCCGAAATCGACCCTGCGAAAAAACATTCAAAATCCCACCGCGCAGACGCCTTTGATAAGTTTATTAAAGATCAATTTCCGCATGGCTAAGCCGGATGCGCCAACATTGGCAATTTATATTCATTGGCCCTTTTGTACGAAAATTTGCCCTTATTGCGATTTCAATGTCTATAAAAACCGCACAGATGACGCGCTGATACCGGCAATATTAACGGATTTAACAGCGTGGCGTCATTGGAGCGGAGCCCGCCAGATCACATCCGTACATTTCGGAGGCGGCACACCGTCTCTGATGTCGCCCGAGCAAGTTTCACAAATTTTATCACATATCCATATCCTCTGGGGGCTTAATCTTAACACAACACACACGACACCCTCCGGGTCAGAGACACGGGTGCCCGTAGACGTCGCCGTGGAAATTGCCATGGAAGCCAATCCTTCAGATTATGATCCCATTAAATGGCAGGCCTATCGACAGGCAGGTTTAAACCGTCTTTCATTAGGCGTGCAGAGTTTTGAAGACAACACATTAGCCGTACTGGGACGGGACCATGATAGCAAAGCTGCAAAACGTGCATTAGCTGGCGGACGGGATATTTTCCCTTCACTCTCGCTTGACCTCATATTTGGCCAATACGGGCAATCACGTAAAGCTTTGGTCTCCGATCTTAAAACAGCATTGGCCTATAATCCGGACCATATATCAACCTATCAGCTTACGATTGAACATGGGACCGCTTTTTTTAAGGCCGAGGCCCGTGGGGACAGGCGCGCCGTATCTCCAGAAAAAAGCGCGGATTATTTCGACATAATATGTCAAAAGCTACAACTGGCCGGTTATTCCCATTATGAAGTCTCAAATTTTGCCAAACCGGCACATCAATCTCGTCATAATCTGACATATTGGACAGGCGGAGATTACGCCGGTATCGGGCCCGGAGCACATGGACGCCTGACATATGACGGCCAACGTTTTGCAACAATTGCGCATAAACACCCTAAAACCTATAGTCAAGCCAGAGATAATGGGTCCGCACACACAGCCACCAGATATCCTTTTGGTCAAAAAACGCGCCTCTCACCCCAAGAATGGGCAGATGAATATATACTTATGGGATTGCGTATTAAAGACGGTATCTCTATGGCCCGGTATGAAACCCTTAGCGGCCAGCCCCTTCCATCCCATATAGTGTCAGACTTTATTGAAGCCGGATGGCTAGCTTTGAAAAACGACGCCTTAAATGCGACATCAAAAGGCCAGCTTGTGTTGAATTATTTGACACAAAAACTGCTCGGTGGCTAAGGTAATTCCTTACCATTCTAACACCCTGAAGATTTAAATCATTAGCTTAGAACGCACCAGCCGCGCGGCGCGGCGCGGGATCAATAATAACAAATGTTCCATTTCTAATTTGGTAAACGGCCAAACCCCGGTCCGGTGTCCCATCTGGACGAAACCTTACCAAACCATCAGCCCCGTAAAACCCTTGAGGGTCTTCCGCTCTTGCACGTCGTCCGCGGGGATCCCCGTCCGCGACAATCACGCCGAAATTCACGGCATCAAATGCCAATGACGCCAAGCGCGAGGGATCGTCACCATAAGCCCTATCATAAGCCAATTGAAATCCGCGTTGTGCCTCTTGATCCGGGCCCGCAAATATACCCCCGCTCAGGGCTGGCTCTCTGACCGTTTCTTCCCGGTTCCATAAACCTGTTCCGAGAAATTGAACATCGGACATGCCGTCTTCATAATAAAGTAATAGCGGGGCGAGCGAACGCAAGGCCGTACCGCCTTCTGGTAAAATTATCGCCTCAAATGCCATAGGCTCGGGCGGTAATCCTTGTTCGGCCTTGGCCGTATTCGTATCTTCTACGCGTTTAAACGCCGCAGACAATCGGCGTGCAGGGGCGTCCATTACGGTAATATCATTACCTTTATAGCTTTCTCTTACGGTAACTTCACCCCCTGTTTTTTGAACATGCTGGTCATATTCCCTCAGGACCCGCTTACCGTACCGACTTTCTGGACCTAAAAATGCAAATCGATTCACCCCCGTCGAACGCGCATAATCCACAATCCGCCGCACCTCGGCTTCAGGAGGAAAACTTAAAAGATATGTACCGTTTCCAGCCACGGTCTGATCCGTAGAAAAAGCAATAAGCGGAATTTTTGATTTCCGGGCTTCACGCCCAGCCGCTGTAACGGATTTAGCCAATATCGGCCCCAAGATCACATCGACGCCCGACCGGGCCGCCGTTTGAACGGCTGATCGCGCGCCTGCCGCTGTACCTTGACTATCAAGGGCAACAAGCAATGTATCTACCTCTGCCCGATTAAATATAGCCAGTTCTGCCGCACGAAACATAGAGGCCGCTTCTTCACGCAGGCGCGCGGATTTAGCCGAAAACGGCAATATCAATGCCATCCGTTTGATATCCCGCCCTGCCATATGCGGGGGGGTTAATCCGTTTCGCGTCACTAAACGCTCTGGCGTCACATCTTCGGGGGATCGAATTTCCACTTCACTAATATCGTCTGGGACTTGACCCGTATCTTCTCGCGGTAATTCCGGTAGATCAGGGAGTTGAGGGGCTTGTGCAATAACCACCGGAGCGCGGGTTTGGCTTGGCACCTCTGTGGTTGCACATCCTGTCAAGCTAGCTGACCCTATACCCGCCACACCCATTAACAAAGCTGCGCTAACGGCTTTGTGTCCGAATTTATAAAGACCGTGGCCAAATGCTATTAGTTTCGTCATAAGAATGTAACCTTTAACCCCTGAGCCTTTATGTCAGACCCAGAAACGACTCCTTTTCCTAACCCTATAAGTGGGCCCAGCGATAAGCAATCTTTTATAACCGCTGCAACGCAGGCCGAACCAGGCCATCTTTATATCGTGGCCACGCCTATTGGCAATCTACGAGATATTACCCTGCGGGCGATTGATATTTTAAGCACTGTGGATGACATATTGGCCGAAGATACCCGCCAAAGCCAAAAATTGCTCAATGCTTATAATATTCAAACCCCCCTATCTGCCTATCATGACCATAATGTGGCCAAACGCCTGCCCGCTATCTTAGCCGCCTTAGACGCCGGACGCAGCATGGCTCTGATCAGCGATGCGGGCACACCCCTCGTCTCTGATCCGGGCTTTAAACTTGTTCGAGCAGCTATCGCAGCCGGACATGCTGTTATTCCTCTGCCCGGTGCCTCTGCAATATTAGCCGCTCTCGTCACCGCAGGATTACCGTCGGATAGTTTTGCGTTTCACGGGTTTCTCCCGGCCCGGTCTGCCGCACGAAAGCGGCAACTTGAATCTCTGAACGCCGTACCGGGTACACTTATTTTCTTTGAAACAGCCCCTCGCATTCACAAAAGTCTCGTCGATATGCGTGATATCTTAGGGGATCGTCCAGCCGCTTTGGCAAGAGAGTTGACAAAACGCTATGAAGATATACGGCGAGGTACGGTGTCAGATATCATTGAAAGCGTCATTACAACACCGCCGCGCGGCGAAATTGTTGTCTGTCTTGGGCCCAGACTAAGGACCGAAAAGTGGGAGGTTTCGGATATTGATAAAGCCCTTAAACCCGCCATTGAGGACATGGGCTTAAAACGCGCCAGTACGCATGTCGCCGATTTATCAGGATGGACCAAACGCGATGTGTACCAACGTGCCTTGTCATATAAATAGACCCTCCACGTGATCTCCAATCGGCAAAAAGCAGAAAAATCTGGACGTCAGGCGGAACATTACGCCGCGCTTTATTTGCGCCTGAAAGGATATCATATTTTAGAACACCGGTTTAAAACACGGGTCGGAGAGATTGATCTTATTGTCCGAAAATCGGATACTTTAGCATTTATTGAAGTGAAACGCCGGCTCGCTTTAAAAGCCGCTCAGGACAGCCTAACTTACCGTACTCGGCAACGTATCACCAAGGCCGCGCAGATTTATATATCCCAATCGCGCCCGGCACAACACTTAGCCCATAGATATGATGCTGTTTTCATCATTGGCCGAGGATGGGGATGGCCCTCTCACGCCATTGATCTTTGGCGGCCACAGTAAGGGCCAATCGGCGCATTAAACCGGCGTAAGAAAAACACTTTAGTAACCTTTAGATAAGCTTTCAGGGGTAAATATTAGAGAATATTTAACCCTATGTCTGTGGATTGAAAAGGTCGATGACAGGCGAACGGGCCCTATAGGCACGAGAACGAGAAAAGATCATGACACAGTCCTTTTTGACGAAAAAGCTTCTCATTTTACTCACATGTGTATCCGTAACAACGCTTTCAGCCTGCGCGGTGACAACGGCAGGCGTCAAAAAAGGTGACGAGCGAAACTTTGTACGTTCAGTCAATGACGTCTCAGCGGAACGTGCGATCAAAGCCCGAATGCGGCGCGCCGAAGGATTTTCACTAAAAGGGGTTGACGTTGAAGTCGCGGAAGGAATCGTGCTTTTATCGGGGAATGTTAAAACCCCCGAAGACCGCATTGAAGCCGAACGCATAGCCTGGTCTGCACCCCGTATAATTCAGGTCGGCAATGAGGTGATGCTCAAGGACAAACAAGGTGCGATCCGCAATACAAAAGACGGCCTTCTTAACCAAAGCGTGAGAGCGCGCTTAATCGCGGATAACGCTGTTAAGGCCCGCAATTACAATATCGAAGTACACGATGGTATTGTTTATCTTCTGGGTGTCGCCCGCACGCCGCAAGAATTGGAACGGGCGACCCGAATTGCCAGTACAACCAGAGGCACACGCGAAGTCATTTCCTATGTCACAGTTCACCAAGCCGAAAATGCAAATACCCACCAATATGCATCAACCCCCGCCCCTGGCTATAGTGCGCCGCCGGTGAACGCGGCCCCACCGACCTCAAATTACCGGAGTCTGCCACAAGGTCTGACCTCGGCCCCGACATTGGATTCAGACGCCTTACCCGATACAGAACCTTATTATCTTGATCCGCAAACCGGCGAACGTATTGAATTACCCCCCGGCGTTAAACCCATCCCCTTTGTACCCGATACACCGGGTAGTTTGGGCGCAGGCGCCGTCCCACCTCCGAGGTTTAGGTCCGGACAGGCTATAGCCGGTCAAAGCGCGCCCGCGCGCCTTCCTGAAATGGGAGACCAACTTGGCAAAGCCTTTCCCAGCGATGACAATTTGGGAGCATACCGATCTGGGGCGGCAGGTGAGGCCGTCTCCATTATAGAGAGCGAGCCTTATTATATCGATCCTGATACGGGCAAAGAAATCCCGATTTCCTTTATCCAAGGGCGCTAAAAGACTTTAATCGTGCTTTTTGAGGCTCAATATTTAAGGATTTTATATTCACACAATATTCAGTCGATCTTACCTACGATATAAATGCGAAGCTTAATGCTGCATATATTCCCCTTTAAAAGGCCTTATTATGACGATTATTCTTAGAAACACCTTATTGGGTGCCGCGCTTGTAACCTTGACGGCTTGCGCAACGACCCCGTCTTCAGATCTGCTTTTCACCGGATTAAACGCAAGTCCATTAGATAAAAATACAACCGCAGCCGTTACGAAACTCTCGGCATCCGACCCGACATGCGTAACATTTTATGAAAATGCGGTGAAATTTCAAACCGAAGCCAGCAAACCTAATCCGGGTGCAAATATATTATCATCTGTTGCGCTCACCACATTGGCAAGTGTGGCCACACTCGGGATTGCAGGCGCAGGTATAGGCAGCACTCTTGGACAGGTCGCGGCACAATCAGCAGCCCAAAGCGCAACGCTTCAAGCCGGTAGTTTAGCCTTAAAAGGACTGAAACAAAACAACCCGGCTCGGGCAAAAATTCAAAGCGCGGCAGATCAGCTCGGGTGCCCCGTTTCCTTTACATAGAGACGACTAACGAAGGTCAAAGTCCTGACGAGGACTTTAAGCGGTCTTCTACCGCTTTCGTCCAACCCGCAAAATATTGCGCTCCGTCATAAATGACGGGGCGTTTCATCAAAGTCGGATGTGCCAATAATAACGCCCGCGCTTTACCTCTCTCCATATCGGATTTTTCACCTTCTGAAAGCCCCCGCCATGTGGTTGAGCGCGTATTGAGTAAAACCTCATAGCCCAGACTATCCAGCATTTCGTCCAATGTATTTTGCGAAACCCCGTCAGCCCGCACATCAATCACATCCAGCTCATACCCCGCCCCATTAAGGCATTTGATAGCCTTACGACATTTATCGCAGGATTTAAGATGATAAATCGTCAATTTCATAACATACTCATTTAGATATTTGCGTGAATAAACTTACGCATAGCCTGATAAACGTCGGCGCGCGACGTGTCATTATGGATTTCATGTTCAACATTATCAAAAGCTATAAATTCACAATTTTGTGCCCGGTTCGCAAACGCCTCACTGGCAGAAAATGCCGTTAACTGATCTTGGCGCGCGTGCACCAATAAAAGTGGCAATGTCCAGTCTCTCGCCTGTTCAAGAACCCAGTGTCCGCCTTTAACCATGTCAATTGCCAAACCTACACCCAGACGTCCATGATTGGCGGGATCTTGCTCATAGACTGCCTGTTCGGAGGGCAATGTGGAAACTTTCGCACCGGAAATAGGTTGACCGAGTGTTAATTCGGGTGCTATTTTTCTTAATCCTTCAACAATTAACTTTAGAGGTGCCGGTATCGGCGCGGATAATTCCAACAAAGGCGCCGACGCGATTATAGCCGCAAAGTTATCTATCTTCGAATTTTCGTTAAGTTTTTGATTTAAAACATAATTTAAAACCAAAGCCCCCCCCATTGAATGACCATATAAGATATGCGGTATGTCTGGGAAAACCTGCTCAGACTGTTTTACCAAGACTGACACATCCGCGCGCAAATGCCCGTAATCCCGGCACACACCGCGCTTACCCTCAGAGCGCCCATGTCCACGTAAATCAAGCGCCACAACCGCAATATCTTGATCGCGTAAATAATCTGCCATTGGTGTATAGCGCCCACAATGTTCGCCGAACCCATGCACCAATGACATCACGGCTTTAGGGGCTTTAGGCGGATCAAAGATCACCCCGCGCAGAACCGTACCATCTGCGCTGGATTCGGTAAAATCAGTCAGCATATTTCACCCCTGTTCCGTACACTAAAAGTTCGATACCGCTCCCCCCACGCGGAGATTGTCCGATTATAGAAAACTCAAACCTCACATTATAAACAGCTTGAAACCCGATAGCCTGTGCTTGCTTTTGCATCCTTATAATCGCTTCGCGCCGACCCCGCTCTAGGAATGAACGATAGCTCCGTAATTCTCCACCAAACAATATACGCAAAGCACCCGAAACATATTTGAAATAATCAAAGGCTATGACAACATTTCCACTGATTAACTGGCCACCACTGGCCAGATTATCCGGAAGAGTTTTGATATTTAAAACCCGAATATGACGCAAAGCGTCTTCGCTCTGCCTTAAACGTTCGAAGTGTCGTTGCTCAATAATTCTACCCATAATGAAGCCAATAAGCGTCAAAAATATTATCCCTACAAAAGACAATATAAAGCTAAACATCTTCGCTCACTATAACGGCGCTCCCATAGACATAAAGCTCGGAAGCCCCAACTGTGATGGCCGAAGTCGAGTAACGCACATTAATCACAGCGTTGGCGTTTAACGCTTCGGCATGTTCTAACATCCTCTCAAGGGCTTGTTGACGGGCCTCTGTTAGAAGTTCCGTATAACCATGCAATTCACCCCCAACGATATTTTTAAATCCAGCCATAATATCACGACCAATATGTTTTGACCTAACCGTATTGCCATGCACCAAGCCAAGGTGTTTCTCTATTTTTTTCCCCGGAATCGTTTCCGTATTTGTTACAATCATAACCTATAATACCTGCAAATTTAACATTTAACCCAGATCAGGACTTGGGTGCCGGCGCCTGTACTGGCGCCGTTGATTTTGGTGGCGCAACTGGCGTTGGCGCCGGAATTTGCCGGGCAAGATCTTCACGGCTCAAACTATCCAAATGACCATCTGCGCCCGTCTTGGTTACGCTCTGACCAATAGACCCTGACCCAGCGCTCTGAGGCGTCGTCGCGCAGGCACTTATAAAAGTGGATAGGGCAATAGCTACAACAATGTCATTTAAATGCGGTTTGGTATGCGACATGGATTCTACCTTTCAAACCTCCGGCTTGACCTTAAATATAAAAAATCAGAACCCTATACTTGCCCGCAAAGCATTCTTGAGGCAATAGCAACTTATGATCCAAAAACCTCATCCCTCGTCTTCTCACACAACATCTAGGCTTAAGGTCGCCTTTCAAATGGACCCGATGGAAAGCGTTGATATCGACGCCGATACTACATTTGCACTAGCCGAGGCCGCCGCCCAGCGCGGTATGGAGCTTTATGAATACGGGCCCGAACATCTTGCCTATAATGCAGGGCGCGTTCAGGCCTATGCCCGCCCCATGACAATTCGGCGCAAGATCGGCAATCATGTGAGTTTTGGCGAACGCCGTCTCATAGACCTCGCCGCGGATATCGATGTGGTTTGGATGCGCCAAGACCCGCCTTTTGATATGGCCTATATTACCGCCGCCCATATTTTAGAACGTCTTAAAGGCACAACTCTTGTCGTCAATGACCCGGAATGGGTGCGCTCATGCCCAGAAAAAATCCTGCCCCTCGACTATCCCGAGCTTATGCCTGAAACCCTCATCACGCGCGACCGGGGCGCAATTGATGATTTTAGAGCCATGCATAAAGATATCATCCTAAAACCACTTTTCGGAAATGGCGGGGCGGGCGTGTTTCGGGTCAAAGCGGATGACAGTAATTATGCCTCCTTACTGGAGATGTTCATGGAAAGCTCGCGTGAGCCTATTATCGCCCAAGCCTTTCTAAAAGATGTCTCGAAAGGTGATAAACGCATTATCATCATTAACGGGACTGCCGTTGGCGCAATTAACCGTGTGCCGCTTAAAGGCGAAACCCGGTCTAATATGCATGTTGGAGGCAAAGCGGTCCCAACAGAGCTCACACCCTCGGATATGAAGATTTGCAACGCCATTGGCCCGATGCTGAAAGCGCGCAGACAAGTACTTGTCGGCATTGATGTTATTGGCGATAAGATGACGGAGATTAACAATACCTCCCCGACAGGCGTACAAGAACTTAAACGCTTTTCCGGTATAGATGCGGCAGCTTTGTCGTGGGACGCGATTGAAACGATGTTAAAAAAGGCATGATCCTAAACGTCCTTCTCATATTATGCTAGATGCGCTCATTATTGGTGGTGGGCATAATGGACTTGTCTGCGCCTATTATCTCGGCAAAGCCGGATTAAAAGTAAAAATCCTAGAACGGCGAGCCATTATTGGCGGCGCAGCCGTTACAGAAACATTCCACCCCGGCTTTCGTAATTCCGTTGCCTCTTATACTGTCAGCCTCTTAAACCCTAAAATCATCGCGGATATGGATTTACACGGGCACGGCTTGAAGATTGTCAAACGTAAGGTGAATAATCTCTGGCCACATGTTAATGGTGATTTCCTCGCTTTTGTGCGCGGCGAGACGGCACTACAGAACGAAATTGCCCGCTTTTCATCCCGGGATGCCCAAGCCCTTCCACGTTATTTTCGCGATATCGGCATGGTTGCAGACCTGATCCGTGATTTCCTCTTACAAACCCCACCTAATGTCGGGGGTGGCTGGCGCGATATGATCAAAGCCGCCCGACTCGGTAATCGTTTGCGAAAACTGTCACTCGAAGATGAACGCCTTGTCATGGATATTTTTACCAAAAGTGTCACAGACTTCCTCAATCTTTATTTTGAAAACGAACATGTCAAAGCCGCCTTTGCTTTTGACGGCATTGTCGGTGCCTATTGCGACACACAAACCCCCGGTACGGCTTATGTCTTGATGCACCATGCCTTCGGCGAAGTGAATGGCGAGAAAGGCGTTTGGGGCCATGCCATTGGCGGAATGGGCGCCATTACCCAAGCTATGGCACACGCCGCCAGAACTGTAGGCGTTGACATAGAAACCGAACGTCCCGTTTCAAAGGTTCTGGTTAAGGACGGACAGGCCTTTGGTGTTGAATTAGAAAACGGAAATAGGGTGACGTCTAAACGTGTCATCTCAAATCTAAACCCCAGCCTTTTATATAATCAACTGATTGCGCCCGAACACTTGCCGGAAGACGTCGTCCGTCGAATGAAACACTATAAAAACGGCTCGGGAACTTTTCGTATGAACGTCGCCCTGAATGCCTTGCCACAATTTAAATGCCTAAAAGCTCAGGGCCGTGCGACGCCTGAACATTTGACAGGCGGTATTATTATCGCCCCCACACTCAGCTATATGGATCAAGCGTTTCGTGACGCTAAAATAACTGGCTGGTCAAAAGCCCCAATCGTTGAAATGCTCATCCCATCAACACTTGACGACACATTGGCGCCCGAAGGACAGCATGTGGCGAGCCTGTTTTGTCAACATTTCGACCCTGATGTGGACTGGGATAAGCACCGAGAGACGGTCGCAGATATTATTATCAACACTGTTGAGACCTATGCGCCCGGCTTTAAGCCAAGCGTTTTAGCCCGCCAAATTTTAAGCCCGCTTGATTTAGAGCGGGTTTTTGGCCTGACACGCGGCGATATCATGCACGGACAATTAAGTCTGGATCAAATGTTTAGTGCGCGACCCGTTTTAGGCCATGCGCATTATCGGTCCCCGATCAAAGGGCTTTATATGTGCGGCTCTGGCACGCATCCGGGTGGCGGGGTGACAGGGGCGCCGGGCCATAATGCGGCCCAAGAAATATTGAAAGATATTTAAAGGGGTTTGAAATGTTTAGACAGGCGCAAGCCTTGGGCCTGATAATGCGAAACACCCCTTTGACCATAAAGTGTTTCGGGCACATCTGTCATGGGTTCGAACACGAGTTTCGCGACGGGCTGACCATCCCGCAAGAGGAAGGGGACATCCCGACCGCGCACTTCCAACACAGCCCGCGCACCATGTCCACCTGCACTTTCCATCCCAAACCCAGGATCAAAAAATCCGGCATAATGCGCTCGAAACTCACCAATTTCCGGTGCAATAGGGGCCATCTCCGCGGCCTGCATTTCCGGAATAGAGACCGCCTCTTTAGAGGCCAAAATATAAAACTCTTCCGGATCCAATACAAGGGTGTGACCGCGCGCCCGCAGAGGCTCCCAGTAATCTAACACTTCATGCGCGCCAACGCGGGACAAATCCACGAGGCCGGCGTGGCGCTTGGCCCTATATCCAATAATATTATCGCCTTGAAGATCTATGCTGACAATTTGTGTTTCCAACACTTTCAAACGTCCCTGCCGGAACCGGGTCTGGACGAGCTTTTCACCTGCTTTGGCCAAAACTGAAAAGGTACGAGGTGCGATTTCCACATAAAGCGGGCCTTTATATCCCGCCGGAATATATTCAAAGGCCTCCGCACCGTCACAAATTACCCGTGTAAACACATCCAACCGGCCCGTAGAACTTTTCGGGTTTGCCGCGGCAGAGAGCGTTTCGGGTAGGTTAAGATATTCCATTAACGGCACGAGATAAACGCAACCCGTTTCCAAAACCGCCCCTTTGGACAGATCAATCTCGTGCATTACAAGATCAGCGGACAAGCAATCTGCGACCGTACGTTCCTGACCGGGTAAAAAACTCGCGCGTAACCGATAGGCCTTATGCCCCAAGCGCAAATCAAGGCTTGCGGGCTGGATTTGCCCCCGTTCAAAGCCTTGATGGGCCCCGATAATATCCTGCCGGATTAAATCCTGTATCATCTGTTCTGGTAATATTCCCGAAGTCATGGGCCACACCTAACATGGCATTCGCCTGACGCAAGAATGAACTGTAAAATTCTCTTATGAAGAGGTTTAACCTCTTGCACTTTTAAGCAGAACGCGAGATGCTAATGGACGAGAAGCGTGTCGCATAATTTTTAAATACAATCATGGCACAAAGACAGGATCATCGCATGTATGAACAAAAAACAAGAGACGTTGTTGTACGGGTCGAACCAGACTTCCTTGATGAGCAATCTTCGCCTGACGATGACCGTTTTATCTGGGCCTATACGGTCGAGATCGAAAATCAGGGCGTGACCGATTATCAGGTCATGGAAAGGTTCTGGAAGATCGCAGATAGTCGGGGTCATGTCCAAGAAGTGCGCGGGGCCGGTGTGGTCGGCGAAAAGCCTGTCGTACGCCCCGGTGAAACCTTTCGCTATACATCCGGCGCGCCGCTCACGGCCCCGTCTGGAGTTATGCTTGGGTCTTACACCTTGGAAACACCGGACGGCGAAAGCTTTGACGTTGATATTCCTCTGTTTAGCCTCGAAAGCCCGCACGAAGCCCGCTTAATGAATTAAACGCAAAACCTCTTTTAAGAGCCTCTTTCAAGGCTCTTAAAATTAAATAAATCTATAAACAATTTCCGGTCTGCGCCACATAGGGCTTTACGTGTCCTAACTTGGCTAATATCAGAAGATATGACTGAAAATCTCTACCGCAAAGAGGCTCTTGAGAGTCGGAATAAAAGCCTATATGGCGAAATTATCTTAAATAGCCCCCCCAAAACATGGTGGATAATCGCTTTACTGATCGTGACCCTTGGCGGCGTTGTATCCGCCCTGTTTTGGGGAGAGATTCCAACACAAGACGGCCCCGTACGGCTTATTGATTGGATTTTGAAATAATCATGACCCAAGTCAAAACATTTCGCAACGGACATCTCCCCGTGATCTTGCAAACGGAGGCCACAGAATGTGGCTTGGCCTGTATGGCAATGATTGCCCGATATTATGGCCATAACGTCGATTTGAATGTCTTGCGTGAAAAACACCTGATTTCACTCAAAGGGGCCTCGTTGAAAAGCCTTATGGCCATTGCCGGGTCTTTGCACCTCGCGCCACGCCCCCTACGCTTGGATATGGAGCATTTGGAGAAACTGCAATTACCTGCAATCTTGCATTGGGACCTTAATCATTTTGTTGTCCTTAAAAAAATCACCCGCACCAAAGCTCATATCATTGATCCCGGCTTGGGATTGCGGGTCATGCCGCTCTCGAAATTTTCAACCCATTTCACGGGCATCGCGCTTGAATTGTCTCCAACCGCAGAGTTTTCCCCGATTAATGCCCGTTTAACACCACATTTACGTCTACTCTGGCATCGTCTCGTCGGCTTGAAACGGGCCATTTTTCAAACACTCACCCTGTCCATCCTCTTACAATTCGTACTCTTGATTTCTCCGTTCTACTTACAATTGGTCGTCGATGCTGCCTTACCGCGCACGGATCATCATCTGCTTTGGGTTTTAATGCTGGGGTTTGGGGTCTTAGCCCTCATCCGGGCCTTATCTGAAGCCAGTCGAAGTTGGGCGATACTCGTTTATGGGAATCAAATGAGCTTGCAAATGGTTGGAAATGTTTTTCGACACCTCATCCGTCTCCCGACCAGCTATTTTGAAAAACGCCATGTCGGGGACTTAATTTCACGAATCGGCAGCACTAAACCCATTCAAGAAGCGCTGACCCAATCTGTTGTGGCCGTTTTAATCGACGGATTAATGGCCCTTCTCATGCTTATCGTCATGTTTCTTTACGCTCCACTATTAGGCACGATTGTCTTGGCAAGTGTCGCCCTTCTTATCCTGATTACCATTTTGATTTACCCCCATTTACGCCGCACACAGGAGGAGGCTATTTTTGCTGGCGCCTTAGAGAACACCCATGTGATCGAGACCATCCGAGCCAGCACCACAATCAAGCTTTTCGGGCGAGAAGCCACACGCGAGGCCGCATGGAGAAATCTTTACACCGACTTTATCAATGCCAATGTCGAATACGGAAAATACACAATTTGGCAACGTTTCGCAGAAACAACCCTTATCGGCTTACAGCTTATTTTCGTTGTTTTTGCTGCGGCAAAAATCATGATGGCCGATGGCAGTAACTTTACAGTCGGCATGTTGCTCGCCTTTTTAGCCTATCGGCAATATTTCACCGATAGCGTTACGCAACTTTTGCAAAAAGCAATAGAGTTTCGCCTCCTGAGCTTGCATATGGACCGGCTGGCCGACATTATTTTCGCCGAAACCGAAAAAAGAACAAATGACATCAAACTGGGCACAGAAGAGATTAAAGGCGATATCGAACTTAAAAACTTATGGTTTAGATATTCCCCGCTCGACCCTTGGATCATAGAAAATTATTCAACGACACTATCGGCTGGAACGATGACGACCTTTACAGGTCTCTCTGGAGGCGGCAAGACAACATTAATGAAACTTATCCTTGGGCTTTACACGCCCACAAAAGGTGACATTCTCATCGATGGTAAACCTCTGTCTGAAATCGGCCTGAATCACTGGCGGTCTCGCCTCGGCGTTGTTATGCAAGACGATCAGCTATTATCAGGATCTATAGCCGATAATATAAGTTTCTTTGATCCGGAAATTGATATGCAAAAAGTTATCCGTGCGGCCAAGGCCGCAAAGGTGCACGATGATATTGCTGCCATCCCTATGGACTATATGTCTATGGTCGGAAATATGGGGTCCGTCCTGTCGGGTGGACAAAGACAAAGAGTTCTACTGGCGCGCGCACTTTACCATGACCCCAAAGTGTTATGCTTGGACGAAGGTACGGCAAATCTGGACGTCGAAACCGAAAAACAGATTGTCGCAACCCTCAAATCTCTGCCGATCACCCGCATCATTGTCGCGCACCGACCCGCTTTCATAAAGGCGTCAGATCGCGTTTTAGTTATCTAAAGGGCGAATTTTAAGAAGAATTTTCTCTAAATAAGACATTTTTGACAAAAATAAGCTTAAAAATATGAAAATTTATCTTGAACTTTACAGATAGCTTGGCTTTAGTGTTCTTGGTAATAATTATATTGCCAGAAGAAAAGGAGAGTTTCTATGCGTGAGCTAACTCTTGAAGAAATCGAAGTTGTAGCGGGCGGACGTCCGATTATTGTTGATTATTAATCAATACACAACTTCAAACCCCTAAGGGTTTGATGTGGGTACCCGCTTCGGCGGGTTTTTTTATGTCTTTTGTTCAAAACTGCTTCGGCGAGGGTCCGATACACACATTGTATTAACACTCTTTGTATAGTTTTCGGACATGTATTCATGGTTTAAAATCAAACCCATACTCAGGGTTTTAAAAATAATAATACACGTTTTATTCCACGTTGCTTTTTGGAGCGTTCAGCCTATTGCTGCGCAGACTATGGCCGCACAGACTATACCCGGTTTGTCGCAAGAAACACGAGATTTGGCCATTAAAATCGGGCGTCAAATTGAAGATGAAAACCTGATCTCGCAACAAAGTGACAAATTTGATATAGATAGCATACAAAATTTACCGCCGCATAAACGCCTCACAAAATTACGCGCCCTTGTTTATGGAGCTTTAAATAAAAGTAATAATTTGGACCTGTCCGAAATCGTAACGGAGTATAACTTACTCGCTAAACTTGGATCCAAACGAGACCAGAATATTGGCAAGATGTTCTCGGATATTATGCAAACGTATAATATTGAAAAACCTCGTGAAAACCTTGTTCGAATTAACAAGGCATTAGACCCTTATAAAAAACATGAAGATTGGTTTATTGCACAGAATGCATGGCTTTTCACGAGTCTGTTTACTTCATATAATTTCAATGGAAATTTGGCTCTGCAACAAGCAGAAACCGCCCTTAACCTCATTCCCAATAAATTATCTGTTGAGGTAACAGAAGCTAAAATTGAAATCACAGATCATATAGCCTATCTCCACAACTTATTACGCAATCCAACCCTTGCCGTAAAAAACACAGAAAAATTAATCGCCTTAAAAAAAACCGCAGGTCGGACTATTGATGGCACCAATATCATCAATAATATGATCTATGCCTTTGGCAGTTGGCGAGATCATGAAACCGCCGTAGAACTTGCCACGATCTTATCCCGAATTGAAGACAAATCTACATCGGGTGTGCCGGGCCTTACCCAGATGCGGGTCGCCCAAACCTTGATTGAACAAGGTCGTTATAAAGAAGCCGCAGTTCATATAGAGATCGGATTGGAGAAAGCAAAGGTCCAATCCATTTATGAAACCCTGTCTATCTTACAGGTCAGCGCTTTAGCTGGAACCGGACAGGTTTCCAAAGCGCAAGCTGCCTTAGCTAAGTTTGAAAAAACCGTCCCTAAAGAAAAACAAGTTTCAGGAAGCGCTCCGCAACGTATTCTACACGCCAAAGCCCTTATCGCGGCAGCCAGGGGTGATGCCAAAACCACGCAAAAACTCATGAACCTACGCATGGATGCCGGTGTTCAAGGTGTTTTAAAGGCCAATAATTCTGATTCCGCCAAATTACTGGCAACATTGGAAAACTCCAAAAACCGTCAACAAGAACGTGAAGGTGCGATGAAACGTGAAACCGTACTTAAACAGGCAGAGTTGGAACAAAAACAAAAAGCCAATATTTTATTGTTGGTATTATCGGCTTTCATGGCGACAGCGGCCTTTGTTTCGATATTATTTGCTCGCTTTCGCTCACGCGTTGCGGATCAATTGGGCCTAGCCGCCGAACAAGCTTTGGCAGGTGAGAAGGCGAAATCAGAGTTCCTAGCCGTTATGTCTCATGAACTCCGGACACCGTTAAATGGAATTATAGGCATTGCCGACCTGCTCGCAATGACAGCCCCGACAGAAGACCTCCGACACAAAACAAATATTATCTTGAATTCAGGTAATGATCTCTTGGCGCTCGTCGAAAGTATTATGGATATGTCACGCCTTGAAGCCGGCGAATTTGAAGTCTTTAATGATATGACCAATATTCGGGATATCGTCATGGATGTTGATAATGAGTGGCGATCCGAAATCGAAACCAAATCCATTATATTTACAACCTTTGTCGATAGTAGCGTCCCGAACTATATTTACACGGACGCGCAGCGCCTGCGCCAAAGCTTGTCCAATCTCGTATCCAACGCTGCGAAATTCACACAAGACGGACGTATTCATGTTCACCTATCCGCGCTGGATATAGAAAATTCCGAAGATACATGTCTGAAAATTATCGTCGCAGACACTGGGGCCGGCATGACACCGGAAGTTATTGATCGTTTGTTCAAACCCTTTGTCCAAGCTGACACCTCTATCACTCGTAAATTTGGCGGAGCGGGCCTTGGCCTTGCCATTACCCAGAACCTTGCACGGTTAATGGGAGGGGATGTTGAACTCATCTCGCGCTCGGGACGGGGATCGGAATTTACTTTAACAATACGAGGTAAAAGCCAAGACGATATTCATGAACCAGTCCCTGCCACCAGTATGGTCGCCCCGCAACAAAGTGAAAACCAAAGTCCGTCACACCTCCAAGCCGATAGAGCGCCCATACAGGCAAGAGGTGAAGCGCAACAAGTACCACGCCACCAGACACAGGCACAAGAGATACAGGCACAGCTATGGGTACAAGCAAAGCTACAGGCTCCGGTACAAACACCTGTACGTTTGCCCACCTCTCATCCCGTCAAGCCCGCGCATGACCCTGCAATGACGACGGAGCATGCCCATGACATCTTAAATAAATTAAACGTCCTCGTCGTTGACGATATTCCGTCAAATCAAGACGTCGCGAGTATTATGCTTGGATCTATGGGATGTGAAGTTCACCGCGCGTGGAACGGAAATGAAGCCATAAACGCCTTAAAGGTTCAAAACTTCGACCTTATTCTCATGGATATTCATATGCCGGAAATGGATGGCATAGAGGCGAGTCGCCAGATTCGTGTCACGCCAAGCCCCTACCAGAACATTCCGATCATTGCGCTTACCGCAGACCCCAAAGCCGACACAAATGCGGCAGCCATGGAAGCCGGTATCAATTTCTTCCTTAAAAAGCCAGTTATAAAAGCAGAGTTAATCAAGGCCGTAAAATTCCTGACGCATCAACCGGCGCAAGCCCTGGATCACTCCACCCCGACCTCGCGCGAAAACCCGCACGCAAACCCGCAGTTGAGCGCATCTAAAAAACACATCGCCTAATCATACGCTACAACCCGAACGCATTACGTTGAGGCCCATAGAGCTTTCATAAACCGTTAACAATTTTGTTAAACTTTTCTTAAACCGTCTTTTTTCACATAAATTTTGTATCTGCTGTTTAGCCTAACATTTCGCCGTAAATTTCGGCATGGGATGAAAGGGTAGAGTCGTGCGGATAAACACACTCGTTACATTAGGCGCATCAGCTGTCTTTGGAATATTAGCGGTCGTATTGGCGCGCGGCTGGATCAATGAGGCCATACAGTCCGAGTTTCGTCAGGTACCGACCTTACAAACGCAGCTGTCATCAGGACACGTGGAGACGGCTCCGGTCATTATTGCCGATGGTGATTTTAGTTTCGGTGATGAACTGACTCCACAGGCTCTTCGTCTCGTACAATATCCAGTAGATGCTGTACCTGTGGGAGCGTTTGCATCATTTGATGATTTATTTATAGACCCGGATAAGCGTACACTGGTTCTTTCCGCTATCGGGTTGAATGAACCTATATTGGCTCATAAAATCAACGGGCCCGGCGGCCGAGGCTCTCTTTCCGCACTCATTAGTGAAGGCATGCGCGCAATTTCCGTACGCATGAATGATGTAGACGGAGTGGCTGGTTTTGTATTGCCCGGAGATTATATCGATGTTGTATTCACGCGCGATGATATCGCCAGACGCAATGGGGCGGGAAATGCGCTGGTGTCTGATATTATCTTACAAAATATTCGGGTCTTGGGCATTGACCAAAACCTTGATACCCAATCACAAGCTCCAGATATTGCCAAAGCCGTAACACTAGAGGTTACAAATGCCCAAGCACAGGCGTTAAACCTTGCTATGGATGCGGGCCGATTAAGCCTGACCTTACGCCGCGCAGGGGAGCAGAGCATTGATCAAGTTAAAACTTTAAAGCTTCACGAGATTGCAAAAACACCTAAACCGCGCGCGCACAAATATGTCAAAAAATCTCGTCCCAAACCGACGCCCCAGCAGTCCGACATTTCTGGAACCGCGCAAGTGACCATTATTCGAGGCGAAAGCCGGGACGCCGTGAATGTCGTAAGTGAAAACACAATATCGGCAGATCCGGCCGATCAATTAGCGGGGGGGTAACATGAGACGCAACAAAAATTTTAAATCCATTATGATAACGGCGCCAATATTAGCATCCTTGTGGACGCTCTCGCCTATCGCCAATGCAAAAACATGGGTTGAACCTGCCGCATCCAACCAACGCATTGCGACGAATGTCGTTAAAGACGATACGATCATCATGCGTACAGACAAGGCCTTCAAAGAAGTCCGTGTCGCCAATGCTAAAATTGCAGATGTCGTAGTACTGACAAATCGGTCTTTTCATGTATTAGGTAAAGATAGCGGTAAAACCAATGTGATGCTTTATGATACGCAAAACCGGCTTATCGACATTATCGATATTACAGTCGGGTTTGATCTTCAAGGTTTAAAACGCGCGCTTTATGACACCTTGCCAAATGAAACGATTGACGTGCGGCCCATGGCGGGCGGTATATATTTATCCGGCGATGTCAGCACCAATGAAATTGCCGGACGCGCTGTTAAGATTGCTCAGGCCTATGCCCCAAAAAAAGTTACCAATGGTCTGGCTGTACGTGATTCACATCAAGTGCAACTGGAAGTCAGATTTGTCGAGGCCAGTCGGGATATCGTCAAAGAATTGGGCATTGGTGTTTTAACCCAGCGGGCCGGAGAATTTGCGTTTCAAAGTGGGGCCGGATTAATTTCCGGGAGTGCGCCGGCTGCTGCGGCCAGTATATTAGGCGGGTTTGACGGCGCCTCATTAGACACAGAAATTGCGGCCTTAGAAGAAAAAGGTGTAATACGTACCTTGGCGGAACCCAATCTCGTCTCGATGTCAGGCGACACAGCCAGTTTTCTGGCGGGTGGTGAATTTCCTGTACCCGTACAAAGTGATGAAGGCCAAATTGCCATTCAATTCCGACAATTTGGTGTCGGTTTGTCCTTTACACCGACCGTTTTGGATGACGGTATCATCAACCTGAAAGTTGCGCCTGAGGTCAGTCAAATCGATACAACAAATGGTATTCGCATTGCGGGAGTCGAAGTACCCTCGCTAAGAGTACGGCGCGCCAATACAACAGTGGAATTACGCAATTCACAAAGCTTCGCCATTGCCGGGCTTTTACAAAACACAACAACGGACAGTAAGTTACAAACCCCTTGGCTTGCGGATATTCCGGTCTTGGGCGCCCTATTCCGGTCCACGCGATATCAACGTGCTGAAACAGAACTAGTCATTATTGTTACGCCGCGACTCGTCCAGCCTGTGTCCGATATTCAGGCGTTAGCGACGCCGCTCGATTACCTTAGCACGCCTAGTGAGGCCGAGCTTTTTCTTGAAGGCCGTGTGGATGGCACCCTCCCGTCATCATCCAAGCCTATCGCCCAAACGCAATACCCTGCCTCACACCAAACCCGGAAAGACCAGAGTCCCGAGATCGGCTTATCAGCCGAATATGGACATGTTCTGCAATAATAGAGATAGATCATGACACATAAATCTACATATATATCACTTTTGTTTTTAACAGGGCTATCAGCCTGCGCAAGTTCACCTAATATTTCAGCTACGGCCTCAACACCCGCCCTGCAATCACATACAGCGACTTTTGGACAGGCGGTACAACACAATACGATAGCCCAACATGTGGCCCCGACAGACGCTCAAAAGGCCAATACCTATATTCCCGCCAATCGTGACCGCAGGGCTTTAGCAATAAAGCGCTATAAAGAGGACGACGTCGAAGAACTCCAAACAATCAGTACACTCAACTAACACGGAAAAGGAGCGTTGGGATGAAACGCGAAACATGTCTATCCAATAATTTATTAAGACGCTTTAAAACCTCAACTGGCGGGGCATTTGCCATATGGGCAGCGACGGCCACTCCGGTTTTAGTCGGGGGTGCAGCCCTGTCTGTCGACGCTTCACGTCTTTATAATATGGATCAGGAACTCCAAAGCGCCTCCGACGCGTTAGCGCGTGCAGGCGCGGCAGAACTTGACCAAAGACCTGACTCATTATTTAGAGCGGCGCGCGCCGTACAAAACCTGGTCCGTAATGACCAAAAATTTGCCGATAGTGGCGCGTCTAATATCAGTGTCGATCGCATTCAGTACTTAAAGTCTATTCCGGATCAGGATTTCCAAAACATCAACCCGGCCCAATTCACATCCAATCCGGCCGAAGCCCGCTATCTACAAGTTAATATTGTTCCCAAAAACATTTCAACATTATTTCCTCCAAGTCTTGTAAGCAGCCTTACCCGCATCAAATTAAGTGCAAATTCTGTCGCGGGGTTTGAACAAAGCGTATGCGGAGTCGCGCCTGTATTTATCTGTAACCCTTATGAAGGCTCAGATACGACATTATACGAAGCTTTAGAAAATCCATGGCAAAGACGCCGGCAATTAAAGCTGATTACGCCGGGTGGAAGAAACAGCCAATACGGGCCCGGAAATTTTGGCTATCTAAATGCGTTTGGAGGCCGCGGGGGCGCGCGCGCAATACGGGACGCTATTGCCATAGATGTGTCGCCTGTCTGTATGTCAAAATCCCGTGGAGTTTCACTACGACCCGGAAATATTGCGTCTGTGCGCCACGCACTAAATACACGATTCGATATTTATGAGGGCCCGTTTAAAAACAAACGTACAGACCCGCGTTATGCGCCCGCAGTCAATGTCGTCAAAGGATATGTTAGCGGTAATGATGTATGTGAGTCTACACCCAGTCTTACCGCGCAGGCTCTACCACGGGACGCGTGCCATGAAACGCAAAGCTGTGTCGACAATAATGGACGTTTTGGCGACGGGAATTGGGACTTTCTGGAATATATGAAAGTTAACCATAGTGGCTGGCGTTATATTCGTCTTGATGGCGTAAATTACTATATCGATTATCAGAACAACCGTTTCTACCCCAATGTCGCGCCCTCGCGCTATGCCATGTACAGATGGGAGATCGACAATAATTGTATACCCGGACCCACAACATATGGTCGCAATAGCGGCCCTGAAGAAGGCCACCCTCAATGCCATGCCACAGGTGCCTCTGACACTGTTGAAGACCGTAGAATTATTCATGCGGCCGTACTTAATTGCGGAGCCTTGGAAGACGCGGGGGAAACATTATCAGGCCGCACCGACGCTGTGCCAGTTGAAACCTTTGTAAAAGTTTTCCTCACAGAACCTATGGGCAAAGGACAAGATAATATATTATTTGGTGAATTGGTCGGCACTGTAGACGGGCAAGACAGTGTTACCCGCAACACAGTGGCATTGTCACGGTAATGCCAAATATCCGAACATATCTATCTTGTACGCAGGGCGTGGCGGCGATCGAGGCCGCCTTGATATTACCTATGTTATTGCTGGCTGGTTTTGGAACATTAGACGCCTCTTACCTGATTTTGCAACATCATAAGATGGAAACCAACCTCGCTACCGCCGGAAGTTACCTGTCTAAAAGTTCGGATCCACAAAGCCTGGAACTACAAGCCAAACGTCTCGCAGCCACAGGCCAAATACGCGCCGGGGGCCGCCCGACAATCACAAATTGGTCCCATGATGATATTTCAATATCGTATAAAAACTTTACAAATCACCAATTTCGCGGACGCAGGCTTTACCGGGGTGGCGCTGTCGTCAAAGTCGTTAACATATCATCTTCTGTACCCTATCAGGGTTTGGGTCTGTTAAATGCATTGAGTGGTGGAACGATAACATTGTCAGGCGCTTATGAAGAGCGCCTCGTGAGCGCGTTATAAAATGCGCTATTTAATCTCAAAATTATACCGGGAAACAAACGGCGCTGTGTCAATTGAAACCGCTTTTTTGACTATGGTTATGATCGCGGTTACAGGGGCGGCCATAGAAACAGGTTTGGCGTTTTGGCAATGGAATAGCGCCCAGCAGGCCGCCCGGATTGGCGGACGCATAGCGGCAACCTCTGTACCTGTATCGCGCCGGCTAAACAATTTCACTGGTTTAAGTAGCAGCGTCCAAGCCGGTGATCCTATGCCCGATTATTTTTTTGCCTGTAACGGCGCGTCACGCAGCTGTAACCGGGGCGGATTTAATCGTCAGGCCATGCGCGCGATTCTTTATGGTCGTGATAATGACCGCATCTGCGGCGCCACAGAAAAGGCGCGACAAGGCATGTGCGATGTCTTTGACCGGATAGAAGAAGAAAATATTATCATCTCTTATGAAAACTCCGGCTTGGGTCGCGCTGGCAATCCGGCTGATCCAGCTCCGCTCATCACGGTCACGCTGACAGGTTTGGAATTTGATTTTACATTTCTCGACATTTTTGCCCCCAATAAATTCAAACAAATGCCAGATGTCATGGTCAGCCTTATGGCCGAAGATTTACAATAGGGAATGCATATGACAACCCATTCATCCCACCAGAATACGTCTTTGACACAAGAAAATTACGACGATTTGATCATTCCTGTTCCGCCAATATCAGACGCTGTGGCAAAGATTTCACCCCAGCTCCAAACCCCTGACCCGAACCGGGCTATGCCGACACCCGCGCCCGTAAGGGCATCGGCGGAGCCTTCACACCCGACAGAGTCAAATATGTCCCCTCAAACAGGAACACCCCCACCAAAAGATGAAAGTATATGCTGGGCCTTTACATCGGTCGGCGGCGGGGCGGGGACGACAACCCTGTGTATCCAGTCTGCCATTGAATTGAACCGTATGTTACAATCCAAAACCGGGCCTGTTAATGGACAAACCGAACCTCAAATTTGTCTGATTGATCTGGATTTCGAAAACGGCACATGTGCGCAATATCTCGACCTCACACCCGAATTGCAAATATCTGACTTACAAGCCCCGCCGGAACGCATTGACCGTGCGTTAACACAAGCCTTCGTCAGCACACATGACAGTGGCATCGCCGTATTGGCAACGCCCAATACTCTGGCAGGAAACGATAAAGTCAATCCGGCAACCGTCTTGGCATTGCTTGATAAGGCCTGCGAGATATACCCCTATGTGATTTTGGATATCCCGCAGATATGGCGACCATGGACACATGCCGCAATCGGCGGGGCCGACAAATTGGGGCTATTGATTGAGCTGACCATTCCCGCTCTACATCAAGCCCGCGCACGGATCGCGCAAATTGAAGACGCCGTGTCCTTAAGAGCCACACCAGAGGTCATCCTCACAAAATATGAACGCCGCTCTTTTCGTAATACTTTGCGTTTAAAAGATGCGAATTTAGCGCTAAAACGCGAGATATCCCTGACCATTTGTGTCGATAATGAAAGCGTCAAAGAGGCGCTTAATTGTGGTGAAGCCGTAAGTTCTGTTCGGCCCGAAGCGCGGTATGTCAAAGACGTTCGTAAGCTTGTCGCGACATGGACACAGACAGATACGGCTTCCAATGTTAAATTTCTAAAACCCTCCCGCAAACGGGCGGCGACAGTGTAAGAGTTTTTTAAACTTACTTCATAACGGCCCTTTAGCTCATTCGGGTTAAGCTAGGCTATGGGACGGTTTTCAAATATTATAAAGCAGGCTTATTCAGACACTCCCGATGTCGAAACTGCGACGCGCTCTGCGGCGAAGTCTACGACCAAAGTTGACCCGTCGCTATATACAACCGGCGTAGAAAACCCAGCGCATTCGGTTCCTAAAATAGCGAGGTCAAAACCGGCTCATGCTGCAAAATCACCTCTGGACGACGCCCGAGCCCATAGTGCAACGAAAAGTCAGTCTACAGGCCAACCTCGGGACCTTATCCAAGCGGTCACCCCGACGCAGAGTTCAGACCCGCAAAACGCCATACCCAAGCCACAAACCACAAACACGGCAGATGACTGGCTAGCGACAAAAGTTCGTATTCACAGCCGCCTTATTGACGAAGTCGATTTGGCTAGTTTGGACGGCATGGATACGCCGACGCTTAAGGCCAAAGTTACTGAAATAGTCAAAGACATTGTCTCCAAGGAGAAGATGAAATTAAATCAGCGCGAGATCAAAGATCTAGCGTCGGGAATTTTCGACGAGATGACAGGCTTAGGCCCGTTGGAGCCTTTATTACAAGACGAAACCATCAGTGATATTTTAATCAACACACATAAACAGGTTTATGTTGAACGCGGCGGCGAGCTGGAATTATCCCCGGTGCAATTTGCCAGTGAAGATCATTTACTCAGAATTATTAACCGTATTGTTGCAACGGTCGGACGCCGGATTGATGAAAGCCAACCCATGACCGATGCTCGTCTTTTGGACGGGTCCCGCGTCAATGCCGCTATTGCCCCGATTGCGGTTGACGGCCCCCTTGTCTCTATTCGTAAGTTTTCAAAAAAACCCCTAACGCTTGATAAATTGGTCGAATTTGGGGCCATACCCGACAATGTCGCTCAGTTTTTATGGGCCGCCTGCAAAGCCCGTGTAACAATTTTAATTTCAGGTGGAACCGGCTCGGGTAAAACCACATTATTAAATGCGCTTTCGCAATCCATCTCTGAAAAAGAGCGCCTCATCACCATAGAAGATGCCGCAGAGCTACAATTACAACAACCCCATGTCGCCCGGATGGAAACCCGACCGCCCAATATGGAAGGAAAAGGTGAAATCCGTCAACGCGAACTCGTAAAAAATGCCCTGCGGATGCGACCTGACCGCGTCATATTAGGCGAGGTTCGCGGCGAAGAAGCCTTCGACATGCTTCAAGCCATGAACACAGGTCATGAAGGGTCTATGGCAACACTGCATGCCAATACACCGCGCGATGCGATTACACGTCTGGAACAAATGGTCGCTATGGGCGATATGAAAATAACCCCGGAAGCCGTCGCCGGGCAAATCGCCTCAGCAGTCGGAATTATTGTGCAGGCTACACGTCTGTCGGACGGGCAAAGAAAAATTACCTCGATCGCTGAAATCACCGGCATGGAGGGCGCTATCATTCAAATGCAAGAACTGTTCAATTATACCCGCACAGGCACCGGGCCTGAACATAAGGTGATTGGTGAGTTTCGTGCGACAGGTATAAGACCTCAATGCCTTGACGAAATTATTACGCGAAATATTCCACTCCCCGATGATTTGTTCCAACCCAAAACCATGCCCGTTGGGCGGCAGTCAAATTATACAATTGCGCAGCGTATTTCAGGCGCCGCCAACGGCGGTAAGTCTGAATAATGTTGGGGACGCAAACACTTATCTATAGCCTCGTTTTTGCATGTGCCTTTTTGACCTTGCAAACCTTGATAGGCGCCGGAAGACAGGCAAGCGTTAAAGTCCGTCTCGCAAATGACCGGCTCCGGCGTATGGATACAAATGATCCGCAAATTCAGATTTTAAAACAGATCTTAAAATCGCGCGGATTAAATCATAAAGGGCAATTAAATACAGTTTTTGTCTGGATGAACGCATTAGTATTACACTCTGGTCTTAAAATCGGTACGCAGGGTGTTTATCTAGGCATTATCGGGTTTTCATTCTGTTTTGCCTTAACAGCCTTGCTCGTAAAACAAACACTCATATGGACCGCTATTGGCGGTATTGCCGGATTGATATTCCCTATTATAGCCCTCAAATTCCTTGTGAAAAGACGTCGGCAAAAAGCCCTTTCGCAACTCCCGGAAGCTTTAGACGTGATTGTACGTTCACTCAGTGCGGGTCATCCTGTTCCGGTGGCTATGGCGTTAGTCGCGCGCGAAATGCCGGATCCTATCGGGTCTGAATTTGGAATTGCCAGCGACGAAGTTTCCTTTGGTGCCAATCTCGGGGTGTCAGTCCAAAGACTGGCAGATCGAGTTGGACATGAGGATTTTGAACTCTTTTCAGCCATGATCCGTCTACAAGAACGCACGGGCGGTAATCTTGGTGAATTATTGAAAGCCAGCGCAAAAACCATTCGAGACCGCCAACGCATGCGTTTGAAAATCAAAGCCGCTTCGGCAGAAGGACGGATGTCGGCCATGATATTAAACGCCGCCCCATTGGGTTTATTCATGTTTCTAAAAACCTTTGCCCCCAGTTTCTATGGTGATCTTGGTGACAATCCGACTGTTAAATATGCCCTATGGGGAGTTTTGATCTGGATGGTTATTGGAAATTTGGTCATGCGACGCATGATTAACTTCCGGATTTAAGATGATGTCTATGTCTTATCAAAATATCCTCACAATTACGGTAGCCGTTATTTTCTTTGGTATTTCTATCGGGCTGGTCTTTTGGGCTATTCAGTCAACCTTACGCGAAAACAAGCAGATTGAAAGACGGTTAGCAGGCGGAGGCGATTTCGGTGTCGCGGAAGCACAGGTCCGTCCGGGAATTTTGGAAACCCTTGGAAACCACCTGACCTTACCCAATGCCGAAGAAATTACACGAATTCGTTTTCAACTTGCACAAGCCGGATATTATGATCCTTCCGCGGTGAAAATATTTTTTTCCGTGCGGGTCTTGTCTCTATTGGGGCCGCAATTTTTCATTCTTATATTTTGGGGTAAATTGTCTTCGACACTCTCAATGGCAATGCTCGTAAGTCTAGGTGGCGGCTTGACATTATTAGGGTTGCTAGGCCCAACATTCTTTATCCGTCGGAAAAAAGGGAAACGAACCTTACAATCCAAGAACGGGTTTCCAGATATGATGGACCTTATGGTCGCGTGTATTGAAGCTGGGCTAGGGCTTGATGCGACACTCATCCGAGTCAGTCATGAATTGGGGGGGCGCTATCCAGCTCTAAAAGTCAATCTGGATCTGATGAACCTTGAACTGCGCGCTGGACGTAATCGACACGAAGCCATGATGAATTTTGCCCAACGCATAAATCTTGAGGAGGCCAAAGCCTTGGCGGTTATGCTACGTCAATCTGAAGAAATGGGTTCAAGCCTTGGGGTGGCACTGCGCACATTTTCTGAAGATATGCGAACAAAACGCATGCTAATGGCCGAAGAAAAAGCCATGGCGCTCTCGGCTAAACTCACCGTGCCATTGATTGTTTTCATCTTTCCAACCCTTATGGTGATGTTGCTACTGCCGGCAGGCATTAGAATAGCTGGAGCCTTTTCCGTCTCATGACTATTAGAATTTCAGTCAAATCCTCCGTCTATATTACGGTTTGGGTCCTGCTAAGTGCCTGCGCTTCCGGACCGGCACGCCATAATGGGCTGGCCGGATTGATAGATCCCCTCCCCAGTTCTCAGCTTCGGGAACAAAAGGACATTTTAAAACCGTTAGACATTAAGCCCGTTCTTATATCGAGCGTGGACACATTTGATGTCTCTGCAATGATGGAGCGCGCCCATGTCGCCTATAGGCAGGAAGACTATACGCTCAGTGCCAAATATTATCAGCAGGTCTGGATTCGCCAACCAGAGAATATTAAGGCCCGCATCGGATTAGGAAATGCAGCCCTTGCCCTGGGTCAAGGCGGGGTCGCTTATGAACTGTTTTCCAATATAGATTTACAAACTCTATCCGAACCCCAGCGCACACAGTTGTTTTCAGGGTGGGTACTGTCTGAAATCATGACGCGACAAACCGTGGATACAGAAGTCCGCCTAAACGCAGCTCTAGAACGTACTCAGGACGATCCGCGTCTATGGAATGCCCTAGGCCATGAATTAGATAAACAAGATAGGTGGGACGCGGCACAAAACAGCTATGTCAACGCTTTGGCAACAGGACGTGCGCATTCGGCCATTGTCAATAATATTGGCATGTCATTATTACTTCAAGATCGTCGGCAAGCCGCTTTAGAAAAATTTGAGCAAGCCCTGATCATGAACCCGCGCCAAACCCGATATGATAATAATAGACGCCTAACACTGGCTTTAATGGAACGATATCCAGAGGCACTTCGGTCTATAGACGACAAGCGGGCTGCGCAGATTTTTAATGATGCCGGATATATTGCCATGCAGCAAAAGAAATATGCTTTGGCGCGCGGTCTCTTGACTCAAGCTGTGAATCTATCGCCAAAATATCATGTAAAAGCCAAAGCTAACCTCGACCGCCTCGCGTCGCTCGCCTCTTCGCATTCTAGCCCGTAACTACTCTTTAAATGCGCCTTGGAACTGATTAGGCCTAGCGTAATCGTTTAAAATGTGAATGATAATAACATGACTGAATCCCTCTCTGGTTCGCCCCTTAAAACAGCTCCAGATTCGCCCCGCGTGTTATTTGTTTGCCTAGGAAATATTTGTCGCTCCCCGACCGCAGAATCTATATTTCGATCGCAGGTAAAACAGCACGGTCTTACTATCTATATAGACAGTGCCGGTACAAGTGGTTGGCATCAGGGCGAGCCCCCTGACCCGCGGTCCGTTCAAGCCGGAGAGGATCGCGGATATAGTTTTTTAGGACAAACTTCGCGCAAGGTCGAACCCAATGACTTTATCACATTTGATTATATTTTAGCCATGGATAGCGCTAATCTGGAATCCTTGAAAAATAGCTGTCCGAAAGCGCAGCACCACAAGCTCGCGCTTTTTCTTGATTTTGCCCCGCAGCTGTCGATACGAGAAGTTCCAGACCCATATTATGGCGGTAATGATGGCTTCGCGCAGGTCATCACCTTGATAGAAACGGCTAGCCGAGGCCTTATCACCCATTTGCAAACATAACGGGCAACAGGCCCAATTTTTATATGGGTTTGATTGACACTTGTACAGTCTCGGGTGACAGTTTGGGGTGACAGGCTGGGGCGAAACGCCGTATAGACATCACCTTAAATTCCCGCTAACTGACATCAGGCGCGCTAACCGCATCAATGCAGCAATAATGCGTAAGGATGATATTATGAGCACAGGTCTTGTAACCGTTTTTGGCGGCTCTGGCTTTATTGGAAAACATGTCGTACGCGCCTTGATTAAACAAGGGTACCGCGTCCGCGTCGCAATGCGTCGACCCCATATTGGCCAAGACCTGAAAGTCATTGGCAATGTCGGACACGTTCAAATCGTTCAAGCAAATCTACGATTTGAAGACTCCGTTATACGCGCTGTAGAGGGCGCTGACGCCGTTATAAATCTTGTGGCCCTTTTATATGAAAGTGGATCCCAGTCTTTTGATAAACTGCATATAGACGGCGCCGAAACCGTGGCTAAAGCCGCGTCCGCAGCCAGTATAACAAACTTCGTGCAGGTTTCAGCGATTGGCGCCGATGTAAAGGCTAAAAGCGAATATAGTCGAACCAAAGGAGAAGGTGAGGCTCGGGTGAAAGCCCATGTCCCGACCGCCGACATTATACGTCCATCTATTGTTTTTGGCTCGGAAGACAAATTTTTCAACCGGTTTGCGGCCTTGGCCGGTGTAAGTTTGGCCTTACCCTTGATAGGGGGCGGCGAAACTAAATTCCAACCCGTTTATGTCGGCGATGTTGCAACTGCTATTGCCAAAGTCGTTCGTCAAGGCACTACGGGAACTACTTATGAATTGGGCGGACCGCGCACCTATTCTTATAAAGAACTTATGCAATTCATCCTCACAACAATAGACCGTAAACGCCTGCTCTTGCCTATCCCGTGGGCCGGCGCAAATATGCTCGGATTTATGGGTGAAATCTCGGGGGCCCTCCCATTTGTTTCACCTTTTTTGACTCGCGATCAGGTCGTGAGCCTGCAAAAAGATAATATAGTATCTGAGACCACCCAAAGCCTATCTGATCTCGGCATTATACCTGAAACCATTGAAGCCATTGTTCCGGCCTATTTGGAACGCTTTCGCAAATATGGTCAGTTTTACGAAAAACGAACATAAGCCGCAGTATTATTGTCAGAAGAATAAAAATAGCGTAACCTATCATTTTGCCTAATCTACCTGCCATTGGAGGATATATGACTTTACGGAAATTAATCTTAGGTACAATCCTAACAGCCACAACATTTACATTTGCCGCGTGTAGCCAAGCAAAGGATGGCGCTAAAGCTGTGACAGACAGCGGGACGCAAGCCGCGAGCCAAGCGGCCAAAACGGTCACGAATACAGCCACTACAGCCGCCAATAGCGCTAAACTCGCTGCTGTTTTAAGTGCTCAGGATGATAAAGCTAAAGCCCGTTATACTTATCGCAATCCAGAAAAAACATTGACATTTTTTGGCATTACCCCAGGCATGACGGTCGCCGAAGCTTTGCCGGGCGGAGGCTGGTACTCGAAAATACTTCTACCGTATCTAGGCGATGACGGCGGGTTAATCGGTATGGATTACGATTTGGATATGTGGGCCCTTTTCGGCGGTTTTGCCAATGCCGAATTTTTAGAGAAGAAAAAAGCATGGCCTACGGAATGGACGGCTAAGGCCAAAGCTTGGCCCGGCGGCGAAAACAGTAATATCACAGCTTTTGCTTTTGGTAATCGTGACGCCGCGTTAGACGGCACTGCTGATGCCGTCTTATTCATCCGCGCCATGCATAATTTAAACCGGTTTAGCGATGAACATGATTATTTAGGCTCGGCTTTAAAAGACTCACATGCCTTACTTAAAGAGGGCGGAACGCTTGGCGTCATACAACATCGTGGTCCCGAAGATCATCCGGATGAGTGGGCAACTGGAAAAAATGGCTATCTCAAGCAAAGTGCCGTCATAGCTAAAGTTGAATCCGCCGGATTTAAACTCGTAGGCACAAGTGAAATCAATGCTAATCCGCAAGATCAACCGACAACGGACGATATTGTTTGGCGCTTACCACCGTCACTAGGTACGAGCCGGGATAATCCTGATCTACAGGCCAAATTAAAGGCTATTGGCGAGTCAGATCGCATGACCCTGAAATTTAAAAAGCTCTAGCCAGAAACATAACGCTCATTTCAAACCCGCCCCTTTTTAAAGTGAGGCGGGTTTTTATGACGATACAAAGGTTTAAAAATATGCGGGTTTGTGTGTTTTGCGGCTCAAGCTTTGGCAAAAACCCGCTTTATAAAACAGCCGCCCGGACCCTTGGGGCCGCGCTTGCACGCAAAGGTTTAGGTCTTGTTTACGGCGGGGCATCTGTAGGTTTAATGGGTATTGTAGCCGATGCTGCACTCGCAGAAGGCGGCGAGGTTATTGGCGTTATTCCCGAGGCTTTATCCGATTTAGAACTTAGCCATAAAGGCTTGAGCGAATTACATCTGACATCATCTATGCATGAGCGTAAAGCCATGATGGCTGATCTCTCCGATGCCTTCATCGCCCTGCCCGGAGGTATTGGGACACTTGAAGAGACTTTTGAAATTTTGACATGGTCGCAACTGGGTATCCACAGTAAGCCCGTTGGTCTTATGAATGTTGAAAATTACTTTGACGGGCTGCAACAATTTCTGGATCACACTGTTACTGAAGGCTTTGTCAAACCTGTACATCGGCAGATACTTATTTCAGAGTCCGAGAGCGATAAATTGATTGAGCGCTTAATCGCCAGCCAGGTTCCGAAGATCAAAAAATGGATTGATCGCTAACACGCGCCTAGATTTATTTAGGGCCAATACGCATCCAGTCCCGGCGTGGCAAATGGTAAATCTGATCCATAATTTCGAGCTGCAAGCCAATCGGCTCGGAATGGCTGCTATTCCACATAAGCGCTACACCGGACCTTATCTCAGGATCAAATAAGACCAAAGCCCGATACCCTTCTACACCTCCCCGGTGTCCGATCACACGTCGATCTCCATAATCATAAATCCGCCATCCCAAACCATAGCGCGCATTATCCAAAGCCGTAAACTTACGACGTAAAAACCTATTTTCGCGGGGAGTTTCCACGCGCGGGGTTTGCATGGCGACACGCATATCCGAAGTTAAATTTGGCGGGGACACATCCATTTGCGCCCGCATCCATTTCGCAAGATCTATGACGGAAGAATTGACACCCGCTGCCGCAGGTAAACGATAATAATGCGGTTTTACGCGCGAAATGGGTTGACCTGTTCGGGTGTGCGGACGCGCCCAACTTTTTGACCGCGTTAACCCTTCATAGGTTGTTGAGGCGGTTTTCATTCCAAGAGGACGAAAGAGGCGTTCGGAAACAACGGCCTTATAAGGAAGGCCTGTGACGTTTTCCGCAACTTCAGACACGCTATCAAATGCGACATTTTGATAGCTATGACAGGTGCCCGGCTCACAAATATGCGGCAAACCTTTTAGCGCACGGCGGGTCATTTTTGCTTTTTTCCCAGCTTCTATCCAATTATCATAGGCATTACGGACAATGCCAACCTGATGGGCCAATATGTTTTCAATAGTTACATCATGCTCTGAGATCGGTAATTCCAAAGACGGCGCGAAATCTTCGGCCCGAGAGCCAAGGGCCACATCCCCAGATTCTACCAAGGTTAAAATCGTCGCCGCCGCAACACCTTTGGACACAGACGCCCACCTAAACACTGTTTCAGGCGTAACCTTATCACCACTCCCCTTGACGGTCTCGCCAAAACCCTTTGTATAGGTGATATCCCCGTTTTCAACGACGGCCACAGACAGGCCGACCATGTTACGGGTTTGCATCAAATTATGAATTCGGTTCTCAAGCGCTTGGGGGTTTACCGTCCCTGCCCATGCCGGAAAAAGAACACCAAAACTGATGAAAAGGCACATCAAAGCACTTGTAAAGACACGAGAAGACAAGAACATAAATGCGCTTAAATTTGCTTGATAGAAATGTCTATAGTGAAATACATATTCACTTTATCAACCTCCAACACCATAAACTTAGGAGACTTAAAAGACCCCCAATACCCACAATAGCAAAAGAGTTCCGAGTGCAAGGCGATACACCATAAAGGGGAACATCCCGATTTTAGGGACGTATTTCATGAATATAGCAATCGTCATATAGGCGACAATAAAGGAGAGCGCCGCGACGACAAGGCCTGCCGAGAGTGTGGCTTGACCTGTCTGTCCACTGGCAAGTTTAAAAAATGCGTAAAGCCCGCTAACCCCGATAACCGGGAGGCTCATTAACATCGAAAATCGAGCCGCCTCAATGCGGGTTAAGCCCATGGCCAAAGCGGCCGTCATAGTGATGCCAGACCGGGAAGTTCCGGGAATAAGCGCTAAAGCTTGCGCCATGCCCATACCGATAGCCCCTCGCCATGTCAGATCTTCGGTCTTGCGGCTATGAGCCCCCCAAAGATCAGCTAGCCATAAAACAACCCCGAAAACCATAAAAGCCAGAGCAATGATCAATGGTGAACGCAAAACTGTATCCAACCCGCCAAATTCAATCAAGGCGCCGAAAATCAGAACAGGCGGCGTCGCTAAAATAAGATTTAAGGCCAAAACTGAATTTACATTGAGACGTCGATGCAACAAATCAAGACATCCGCTTACCATGGCCCCAACATCTTTGCGGAAATATAACAGAACGGCGAAAAGCGTCCCGAAATGCGCCATCAGGTCAATCATCGCCCCTTGATCTTCCCATCCCAATACCTGGGCAGGTAATATCAAATGCGCCGAGCTCGAAACCGGTAGAAATTCAGTTAAACCCTGAATAAGGGCCAGAATAATAAGGTGTAACCAAGACATGGGTCTGCTTAAGGTGAAATATTTACTAACTTATTAGGACAAGCCTATAATTTTATACAATCTCGCGCGGTCAATCCGTGTTTAATGTCTGAGTGTCCGAATACCAATATATACTTCCAAATCGGAATATAGCCTAACAAACGGGAATAAAAATATTCAATATAGTTTCTTAAATTGATAAGGGTACAGTCAAAAAATAAAAATTATTGCATTATAATCAACAAGATAAGCAGAATTATAATTTATATATTTATCCTCTTGTTGACAAATTGTCGCATCTTGATTTTTCAAATCAGACTCGGTAAAAGGCGGGCCGCGTGACACAGGTTAGACGTGGCTTTTAAGCCTAAACAATCAGGC
>CAZSKN010000001.1:164253-172622 GCA_964607445.1 uncultured Caulobacterales bacterium
GGCGACTGGAAAGAAGGGCGATAGGAAATATTATGGCGTCAAAAATGCTACAATTTGTCGAAACCGGTCGAGATATGCCCGAAAAACGTAAGGCGAAAACCCGTAATGGTGATTTTCTGGAAATTTACGGCGATTATATTGATGCCAAAGCCAAAGAACAGGCCTCGCGGTGTTCGCAATGTGGTGTGCCTTTTTGCCAAAATCATTGCCCGCTGGAAAATAACATACCCGATTGGTTGAAATTAACGGCTGAGGGGCGAATTGAAGAAGCTTACCGCCTGTCCAGCGCGACAAATTCCATGCCCGAAATCTGTGGCCGCATCTGCCCGCAAGACCGTCTCTGCGAAGGGTCATGTGTTATTGAGCAATCCGGTCACGGCACCGTCACAATTGGCTCGGTTGAACGGTTTTTGACCGATACGGCTTGGCAGGAAGGTTGGGTTGACCCTATTGCGCCGCGCAAAGAACGCGCGCTATCTGTCGGTATTATCGGAGCCGGGCCTGCTGGACTGGCCGCAGCCGAAGAACTTCGACACCAGGGCTGGCAGGTTACGGTCTATGATCGCCATGACCGCGCAGGTGGATTGTTAATATACGGCATTCCCAACTTCAAACTGGATAAGAAAATAGTTGAGCGCCGGACCCAACGGTTGATTGACGGCGGGATTAAATTTGAATTGGGCGTTGATATTGGAACGGATATCAGTTTTGAAAAAATACGCGAAAAGCACCAAGCCATATTAATTGCCACAGGTGTCTATAAAGCTCGCGATCTGGAATGTCCGGGCGCAGGCGCTGAGGGTGTGAGCGCCGCTTTACCCTTTTTAATTGACAGTAACAGGCGGGGTTTGGGCGATAAAGTGACATCTGAAACCGCCAAGGATAGAGATGTTGTGGTTATCGGCGGCGGGGATACAGCCATGGATTGTGTACGCACAGCCATGCGCCAAGGTGCCAAGACGGTTACCTGCTTATACCGGCGGGATCATGCCAACATGCCCGGGTCGGCGCGCGAGACAAAAAATGCACAAGAAGAAGGTGTGATATTTGAATGGCTTGCAGCACCCAAGGCTATTCATGATCAGGACGGAAAGATCAATTTCGTTCGCGCGGATCGTATGCGCTTGGGAACAAAAGAAGCTTCAGGGCGGGAAAGTGTTGAAGCCGTCAAAGGCGCGGAATTTAACGTAAAAGCCGATCTGGTCATTAAAGCGCTCGGCTTTACACCTGAAAATATGAAAGACCTCTCCACTGATTTAACCCTCACACGGTGGGGCACAATACGGGCCAACCCCGTCACGTTTGAAACCAATCTGCCCGGTGTATTCGCGGCGGGCGATATTGTCCGCGGGGCCTCTCTTGTCGTTTGGGCCATACGCGAAGGTCGAGACGCCGCGGCCCATATGCACACATATCTAAAGGCGTTAAGTCACGCCGATTCCAAAGTAGCCGCTGAGTAATTATGCTCCAATTGATTGGAAAATACTTGAACAGCAATAATATTTTTAAAATTGAGACACCCGCATATCCAGATGACTGTCATCGCACAGATTGTCCGAAATGGAGCGGAATAGGACGAAACCATGACTGAATGGCTCAAAACATACGAGAAAAACCGCGACCACCTGATCGCTAACCATGCCTATAATCCAGACGACGAGCATGATGCCTGCGGGGTCGGGCTTGTGGCCAGTATAGACGGAACCCCGCGCCGGGATGTGGTCGAAATGTCGATCCAAGCGCTTAAAAATGTGTGGCACAGAGGCGCGGTTGATGCGGACGGAAAAACCGGAGACGGGGCGGGAATTCGCGTCGATATTGCACAAGAGTTTTTCAAAGCCCAAGTCGAGCGTACAGGCCACAAAGCTTCATCAGCCAAGGTCGCCGTCGGGATGATCTTTTTACCGCGTACAGATTTTGGCGCGCAAGAAGCCGCCCGAACAATTGTCGAAACCGAACTTCTCAAAGAAGGTTTCTACATTTATGGTTGGCGACAAGTCCCGATCGAAGTGTCGGTAATTGGTGAAAAAGCCCGCGCGACCCGACCTGCCATTGAACAGGTTATGTTCCGGGACCCGAAAGGACGCAAAGGCAATAAGCTAGAGCGGGAACTTTATATTGTACGCAGACGTATTGAAAAACGCGTTATCGCGGCCGCCATTCCGAGTTTCTATGTCTGCTCTTTATCGGTACAAACCATTATTTATAAAGGTATGTTTTTAGCCGAAGATATTGACGTTTTTTACCCTGATTTAAAAGATGAACGTTTTGTATCGCGCGCCGCAATTTATCATCAGCGTTATTCTACAAATACCTTTCCCCAATGGTGGCTCGCACAACCTTTTCGTATGCTGGCCCATAACGGGGAAATCAATACCGTCAAGGCTAATACAAATTTCATGAAAAGCCATGAAAAGAAAATGGCGTCATCCGCCTTTGGGGATCGCGCGGAAGATGTTAAGCCTATCATTCAAAAGGGCAGCTCGGACTCGGCGGCCTTGGACGCTACATTTGAATTGCTTGTACGTGCCGGGCGCACGGCCCCTATGGCCAAAACACTTCTGGTTCCAGAAGCCTATTCTAAGCGCGGAGATCTCATGCCGGATAACTGGCGCGCACTTTACGAATATTGCAATGCCGTGATGGAGCCGTGGGACGGCCCTGCCGCGCTTGCCGCTTATGACGGGCGTTGGTGTGTCGCGGGACTGGACCGCAACGGTTTGCGCCCCTTGCGCTATTCTATTTCTGATGACGGGATTATCGCTATTGGGTCTGAAACCGGCATGTGCCCCATGTCTGAAAAAAGCATTACCCGTAAAGGCGCAATTAAGCCTGGTCGGATGATTGCTGTCGATCTCGACGAAGGAAAATTTTATAACTCTACAGATATTCTCAACGAATTATCGGATAAACGTCCGTATAAGAAATGGTTGGGTAAAGTCGTCAATCTGGATGAAAAACTATCTGGCTCTGAACCCACCCCAACCCTATCGGGCGAAAAATTATCACGTCGGCAAATGTCGTGCGGACAATCTCTAGAAGACCTCGAGCTTATCCTCTCGCCTATGGCCGAAACTGGAAAGGAAACCGTAGGGTCTATGGGGGATGATACGCCCTTGGCTGTCCTCTCGAATATTTACAGACCTCTATCGCATTATTTCCGGCAAAACTTTAGCCAAGTCACCAACCCTCCAATTGACCCTCTACGCGAAACCCGCGTCATGGGTTTAAAAACCCGCTTTCGGAATCTACGCAATATTCTCGCTGAAGATAAAAGCCAGACTAATGAAATGCTGGTGCTAGAAAGCCCTGTCATGACCACTGGCATGCTCGCAAGGTTTTTGAGCCTTGTTGGCCCCAAAAAGGCGACGATTATAGATTGCACATTCGAAATTTCCGAGACCGATAATGTCCCGCGTGGTCAGGTTTTAAAAGATACATTGGCGCGTATTAAAAAAGCCGCTCAAGACGCCGTAGAAGCCGGGTCTGAAAACATTATTCTCACAGATGAATATGTCTCAGACGTCAGAGCTGCGGCCCCGATCATCTTATGTGTCGGCGCCGTGCAAACCCATCTTGTCGAACAGGGCTTACGATCCTCTTGTTCTATTTTAGTACGATCTGCAGAATGTTTAGACACCCATTATTTCGCCGTTCTTATCGGCGCTGGCGCCACGGCGGTGAATGCCTATATGGCCCAAGACAGTCTTTTAGACCGCGTATCCCGCGGTCTCTTAGACATGGACGCAAATACGGCCGTAGCCCAATATAAAAAGGCGATTGAAGGCGGGCTTTTAAAGATAATTTCCAAAATGGGAATTTCCGTTATCTCTTCCTATCGCGGAGGAAACAATTTCGAAGCCTTGGGATTATCGCGGGCCTTGGTTGGCGAAAATTTCCCCGGTATGACTTCGCGTATTTCCGGAATCGGATTAGCCGGGCTAGAGGCTAAAATCCTTGATGCCCATGAAAACGCTTATCATCCCGCTGTGATTCGTCTGCCCGTTGGCGGCCTTTACCGCGTACGCGCCAAAGGTGAACGACATGCCTATCAGGCAGAAATGATCCATATGCTGCAAGAGGCTGTGGGAGATGAAGATTTAGAGCTTTATAAAAAATATGCCGCCTTGGTCAACTCTGCGGCCCCGATCCAAATTCGGGACTTACTGGATATTAAACCGCAGGCCAAACCTTTACCCCTGCACCGAATTCAAAGCGTTAATGAAATCCGCAGACGGTTTTGCACGCCGGGAATGTCACTCGGGGCATTATCACCCGAAGCGCATGGTACGCTTAACATTGCCATGAACCGTATCGGCGCAAAATCGGTTTCTGGTGAAGGCGGCGAAGATCGTGCCCGCTATAAAACCTTACCCAATGGGGATAATCCAAATTCTGCCGTTAAACAAATTGCATCTGGACGATTTGGCGTGAATGCCGAATATTTAAATCAGTGCCGCGAGATTGAAATCAAGGTCGCCCAAGGTGCCAAGCCCGGAGAAGGTGGACAATTACCCGGTTTCAAAGTTACAGAAATGATTGCAAAGTTCCGTAACGCAACACCGGGTGTGACCCTCATCTCACCGCCGCCTCATCACGATATTTATTCTATCGAAGATTTGGCCCAATTGATTTATGATCTCAAACAAATAAATCCTACCGCACGGGTGGCTGTAAAATTAGTCGCATCATCCGGCGTCGGGACCATAGCGGCTGGTGTAGCCAAAGCTAAAGCCGATACGATTTTAATCGCAGGACATAATGGTGGTACAGGCGCCTCCCCGAATACCTCGCTAAAATATGCGGGCATCCCATGGGAGCTTGGCCTTTCCGAAGCTCATCAGGTTCTCACCTTGAATAATCTACGCGATCAAGTGACCTTGCGTACAGACGGGGGCTTAAAAACCGGGAAAGACATTGTTATCGCGGCCATGTTAGGTGCCGAAGAATACGGTATTGGTACATTATCACTTGTAGCCATGGGCTGTATTATGGTGCGACAATGTCACAGCAATACCTGCCCCGTAGGTGTGTGTGTTCAAGACCCTCGCCTGCGCGAAAAATTCACGGGCACGCCCGAGAAAGTTATCAATCTGATGACCTTTATCGCCGAGGATGTTCGCGAGATATTGGCCGCGCTCGGTGTAGAGCGCCTAGAGGATATTATCGGTCGTACCGATATGCTGACACAGGTTTCACGCGGGGCCGAGCATTTGGATGATCTTGATTTGAATCCGATCTTGGCTCGCGTCGATAACCGCCCCGTCAAAGACACTCGGAAAGATCGTATAGATGTACCCGATACATTGGATGTGGGCATTCTCGCGGATGCCAAACAATTGTTTGAACGCGGTGAAAAAACCCATTTGATTTATTCAGTGCAAAACACCCATCGCGCCGTAGGCACGCGCACCAGTTCCCATATTTATCAAAAATTTGGAGCTGAGGGATTGCCTGATGGTCATTTAACCGTACGGCTTCGCGGGTCTGCCGGACAATCTCTTGGTGCTTTCGGAATGAAAGGCTTGCGCCTGATTGTCGATGGTGATGCCAATGATTATGTCGGCAAAGGCTTGTCCGGTGCGGAAATAATCGTCGCTCCACAAGGACGAACACGCATTTCCGGCCACGAAAGTGCAATTATCGGGAACACTTGTTTATATGGTGCCACAAAAGGAAGTTTAATGGCCTCTGGGCGCGCGGGGGAACGGTTTTGCGTTAGAAATTCAGGTGCTGTGACCGTTGTTGAAGGTTGCGGAACCAATGGATGCGAATATATGACAGGCGGCATGGCCGTCATACTCGGTGATGTCGGTGACAATTTCGGGGCAGGCATGACAGGCGGCATGGCCTTCATCTATGATGAAAGTGAAATGTTTGAAAAGGCTGTCAATCCAGATAGTGTTATCTGGCAACGATTTGAAAGCCAGCATTGGGAAGAATGTTGTAAAGCGCTTATCGCCCAACACGCGGATCAAACAGGGTCTGAATTTTCTAGAAAACTGTTACTGGAATGGGCGTTAGAACGCGGTAAATTCTGGCAAGTTGTGCCTAAGGAAATGCTGTCCCGAATGGATGTTCCGCTCAAAGACGTAGCGTAGCGCTTTGGTCAGATAAATTTATTAAAAGGCCGCAATCGCGGCCCATAAAAGTCCTATAGCCGATCTATGGATTAGGTTCGACAGGTACGCCATTGATAGTTTCCTGCGCGGGCATAACAATATAGGCAACGCCTGTATCTTGATTAATGTGCAAGTTTTCAGGACGTGCTTTAGCCTGCGGCGCGCCAACTTGTACACCGACAGCATAATTACGGCGCGTCACCCGTCCATCTATCGTTACAATCGCGCTTACATTAATATAATGGCGGCCCTTATTGAGAGTAGAAAATGACACATCCATTGTATGTGCGGTTTTATCACGCAAAGAAAAAGACGCACTTTCAGATGCAGACAATAACTGTAACCCTTTGCCCGCATTCATATTAATTTTCATATCACCCGCATTATATTCATTCTTGGCGGTTAAGGTAAACTGGCCAATCTCGCCGACCTCCAATTGACTTTTCAAATCATGTGAAAACCGTATAGCCGCTCCGGGTTTGAGGTAATCACGTTGCGATGTTGTTTTAACGAAATTTGCCTGTTGGCCTTGCGTCTCTCCTGATAGATCTTGTGCCGTCGAAGTTTGTGCAGCTTTGTCCACTGATAAAGCCGCATTAGAACAGGCTGTTAATCCAAGGCTGAATATTCCAAGGCCGAGGCTTAAACACAAGATATATGAAATTTTAAAATTGAAAGGTTTCGTCATACTATATCCTACCCTGTTACGCTAAAATTAAAACATACGTCATCTGTCGCTGTCGTCGTTTGGCTAATATCGGTACCGAAATTGAAGAAATCATAAGCTTCAATAACATGTTCCCCGGCTTGAAGAGTCAACGAGGTTGTCTCCGAATTACTCGGCGGCGTTTCAGCACGCGCGATAAGGGTCCCATTACGATAAACCAGGAAATCTGGATCGCGGTTCGTAGCCCCTGAACTTCGGGTCATCGTCAAAGTATAAGAGCCTGTCGTCGGAATATCCAAAGATATAAATGGCCGGTTGCTCAATTTGTTAAATTCACCCGCATTATCAACTGAACACACCTCAACCGGAGGCCCGTTCACGGTCACGACATTATAGACCGGTAAAGCCGTGGCTATTCCCCCATTATTGGTTTCACCTAGGCCCGCTGATCCTGTGCCATTAATAGTTTGTTCTGTAAGCAAGGCCGTCAAATCGGTTTCAGAAATCGCACTAGATGCAGTGCCGCGTAAACTCTCAAGATAAGAATAGATTGTGGTGAAAAAAGCGCTGTCTGTATAAATCGAACCTAAAAAGGCCTCATGAATGGGCGCAAGCCCTGCCGAAATAACATCCGCCCCATCATTTTCAGAATCAAAAATATCATAAATAATGGATTGAACCGACCCTTCGCTAAACCAACCGTCATTGAAATTATTATTATTTTCAACGTTAAACGAAAATCCCTGCGCCTGCTGGGAACCGCTACTGTCTCGGTAGACAGGGTCATTTGTGCCAATGCCAGACACAGCATTACCCCATCCTTCACTCAAGGCGACGCGCGGGTCTAAACGATCACCGCCGCCGTGAGGACCGCCAACAGAGTCAGATCGTGAAAGTTGATCTTCATAATAATGACCCCATTCATGCACAACAACATGGGTATCATTTTCATCTGTATCATTATCGGCTGCACCCAAAATGAGAATATTCCCATTGCCTATATAGGACGACGTGCCAATATCACCATCGGCTATATTGCCTGAAGACGGTCGATTGTTAACACTCCAGTTAAATCGGGCAACCGGAAAGACAATATCGGCATCAATGGCTTCGAATAATCTGAGCGTATCATAAATCGGATCAAGAATAGCAAAAGGCCCCGATGAACGCGCAGATGTAAAAGTCGTACCATTTGATCCTGATGGCGCATTTAGGTCACGGGTTGAATCTGCTGTACCCGAATTCATAATCGTTCCCGCAATAGCGTAACGCGCATTACTATTCGTATTGTCCTGCACAAAGACGTCCCACGTTGCCCCTGTGCTTTGCGATAGACGTGCATTTACCTGTACGCGCACATCGGTATTTTCCGCAACTTCGAGACTATATTGTCCTGTGTCACTCGTCAGACCTGATGCCAGAACGGAATTATCCGCCGCTAAAAGCTGAACTTCAGCGCCGCGAATAGGGCGTTGCGAGACCGCAGAAAAATCGAGACCGTTCGTCGCTGTATTAAAAGGTACAAAATCAAATGTCATCGTACCACTGATCGTCACCGGATTACCAGTTGCCGGAGGTGG
>CAZSKN010000001.1:172722-208956 GCA_964607445.1 uncultured Caulobacterales bacterium
GGTGGAGGTGGAGGTGGCGGCGGGGGAGGAGGAGGTGGTGGTGGCGTAAATGAAATTGAATTATCCGCAGATCCTCCACCTCCACCACCACACGCTGCTAAGGCGGATGAAAGCACTATGAGCGAAGCAGTAATGATTAGGGATCTCATATATTTGACCTTAGAGTTTTAACATAAATGACCCATAACTAGTTTCGCATTCCTTAAAGGCTGTCAATATAACTTTGCATTCCCTATGGATTTATCGGTTGCGTGTAATATTGTAACGACGCAAACTTTTGGCTGATTTCCCTTAATTCGCCGATGCACTTAATTTCAACGCATGCACCGACTTCATTTCCTCAGACAATGTGTCCATGACCGCCCGGTGACGCTGCAATCTCGACATATCTTCAAAAATTGGCGCGACGATAATAACATGAAAATGGCTTTCACTGGCGCCGTGTTCGGCCGCATGTTGACGCGCGCCAGCATGACCAGCGTGCTGATAGCTTTCGTCAATAACGTCTAATTGCGACGGATTAAACTTTTCTGTCAGTTTTTCCTTGATTGCTGATGCAATTAACCCCATTTTACGCAGTCCTATTTTACAAGATGAGTACGATATATCATGGCTGGAAGTTACGAATACAAGCCCAAAGGCATCGACATTCGCATAAATAAGGGCAAAAAAAAGCAACGCCCGGATGAAAAAGAATGTGATTGGGCCGGATGTGTCAGCATGGGCGGGTGTAAAGCCCCTAAAAGCCCGGATCGCATTCGTGAATATTATAATTTCTGCACCGCCCATGCCCGCGAATATAATAAGAACTGGAATTTCTTTTCCGATATGTCAGATGATGACATTCATGAATGGCAGGCTGGCGCGCGCCACGGGCACCGGCCAACTTGGGACGTGCGTAAAAATACCGGCGAGCGCGCCAAGGCCCGTAAAAAATCACGCGTAGGCGGCGGCGATGATTATGCCGATCCATTGTCTATTTTTGGCGATGGCAGTAAGGACATTGCCGAACAACCCAGACGGCGACTGTCTAAACTCCAGATCAAAGCCCTTAATGATATGGGACTGGACGACACAGCCACAAAATCTGATGTGCGTAAACGCTACACCCAGCTCGTCAAACAACTTCACCCCGATGCCAATAAAGGTGATCGGAGTACGGAAGAAAGTTTTGCACGCGTCGTCAAAGCCTATAAAGTCCTTAAAACCACCGATCTGGGTTAAGCGCCCCTAACGAAAGCCATCCGACATGAGCACTCCATTCCCTATTTCCCAGCCGGATATAACCCTGTCTGCACGCGAGACATTTGGCGTTGATTTTGATATGGACATTCCGGCCTTTAGCGAAGCCTCTGAGCACGTACCGCCGCTGGACAAAGCCTATATTTTTGATCGCGAGACCACCCAGGCTATATGTGCCGGTTTCGCCCATGATCGCCGCGTCATGATCCAAGGCTATCACGGTACAGGAAAATCTACCCATATCGAGCAAGTCGCAGCGCGTTTAAATTGGCCGCTTGTACGGATCAATCTTGATAGTCATGTCTCGCGGATTGACTTAATTGGCAAGGACGCGATTGTCCTGAAAGACGGCAAGCAAATTACCGAGTTCCGCGAAGGGCTTTTACCGTGGGCCTTACAAAACCCTGTAGCGCTCACATTTGATGAATATGACGCCGGACGCCCTGACGTCATGTTTGTCATCCAGCGTATTCTAGAGGCTCAAGGCCGCCTGACCCTGCTTGACCAGAACAAGGTCATCACGCCGCACAAAGCCTTTCGTCTGTTTTCAACCACAAACACTGTCGGTCTGGGCGATACCACAGGGCTTTATCACGGCACACAACAAATCAACCAAGGCCAGATGGACCGCTGGTCTATTGTCACACAGCTCAACTATCTCTCCTATGAATCAGAAGAAGCTATCGTATTAGCAAAATCGCCCAGCTTTGACACAGCCGAAGGCAAGGATATATTGGCGTCTATGGTACGCGTCGCAGATATGAGCCGTAAAGCTTTCATAAACGGTGATATTTCTACGGTTATGTCACCACGAACCGTGATGAACTGGGCTGAAAATACCCGTATTTTCGACGGTGATATCGCCCAAGCTTTCCGCATGACATTCCTGAATAAATGCGACGAGCTGGAACGCCCGATCATCGCCGAATTTTATCAGCGCGCCTTTGGCAAAGATTTACCCGAAAGTAGTGCGACGGTTATGGTCGCTTAAAATTAGAGCCTTATTATTTTTCGCGGGAGATATAAGAATATGTCAAATATAGATCGAAAACATCGGTGCCTAAATTGCGATGAAGCCTTTGAATAGCCTGAATTTTTAAGCTACATACTTAAGTTAAACAGCCGAACAGTTTTTTGTATAAGGTACCAAACAGATAATTTCTTCGTCCCAAAAATTACACTTGCGTCAATCACAGCAATGGCCCTACTTTATCAGTTGAGTGCATCATATTCGTGTTAGTTATGTCTATTCCTTACATTGGCGCAACTGACTTACACGGCACAACACGCATTTCAGTATTTTTAATCATTATTGCACTTATCTTAACCTTAGCAATCATGCGGTTTTTAATGAATATTTTTTCTGGATGAGCGCAGATTTATCACTCGACAAAAAGTATAAATCCCTAAGCGATTAAGACTAATATGAGCGACCACGATTATCTTTCACATCTCGCAGGTTCTTTAAAAGGAAGGGTTGCATCGACGCCGCCGCTTGCTAGAACAAGCGCTATGTCCAAGTCTCCTTTAGATGAGTTTAAGCGCGCGCTCGCCTCGGCAACCAAGGCCATATCTGGCGAGAGCGAGTTAGAAGTTACCTTCGGCGGAGACGTAGCCGGTATTGTACGCGAGCAGGTCATGCTACCAAGCCTGCCGCCCAAACCCAAACCAGAGGTCATCTCCAAAGCCCGTGGTGAAGCCGATGGCTTGGCCCTGCGCTTGGCTCTGCACGACAAAATCTTGCATGCTAAAAACCAACCCACGATCGGACCGGCGCGCGCTGTTTTCGAAGCCCTGGAACAGGCGCGTATCGAGGCTTTGGGCGGGCAGCACCTTTCGGGCATTGGCGATAATCTGACAGCGGCGCTGGACGCACGCGCTAAAAGACGGGGGTTTGATAAACCCGATATTTCCAAAGATGATAATAGTTTTGCCGAGGCCGTCGGCCTGTATGCACGCGAAATCTTGTCAGCTCGCGCGCTTCCGAGTTCATGTAAGGGCCTGATGGATGCATGGCGCGAAGAGGTCGCCTTAAAGGCCGGCCCGCATATGGAGGAGTTAAAAAACGCCTTATCAGACCAAGATAGCTATGCCCAATTTGCGCGTGATATGATCCGTGATTTTGATATGGGCGACGACTTTTCACAAGCTGAAGAAGACGAGGACGATCAAGACGAAGAAAGCTCCGAGAACGAAGATGAACAAGCCGATCAAACACCTGATACGCCACGCGAAGAACAATCAGGACAGACCGAGGTCTCTGATGCCGACGCCATGGATGATGACGATGCTGACCCTCAAGACATGGTGGACGCTGAAAATATTGACGGTGAAGGTGATGATAATGAACAAGAGCCCAATAACACACCCCATAATGTCCAACCGACAAACCTGCCGGACCCTTACCGTATTTACACAACAACACATGATGAAGTGATCAAGGCGGAAGATCTGTGTGAGGTTGAAGAACTAGACCGTCTACGCGGCTATCTGGACGGGCATATGGCCGGGCTGTCAGGCGCTATTGCCCGGCTCGCTAACCGTTTGCAAAGGCGTTTGCTGGCACAGCAGCAACGCAGTTGGACATTTGATCTGGAAGAAGGTCTGCTAGATACGGCGCGTCTAACACGCGTTGTTATTGACCCCATGTCAGCGCTTACATTCAAAGAAGAAAAAGAAACCGATTTCCGAGACACGGTTGTCACCATTCTGATTGACAATTCCGGATCTATGCGCGGACGGCCGATCATGGTCGCCGCCGTCTGCGCCGATATTATGGCACGCACATTGGAGCGGTGCGGGGTTAAAGCCGAAATTCTTGGCTTTACCACGCGCGCATGGAAAGGTGGGCGCAGTTTCCTAAACTGGGTAGCCAGTGGAAAGCCCTCCCAACCCGGACGGCTTAATGATCTTCGCCATATAATTTATAAAGGCGCAGATATGCCATGGCGACGGGCCAAACGCAATCTGGGGCTGATGATGCGCGAAGGCTTGCTCAAGGAAAATATTGACGGCGAATCCTTGGAATGGGCCTATCGCCGCCTGATGATGCGACCCGAACAGCGCCGTATATTGATGGTCATCTCTGACGGCGCGCCTGTGGATGATGCCACCCAGAGCCATAACAAGACTGGCTTACTGGAAAACCATCTGCGTATGGTCATCGACAAAATCGAAAACCGGTCCGAGGTTGAACTTGTCGCTATTGGTATAGGCCATGACGTCACACGCTGGTATAAACGCGCCGTCACGATTATGGATGTTGAACAACTCGGCGGGGTCATGACAGAGAAACTGGCAGAACTTTTCGACGAGAAGTCCAGACGACATCGACGATAGACGAAATAGATCGAGTTTTATACATGCAAGGAAATTGGCCGAAAGACCTATTTGAACAGCAAAGAGCCTTGTTTAACAGCGCGCTAGGTCCACGCCTAGAAAGTGATATTCGGCCCTTACAGACTAAAGTCGGAAACACTAAACATCCTTGGAACATGATAAGTTTCGCGACGATAATCGTCGGTGGCCTAGGCGCTATAGCTCTGCAAAAACTTTATGACCCCGCCCTTGTGCCTGCCCTTATCGCAACGGCAATTGTCTTTTTCAAAATTCGGTCAGTCGCGCGCAGAAAGAACAAAGCCGTCTTCAAAGCCAAAGCCGACCTCGCGCATTATGTGCAAGACGCTATCGGCTTGGGCATTTACAATGTTAAAAACACGCATGGCGCGGTTTTAAAGACATTTAGCCACGCCGGATTTTTAGGTCGGTTTGATAATATGCATTATTTAGCGGCCCTCGGTCCAATCCCGACAAACACTCAAAACCGCGCTCAAGGCTCACCTCAAAATACGCAAGATTCGCAGATGCAAATTATTGCGCAATCTATTGGCACAAAGCTAACCCGTACCGAGGTCGAAACCTATACAGATAGTAAAGGCCAAAGACGGACCCGCACCCGTATCATCAAAGTCTTTGAAGGCCTGATGTTAGAAATGGAATTAGACGGTTTTGAGAGTGATAACCGCACGCTGATAACCTCGCGTAGGCATTACGGATTTTCAGGGTCGTTTGATCGACTGACCAATGGAAAACGCCATAAGATGGACGAAATTAAGACCTCTAGTCTTGAGTTTAATAGCTATTATGATGTGCATACGGATGATCAGACTTTAGGGCATTTATTTTTAAACCCCGACCGCATCATGCGCTTTATCAATCTTTATGACGACCTTCGTAAAATTACAGATAAGAAAAAGGTCAAACTGTCTATGCTTGTCACACGCAATAAAATGTGGGTCGCACTTGAAACGGACGGCCTGCCAAAAGTTGATGAATTTTCTTCCGACACAGACGCACTTGACCGAGAAATTAATGGCGTTATCGGCCTCGCTGCTTTGCCCCATATCCTTGCACGCCATCTCGAACTGTCCAATCCTGTCCCCTATGCTTGGCAAGATTATGTACTGGAGGCAGAAACTACGAACGTCACCCAAACCCGTCAATCCTGAGCACGATGTTTTGGATATTTAAAACCGCGCCAAAGTTTTTGATGGAAAAGGCATTCGACGGTGATAAGACATATGCAATCCATTCTACTCACAATGACAAAGCTTGGAGGGGGAAGCTTGGAAAGACAGGTTATGAATACACCATGCGATCAAAAATTTAAGAAAAACTTTAAAATAGGACTTTCTGACGTCCGCGCGCGTCTATCGCTAATGACCCTCTTCGGGCTTATTGGCTTGCTCGCGCCCGTCCCCGCGACAGCCCAGAAATTTGAAGAATTGGCAAAAACGCCGCCTATGGGCTGGAATAGCTGGAATCATTTTGATTGCGATATTGACGAAACCCTCGTCAGAGAAACCGCTGACGCCATGGTCAAAACAGGCCTGCGTGATGCGGGCTATGAATATGTCAATCTCGATGATTGTTGGCACGGGAAACGTGATAAAGACGGCTTTATCCAGCCGGATCCAAAACGATTCCCGAGCGGGATAAAAGCCTTGGCAGATTATGTCCATAAACGCGGCCTAAAGCTCGGAATTTATTCGGATGCCGGTACACATACCTGTCAGAAAAAGCCCGGCTCGCAAGGGTATGAATATCAGGACGCCCTGCAATATGCCCGTTGGGGTGTAGATTACCTCAAATATGACTGGTGCAATACGGGTGAAGGCAAAGCCCAGCGCAATCCCATCGAAGCCTATACCGTCATGCGCGATGCGATAAAAGCGGCCGGGCGACCTATGGTCTTTTCTGTGTGTGAATGGGGGCAAAGCGAGCCTTGGACATGGGCCAAAGACATAGGCCATCTGTGGCGCACAACGGGAGACATCATTAATTGCTGGGATTGTTCTATTGATCACGGCACCTGGGATAGTCACGGCATTCTCCCTATTCTGGACATGCAAAAGGGCAAACGCGCCGCTGCCGGGCCGGGCCATTGGAACGACCCTGATATGCTGGAAGTCGGCAATCTGCCGACACTGTCAGAAAACCGTGCCCATTTCGCCATGTGGGCCATGCTGGCAGCGCCGCTCATTGTCGGCACAGATTTTCGTAACCTGTCCCAAGATATCATTGACGTGCTGACTAATAAAGCTGTCATCGCCGTCAACCAAGATAAGTTGGGCATTCAGGGTTTTGCCCATCGCAGCGGCGGGGAGGTCGATATTTGGGTAAAACCGCTCTCAGCTGGTGATTGGGCCATTGCTTTTCTAAACCGTAGTGATTTCGTCCAGTCCGAGAGCTATAATTTCTATGACGCCGAGTTGGAAGATTATCTCACTGACCGCACGCCCGATTTTAAAAATGACAGTTTCACCATGCTGGATTTATGGACGGGGGAAAATGCCGGAACCCTGACGTCCCAATTTAAAGTCACCATTGCCCCGCGTGACGTTCGTATTTTCCGTATGAAGAAAGGATAATCCCGCCCGACATAGATCAGGCGAGGATCGTTATTTTTTCAGAATTAGCGCTGCGCCTACCAAATCTTGACGCGTTTTTCTGGTGGCAGATAAAGCGCGTCACCGGGCTGCACGTCAAAGGCCTCATACCATGCATCGAAATTGCGTACAATTCCATTGGCGCGATATTCGCCCGGGCTATGTGGGTCAGTTTTAACGCGCGTTCTTAAAGCCGCATCACGGAATTTACGCTGCCAGATTTGACCATAAGATAAGAAAAAGCGCTGATCTCCGGTAAAGCCATCAATGATAGGGGCCTCTTTCCCGTTCAGTGATTTTTTATAAGCGGCATAGGCCATAGTCAAACCCGTCAAATCGCCAATATTTTCACCCAGCGTCAATTGCCCATTTACATTTAACCCCGGAAGCGGCTCAAAGGCGTTGAACTGTTCAACCAAAGCATCGGAGCGTTGTTTAAATGCGGCCCCGTCCGCTTCAGTCCACCAATCACGTTGTTGACCATTCCCATCAGTCTTTCGGCCCTGATCATCAAAACCATGCCCCATTTCATGACCGATTACGGCGCCAATACCTCCGTAATTCACAGCTGCATCCGCAGCAGGGTCAAAGAAAGGCGCTTGCAAAATAGCGGCTGGAAATACAATTTCATTAAGCGACGGCCGATAATAAGCATTGACCGTTTGCGGGTTCATACCCCATTCACCGCGGTCAATCGGCCCACCAAGCTTGCCAATCATATCTTCCCACTGCCACCGGTTTGCCGACTTTACCGTCCCGATGAGGTCGGCGCGATCAACGGATAAAGACGTGTAATCCGTCCATTCGTCAGGATAGCCGATTTTAGGGTTGAACTTTCGTAGCTTGTCTTGTGCTTCCGTCTTGGTGTCCGCCCCCATCCATTCCAGATTATCAATCCCGTCTTTAAAAGCCGAACGCAGGTTTTCAACCAATACATCCATCTGGGTTTTCGCTATTGGCGGGAAATGTCTTTTGACATAAACCTTTCCAACCATCTCGCCCATCATATTATCAATCTGGCCGACGGCACGTTTCCATCTATCCCTTTGGACTTCTGTACCGCGCAAGGCTTTTCCATAGAATTCGAAATTGGCATTATCAATGCGTGTCGGCAGATAGGCGGCCATACCACTCATATAATGTGCTGTAAGATAAGCTTTAAGCGTTGAGACATCTGTTGTTGCGAAAATTTTTGCCATGCCTTGAATAGCATCGTTTTCGCGTATGATAAATGCACTTTGGCTCCCAAGGCCTGATGCCTCCAACATAGCGTCCCACGGAAACCCTTTGGCATAAGCCTTCATTTCATCTATCGTCATTTTATTATAGGTCAAACTACGATCGCGCCGTTTTGCAGGCTTCCAATGTACTTTGGCCATCTGAGTTTCAAACGCCATAACGTTCGAGGCTGAGGCCGCCGCATCTTTGTCGCCGGCTTCTGAAAGCATCGTTGTTAAAAGCGCAAGATAGGCCGTTCGTAATCCCTCTGATTTTTCATCAGAGTCCAGATAATAATCACGGTTAGGCATGCCAAGCCCAGATTGTGTGATGTAGAAAATATAATTTTTGATATCTTTGACATCAACATCAACCCACCCGGCCATAGGTGATCGCAATCCCATTTCAGGGTCGCCCATAAGACGCGCTATATCGGCATGTGTTTTAGCCGCAGAAATTTGCGCCAGATCCGCACGAACACCGTCAAGACCAGCATTTTGAATCGCACTCGCATCCATAAAAGCCGCGTAAAAATCACCGATCTTTTGTTCTTCAGACCCCGGTGTCGAATTGGATTTTGAAGTATCCTCAATGATCGCTTTTACGCGCTCATCCGATAAATCCGTAAGGATAGAAAAGCCTCCATAATTTGATTTATCCGCCGGAATTTCTGTGTCTCGCAACCATGTACCATTCACATATTTAAAAAAATTATCACCAGGTTTTACAGTCAGGTCCATATTTTCCAACGCAACGCCAAAACTTCCCAAAACAGGCGTAACAATTGCCGTAGATGAGGTAGCGACGTCACCCGTAGCGGTGTTAGACTGAACCGTGTCTGCACTACATGCAGCCAAGGATAAGACAAATAATGATGGGGCAAGGCATTGTTTGAGATTCATATCAAGCTTTCTTTTTCTTTTACTAAAATGAGAGTAATTATTCTGCAGGCGCAGGGCGGTTTCTGACAGAGTGATATATTTTATCAGACTCCCGATCAAAATCATCTAGAGCCAAGGCTAGTTCAGGATCATATGACGAGCCTAATCCCGGCTGTTTTTCTCCTCGCCATAAACTCCGGAAGAACCGGGTGATATCGACGCCAATGCCATACATGGCGGGCACCAGCATAAGGGTCAGGAAGAAATCGAATAAAACGCCGAAAGCCAGCGCGACGACCATGGGTTTAAGAAATTCGGCTTGCGTCGAATTTTCGAACAAGATGGGTGTAATCCCGACAAATGTCGTCACAGATGTTAGCAAAATAGGTCTAAAGCGTGAGACACAGGCATCAAGCATTGCCTGATAGGCCCCCACCCCGCGCGCGCGCAATCGATTGACATAATCTATTAAAACCAAATTATCATTTACGGCCACGCCCGAAGCTGCAAAAAAGCCAAAGAGGGACATGATCCCGAAGGGAACACCCGTGATAATATTTCCAAAGATCATCCCGACAAGCGCAAAAGGTATCGCAATCATAATCAGTAGCGGTTGCGCGTAAGATTTAAACGCAATCGCTAGCAAGCCATACATCATGAATAATATGGCGACCAAAGAAATATTTAATTCACGGATAAAATTAATCTCGATCTCATCATCCCCGACGGCAATACGACTCACATTCGGGTGCCGAAATTCCCAATCGGGAATAAAGTTTTCGGCCATATCTTTTTTAATTCGCGCCAGTTCGGCTTTTTCACCGCGAACGCGCGCGCCCGTATAGGTCAATCGCTTACGATCCCGGCGCTGAATGCGCCCAACCCCGTCGGCAAAGCTAACGTCCGCAACAGAGAACAATGGCACTTCAACACCGTTAGCAGATCGAATACGCAAGCCCTGCAAACTATCTATGGACTGTCGGGCGAACTCCGGATATCGCACCATAACACGCACATCTTCACCATTGCGCGGCAGACGCTGCACTTCACGTCCGTAAAAAGCTTCGCGAACCTGTCGCGTAACATCCGAAAGCTTTATCCCTAATGTTTCCGCGCCCGGCTTTAACGTAAATTGAATCTCTCTGGCCGAGCTTTCCAATCCATCCCAAGCCCCGGCAACGGCAGAATAGCTTTCCATTCCGGCTTTCAAATCTAGTACGGCAGCTTTCAAGGCCGCCGGGTCCGCAGATGCAATGCCGTAGAATAAACCACCACCATTCCCCGTGCCACCTTCGGTAAATCCGTAATTCACACGGTAAGCATCGGGGATTTCGCCGACATATTCTTCTAGCTTATCCGCAATTGCCTTGGTTGATATTTCCTGACGCTTATCGGCTGTTGTCAAACCCAGAAACCCGTCAACCCGGTTTCTGTTTGTAATCGTCCCCGGTTCTGTGATCAGAGCATAGCTAACACCGAAATCATTTTGGGTATTTTCATTAAGTTGCGCAATGCCGGCATCTACACGCTGGCGCACCTGCTCACGGCGTTCAAATGTCGTTCCCTCGGGGAAACGCGCGCTAAAGGCAATCATATCCCCTTCAACTTCGGGTATGAATGAGCTGGGTGCGATGCCCACTTTCAAAAATGTGACCGACATAATGAAAAAACCGACAAAAACGGACAGGGTAATATAACGAAAGCGTATCAGTAAGGCGATAAAAGGTCGGAACCGCACCTTGGCAAAGGTCACTAAACTATTGGCAAGGCGAGATTGCAGTCGCATAAGCCGGCCTTGGTTATTTTCATCAATAGGTTTTAAATGCCTCAAATGCGCGGGCAATATGAAAAAAGCTTCAATCAAGGAAAACACAAGAACGGCAATAACAACCAGGCTGATCTGGGCGGTCATGGCGCGTATTGGCCCGGTCATCAACATAAAGGGAACAAACATTAATATCGTTGTGATCACCGCAAAAAAGACCGGCTTAACCACCATATTAGCACCACCGACGGCCCCTTTTTCACCGTAAATTCCGTTTTCAGTATGTAGATATACAGATTCGCCCACCACAATTGCATCGTCAACAACAATACCAATCACCAATAAAAAGGCGAATAATGATATCATATTTAAGGTGATCCCAATATGCGGAGCAATGGCGATGGCCCCACAAAACGCGGCGGCAATACCGATTGTCACCCAAATGGCGACGACCGGACGTAAAAATAAAATCAGGATTATAAGAACCAAAGCCATACCTGAAAGCGCATTCGACCCAATCAACGACATGCGGCTATCAAACATTGTAGATCCATCAAACCAGATAGAAAATGTCATATTAGGAGGTAATTTCGCTTGTATCTCTTTTTCAAATTTACGGATATTTTTACCCGCAACCGTCACATCAAGCGCGTCCGGAGATCGCACTTCAAAAATGGCGGTGTTCTGCCCTCTGAACTGGGCGGCGAATTCGCTATCATCAAAACCGTCAATCACCTTGGCGATATCGCGGACACGGATAATACCGCCACTTACGGTCTGGCGCACAATAATATCTTTAAATTCTTCTTCAGAATTCGCTAATGATCGCGCGCGTAATTGCAAATTTCCGCCTGTGGTTTGCACGGTTCCGGCAGACAGATTAATAGAAGAACCGGATATTTCCTGAGCCACTTGCGAAAATGTCAGATTATACTGGCGAAGCGCTGTTTCCGAAATTTCAATCGTGACTTGTTCCGGACGCTTTGAGATTTGTTCTGTGAGTTGCAGTCCGGATAATTTCGTAATCTCTAACCGCACATCATTGGCCGCCCGCTGCAAGGTCAGCGGATCCACGTCACCGTGTAGGGCCAAATACATAATTTCAGGTCGGGCATCCCATCGGATGATTTGCGGACGAAAACTATCAGGAGGCAAGTTTTGTATCGCATCAACACGAGACTTCACTTCATCAAGAAGCTTTTCATAATCTATGCGTAATTTCGTCCGGATATTAACCGACCCTCCACTTTCGCGGGCCGTCGCTTCTATATAGTCAATACCGTCCAAACCATCGACAGATTCTTCAATGCGAACAATAAGTTGTTCTTCAACATCGCGCGGAGAGGCGCCCGGCCAAGACACCGTAACCGTCATACCATTAATTGTCGTCTGGGGGATAAATTCCCGTTCCATGCTGAAATAGCCAAAAACACCCACAACAAACATGGCCACCATAATAAGGTTTGCGGCAATTGGGTTTCTAACAAACCATGTAATTAAACCCTTCATTACGGTCTCTCTTTCGCGGATACATCCGAACTCGAAGCATCCTCATTTGCCTGCGAGCGCTTAGTTTCTGCGGCCTCGTTATCAGGTTGGGCCTTTTTTAGCGGGCGTTCTGATGTTTTATCCGTCTTTTTAACGCCCCATTTTCGGGTTTTCTTTGACCCTGCCTTTGTCTTTGCGTCTTCAGCTTCGCGTTTTACCAGCCAATCCGGTTTAGGCGGTGTCACAAGCACTGTTTCCGGCGCATTCACATCTAATACTTTTAGCGGGGTCTCAATGCGCGAACGCTCAAGCGGGGATAGGACAATAAGTTCGCCCGGAGTAACGCCGCTGCGTAAAACAGCTCGATCTGCATTACTATCCAACACCTCGACCTTACGGATAGCCGCTTTACCTTTATCATCAACGACAAAGACCTCATTATCTGGCCGTAACCCGTCGCGCGGAAATGTAATGACATTTTCATAGACCTTGCCGTGAATAGTGGCATCGACGAATAACCCCGGAGCCAAAGGTATATTGTTTTCAGAAGCCCCTTTACCGTAAGGATCGAATACTTCAGCAATTGCAAATAAAGCCCGTGTCTGCCTATCATAGGCACTATCTGTGCGCATAATTTTGCCGTTCCATACACGTCTTTGACCTGCAATAACGGCGCTTAATTCTACATCCGGCGCCGACGCCCGGTCTTTGGCAACATAAGCAATCGGCAAATCGATTTTCATCAGATCATTATCGATTAAAGGCAGACGAATCTCGACAATATCTGTTGAAAATATCTGTCCTAGCCGCGTTCCCGGAGACACAAATTGACCCACATCCGAATTTTTCACCCGAACCCGGCCACTAAACGGAGCTTTAACTTCCGTTCGGGTCAATTGTAATTTCGCATTATCCAAATCAGCTTTTGCCGCCTGTAATGCGGCTTCCGCTTGCTGACGTTGGGGCTGGCGCAATGCCAGAGCACTGGCTTCACCACGACCCAATTCCGCATAATCACGTTTTGCAATTTCACCTTCGGCGATTTCACGCACCAAAACCTGTTCGGCCTGAGCAACATTAGCCGAGGCCCGCACAACAGAAACTTGGTAATCAGCATCCTCAATCCGTATTAAGGTTTCACCTTTTTTAAAAATCCCGCCACCGATAAAATTAGGCGAGACATAGATGATTTTACCTCCGACCTGCGGGACCAGATCGATTTCGGTACGTGGCCGAACCTCACCCTGCGTAATCACGCTTAGCTGGATATCAGATTCATAGGCCTTATCCGCCATAACGGCGAGTGTATTAAAGCTACGCTTCTTTTCTTTGGGTTTTTCATTCGCTTTCACAACAATGAAAGTCACAATGACAAACCCGAAAATGACAGCAATAGGCGCCAACACAATGAGTAATTTACGCAAAAACCCGTTCTTAAACCGGGGCTTTCCAATCGTCTTTGTAGTTGACATAGACAGTCCTTTATTAAATTTTACGGCCCGTAACTATATATGTTCCCGCGCCCATCCCCAACATTTGTGCCTGCACCTGAATGGGTATTAGCAAAACGTTGGCCCGTAATCGGTAAACTCCCAAGATCACCTCCGCCTAATGCCACATGTAATCTTACACGATTAGCAAGACGATCTTTTTGCGCCGAGATCAATTGACCCTCGGCAGAGATACGCCGAGATTGCGCGTCAAGCAATTGTAAAATTGACGCGAGTCCTTCTGTATAGCGCAACTCTAGTCGTTCTTCGGCCTTTAAGGCCTCTTGGACAGAGGTTTGCAAGGCGGTCTCACGCTCCTCTAGCCGAGTTTCGGCATTCAATGCCGTCTCAACTTCAAGATAGGCTTGCAAAACCGTACCTGCATAAATCTCGAGTTCTGTTCTCAAGAGCGCCTCTTGTTGCCTGACATTGGCTTTAAGTCGCCCGCCTTGAAAAATCGGTTGTGCGATATTCGCGGCCACATTGGCCACAATAGAATCAATATTGAAAAGCTCAGAGATTGATGGCGCAGAAGCACTAAGTTGCCCCGTCAACGAAATTTGCGGTAATAAATTTTTCTTGGCAATATCAACATTCAATCCGCTAGATAATAGCCGTTGATTGGCTGCAATAATATCAGGGCGGCGCTGTAGAACATCGCTAGGAATGCCTATATCCGAGAGCGTCGGCAAGGTCGGAAACTCTATTTTACTTTCCAACTCATTCGCCGGATATCGCCGCAAAAGGACTTCTAATCTGCGGGTCGTTGCGGTCATATTCTGGCGTCGCGAGGCCTGTAGCGCTTGCGCATTCGAAACAGAGGAGCGCGCCAAACGCACATCACTTGACCCCGTAACACCGCCTTCAAACCGTCTTTGCGTCAACCGTAATGCCCGACCCTGCGTCTCCACTTCGCGCGAAGATAAATCCACGAGACGCCGCGCTTCGATAAGATCAAACCAGGTTTGCACAACCTGCCCGGCAATTGAGAGGCGCGCACCCGCAAGATCAGCCTCAAAAGCCGCCGCGTCGGCATCACTGGCCTTGATTTGATCTCGAATACGGCGCCAAACATCAACTTCCCATTGCGCATTTATACCGCCAGAGAAGGCGGATTGGTTAGGGTTAAAAGCCCGGGTGTTTTCTGTGCGGCTAATGCCAGCCTGCCCTCTGACCGTAGGCAATCGGTCCGCCCCGGCAATATCTGCACGCGCAAGCGAGGCTTCAAAACGTCCGCGCGCGGCATTGATATCCGTATTTTTCTGAAGCGCCTCATCAAGTAATGTCGTAAGCTTCGTATCGTTAAAACTTTGGACCCATGCATTACTCGGCAATACAGCACCTGAGGACACATCGGCGCTATGGGGTTCTACCCAGCTTTGCGCAGGAGCCGCCGGAATATCTGGTGCAATCTCTGTGGCTTCTGGACGGATATCCAATGTCGAACAAGCCGAAAGTGCTAAAAAGCTCATCCCAATTAGAAAAAACGGGCGCATGACAAGTCTCCTTTTTTCCTCTCTACCGCAAATAATTACCGAAAGTCAATTACAATTTATTGAAAAACAATAAATTCTTTCGGATTTTTCTGTCTCTAGCCTCTATAACACTAATCCGAAGATTTCTGCTCAATAGTCAATAAATTAAGTGTTATACCTAAAATCTCGGGATTATTGTATTGCACCTATTGCGTCGTGAACAAAGTTACGCTTTAGGGAGAATATGAACCGCCCTGTGCATAGACAGAAAAAAAAAGACGTGACAACGCCTCTTGCAAAGCAAGTTTTACCTGACTCCTACACTGCACACGCGCAAAAACGTTTGCAATCGCAAGACCTTATTTTCTTTTTAGGGCTTGGTACCCTTATCCAGCTCTGTCTGGCGGCATTTACCGGCATCCCGCTTTTGCACGCCTTATTGGGGACGTTGATTTTCATTGCAGGAGGGTTTGCTTATCGTAAATCCATTCAAGCTGGCGATATTGATTCCGCTTTTACACCCAAATTTTCTATCTCCGAAACCGTAAGACAAGGCGAAGCCCGACTCGCCGACGGCTTTGCCGAGGCCGTGGTTATCATTGGCCAGCAACACCAAGTTACTTATGCCAATCCCGCAGCCCAAGCCATGTTGGGCATTGAACGCCCCGGACAAGCCCTTGCAACCTTTGTGCGCAACCCCGCCGTTATCGACATGATCCATACGGTCATGGGGGGAAATCGACCCCATGCCGTTACATACCATGTGGAAACACCCGTGGATCGACACTTTCGAACCTATGCCGCCCCGATAAACTCCCTATTTGATAACGAGCCGCCAATACGGGCGCTCGTCGTTTTTTACGACATCACCGATATTGTACGCGCCAATGATTTACGGTCGGATTTTTTAGCCAATGCCTCACACGAACTGAAAACACCCGTGGCCTCTTTACTGGGCTATATTGAAACTCTGCGGGGTCATGCCCGAAATGATCCAGACGCCCGGGAGCGTTTTCTGGTTATCATGCAAGAACAGGCCGAACGGATGCAACGCTTGATAAATGACTTATTGTCTTTACGCCGCATAGAGTTAACACAACATCTCGCACCAACGGACACCACAAATTTCTACGCATCTATACAGACAGCTCTTGAAACTGTTGCCCCGCTTTTGAATGCCCGTAAGGTTACAATCGATTACACTGGCCCACAATATGCCAATGTCATTGGCATTGCCGATGATATCGTACAATTAGTGCTTAATCTTGTAGAAAATGCTATTCAAATCAGCCCGCCTGATAGTGTTGTAAATCTCGATTTAGACCTATTGCTGGATTGGACACCGGGTGAAGAATTCAGTGAAACGGCCCTCGCTCTGGATGCGCCTCGTCGGCGGATAAACACGCCAGCAGATCCTGATAAGAGTTTTTACCGCCTACGCATTCGCGATAGCGGTCCGGGGTTTGCACGCGAACATTTACCCCGGCTCGGCGAGAGATTTTACCGCATTGCGGGCGATCGTAAAAACAAAGACCGTGGAACCGGTCTAGGCTTGGCTATTGTAAAACATATCTGTCGACGTCATCGCGGAGGGTTTTACGTTGAAAGCGCCCAGGATGTAGGCACTGAATTTATTATCACGCTACCGGCAATCTTAGGCGACGATTAGGCATTGTTTTTAAATATCTTGATTATTTAAACTGTCACAAATCCGTATTTTTATTGTCATAATAATAAGCTTATATTAGCGTGTCACTGTGTAATAAGCAAACACACTCTATTAATTATTGGAGGCGAGCGACAAAGGTAGTGCCATGCAAAATATAGCTGATCATATAGTATCCGGATTTGATGAAGAATTAAATATGCTGTCCACGACGATTGCTCAACTTGGCGGACTTGTAGAAACTATGGTCGCGGATTCTGTAAAGTCCGTTAAAAAACGGGACGATGAACTGGCAAATTCTGTGATCGAACGGGACCGCCAAGCCAATCAATTACAAGAACAAATTGACGAAGATGCCATGCGTATATTTGCATTACGACATCCGATGGCAACGGATTTACGCCGGGTTATCGGGGCCATTAAAGTTGCCACAGATCTTGAGCGCGTAGGCGACCTCGCCGAAGGTATTGCGCGGCGCGCCCTGACCGTGAATGAAGGGGAAGCTCTGGCTTTGGCCAAAGGTGTAACCCGTATGGGGAAGCTGGTTAAGTCACAACTCAAAGACGCTCTGGATGCATTTCTGACCGATAATGTCAATAAGGCCAAGCAGGTCTGGCTTGGGGATGAAGATGTTGACGAAATGTATAATTCTCTCTTTCGCGAACTCCTGACATATATGATGGAAGACCCCCGCACGATTTCCTCAAGTGCTGGACTTTTGTTTGCTGCTAAAAACCTTGAACGTATAGGTGACCACGCAACAAATATTGCTGAGACGATCTATTTTATAGTTGAAGGGACACCTTTGACCGTTGAAAGGGCGAAAACTGTCGAGAGTTAACGCTATATCCGGCTTCGTTTAACATTATGAAACCCTACCTGCTGATTGCCGAAGACGAAGATGCCATAGCCACTCTCCTCGAATATAATTTCGAAAAAGAAGGGTATGAGGTCGGCCTTGCAATCAATGGCGAAGAGGCTCTGCTTATGGCGGAAGAACGGACGCCTGATATCATTATACTCGACTGGATGATGCCGCAAATATCAGGTATTGAAGTCTGTCGTCGCCTACGTCGTAACCCCGAAACACGAACGACACCAATCATCATGCTAACGGCACGCGGAGATGAGACTGACCGTATTAACGGACTTGATATTGGCGCAGATGATTATGTTACAAAACCTTTTTCTACAGCCGAGCTCTTGGCCCGTATCCGCGCCTTATTGCGGCGCGCTCAACCCGGATTATTAGAAGATATCATTCGTCACGGCGATATAGAGATTGATACCAAAGCCTTTCGTGTCCGGCGTGGAGATAAAGAACTTCATTTGGGGCCGACAGAATTTCGTCTGCTCTGGCACTTAATGCTACACCCCACACGGGTCTTTTCACGCGAACATTTACTCGATGCTGTCTGGGGGCGCGATGTCTATGTCGAAGCCCGAACGGTCGATGTGCATATAGGTCGCCTACGCAAAGCGTTGAAACAGCCTGACAAAGCCGACCCTATAAGGACAGTGCGCTCGGCCGGCTATGCTTTTGAGAAGACGCCTTAAGCCTATTTACCCCAGAACACGGTGCCCGCGCCCAGCCATACAGCTTAGTACGATATGCTTGCGTTCATCACGCGTTTGAAGCGCGGCACTGCCGCCGCCCAAGGCTCCGCCTATTAAGGCACCGCCAATAAAGTCGTCAAAATCACCATCATAAGAATCCGCCAAGCCGATAAGACCGCCGACACCCGCTCCAATCAGAGCGGCCGTACGCGTATCTGCATTATCATAACTCCGCTGTTGCGCGAGGGCTTGGCAATCGGCTAAATCCGCATCGGCGCTGGCTGACGGTCTGTCGAGTATCGGTACATAAGCTGCGCCCCCTCCGGCACAGGCTGTGAGTGATAAGGCCGCCACACCCAAGCCGCTGGCTTTTATATGTCTCAACACAGTGAGTTTAAGGCTATTCGTCATCAATATTGTCATCACTCATCTCTAGAAATTAATAATTACACTCTGTCTATCTTATACGCTTTAAAACCGGATTACAGAATACACCGAAAGTCATGTGACCGAATGCACCCGAGGTCAAGTTACGAAATACACGGAAAGTCGTAAGTTTCCGGAAAGATTTTCGACATATTGCCCATAGAGGGCCGTATCTAGATAAAAATTGCAACCGCTTGCAGACCCTCGGCCACCAATACGCCCTCGGTATTCCAAAAACGCATAAGCTGTGAAGAATAACCATTTTGCGCGGCGGTTAACCGGGTCTCGACCTGCCACCACCCCTCTCGTGTTATCATGTCTTCCTGCGTGAAATTCATCATCCAGTTCACGGAACTAATCGGTGCCGGCGACGGCATTATCGGGGATGCGGCGGGTGGCAATACGTCACCTAATGTCAGAAAACTTACAATGCCTGTCCGCGAGGCGGGATCTTTCATCCGTGACCACACCCTTATATAACCTTCGCTTGCCCCGATCATAGGCCGCGAACCTGCAATGAGGCGGGTATCAAAATTATGCATGAATTTTGGCCACATCGCGGCAAAATCTTTCATCAAAAAAGGCTCGACAGTTTCGGGGGCTGGGGCGAGTGGTGCAGGATGATCCCGTTCAAGAACCGAGGGCCGCGCAGAGCCGAATATAAATGTCGTCAAAGAAATAATATTTTCATCGACAAAGCCCTCAACTTGCACCGAGGTAACATTACGGCCTTTTCGCAAAAGTCGGGCTGTAAAGACCGGGTTGTCTTTAACGGGGCCGATAAAATTTATCTGGATTGATCGCAGTGGCGGCAGATCTGCAAAAGATTTAAGCGCGACGGCTAACGACAATCCGCTGGTTAACCCCCCATAGGCCGTTCGACCTTGACGCCATGTGGGAGGGATCCATGCCCGATATCCGTCGCCCTCCGGCGTCAAGCGCTCTAGAATTTCCGTCAGGCCAATAATTTTAAAATCAGATGTCATAATTTTCCATAGATAAAAATAAACTTAAATTATAGATTAGGGTTGAATAGGGCTGAATAAGATATGACCCAGCATAATAAAATGAAAACATATTACGGCAATTGCCATTGTGGCGATATACAGTTTTCTTTGCGTTCAAGCCTAGATGTATTTACGACATGTGATTGTTCATTATGTAGTATGCGGGGCGTCTTAATGGTGAAAGTCCCACAGTCAGATCTCCGTATTTTGGCAGGCCAAGGTCAATTACGCCTATATCAATGGAATATGAAAATCGCCAAACATTATTTTTGTAAACGCTGTGGAGTTTACGTCTTTCATAACAAACGCGCCGTGCCCGATTACTACGGAGTCAATATAACGTGTCTGGACGGTGTATCAGATACAGACGCGCCGCATCTGGCCACGAAAGGTGATGATATGACTTTAAAGTCAAGCACTGCAAAAGCGCATTGGCCCGGCCCGCATATAGATTAGGACAGGTAGCTTATAGCCGATATGCGAGGCAATATCAGCACGGCCTGATATTAAATTAGCCATTAAGGCTACCCATCAGCCGGTGTGCTCTGTAATTGGATATAGTTCTGGATGCCCATTTGTTTTATGAGATCGAATTGGGTTTCAAGATAATCGACATGTTCTTCTTCATCAATAAGAATGGATTGCAAGAGATCTCGCGTTCCATAATCACGCACGTTTTCACAATATTCAACAGCGTCGCGGTACAGAGGGACAGCTTCGTCCTCCAATTTCATATCACATTCAAGAATTTCTTGAACCGTTTCCCCGATATATAATTTCCCGAGGTCTTGTAGATTGGGCAAACCACCCAGAAATAAAATACGTTCGATGATCTTATCAGCATGTTCCATCTCTTCGATAGATTCTTTATATTCCTTGTCGGCAAGTTTACTCACACCCCAATCCTTAAGCATACGCGAGTGTAAAAAATATTGATTAATTGCTGTGAGCTCAGCTTTGAGCACGGCATTAAGCCAGCTAATCACTTTTTTATCGCCACGCATATATCTCTCCATTTGGATAACGCCCATTCATATTTCTAGCCATGCCAAAGTCATCTCCTTGTGGCAATATAGAAGTGGTCAAAAAAAGTGATATTTATCAATTATTTGCGCATCTGCAAATCAATTGCAGAGTTTTAATCGCACATGAAAATCAGTTGCGACAATCAAGAGAATTTTACAAAAATAAACCCGGGCCCAAGCCTTACTCGGCCGCTTCGAAATGATCTAATTTATAGGCATCGAGACGCGCCAACCGATCTTCAATAGACGCTTTGCAAGATCCGCAATTAAATGTTGTACCACAGGCCCGTTGCACACTGGCCGCAGTCTTTGCACCGCAGCTATAGGCAAGGTCAACAGCCGCCGTATTAATATTATTGCACACGCAATGTATCATGCTCTTTATATATGCTAGTTGCGAATGAATGTCAACTGCGTTGCGAATGACTTGCAGAATCAAGCTATTACAAATTAGCCTGCCCCGTCATTAAAGACTTGGAACCCGCAAATCTTTAGCCTAGATGACGTCTATGTCTAAATCTGATAAATTAAAAGTCGCTATCTTGGGCGCTGGCTCTATTGGGTGTTATGTGGGAGGACAACTGGCGAGCGCGGGTATTGATGTCGTGTTAATCGGGCGCGAGCGGATGCGCGGCGCCATACAGACACATGGGCTCACCCTGAGCCATTTCAGTCGACCCACACGTCATATAGCTGCGACGGACCTTGCCTTTAGCCTCACACCAGAAGGCTTAACCGGGGCTGATATTATATTGGTCTGTGTTAAATCTCACGACACAGAAACGACAGCAAAAGCAATTGCCCAATACGGGCGAGCTGACGCTTTAATCATCAGTTTACAAAACGGAATGACCAATGCAGATGTCTTGCGCGCAAGACTGCCCAAAAACCCCATTTTAGGTGCGGTGGTGCCCTTTAATGTAACCAGCAAAAGTCCGGGGCACTTTCATTGCGGTTCTGAAGGCGATCTCATTATCGAAGATAATGCATCAATCACACTTTTGGCTTTACAAGCCGCCTTTATGGAGGCCGGACAAAAATGCCGCCTTGTCGAAGATATAAAATCCGTACAATGGGGCAAATTATTGGTAAATTTAAACAATGCTTTAAATGCGTTATCAGGTATAACTTTATATCAAGGCCTTATGCAAAAAAAGTTTAGGCGCGCATTGGCGCTTACCATTGAGGAAGCTTTGAACATAATGCACGGCGCAAATATTACGCCAGCGCAATTTGGTAAAGCCTCGCCGGAAAAAATGATTACGGTTTTACGTCTACCAAACTTCATTTACCAGCTGATTAAAAACCGTATTTTGAAAATTGATAAAACCGCGCGCTCATCCATGCTCAATGATCTTGAAGCTGGTCGAAAACCGGAAATTGAATATTTGCAAGGGGAAATCGTCCGATTGGCAAATGAGACTGGACAATCTGCACCGATCAACGCGGCAATCGCATATGAGATCAAATCTATTTTTAACAGCGGGTCTTCGCCTCGAATGTCGGGAGCAGATATATTGCATTTGGTTGAGACTGCCCGAAATACAGCTTAAATTTCAAAATTTATGGATGGATTTGCTTTCATTCTCGGTACCAGATTAACGCTTAGGTAAGATTTAATCCGGCCTCAGATCGGCCCCATTTGTCTCCAAATAATGTCCAGATTATCTTTCAAAACGAAGGCTGTGATAATCTTTCGTTAAGTAATGGTGAAAACAGCTTTCAAACCCTGCGTAATATTTACTAAAAATAAACCATAAAATATTATGAACGAACATGCCCGTTAATAGAGAAGACACCCGCCCCAAATACTCCGCCCGCCGTAAATCTATGCCGATCTTAAGACTATGCCAAATTTAAGACTATGAAAGATGCCAATTTATACAGTGCAGAGCTTCACGCGGTTGAAATGCTCATAGAACCCGGTGCCGAGCAATTATTACGAAATATGGGACGACATATGAAAACTAAGGCGCGCTCCAAAGTCCTCAATAGAACCCTCTCCTATATCCGAAATAATATCCATATTTCAGACGTTTGCGCTTGGTTTTCGGAAGACAGGTTTGCCCCGTCGCGTCGTACAACAGTCCGCCTGTCAAAAACCAACGCAGAATATCTAAAATCTTTGGCTCAAACCCTTGATAAAGGGCGCCCGGCCATCTTGTTGGATATGGTGTATTTCGCCGCCGTTAATCTTAGTTTTGAAGATTTGGAGAGCCTAAAATGACCTTTTCTATGCTCGTCTCGCTTATGGCCATGTTGATACAACTTGTCTTTGGCGTCATGAATATAAGACGGTCCCAACAAGAAACTCAAAGACAGATAGCAGAAACCAAAAAACAAGAACGCTTGCTAATATTTCAAACCGAGGAGACCTATAAGAATGACGTACGCCTTTGGGGGCGCAGAGTCGTCGACGGCATGGCCCGAGCACAACAATTAGCCACGCTCGATCCACAGCAATTAAAAAATACGGATTACGAATTAGAACGCGCCAATACGGTAGCTGACTTGCGCGGGTCTTTAAATCGAGCCAAATGGCTGTTTCCCAATCTCGCAATTCCGTCTCGCATTGATGAAGGATTCACCTATGATACGAACAATAAATTATCCGCACTTGAATCTATTCTCTATGTCTATCATACGCTTGCCAATTTAACACCTGACGAACCGGAAAACCGGAAAGCCGCCAGTGGACGCATACGAAATTTACGAAACGCTTTTGTTCAGGAAATGCGCAGCGCTGTCGATCCACAAGTCAGAGGCGAAGATATCGAGGCCTTAGTAGACGCCGCAGAAGAAGATCTGACTCAAGATAACACAGCAACAGATGATGTAAACAGAACGAATTTGGACACATCCAATCCAACACTCGCGCGGGCCAATACACCCTCTCATACAGACCCGGATCGATTACCGTAAATCCGGGTCATTTCCAAGATTAACCTATTATGGACGGCTACGCCTCAAGACCTAAACTGGACTTTAGCGGGCCTTCTTGGGGCATGCCAATCGCATGAAACCCGCCGTCAACATGATGAGTTTCTCCCGTACACGATAACCCTAAATCCGACAGTAAATAAAGCGCCGCTCCCGCCACGCCAACCGGATCCGTATTATCCTGCATCGCACTCGCGGCCTTGTTAAACCGAAACATATGACGTCCTGAACCGATACCCGCCGCCGCCAAAGTTTTAATCGGGCCCGCAGATATCGCATTGACGCGAATTTGGCGCGGCCCGAGATCAGCCGCAATATAGCGTGTCGAGGCCTCTAGCGCGGCTTTGGCAACGCCCATGACATTGTAATTAGGAATAACCCGCTCAGAGCCAAGATAGGTCAAAGTCACCATTGCCCCCCCGTCATTCATAATTTTGGACGCGCGCCGCGCCGCATCGACAAAACTATAGGCCGAGATATCAAGCGCAGACTTAAAACCCTCGCGCGTGGTGTTTTCTACGAAAGAGCCTTCAAGCTGTTCCTTCCCGGCAAAGGCAATGGCATGTACCAGAAAATCGATATGGCCCCAGGTTTCTTTAAGCGTATGAAAAGTAGCCTCCATTTGCTGATCATTCGTAACATCACAATCACATAAAAGAGGCTCTGCATTAGAGCCTTTAGGCAATACGCTTTCGGCAAGGGGTTTAACACGGCGCAATAATTTATCGCCCTGATAGGTAAAGGCCAATTCAGCGCCTTGGGCGGCAAGTTGTCTGGCAATGGCCCACGCGATAGAGTTTTTATTCGCAACGCCCATGATCAGACCCCGCTTGCCCGCCATTAAATCACCTGTCGGAAAGTTTTGCTCTGCCATAAATCCTCGCTTTCATTTCGCTTTAAGCGGCTTGCGAAAACATAGCATGTTTTACGGGCTTTCATACAGATTTATATATTTTCAAGCTTAATTTCCGACGATTTAAAATCCGCATTTGGCAAATATCACTGAAAATAAAGCTTTAAGATTTTCTGCAATCGCTTTAAAGCTGTACATGAAGGCACTGATACCTATGGGGTGAAATGCAGAATGGCCGACTTTCAGAATACACTCTCTGGTATCGAGACTATTATCAATACAAATGATGAGAATGAAATTTTTTGTGAACTTGCCAAACAGGGTCGCCAATATGGATTCGAATATGTCCTTATGGGCCGCTTATCACCCGACTTAACCTCAACATCTGATTCATCTTTTTATAAATCGACATTTCCTGAAAACTGGCACGCAACATATGTTGAAAAAAACTATGTCTTAATAGACCCCATAATCGAATATGTGAAAAAATATACCCTGTCCGTTAGACTCGCAGACAGCCTAATTGATCTAACAGATTCGCAAAAGGCCTTTGCTAAAGATGCAATGAAACACGGAATTTTTGATGGTTTCATCGTCCCCATTAATGTGCCTAAATATTATGTTGCAAGCGTTATATTTACCTCGAAGTCGAAAGTTGAATTAGACGATATGGCGGGAATTTGCTTGGAAATGGTCGCGCGTATTAGCTTTCAACGCATTGCCCTTACCTATTCGCCAATAAAAAATGTAGACACTATCAAAATCACGGATCGTGAACGTCAAATACTTAACCTTGTCTCAAAAGGAAAAACGAATTGGGAGGTCGGTAAAATTCTCGACATTAGCGAATTTTCGGTTCGGGATTATCTGGCAAATTTGTCACAACGTCTCGAAACCTGCAATCGTACACATACAGTCACGCGGGCCTTGCATCTGGGGCTGATCTCGCTTTAATCCACAGTTAACGCTATCACGAAAATGTTGCGCAATTGCCGCCTAACTAGCTCAAAATCACTGACAACCCTAAATTTGTAGGGTAGATTTTAATTGTCTTTACCTCAAAATAAAGACTCGATAACAGGATATATGTTCTCAGGACCATTTAAATCTATTATCGCGCATACAGGTTGTGAGGCCCATATAATACCTACTGTGCCCCGTAGGGAACGGCGTCATAACCTGTATGCACCATATTATCGCCCGATAATATTCGGCTTTACACTATTAATATGACGGCAGAAATATGACGGCGGGCCTGATAATATAACGACAGCTCTGAGTTAGACTTTGGTAAAAATAACGCTGCCATTTGTACCGCCAAACCCAAAACTATTGGACATGACCGACGTCAACGTCACATCACGTGTTTTTTGCACAAAGTTAATCGCCGGTAATTCGGGATCGATTTCCGTTATATTAATACTCGGCGCCACAAATCCCTGATCCATCATGATCAAACTATAAATCGTTTCCTGCACGCCAGCCGCCCCCAAGCTATGGCCTGTCATGGACTTTGTCGCCGATATTAACGGACTTTTATCCGTGCCAAATACACGCGCTATCGCTTGAGTTTCGGCCACATCCCCAACCGGGGTCGATGTGGCATGCGGGTTAATATAATCAATCGAAGACACACCGCGCTCAGACGCTTCCTTAAGCGCCATTAACATGGCCCGTTCGGCCCCTTCTCCGCTAGGGGCGACCATATCATAACCGTCAGATGTTGCAGCATAGCCTGTTATTTCTGCGTAAATTTTTGCACCGCGCGCCTTGGCATGCTCATAGCTTTCCAAAACGACCATGCCGGCCCCGCCAGCAATGACGAAACCGTCACGCGTGGCATCAAAAGCCCGGCTCGCTGTCGACGGCGTATCATTATACTTACTACTCATAGCCCCCATAGCATCAAACAGTGATGTTAACGGCCATTCTATTTCTTCGCCCCCGCCGGCAAACATTACATCCTGTTTACCCCATTGAATTTGTTCGCAGGCGGCCCCAATGCAATGTAATGAGGTGGTACACGCCGACGTTATGGAATAATTGACGCCCTTGATTTTGTAATGGGTCGCCAATGTCGCTGATACGGTTGACGACATAGCCTTAGGCACGGCAAATGGGCCAATACGTTTCGGGCTATTATTTTTGCGGGTAATATCCGCGGCGCGAACAATTTCAAGCGCCGACGGGCCGCCAGACCCCGCAATAATTCCCGTGCGCGGGTTCGAAACCATCTCTTCACTCAAGCCCGCATCCTCAATGGCTTCTTGCATAGACACGGCCGCCCATCCGGCAGTGTCGGCCATAAATCTGAAAGACCGTTTGGGCACATGTTCTTTAGCCACAAGACTAGGGCGACCCGACACCTGAGACCGAAACCCAAATTCTGTTTGTTTTTCGTCAGTCTTAATGCCCGAGCGACCAGCCTTCAAGCTCTCGGAAACCTCCTCTACATTGTTCCCGATACACGAAACAATCCCCAGACCCGTGACCACAACCCGTTGCATTATGCCTCTCCCTCTTCAGGAATAAATAAGCCAACCCTTAAATCTTTAGCTTTATAAATCATTTCATCATCGGCAAACATTTTGCCATCTGCAATACCTAACACCAAACGACGCCGAATAACTCGTTTCAAATCAATTTCGTAACGCACTTTTTTGATATCCGGTGTCACTTGCCCGGTAAATTTCACATCCCCGACCCCCAAGGCACGACCGCGACCCGGTGATCCCGACCACCCAAGCCAGAAGCCGACAAGTTGCCACATAGCATCCAATCCCAAACATCCGGGCATAACCGGATCACCACTAAAATGGCAGGCAAAAAACCACAAATCAGGATTGATATCCAATTCCGCAATAATTTTACCTTTGTCATGATCACCGCCGGTTTCGGAAATATGGTTAATACGATCCAACATCAGCATTGGAGGGAGGGGCAATTTGGCATTTCCCGGCCCAAACAAGCTGCTTTCACCGCTGATGATCAAATCATCATATTCATAAGAAGACTGGATTTTTTTCATGAAGAAAAACTCTGTTTATATTTGCGGCTACGATAAACAATGCGGACATAAACTCAAGTCATCATAACCAGAAATTCAACAAAACTCGATCTTTGGACCAAACGATGAAAGGCCGGCCAGCAAGGCGGTGATAATTACAGATACTCACGCTGTCTACAATCTATAGCGGCACCCTATAACTACGGCCTATAGCGGCGTCGCCCCCCAAAATCCATCGCGCAGCGCCCATCCTTTACGCCCGTTCTTGGCCTTGAATTTACACCACCCCGAGGCGTTACAAACCTCAAGCTTTAAAAGTGCGTCCGGATAGACGACCGCGTCTACACGTGTTTTAATATTCGGCTTTCTATATAAGCGCGTTTGCCGGGTCGCAATCACCATGCGTTCTCCTGACAAAGCCGGTTTATGCACCCATGTTTCATCGCCGTGAATATCGCGAACCTTACGCCATAATTCGGTCTCGGCGACAATTATAAGTGGCAAGCCCCGCCGTCTATATTGCCACGCAATCGGATATTTGAGACTCGGCCCTGTACGCCCGTTTACCTGACCGACTTTAAGGGACACATATCGCGGCACTGGAAACCCGGACGGTGTCTGATCCGCAGAGACCCTGTAGAGATTTTCAATGCCTGGAATCTCTTCAACATTTCGTTTAATTTGCGCCCACGTCGTTTGCGGCCAAACCCAAGCCACGACTATACACCCGGTTACTAGATGTATGAATCCATATCTCATCAATAAATTTCGCACGTTAAACCCAACAATTTAGCTTTTTGTGCGTCATAGCTCTAAAGGAGTGGTAAATTTTGTATAAATTTCCTTTTTGCAAGCCGATAAAGTCAAATTTCTTTTAATTCCTATAGAAAAAGAGAGAGATTAAGACTAAACCTTGCTCAGAAATGTGATTACACATTAATGTGTCTGGAAAATATCAGGCAAAAAGGATTGTCTGCTCGGTATGAATACAAAAAAGCTCCGCTCAAAATCACCCCGTGTTATTGTCACACGCAAATTACCTCAAGATGTAGAGGCTCGGCTTGTTGATTTATTTGATGCGACACTTAATTCCGACGACACGCCCATGTCACAGAGTGATTTAAAAAAAGCCGTAAGCAACTGTGATATTCTGGTACCGACTGTAACGGATCAAATTGACGCCGAGATTATAGCGGCCGCAGGCGATCAACTAAAACTTATTGCAAATTTCGGCGCGGGTACAGATCATATTGACGTCGCCGCAGCCTATAATCGTCAGATTGTAGTTTCCAACACACCCGGCGTTTTAACAGAAGACACAGCAGATTTTACCATGGCGCTTATACTGGCCGTGCCACGACGGCTTGTCGAAAGTGACAGATTAACCCGCTCGGGTGGATTTCACGGGTGGAAGCCCACAGGCATATTAGGTCATCGCGTGCGCGGGAAAAAACTCGGCATTATCGGGTTAGGTCGCATTGGCCAAGCTGTGGCCCGCCGCGCCAGTGCCTTTGGCTTATCGGTCCATTACCACAACCGCCGACAGGTCTCCGAACCGATTGAAACAGAGTTATCGGCGACCTACTGGGATAACCTAGATGCCATGTTAGGACATGTCGATATTGTATCCATAAATTGTCCTAGCACTCCGTCAACCTACCACCTTATCAATGCCGAACGCCTCGCCCACATGTCCCCGAATAGCTATATTATCAATACCGGGCGCGGTGACATTATTGACGAGGCCGCACTCGCTCAGGCCTTGGCCACCGGAAACTTAGGCGGGGCAGGGCTTGATGTATATGAGAACGAGCCCGATATCCATCCGGGTTTAAAGGCTTTGCCAAATGTTATATTGGCGCCACATATCGGATCCGCCACACATGAATCCCGTCAAGAAATGGGCGAAAAAGTCATGATAAATATCCGGGCCATGTTGGATCACCATGCTTGCCCGGACCGCGTTTTACCTCCGCGTTCAAATTTGTCTAAAGCATCATAATTTAACCCCTCGAAGGATATGCCGTGACCTTTATTTTAAAATCCAGATCGTCCCTTTCAAATCGTCTTTTTTCCTGTTGCGCGATTGTCCTCATTTCAGCCTGTAGCGCCCAGACACACTCGGAAAACACCCCTTCAACACCAAAACATGTAACTTCCACAGCCCAAGCCCAAACGACAGTCGCCCCGGAGCCAAAAATTTCAATACAAGACTTAGGCGATGGATTCTTTGTCCTGGTGGGGCCTGGCGGGAATATTGGTGTGTCATCAGGGCCGGATGGTCTTTTCGTAATTGATGATAAATTTGATGATTCCGGGGCTGAAATCATTACGCGGCTAAAAGAAATCTCTGATCAGCCCATCCGTTATGTACTTAACACCCATTACCATGGCGATCACTCAGGGTCTAACCATACATTGAAAGCCGCAGGCGCGATCATCGTCGCCCATGAAAATGTCCGCTCTCGCATGGGCAAAACATTCGACAATAAATTATTTGGCGGAACCGTCAAAGCCGTCAGTGCGGATAAATGGCCAACGTTAACTTATTCCGAGGACGCGAGCTTTTATATTAACGGACAGACAGTAACCGCCATGCATACGCCCGCCGCACATACGGATGGTGACAGTATTATCTATTTTGAACAAGGTGATGTATTGCATATGGGCGATAATTTCTTTAATGGCATGTTTCCTTATATAGATATTGATGCAGGAGGATCCCTTCAAGGCATGATAGCCTCTCATGATAAAGCTTTAGCCCTTGCTGGTGAGAATACAAAAATCATCCCGGGACATGGCCCCTTGGCCAATAAAGCCGACCTTATGAAAACGCGCGATATTTTACGCGATGTCGAAAGCCGAGTTCAAAAACGTATTAATAATGGAGAAAATTTATATACAATTATTGAATCAAACATCTTGAGTGATTTGAAACAATATGCCAAGTTTATCGACGAAAAGAATATGATAAAGATTGCGCATCGTTCTTTAACAGAACGATAGGTCTTCGAGTATCGAAGCTTATATTGCGCCCATTGCATGCCAGGCGAGGTGAAAATGCCCTCCCCCAATTGGGGTTTTCGCCAGGTCCGGCTTGTTGGCCCTCCTCCATTTGTTTGGAGGAGGGCTGTTTTTTTCGCCTTACATCTTACCAAACTTAAAAATTCCAAATGCTCTTGGCCTATGATAATCAAGCATATGTCATTTGGAACCCATAGTTATACGCCCGACCCGCGCAATAAAACACTTTTGTTCAATGTTAACGGAAAGCTTGTGCCGCGTGACAAGGCCGTCGTAAACGTATTTGATTCCGGTTTCATGCTCGGGGACGGCATATGGGAAGGCCTAAGAGTGCATAATCGGCATATTGCCTTCCTTGACGACCATCTTGACCGTCTCTGGGAGGGGGCAAGCGCACTTGCCCTAGATATAGGCCTGAATAGGGCCGAGCTAACAGAGCGCCTATATACAACACTCAAAGCCAATAAAATGATTGATAATGTGCATATTCGCCTCATGGTGACACGCGGCTTACGCTCAACCCCCTATCAAGACCCACGGGTGGTCATTAGCCCTGCCACCATTGTCATTGCCCCTGAATTTAAAAAACCAGCGCCAGAAACTGCGCTTAACCCGCAAAAGCTCTACACAGTGTCAGTCCGGCGCGGACGGGCAGATGTGCAAGACCCCGGATTGAATTCACACTCAAAAATCAATTGCATTACGGCCTGTATACAAGCCATTCAGGCGGGCGCTGATGAAGGATTAATGCTCGATCCACACGGATTCGTCGCGACCTGTAATTCAACGCATTTCTTTATCATACGCGGCGGTGAAGTCTGGACATCCAGTGGCGATTATTGCCTTGGCGGTATAACGCGCGGAAAAATCATTCACCTATGCCGGGAAAACAATATTCCCGTCTTCGAAAAAAACTTCCCCTTGGCCAAATGCTACGGGGCCGATGAAGCCTTTACCACAGGGACATTTGCCGGACTTGCACCCGTGGGTGAAATTGATGGCCGCCAAATCGGAACCGGTGAACGCGGTCCACTCACCGGGCGCTTACAAAAGCTTTATCTCGACTTAATCGAACATAGCTGCACGTCAAAACCCTAGGTCATGGCTATAGCTCCATCTCACCCGCCAGGCCCCGGTCACGTCACGGACAATCAGAAGGCTAGCCCTTTGATGTCTGAGATCATATGTATGTGGTCAGGGCCGCGAAATCTCTCCACGGCTATGATGCGCAGTTTTGGGTCTAGACCGGATTGTACCATATGGGACGAACCTTTTTTTGCCCCTTACCTTAAATACACAGGCAAGGCGCATCCCGGACGAGCGGAAACCCTAGCGCGTCACGAAACCGACCCAGAGACGGTTAGACAGCGGTGCGTCAGCCCCGTCAAAACACGCTATCATTTCCAGAAACACATGCCGCATCATATATGCCCAGAATTTCGACTGGATTGGGCTAAATCTGCAACACATTTTTTTCTAATCCGGAATCCCGCGCGTGTCATTGCATCCTATATAAAAGGCCGACAAGACGTGAATGTGGATGATTTAGGGTTTAAGGCTCAAATCCAACTTTATGACAAATTATCGAACATGACGGGTAGGCCTCCGCCTGTCATTGACAGTTTTGATATTTTGCAAGACCCGGAAAAGGCTCTAAAAGCTTTATGTGCCGCTATAGATATTCCCTTTGATAACGCTATGCTGTCATGGGCACCGGGCCCTCGCCCAGAAGACGGCGCCTGGGCCCCATATTGGTATCATTCTGTTGAAAAATCGAGCGGCTTTAGCCCCCCCTCACCCGACATGCCCACGCTTGATGCACGCTATCATAAGATGCTGAAAGCGTGCCAAGCAGATTATGAGCGCCTGAAAGATAAAAAGATAAAAGTGTAAAAATAAGAAAGTTTCGCGCCTTCGGTGTATAGACTCGCTGCGCCGTAGGCTCTGGTTCAATATCTCACCGAACACGGAGTGATGAGATGAAACAAATCATGATAGGCCTTGCGGCAACCTTATGTTTAACGTCAACACCCGCACTGGCGGGACAACATAATGCGGGCATAAATGTCATGCAACAAAACCGTGTCCTAATGTATAGAGGCGCCCCGCAGACCTTGAATTATAATGCTATCGCGACATTGCGTGGGCAAAAACTCCAAGCACAAAACATCGCGTCTCAAGAGCGCATTGCCCGGGCTCAAATCGCGGCGAATGAACGCGACAGCCAACGTAGAGCCGATATTGCCAACCGACGAATTAGATTAGACCGGGACATTTATGTTCATCGTCCGAGCCGCGTTTTTGGAACGAACCGTGGATCGCGACGGCTGAATAGCCAGCGGTTTATTGCGCCTATCGGACGCAGTGGGTTTCGCGGCACTTCCGGCTATTAAATAAGGGACTAAAACCGCTCACCCCGGTTACAATGCGGGCATTGCGGGTCTTTTCGTAAGGTCAATATACGAGATTGCTGCGTCAGGCCGTCATAGATTAAAATTTTCCCGTTTTGCAAATGTCCGTCTTTTGCATCGTTATCAATGGTTTGGTCAGGCCTGACCGGACATAAAATACTGTCTCCGGCTTGGGTCACATATTTAATGACTTCCAACCCCATCATCGTCCCTATAATGCCCGCCAAAGCGCCGACAATGCCAACTTGGGCGCAACTTTGCGCGTCGGGTGGAATGTCCGGTACCCAACACCGATAACACGGCCCCAGAGTTGTACCAGAAAAACCCGCAATCTGCCCACCCCATCGACCTAACGCCCCCGAGAGCATCGGGGTTTTCAATGTCAGACTCGCAGCGTTTATGTCAAAGCGTGTCTGGAAACCATCAACCCCGTCAAGAAAAAGGTCATGGCCGCCTAATAAATCTACGGCATTTTCAGCGTTTAACCGGTCGATAACGGGCCTCACAACAATATCCGGGTTCATAGCCCGCAATCTATTGGCCATCACCATAGCCTTGGGATGACCAATATCGTCTGTCGTAAACTGAATTTGACGCTGCAGGTTTGATAGCTCGACAATATCATCATCAATCAGGGTTATGTGCCCTAATCCCGCCGCGGCAAGATAGACCCCTAACGGCCCCCCCAAACCGCCAGCCCCGACAATCGCAACTCTCGCAGACAGTAAAGCCTGCTGCCCAGGTCCGCCGATCTCTTTTAAAACAAGATGGCGCGCATAACGCTTGACCATATCCGGCGTCATAATAACTAATCAAATAACGGCGTTGACAGATAACGCTCGGCAAAACTCGGAATAATCGTTACAATCCGTTTATTGCGCATATGGGGCCATGCCCCCACAATAAGGCTCGCAGCCACAGCGGCCCCGGATGATATTCCGATAGGCACACCATCTTCTGCCGCAACATGTTTGGCTGTCCCAAAGGCCGTATCGTTGGAGATTTTAACAACATCGTCAATAATATCCCTATTCAACACATCCGGCAGGAAACCCGCCCCGATACCCTGAATTTTATGTGGCCCCTTTGTGCCTTCGGAAATCATCGGACTCCCCTCGGGTTCAACAGCAATGATCTGCACATGAGGGTTTTTCTCTTTTAAAAACTTGCCGGCTCCGGAAAGCGTCCCGCCAGTTCCAACACCCGCGATAAAGGCATCAATTTTTCCCTCGCAATCTGCCCAGATTTCTGGCCCCGTTGTTCGGTAATGAATGGCCGGATTGGCCGGATTCGTAAACTGTCCAGCCTGCACTGACCCCGGAATTTCGGCACATAAGGCATCCGCTTTGGCGATCGCACCCGGCATGCCACCCGAGGCTTCGGTTAAAACCAGCTCTGCACCGAGTAATTTTATCATCTTGCGACGCTCAACAGACATTTGCTCGGGCATTACCAATATCGCCTTATATCCTTTTGCCGCTGCGGCAAATGCAATGCCAATACCAGTATTACCCGATGTAGGTTCGATAATCGTTCCACCGGGTTTTAAACGTCCTTCACCCTCCAGGGCCTCCACCATGGCAATACCAATCCGGTCTTTGACAGAGGCTATAGGATTAAAAAACTCTAGTTTAAAGCATAAATCTGCTGGGCATCCAGCGGTAATACGTGGGAAGCGCACCAGTGGCGTTCCGCCCATAGTCTGCATGATATTATCATAAATCCGTCCCCGGTTCTGGCTAAAAATCTCACCAGGTGTCGTTTTATTGTCTGGCATTCCGTATCCTCAAATTGCTCATAACCCGCCGAAACCTCTCCGGCTTATTGTCCTTATCAGCCATATCATAACCGCATGGAAAGGCGACATATAAATCAGATGATCCCGTTACGAGATATAAATATCCAATGATGAATTTGATTAAGTTCTTGATTTGTTCTTACTTTCTTGTATAAGTCCTGTCAGGAGAGAATATGGTCGCGCGAATATCAACCGTCGCTTTTGAAGGGGCCGAAGCCCGGCGAGTGGACGTACAAGTTCAAATTGCCAAGAGTGGAAGCGGGTTTTCAATTGTCGGCTTGGCGGATAAATCAGTGGCCGAAAGCCGCGACCGTGTTTGGGCGGCTTTCTCAGCGATCGGGCTGGAATTACCCTATAAACGCATTATCATAAATTTAGCCCCTGCCGATATTCCCAAAGAAGGCGCGCATTATGATCTACCGATTGCCTTGGGGCTGATGGCGGCTATTGGCGCTGTGCCAAGCGACGCAATTGAAACCTATGTCGCCATTGGCGAATTGGCCTTGGACGGCACCATTACCGCAGTTCCCGGAGCTTTGCCTTCCGGAGTATGTGCCAATACCCACGGTTTAGGCCTTATCTGCCCGGAGCCCAATGGGGCAGAAGCGGCGTGGGCCGGGGACATAGCTTTGCTGGCGCCGCATAATCTCATTCAACTCATCAATCATTTTAAAGGCACGCAAGTTCTAACGCGACCTCAAGCCGGTGAATTATTAGAACCTGATTTAGGTCATGACCTGAAAGATGTTCGCGGACAAGAAACCGCTAAACGCGCCTTAGAAATAGCCGCAGCCGGTGGGCATAACCTGCTTATGGTTGGTCCGCCGGGTTCTGGCAAATCCATGTTAGCCGCGCGCTTGCCGGGTCTGCTTCCCCCGCTGACCGCCAAAGAATTACTAGATGTATCCATGGTACATAGCGTCGCCGGATTATTGAATCGCGGACAATTATCCCGCCAACGGCCCTTTCGGGCACCCCATCATTCAGCGTCTATGGCGGCTATGGTTGGCGGG
>CAZSKN010000002.1:0-108785 GCA_964607445.1 uncultured Caulobacterales bacterium
CATCCTGTGCAGGGTGATATGCTCTATATCCAGCGCCCTTTGCAGGCTGAGACGGTAAATCTACGCATCAAAGCGCTGCTAGATAATGGACGGTCGGCGATAACAAATGTCGAAATTGATTTGCGTACAGGCAGTGTGACCCAGATGGGGTCCGCGGTTAGCGCCCGGCAAACTCTGGATGACAGCCTAGTGCTGGAATCTCTTAAATTTAACGCAAATTCTGATTTGGTGCAGGCTTTGGACGGTTAAATTTCGCCTCACCTACCCACATTGGTTCGAGGCGGGGCGGCGTCAACCTTCGGGTTGGCGTCGTTTTTTTGCACTTATAACAATCCATAAGCCGCCGATTATAATGGCCAGAGCCAGCCAGAATCTTAGGCTAAGTGTTTCACCCAGAACGACCCATCCCATAATTGCGGCCAATGGCGGAACAAGAAGTTGCAGGCTGGCCGCCAAGCTAGATTTAAGATGGGGTAGAACACTATACCATATGGCATAGCCAAGACCCGAGGCGAACATACCCGAGGCCAAGGCCAGCCCAATACCCATGGATGAGAGCTTCGGGTCGGGAAATATCAACAGGCTTAACGGTAGAGAGATGAGGCTGGCGCGCCAAAAATTAGTCTGCGTATGGCCCAGCGGTGTGGTCGTGCGCCGTCCCAGAATTGTATAAATTCCCCACCCGATACCCGAGAGCGTCATAAAGAAGAACCCGAGTGCAGACGGCGTACCCAATGCAGGATATACAAGATAGACAAAGCCGCTAAAGGCGATTGCGGCCCCTATCGCATCTTGTCGACTTAAGTCTCGGTTTAGACCTGCATACGTCAGGATCGTGATCTGTACGGAGGCAAACAGGCAGAGGGCGCCTGTCCCCGTATCGAGTTTAAGATAGGCAAAGGAAAATAATGTGGCATATAGGCATAAGGCCCCCGCTCCGGCCCAAGATTTTAACCGCGCGACGAAGGTTCGGGCAAGCGGGGTATCTACGGCTGGGTCTAAGGCGAGCTGTGCCGGACTATGGCGGGATAAATGCCATAAAATAGTGAGCATCAACGCGCCGGAGACAAGCCGGATAAGCGTGAATTCCGACGGCCCCATATCCCCGGACTCCAATGCAGCCCGGGCCAAAAGCGAATTTGCTGCAAAGGCCGATAAGGTCAGTAGAGTTAAGCATGTCAAACGCAGTGTAGACATTAGCGCCCTGTTTTCAGTCCGAACAGATTGACGAGATGTACAAACAACATAAAAAAGGTTGCGATACAAGCAAGGCTAATCAACATCCAAGGCACCATACGCGGGGTTAATTCATTATGTTCCGCAAAGTGTTTGCGAAAACTAAAAACACCCAGACCTGCACAAAACAGCAAGGCGGCTATCGTTATTATCATATCTTCATTCGGGGACATGTCGGCTCGGCATAATTAAAGCGCGTCTGTAACACCATGTCGGGTTTTGTTCCAGTAAAACGGACGGGTTTTTAACTCGATTAAAGCTGTGATCGTCGGGACAAATAACATGAGCCAATAGGCCGGCATGATTACGACATCAGCTATGAGGTAAGCCTGTCGCGACCGCACAGCCCCGACGACGCCGCACAACATGCTAATGCCATATCCGACACACAAGCTATAGGCAAACCAGTCTGGAATATACGGAAAAGCTAAATGTCTGTTAAACGCCAGTATTGACGTTAGGGTCATGACCACAAAGGGCAGATGAAACAGGCCAGACATAAGCGCCGCCCCCAGAGTAAGATGGAGAGTCAATAAACGTGTAAATCCGGCCCACCCGCTCGGCGAGAAAGGGGCGTGCATATGCAAATTATATGTTTGCATAAATCCTTTCATCCAACGCGAGCGTTGATTATGCCAGCTTGTTAAACCTTCAACAGTTTCTTCATATGTCGGGGTGGAGATATATCCGATTGTACCATTCATCATAGCTATTCGAAAACTTAAATCGGCGTCTTCTGTGACATTCCGACTGTCCCATCCGCCGATATCTTCAAGCAGAGACCTACGAATATGGTTGCTTGTACCCCCCAAAGGAAAGGGACACCCTATACGGGCGAGACCCGGAACCCAGACGTAAAAAAGAGCGCTATATTCCAAGGCAAATTGTCGGGTTAACATGTTTTTCTTTGCATTATAAAATCTCAGAGGCGCTTGTAAGGCGGCCCAGTCCGGATGCAGGTGAAATGCGCTCGCTGCGGTTTTTAACTGTGCTTTATGCGGGCGGTCTTCGGCGTCATAAATCGTAATAATATCACCGGTCGCAAATTTTAGAGCTTTGTTGAGGGCGTGTGGCTTGGTTCTTATTTGACTCTTTGCGACCAAAATTAACGCAACCGAACCGCCAATATAGGGTGTGGTCGCTGCGATCGTTGCCAGATCATCGGCTTCGCAGATAATTAAAATCTGTAATTTTTGCTGCGGATAATCAAGGCGTGATAAATGGGTCATGAGACTGTCGATCATATGGCTTTCTTGATAAAGGGGTATCAAGAGCGTGTATGGCGGCCAATCCATAGTGAGCCCGATTTGCGAATCTTTAGGTCTTGGGGTTAAGCAGGCCGTCAACCGAAACGCAGAGAGGGTAAAATATAATCCGACGATAGCCGCTAAAATTGCGGTGGAAAAATTTGAATACATCCAATGGGAGCTCAGACCGATCAGTAAGACAAGTGTCGCAAAGCTCAGGGCTATACGTCCCGGAATTGAGGTGACGTGACCGACTCTCAAATGTCGAGAACATGTGTCCCGGCCTTTAAAACGGCGTGAGCCTTGATAACTATCCGGCGTTTTCGCGCGCACTTTACCCGACATTCGCCCCTCCCCCAAGACCCTGCCTATATGTAAATTCTGGATATTTAAATTAAAAAATGTGAAATTTAAAAATTTATGTTGAGGACTTTGTCTCTAAGCGGTTCATCGCCCAGGTCGCGGCATCGGCAACGGTCGTATTCTCCGAGGCTAGATGGGAACGGGCGACGGAAAACAAAACCCCCTGTATACCGTCATGGCTATTGCCTATGGCATATAGAACATTTCGGATAAATTGATCCCGACCAATCCGTTTGATGGGCGAGCCTGAAAAAAATCTTCGAAATTCGGTCTCGGATAATTGACCTAAATAGGCCAGATCAGGTGCTTTGAGATCATCGCGGGCGTGGAGTTTTATGTCTTGGGCGGTCTGTGCAAATTTGTTCCACGGGCAGACCGCCAGACAATCATCACAGCCATAGATGCGATTACCAAGTTTGGGGCGTAGACTGCGCTCAACCGGGCCTTTATGTTCAATTGTCAGATAGGAGATACATTTGCGGGCGTCCAGCTTATAGGGTTCGGGAAAGGCGTGTGTTGGACATATATCCAGACAGGCCCGGCAGGAGCCACAATGGTCGTCTTCGGGCGTATCAGAACGCAATATGGCCGCCGTTAAAATAACGCCCAGAAACAACCAAGACCCTTCAGTGCGGCTTACAAGGTTTGTATGCTTGCCTTGCCAGCCTAATCCCGCTTTCGCAGCCAGAGGTTTTTCCATTAACGGGGCCGTATCGACAAAGACTTTAACCTCCTGTCCAGTATCGCGTGCGACCAAACCGGCAAGTTCTTTGAGCCGTCCTTTCATGATATCGTGATAATCCCGATTACGGGCGTAAACCGAAATCGTCGCCTTTTGAGGAGATTGCAATGTCACCAGCGGGTCTGTGTCAGGGCCATAATTCAACCCGACGACAATGGCTGACCGGGCGTCTGGCCAGAGATGTTGGGGATGTTGACGCCGATATTGGGTTGCGGACATCCAGCCCATTGTGCCGTGATGATTCTGGTTTAAGTAATCGGCCAATCCTTGACCTGGATTATGGCCGAACGTTTTAAGATCGACAATGCGCGGTGGGGTGAACCCCAGTTTTTTGACGCGGCGTAAAACCTGTTGCGACAGCGTAGCGGCCATGCCTTAAAAGTCCAGATCGGCATAGTGGCGCGGCGGAAGTATTCCGGGTATGCGGTCAGCGAGTAAGGGTCTGACACTGGGACGGGATTTAAATTTCTGATACCAGTCTTTCACCACGGGCCAGCTTTTCCAATTCACTTCACCGATGAAATCTATACAGGATAAATTTGCCCCGACCGCGATATCGGCTAAGCTAAATGATTTACCTCCGATCCAGTCGCGTCGTTCCAAGAGCCATGTCAAATATTCGAGATGATAGCTTAAATGTTCGCGGCCCAAGCGTAGGGTAGGTGGGTGGGGAACCCCGCCTCCGGACAGGCTTTTTTCCACGCGTTCATAGAGAATATAGGCATTGACGTCTGTTGTGAATTTTTGATCAAACCAGCTACATATCCGCCTGACTTCGGCGCGTTCCAATATTGTGTCCGGGAGCAGACGATAGCGCGAGGCGCCGTCATGGATATATTCGCAAATGGCGCGCGGCCCGGTGATAATAGCTTTGCCACCTGCGGTGACATCGATCAAACATGGCGGACGTCCCTCGGCGCAGAGGGCTAGAAACTCCTCTTCCGGACTCCACGGGTTCACGTTGACGAGTTTGAATTTCAACTTCGTCTCAGCCAAAGCAATTCGGGCTTGCCGGGATGCGGGGTCTAGGGGCCAGTGATAAAGAGTTCTCATGTGGGTAAGTGCTTCATGGCTAGGTCAGATATAGGTCTGAAATATGTCAGGGAATATGCATGGGTAGTGTCCTCATTGTTCCCGTTTAAACAGATTTGGGTAACGAAGCGTTAACCTTGGGTGAGATCATCGCGAAAACGTACATTACCATGTGTATGTCCGCATCCGACAGGGTGGGGGTGGATAAGAATATCTGCTGCCCTATAAGCCTGCATCAGGCGCTTTTCGGTTTCGATAATAATATCATGTGCGTCTGTGAGAGATAAATTATCATCCAGATCCAGCCGCATTTGAATATGAATATGCGGGCCGGATGCGCGTGTGCGTAAATCTTTAACCGCGCGCACGGCGGGATTTTCCATGGCGATAGCACGAATGTCGGCCCGGCTATCCTCCGGCAGTTCGCGGTCAAGTAATTGTGACCACGCCAGAGCGGCAATTTTATAGCCTGTCCAAAACAACCAGAGGGCAATAATGATCCCGACAATGGCATCTGCACGCATAAAGGTCGCCGAGCTTGATAAAACCAAGCCAATGACCACCACAATATTGGCGAGCATGTCTGCAATATAATGGGCACGATCTCCGCGAATAGCCACAGATCCGGTCGAGCGTATGGCCCATGTTTGCGCAATGATAAGCCAGAACGTAATGGCGATAAAAGCAATCATAGCGGTGACGGCGTAACCGACAAATATAACGGGTTCTGGCGAGGTGAAGCGCGAGACGGCCGCTTCGAGCAGATGAAAGGCGGAAAAGACAATTAGACACACCTGAAAAACGGCTGAGAAACTCTCGGATTTTCCGCGGCCAAACCGGTAGGTTTTATCCGGAGGTCGGGCGGCATAGCGCACCGCAATAAATGTTGATAAAGCTCCGAATAAATCCAGCGCCGAATGTACAAGCGAAGATAAAATACCGACGGAGTGGGTCAAATTCCAGATGACCGCCTTGCCCAGCGCCAAGACCAGTCCGACGGTGACCGCCATAGCCGTTATGCGCCGTGTGATTCGGGCTGCATCTTCGGGCGGAAGACGACCGGGCCGACCTCTTAATTTCGGCGCGGGAGGGGTGATATGTGTAGGGGTATCCAAAACTTTTTTGTTATAGCATAACCATTGCGAAGGCCTAGCGCTTTCTTGACATATTTGGTTCGGCTCGTCATGTCATTATGTCGATTAAAATCAGAGTGCTATGATGATGTTTACAAAGCTTGTGTCCTTTTTCAAATTCACCGTAACCCCTGTGCTGCCTTCACGCTCCGGACGGTCACTTATGCGGGCTAAGATAAAGAGATTTGAAAAAATATTCAGACCAGTATTGACGTACTATATTCTATCTTCGGCGCTTGTTATGGCGGCGTGTCAAAATCAACAGGCCTCCGCGCCGCACCCGTCGGCTCACAACGTAAATATAGCTAGCGAGGATGATATCCCGCACGCGCAACTGGGTGCGAATATAGAGCCTTTGGCCTATCGTCTCGATATGCGGATTGACCCGGACCTAGCGGGTTATTCAGGTATTGTAGAAATAGATGTCGATATCAAAACCGCGACGGACAAGGTTTGGCTGCACAGTAAACATATGACGGTGACAGAGGCCGTCGCCATATTACCGTCGGGCCCGCGGGCCTTGGAATTTACCGAATTATCGGCAATAGAAGCCCCGTCCGGTATTGCCTATATTACCGCAGCTGACCCTCTGCCTGCGGGACGGGCGACATTACGTCTGCCGTTTGAGACCCCATTTAATCTGGCGTTGAATTCGGCCTATAAAGTCGAACGCGGAGATGAGGCCTATATTATCACACAGTTCGAGCCTTTAGGGGCGCGGGAAGCCTTTCCAAGTTTTGACGAAAGCCGGTTTAAAGTGCCGTTCACCCTGTCAATTACGTCTCCGAGTGATGATGTGGTCTATGCCAATACACCAAAACTGTCGACCCAGGCCCAAGAGGATGGTTGGATAAAACACGCCTTCCAAACGACCCGTCCCTTGCCGACATATCTGATCGCCTTTGGGGTGGGGCCCTTTGATGTGGTCGAATATGACCCGCTCCCGCCAACTGCGTTACGAAAAAGGCCTGTGCCTTTGCGCGGTATTACGGCGAAAGGATTGGGGGATCAGATTCTCTATGGGTTGAAACATACGGCGGGTATTCTGGAAGCTATAGAAAATTATTTCGGTATTCCTTATCCCTATGAGAAAATCGATCTGATTGCGGCGCCGGATTATGCTTTCGGGGCGATGGAAAACCCCGGAGCGATTGTGTACCGTGAATTCTTGATGTTGATGGATGAGGTCGCGCCCTTGTCGCAAAAACGGGCTTATGCGCGTGTCCACTCGCACGAATTGGCGCATCAATGGTTCGGGAATTTGGTGACGCCTGTCTGGTGGGAAGATATTTGGCTGAATGAAGCGTTTGCGACATGGATGGGGAATAAAGGGACGGCCTTATGGCGACCTGACGGCAATTATGACAGAATCACGCTTAACGCGGCTTTGGATGCAATGAGTATTGATACATTGGCAACCACGCGAAAAGTGCGAGAGCCATTATTGAGATCTGAAAATGTTATGGACCAGTTTGACGGTATTACCTACCGCAAAGGTGGGGGCGTCCTCTCAATGTTTGAAAGCTATCTTGGAGAGGACAGATTTCGTGAGGGTGTACGTCTACATATGGAACGTTATGCCGATGGTGTGGCTACTGGGGATGACTTCTTCCAGTCTATTGCCGACGGGTCCGAAGATGAAAATATTGTGGACGCCATGAAAAGCTTTGTCGACCAACCCGGCCTGCCTTTGGTTTCCGCAAAGCCTATGTGCAACGCACCTGAAGCTCAGACAGGGCCGGACGCTCAGACAGAGAAAGTCACGCAATTCGCTTTACAACAATCGCGATATGCGCCGTTGGGATCGAAAACCCGCCAAGGGCAAATTTGGCAAATTCCGGTGTGTGCCCGGGTCGGTTATGGCGAAATCACGCGTAAACATTGTACCTTAATGACCGAAGAGACACAGCTCTATACACCTGAAAGTCACAATGATGCCTGTGCGGATTGGGTCATGCCCAATGCCGATGGCGCCGGATATTACCGTTTTGCTTTGGATAAAGAAAACTGGGACGTGCTTTTAAAAAATATTGATAAGTTAAACACGCGCGAAGTCCTAACGCTTCAAGACAGTCTCTTTGCCGGTTTTCGCGCCGGGGATGTCAATTCTGAGACGATCATAAAAGGCATGCAGGCTTTTGCCCGTCATCCGGAATATGATGTGGCCCAAGGCGCGGGCGGCGTGTTAGATTTTATCGGCGCCCACATAGAGGCTCCGGATGATCTCGCGCGCTTGGTGCAGACCCTGTATAAAACCCGATATGCTGAAAGTTTGGGACAGGATACGGTAGATGGTAATTTGCTTGTGCCGTCAATGGCGGCGCATCTTGTGAGCTATGGACGCGATACAGGGCTTGAAGCACAATTTGCTAAACAGGGCGCAGACTATCTGGGCCTTGACGGGGACGCCAAGCGTACAACCGTGGCGCCAAACCTCTTGGTTCATGCCTTGGAAGCTGTGATGCGGGCGCGGGGTGACGCGGCTTACGGGCGACTTATGGATTTGGTGAAATCTGGCTCGTCTTTTGAAAAAAGCGCTGCCGTCAGAGCTTTGGCCGCCGTCCCTACACCGGCATTGGCTGACCGATTGCGCGCCGCAGTTTTATCTGACACAGAGACGTTGACAGGGCGTCAGGCCATGCGTGTGATAACGGGTTTAATGGGCAGTGAAAATGAAGGCGCGGCAACATGGACATGGCTGACCCAAAATTTCGTCGAATTTGTGACCTTACGCGTACCGGATGTACGCAAAGGAGGTTTGCCGGCTCTGGGGGGGTCATTTTGCAGTCCCGAACAGCGTGAGGATGTGCGCCGCCTTTTTACAGACCATGCCGATTTTATTCCGGGTTATGAGCGCTCATTGGCGCAAACTCTAGAATCCATCGAATTATGCACAGCGTTAAAAACGGAAAAGTCTGATGAGATGATACAGGCTTTGAAAGCCCATTAGTTTGGGGGCGGTTATGGGATAGGGGCTGTATTTGGTGAGGTGCGCTTTTGCCAAATCTGACTTTTATTTCCTTTGGCGTCTATTTTACCTGCGGTTTTAACGGGTTGCGTTTAACGGCTATCAAGCCCACCCCGATGATAATGAGACCGCCTGAGAGGACGAGCGCATAGCCACCGATAAAGGGACCTGTGAAGATGAATAGAGTCAGACCATCCAGCAAGGGTATCAGGCCCAGACAACCAGCGAGTTTTAACCTAAAGCGGTCTTCTTTATGGATCAGCAAGGCGATCAATCCGGCTATGATAAGCCAATGTAGACTCGGGAGTATCCAGACCGGTTCGAGAAAGAGTTTTATAAATGGATTACTCGCCTTCATGTGGGCTATTGTTTGGGCTTGCGGAAAGGCCGAACCGTGAAACCCTGCGGTGAGAACTAAAAGCCCGCAGCCTAAATAGGCTATTATTCTGGATGCATAGGTTGTTGTGATGCTAGTGGTCCTCATGATAAACCCCGGTGTTTACGGGTAAAATATTGCGGCCAATACCAAAGGGTGAACCCGCCTATTACGGTCATCAGGATAATGATGTAATCTTCTAAGATTATAGCCAGCCTATAGGCCATATAGTGAGATGTCTGATCTTGTATCAAGGCGTGTAAAAGGCTTGAATATAGATATGAATTAAATCCGAATACAACAATAAGACAAAGACAAAATCCTCGCCAATGTTTTTTATAGAGGCTTATACCCGCGCCTAAATACATAAGCGCCGCTAGAGACAGCCCAATATGTAAACCCGTTGATTCCAGAGCCGGTGTCATCTCTGTGACCATGTTGCGGGCGAGGTACAGCTTGGCCCCGGTCCATAAAACAAGACAGCACACAATAAAGTTTCGGCCCAAAGGCTCACCATGTTCCGACTTTAATTTTTGTTTAAACCCCATGGCCGCACATCCAAAGGCAAAGCGCAAAGCTTCCTTTGACGTGGCGATAGAGATAAATTCATAACTTATAGCTTTGGCCCATTCCGGATCGGTATCATTTAACTGGGCGATGGCCACATGCATTAATTTTCGGGCCAAGGCATCACATATATCGGTATATATTCTCATGGCTTCACGCCGTGGGGTAGCGTTAGGGTTTGCAGGCTGTCATCTGTCTCTAATGCGTGGGCCAAGGCGACTCCGGTTTCAGACAGGCGGTAAATATGGCGTGGCGGGCGCCCGCTGATCTGGGGGGCTTGCCAATCTGAAATCAGATAGCCCTGTTTATGAAGACGCATAAGGATAGGATATAACACACCGGATTTCAGTCCGGTCTTTTTCGAGATTTCATATCCATATTGCCAGGTTTCGGGATTACGCAGGAGGGTAGAAAGGAGTAACCGCGTCTGTTTAGAGATGTTTTTACGTCGAGCCATGCTATAAATATACATATATAGAGTTTTGAGTCAAGCTGTTTTCATCCCGCTTGTTAGGCAGATTTGGCATGGCCCTACGAAGGCCCCATGAGAGCCTGACATCAGCCCCGCAAAAATCTGACCAAAGCTCTTCTGGAAAATTCGGGGCTAAACGACTTTCGGGTTTGCGTTTAAGCTCTGGTCTTGTAAGTCCAATATATGCCAGATTTGCGACCCGTCTTTTTTGTAGTTGGTTTGATGATTGCCGCGCTGGGCGTGGCGATGTTCGCCCCTATGGGTGTTGATATGCTATATGATGGCAGAAGTTGGCGGGCTTTGGGCTTGTCCGGTATTTTGACGACATTATTCGGTGTTGTTTTGGCCTTGGCGACCTATGCTCCAGAGCCGGATTTACGTGCGCGGGGTGCTTTTTTGCTGACCTTTATCTCTTGGGTTGCGCTCTCGGGATTTGCCGCCATTCCGTTTTTACTCGACCCGATGAAGATGACGATTACGGATGCTTTGTTCGAGGCTGTATCGGGTATTACAACCACTGGATCCACTGTGTTGACCGGGCTGGATGACCGGCCCAAAGGGATTTTGCTGTGGCGGGCTATTTTGCAATGGATTGGCGGGGTTGGGATTATTGTCACCGCTATGGCGATTTTACCTATGTTGAAAATCGGAGGCATGCAGCTCTTTCGATTGGAAAGTTCGGATATGGGGGAAAAAATTCTGCCCAAAGCGGCGAGCATTGCGGCGGGTATTGGCCTTGTATATGTCGGGCTGACACTGGCGTGCGCTATCGGGTATAGAATGGCCGGTATGAGCGGGTTTGATTCCGCCGCCCATGCTATGACCACACTCGCAACGGGCGGCTATTCGACTTCGGACGCGTCTATGGGCGGCTTTATGGATCAGGGTGCTGATCTTGTGTGTATTGCTTTTATGATGGCTGGCGGTATGCCATTCGGTATGTATTTGCTGATGGCCGGGGGAAATCTCAAAGCCCCTTTCAAAGACCCGCAAGTGCGTGCCTTTGTCGTGATTATGATTTTACTGATTATGTGCATAACGTTGTTTTTATGGCTAAACTCGGAGTTAACACGATCGCGAGCTTTGCGGCTATCTGCCTTTAATGTGGTTTCGATTGTCACGGGCACGGGCTATGCCAGCGCTGATTATAATGCATGGGGGCCTTTTGCGGTTTCGGCCTTTTTTGCCTTTATGTTTATCGGAGGCTGTGCCGGATCAACGGCGTGTTCTATCAAAATTTTCCGCTATCAGGTCGCATTTGAAGCATTGCGGGCTTATTTGTTTCGTATGCCGCGCCAACACGCAGTGGCGCCTATGCGCTATGGCGGCAAACCTATTCCCGAAGAAATTGTCTATTCGGTTATGGGATATTTTTTCATATTCTTCATGACCTTTGCCGCAGGGGCTATTTTGCTCTCGTTATTAGGCTTGGATCTGATGACGGCCTGGTCGGGTGCCGCTAGCGCGGTTGCCAATGTCGGGCCAGGGCTTGGGGATATTATCGGGCCGTCGGGCACTTATGAAACCCTGCCCAATGCGGCAAAATGGGTGTTAATGGTGGGTATGATTGTCGGTCGCTTAGAAATTGTGACAGCGCTTGTTGTATTAACACCGGCGTTTTGGCGCGCCTGAACGCTCAACATTTAAACACGGTATATAATAGAACGGGCTAGAGGGTTAGGTCTCAAACTCGGCTATATTAAACACGTAATCCGTTGCGCAAAATTCACAATTAGCGGTTATTAACCCGTCTTCGGCCATATCAATTCGGGCCTCAGAGGTGAAAGCTTTAAGCGTGGCGCGCAGACGGGTTTCCGAACAGGGGCACTGGGCCGATACGTCGGCTTGTGCGATTACCCGAACACCGTCTTCGTGGAACAGGCGGTATAGTAACCGATCCTGAGACAGCTCCGGGTCAAGAAGTTCTGAATCTGACAGCGTATCAAAAAGCGCCGATGCGGTTTGCCACGCATTTTCTGTATCCCCGCGCGCGAGATCTTCGGCAACACGCTGTATCATCATGGCGCCGCCTCTCCATCTAGGAGGCTCTCCGGGTTTTTGAATCTGTCCACAGGCCAGTTTAATCTGTGTCGGAATTTGCTCGGATTGACGGAAATAATGCTCGGCGCAATCAGAAAGATTTTCACCCTCAATCGCGGCCAATCCCTGATATTGATCCATATCCGGGCCTTGATCTATAGTCATCGAAAAAGTGCCTCCGCCTAAAAGACTGTCGGCTCTTGGGTGTCTGTTATCCAGCGTGATCATTTTTAATTGCTCCGGATTCCAGCGGGCATATCCCCGAATATGCCCATCGGTAGTACAATCTGCGACCAGTAAGGAAATGGCGCCCTTATTTGTCCCGTGACATTGCACGACCAAGCGCCCTTTAAACTTGAGCGAATTGGCCACCAGAGATCCAATCAGCATAGCTTCGCCTAACAGACGGGCCACGGATTCCGGATAACGATCATCGCCCAGGGCCGCGTGCAGCGCCGACCCCATCGTCACGGAACGTCCGCGCACGGCTGTATCTTCGAGCTGAAAAATGGTTACAGAATTTTCTAATATTTCGATCATGGCGGGGACATGGCCCCTAATGGATTAAAGTTCAAGAGGGCGCGTTAAATGATCCGCTTATAATCCTAGAAAGTCAGGGGCCGTCCCAAGCGGGTTTGCTGTTGAATATAACGACGCGCCCGTTCGAAATTTCTCGACCTGTCATCTAATCGGGGATGGGTTGTCGAGCGGGTTTGTAAATGAACCCCTCGGTGCGGGGCATATTTCCACGCCTCAATCGCCTTGTCGATATTAAAGCCGGCCCGGGCAATTAATATCAAGGCCATATAATCGGCTTCAAGCTCCAATTTTTTATTCGGAATTTGTTTGACATGACCGGCAATGGCATGAGCCATTTCATGAGCAATAATAAGCGCCAAGCTATCGTCATGCGGCGTTTGACGTATAAGCTCTGAGGTAATCCATATCTCTGATCCGTCGGTATGCCCGTTTACATAATCGCCGAAAAATACATAAACGGGATAGCCGCAAAGGGTCTGTATAAAAGCAGACCGCTTTAGTCTTTCTGTGCCGCGTTGGACGTGTATCGAGATTTCGTCCTGCGCAAATAAATCTTCAGATAAGGCTTTAAACATCACTTTGGCGCTTTTGCCGGATGGCAAATAGGTCCCGTCAAGGCTCAGGAGTATATCTCCGGATAATAAAGGTTTAACGGGGGGCGAGGTTTTAGGCGGGTGCGTATGAACCCTACGAATGGATAAGCGGTCTGTTACCCCTAATAAAGTCTGGGCAACGGCTTGTAGATTTTCGGGGTAATCAGATAATGTGTGTAGGCTAAATCCGGGGTCGCGTAAGGTTACCGGGCATAGAGTCGCATTGGCACGCCTTAATGGCAACGCCACCCTGTCCAGACGTGCGTTTAGGGCCTGATAGGCCTTTAGGACATCGCTAAATTTTACCTCTTTATCGTCAAAAGTCGGCGCCAGATTTCCAGTCTCTGCCCCGTTAAAAGAGGTGGTATCGGCGATCTGGGTAGTCGGGTTGTTTGGTGGTGAACCCGGCTGATCTGACAATAATACGGGGTTTGCGGGTTGCAGACGGGGGGTAATCTGCGAGCTTTTTTCTGGCTGACAGCTAGTGAGAACGACGGTGGTAAAGATTACCACAGCCCGTACCGCCCTAGGTTTCAAGGCCTTTAAACGGGGAATGTCAAAACGGATGACATTAAATTTGGTATCAGGCCTAAGGATTTGAGGCCTGATCACTTTTAGACCTTAAATTATCAGCGACCGGGGCAATAGGACGTGTATCAAATCTAGAGGTTCGGGTTAGAAAATTGGGCACAAGGTCTTCATCATTTGCAATTTTTTCTTCAATTTCCTTGCGCGCCGCAGCTATGCGGAGATAGCGATCAGGAAAAGTCGGATGGGTTTTCGCCCGCGCCACTGATTTTGGGTTCACCGCCCCGAGGCGTCGCCAAAAATCTTCCACATTTTCGGCCGAATATCCCGCCCGGACCAAATAATACATGCCGACATAATCCGCCTCAGATTCAAACGGGCGCGTATATTGTGTGTTTAAAGCGGACAGCAAGAGATTGCCAACAATTTTGCGAATATGCCCCATAGTATTGTGGCCCATTTCATGGCCGATGATCAAGGCCAGTTCAGCGTCGCTCTGAACAAAATTTATCATCCCTGATGTCACGGTAATATTACGCCCATCCGCATAGGCATTGATATCGGTACTGTTGGATAGGCGGACTTTATAGCCGCAAACAAATTCTGGCTTAACCGTGACGGTCTTAAAAATATCTCCCCGACGGATAGATAATGTATTCTCATCTAAGCTCAGGCCGTCTTGAAATTCACTATCATTGGACGACAGGCTGACACCGCCCTTTCCGATCAGGACGTCGCCCTTTTGAATCCCTGCCTCCTGCGCGGTGGATCCGGGCCGTACATAAGCGATAGTGGGTGTCGATGTGGCCCCCAATTCGCGAGCCGCCGCCGCGCGAAGGGCTTTGGGATAGGTTTTTAACGTATGGGTTTTGACCCCTATATCTTTACGGCGTTTGGGACATAATTCGGCATTGGCTTTTAATATAGGGGCGGCCACGCGCGCGAGGCGATCGCGTAAGGTTTCGATATGCTCAAATGCGAGGCTCTCTTGTTGGGATTGCTCGGCACGTAAGTCCGGCAGGTTTATATCGGGTAGCTGGGTTGATACGCTGGCGCATCCTGTAAAGGTCAATCCAATAAAGAGAGCGATGGGTCTAAGAAAAATATGGCCTTGCATAGGTCTATGATGGGCAAGTCGGTTGGATGGGTCAAGTTATCATGCTAAAGATTTAGGTGTTTTGCGTCGTCCCGACTTGCGCAATGGCGTGTTAATCGCCATGTTAGGCTGAAACGGAGATATCCTATGTTTATCCAGACAGAAGAAACACCTAATCCGGCTACATTGAAGTTTTTACCCGGAAAAACTGTGGTTGAAAGCGGAGAGCCGCCAAGAGATATAGAACGCGGTGGTGATGTGTCGGCCGCCCCCATGGCGGAAATGTTATTTATGATCCCCGATGTGACGCGCGTTTTTTTCGGCGCGGACTATATTTCGGTTAGCCGTTCCGAGACCGCGCAATGGAAACATTTAAAACCTGCGGTTCTGGGCGCGATTATGGATTTTTACGTGGCCGGCGGCACGCCGCTAACCGTCCAGATCGCACAAGAAAGTCAACAAGACCGGGTTTATGAAGGTGAGACTCTGGAAATTGTCGAACAGATTAAAGAATTGATTGATTTGCGTGTCCGGCCCGCCGTGGCTCAGGATGGTGGCGATATCGTTTTTCAGCATTTTGATGATGAAGACGGGACGGTTTTCCTACAAATGCGCGGGGCATGTGCTGGGTGTCCCAGCTCTACAATGACATTGAAGTCAGGCATAGAAAATCTATTAAAACATTATGTGCCCGAAGTGACCCGTGTTGAACAAGCGGTTTAGCCAAGCGGTTTACGGGACGTTTAATTCATCATGATTGCGCTGGGACTTGATACAACGGGTCGATATTGCAGTGTCGCCCTCGTCGATGAGGCGCGTGTATTTGCGCATATGTCAGAAAATATTGGGCGGGGACATGCCGAACGGCTGGCCCCTATGGTGGAGCAAGTGCTTGCACAGGCCGGACTGAAACCGGATGCTATAGATAAGATCGGCGTCTGTACGGGGCCGGGAAGTTTTACGGGCCTGCGTGTTGCCCTTGCCTTTTCCAAAGGATTTGCCTTGCCGCGCAACCTGCCGGTGATTGGCCTTTCGTCTCTGGCGATTTGGGCCGCGCATTATGACCCGGAAGGGGCGAAGAAAATTATCAGTGTCTCAGATGTGAGACGTGGTGAGCTGTGCTGGGCGGCGATTTACTACGGGCGTATTGTGCAAAAACCCGTCACGCAAGCCGCAGAAATAGCCCGAGAAAACATCGCTCGTCTTAATCCCGATATTATATTGGAAGACCCGCAGGTTCCGACGCGTACACTTGCATGGCTGGCGTGCGAATTAACCCCTGATTCTTATCCCGCCGCGCCTTTATATTCGCGCCCGCCGGATGCGAAATTGCCCGGCGGTCTTGATCCGGCGTGACCAGATGACAGGATCACGCCCTTGGACATAATCAAGCCATTGCAGATGAGTGACGCGCAGACCGCCGCCGCCATCCATAAGGCGTGTTTTGATCGCGGCTGGTCACAGTCAGATATTGAAACCCATATCCAGAAAGATATTGCGCTCGGGCTTTTTCACGGCACGCAGATGGCAGGATTTATTTTATTACGCTGTGTGGCTGAACAGGCCGAGGTTTTGACACTGGCGGTTGTGACGGCGCGTCGGAGGCAAGGCGCAGGCCGGATGTTGCTAGGGGCGGGGGAGAGTGCCGTGCATAAACGCGGCGCGAAGGTCGTCTTTCTTGAGGTTGCCGAGGATAATCCCGCCGCCATGGCTTTATACAGGCGGACGGGTTATCAGGCCTTTGGGCGACGCCCCGCTTATTATCGCCGGAAAGGCGGACGTGTGACGGCGCTGAATTATTCTAAAGTGCTTACCCCCAATTACTGTAGAGAATGACGGACTAAAGCGGGTCTCTCTCTAGACGCTTGCGTGCAAACGCGGTAGAAGCATGGGAGAAAAATTGGCCCAGAGAACACCCAAAGAGAGAATTATGGGAAGTTGGATTGAAAAAAAATGCGCAGAACGCGGCCTACGAATGACGGATCAACGCCGCGTGATCGCGAAAGTCTTATCTACAGCTGAAGATCACCCGGACGCCGAGGAGCTTTATGCCCGCGCCGCCAATGTGGATCCGAAAATTTCTCTGGCTACGGTTTACCGTACTGTGCGCCTGTTTTCAGATGCCGGGATTATTGAGACCCATGATTTCCGCGATGGTCGGGCGCGCTACGAAACTGCAGATTCTGATCATCATGACCATTTAATTGATGTGCAAACGGGTGAAGTCGTTGAATTTGTTGATGCTGAAATCGAAGCCCTGCAGCATAAAATAGCCGAAAAACTCGGATATGAATTGGTCGATCACAGGCTGGAACTTTACGGCAAAAAGGTGAAATAGGCGGCGAGACCTCAGGCTGCGCGGCTATTTTAACCCCTAAAAAGAGAAGTTTTACACTTATTTCGCTTCAAAAGAGGTGTTTGGCATTTGTCTTGCTTAATGTTTGGAAAATATCCGGAGGACTTCAAAGTGAGACAATTTAGACATAGGCGTTTTAAAACACTCTTTATGGCAGGGATGTTATTATGTGGCGGGATTACGCCAATTATGGCGCAGGCGACTGTGTCGGACCAAACGACGTCTGTTTCAGCCCCCGTTGCAAGTTCTGCCGCTCCTGCGCAGACCGCTGCCGAAAGGGCACAGGGGTGGATTGCCAATATTCCGTCACAGGCCCAAGCCGGATGGGGTCGTGTTCAAAATAGCGATATGGTTCATAATATGAAGCGCGAAATTTATCCCTTGCGCACAAAAATACGCCGCAATATCCGCAAATCTGTCGCCAATGCCACAGGTGCAAATTCTGTAACATGGGCCCATAGAAATATGAGCACGCCGGCTTTGTTTCTGGTTTTGGCGCTGTTTTTTGTTTTCGGCCTGTTGATGATGACAAGTCCAATTTCGCGCACAGGAAATCATCACTAGATAGGCAGAGTTTCGCCGACGTCGTGACCGAGTCTATTCTGAGTCTTGCTCAATGTGTATAAACCTTCTATAGCGCCCTCACATTTTAAAGTGAGACCATTATGACCGTCCTGTTACCGCGCGATGAAAACGCGTCCCGTAACCTTGACGCTCCGAAGGCGGCCCGTGCCGTTAAGGAGGGCAATGTTACCCTAGATAAAACCGCCAGCCGAGATATAGATACGCCTGTTATTATAACCGCCGATGACGGCGATGTCTCGTCCTTGGCCAAGACGCCTAAAAAAGTCTTTATAAAGACCTATGGCTGTCAGATGAATGTCTATGACAGCGAACGTATGGCGGATGTATTAGCGCCCATTGGTTATGCGCCGGTCGACACGCCTAATGCGGCAGATTTGGTCATACTCAATACGTGTCATATCCGCGAAAAAGCGGCCGAGAAAGTCTATTCGGAGCTGGGCCGTATTCGCCAGATGAAAGAAAAGAATAAGCCGGATATGAAAGTAGCTGTTGCCGGATGTGTGGCGCAGGCCGAGAGATCAGAGATCATGCGCCGCGCGCCCGTCGTCGATATGGTACTCGGTCCGCAAACCTATCACAAGCTGCCAGAAATGATTGCCAAGGTTGCGCGCAAAACCGGCGGTGTGTTGGAAACAGAATTTGATACGCTGGAAAAATTTGATGCCCTACCAGAGACGCGTCAGCCCAAAGGGTTTTCAAGTTTTCTGACAATACAGGAAGGATGTGACAAATTTTGTACCTTCTGTGTTGTACCGTATACACGCGGCGCTGAGGTCTCGCGCCCTGTGTCTCAAATCGTCGCCGAAGCCCGCGGGCTTGCGGCCCAAGGCGTCCGTGAAATTACCCTTATCGGGCAGAATGTGGACGCCTATCATGCTCTGGGTCCCGATGGCACGCAATGGGGGTTAGGTGAGCTTATCCGGCATATAGCCTTGATTGGCGGGATTGACCGGTTGCGGTTCACGACGTCGCATCCGCGCGATATGGATGACGATTTGATCGCAACCCTCGGCGAGGAGGCTAAATTAATGCCTTATTTGCACCTCCCGATACAAGCGGGATCCAATAAAGTGCTGCAGGCGATGAATCGGGGCCACACATATGATGATTATAAAACATTGATTGCCAAAATACGCGCTGCCCGACCGGATATTGCGCTTTCGGGTGATTTTATTGTGGGGTTTCCGGGCGAGACAGATGCTGATTTTGAACAGACTTTGCGCTGTGTCGAAGAGATCGGTTATGCAAGTTCGTTTTCATTTAAATATTCTATTCGTCCCGGGACGCCGGGGGCGTCTATGCCGCGCCAAGTCCCTGAGGACGTAAAAACCGAACGCCTTAAACGGCTCCAGGATCTACTCTACAGTCAACAATACGCCTTTAACCAATCGCTGATCGGGCGCACGCTGGACGTTCTGGTCGAAAATGGAGGACGCGAGGACGGGCAACTCTTTGGCCGCGCGCCTTATCTTCAAGGCACGCATTTCAACGGGCCTGAAAGCCTCGTCGGCCAGATTGTTCCCGTTTTGATTACGGGAGCGGGACGTAATTCTTTGACAGGAGAGTGGGTGAATAATAAATGAGTAAACAAACCGATATACTTGAATTTGATAATCCTGATCTTGTACGCAAATTATGTGGGGCGGGTCATGCGCATTTGGCGCTTATAGAGGATGCATTGGATGTATATATCGAAGCGCCGGGGGCGAGCGTTCATGTCAATGGGGATGCTCCGTCGCGCGCTCGCGCTGGGGAGCTTATCCGGGAAATTTATCAACGCCTTGAGCGCGGCTGGCCGTGTGGGGCCGGAGATATTCGGGCTTTAATCAAAGCCATGGGCAAAGGACAAGTCAAGGCGGCCGCAACGGATGCGATTATTCCGTTTCCGCGTCGTGCGCCGATTGTTCCCAAAACCCCTCGTCAGGAAACATTCATTCATGCCCTGCGGGACGAGACGATTATTTTTGGAGTCGGTCCTGCCGGGACCGGCAAGACCTTTTTGGCTACTGCTTATGGCGCCTCATTATTGGCGCGTGGGGAGATTGCCAAATTTATTGCATGTCGCCCGGCCGTTGAAGCCGGAGAGCGTCTAGGGTTTTTGCCCGGCGATCTTAACGAAAAGGTTGACCCTTATATGCAGCCTATATGGGACGCTTTGCATATGGTATTGGGGCGAGATGAGGTGGATCGTCGACGGGCCGCCGGTGATATCGAGGTCGCGCCTTTGGCGTTTATGCGGGGGCGGACATTATCAGATGCATTTGTCGTGATTGATGAGGCGCAAAATGCGACGATTCCACAAATGAAAATGGTACTTACACGCTTGGGTGAGCGGGCAAAATATGCCGTCACAGGTGATCCCACCCAATCCGATCTGCCAAAAGGTGTGACATCGGGTTTGGCCCATGCGCTTAAAATTCTCAAAAATATTAAAGGCATTGGCTCGATAGAGTTTTTAGCTTCGGATGTTGTGCGCCATCCATTGGTAGGTAAAATTGTAAACGCCTATGAAAAGGATGCCAGACCCGCGCGCGTGAAATCTAAGACAGCCGATAAGGATGCTGCACTTTAAACTATGTTGCCACCGTCTCATTCGCTGCCTTTTGATATCGACATTGCCATATCTGAACCGAGATGGGCTGAAAGCCTATCGGATATCAAGGCGCTGTGTGATATTGCGCTCGGGGCGGTCTGGCCGTTACTGAACGACGGCAAAGCCGGAGAGTTGAGTGTGGCCTTGGTCAGTGATGCGGATATTCGCGAACTTAATCACCGTTACCGGCATAAAGATCGAGCGACGAATGTTTTGTCATTTCCGAGTATTGGATTGGGGACAATAGAGGCAGGCCCAAGCGCGGATATGACTCCGCCAACTGTGTCGGCGCCTATACCGATATTGGGAGATATTGTTCTGGCCTTTGAGACAATCTCGCGTGAGGCTGCCGGAAAATCTGTTTCGGTTCAAGATCACGTGAGTCATTTATTGATCCACGGGTTTTTGCATTTACAGGGTTATAGCCATGAGACAGAGGATGAGGCACAGATTATGGAAGGTTTGGAGATTGCTGCGCTTAAGCGCTTAAGCATTGACAATCCGTATGAAATTCAGGAGCCTTTAGGTCATGCATGATATTCCAGAAAAACCGACATGGCTGAAAAGAATGTTGGGCCGAAAAGGCTCGAACCGGCCGTCTGTTTCCGGAGCGGTTAGCGGGGCCGGACCTTTGGTCGAAGGTCAGAAAGACAATGCCCAGGCTCAGGAAAGTATGATGAGTGCGGCGGAAGAATTTCATCGTTTGCGCGTTGAAGATGTTATGGTGCCACGCGCTGACATTGTTGCGATTGAAAGTAATGCGAGTTTAACGGCGCTGTCACAGGCGTTCAAAGAGGCGGGGCATTCGCGCCTGCCGGTTTATAAAGAGACATTGGATGATCCTTTGGGCATGGTGCATATAAAGGATTTACTGCCGTTTTTAATGTTTGATGCCAAAGGGCGAAGTGCCAAATCATATCCGTCAAAAAAAGTTATTTCGAATATACAGCGCCCGGTGATGTATGTACCGCCGTCAATGCTCGCCCAAGATTTGCTGCGACGTATGCAGGCCCACCGTTTGCATATGGCCATTGTTGTGGATGAATATGGCGGGACGGACGGCATTGTGACGTTGGAAGATCTGGTCGAGCCCATTGTCGGGGATATTGAAGACGAACATGACGATGTTGAACCCGAAGTCTCTAAAGTAACGGACAAGCGCGGTGAAGCTGTCTGGGAAGCGGATGCCCGAATCACGATTGACGACTTTGAAAAAGCTTTGGGGCGGGATTTCGCGACACCTGACGAGGAAGAGGACGTCGATACTCTGGGCGGGCTTATCTTTACATTGGCGGGGCGTGTACCGGAACGCGGAGAAGTTATTCGTCACCCTGACGGTATTGAATTTGAAGTTCTGGATGCCGATCCGCGTCGGGTTAAACGCCTGCGCATTCAACGGGCCTCCCGTGAACGTCCTGCGCCCGCAACCGGTAAGCCTTCGGGTTGACCCAAAGGGTGGTATCCACGTCTGACAACATGGGTTTACGCGCGGTGTCCGTTTTGCACGCAGTCTTGTATTTAAGGGGCTGGAAAGGCCGTATATTCGACATAGCTTTGGGAGCGTTAGCCGTATTGGGCCAAGCTCCGTTTCATATTTGGCCTGCGACCATTTTTGCGCTTTGTGTGCTGAAATTACGATTGGATTTTGCGAGATTTCCAAGCGCTCAAACTGCGTCCGGCCCAAATGGGCCTTATGTTCAAAGCATACAGACCCGTCGGCGTGGATTTTATATTGCCGGGCGTTTCGGATTTGGATATTTTCTGTTCGGCCTGTTCTGGATAGGCTCTGCCTTTATTGCGCGGGGCCCGGCGTTTATTCCCTTGATGCCGCCTATGATTTTAGGCTTGGCTTTGCTTTTGGCCTTGTTCTGGGCGATTTCGGGTCGGCTCTATGTGGGTTTAACTGTCTCCAAACCCGTCTCTATTGCGGCTTTTACCGCCCTTTTTACGCTAGCTGAATTGGCCCGTGGCCATATTTTATCAGGATTGCCATGGAATCTGACAGGATATATTTTCCCAGCAGGCGGGGCGTTTTCACAAATTGCGGCGTTTACAGGTATATATGGATTGACCTGTCTCACCTTTCTTATCAGTGCCGGGTTTAGCACAGTTTTATCTGTGCCTTCCAAGCAGGCATGGTCGCATAAGGCTTTATGGGCTTGGCCTTTTTTATCTCTTCTGATTTTAGCAAGCCTTTTTGGGTTTGGGCATATGCGATTGTCAAATGCCGAAATCGACTATGTCGAGGACGTGACCTTGCGCATTGCCCAAGTACCATTTGATCAGGCCGATCAATTAGACCCGCGTAAATCGGTCGAGATCGTCAATCAATTTATAGATGTCTCTCTGGCGCCGGGCCTGGAGACAGTTACCCATATTGTTTGGCCAGAAGGGGCGGTAACGGGTTTGGTTCTGGAGAATCAGTCACTTATGTCTGTTTTCGGACAGGCCTTAGCCGAACGGACGTCACCCGCCCCCGTTTGGTTGTTGCAGACATTGCGACATGAACAAAAGCCCCAGAGTCGAGGGGTGCCCGTCGACGCTTATTATAATGCCGATGCCTATTATAATAGTGCAGCGGCTGTAGTTTTTGACAGGACGGGGACGGCCAGTCTTGCCGGCATTAATGATAAATCCAAACTTGTTCCCTTCGGGGAATTTATCCCGGGCGGGTTATGGGTAAGGCGGTTAGGTTTTAAAACTCTGTCGACGGCGTTGGCATCACTAACGCCGGCCAAGACGAAATTACATTCAGATTTTCCGGGATTGCCAAGGGTGAGCCCGCAGATTTGTTATGAAATCATATTCCCGGGATTGACGCCGCGTCATGACCCCGATCCGGCACTGTGGATACTCAATCAGTCAAATGATGCCTGGTATGGGCGATCAACGGGGCCGCATCAACATTTCAACCAAGCCCGTTACCGGGCGCTCGAAGAAGGTATGCCAATCATCAGAGCCGCATCAAACGGCATATCCGGTGTGGTTGACCCTTATGGGCGCGTCTTGGAACGTGCGGGAATGCAGGAAAAAGTCGCCTTAGACGTGAGTTTGCCAAAATCAATACCTCAAAAGGGTGAAATTAGACCGATTACATTTTATCTTCTCTTGATAAATTTATTGATAAGCATAGTATGCGTCATCATTGAGAACGGATATTCGAAAAATATTCGTGATAAAAATCAGTTCAGTAAATAGGTGGGGGCACCTTAACACCGAACACTACTGAGGGATGGATAAATGAATTCCAAACATGCGCCGCGGTCACCGAACCCGGTAGACATACACGTGGGAACACGGGTGCGCTTACGTCGACAAATATTAAAAATGAGCCAGGAGAAATTAGGGGACAGTCTCGGGGTTACATTCCAACAGGTGCAAAAATATGAACGAGGATCAAATCGGGTTGGCGCGAGCCGACTTTGGAAAATGTCACAAGTGCTAGAAGTACCTGTCGCATTTTTCTTTGAAGGTCTCGGAGATATGATGCCGAATATGGATTTTGCCGAAAATGATCAAATGCCGATTGTTTACGACTTTATAAACAGTACAGACGGGGTGGCCTTGGCAACGGCCGTTTCGAAAATCAAAAATAAAGCTGTAAGGCGCCAAATACTCGAACTTGCTCGGTCATTGGCTCATGGTGATGAGTCTTCAGACGCCTAATCTGTCTTTACAGAATGTTTCAAGCGCGTATTGACAGCCTGTGACATATGTAATTCCAAATTCTCAACGCCTATATGGGCGGGCTAAGGGTCGACCTTTAAGCCCGTCTCAACAGGCGTTAATGGATGATGTCTATCCCGAAATCGCGATTGGACAAAACCCGCTTGATGGTTTGGACGCCTATGAAAACTACTGGTTTGAGATTGGGTTTGGCGGGGCCGAGCATTTGCTTTGGCAAGCGCAACACAACCCGAATATTGCTGTTTTGGGGGCCGAACCCTATTTAAATGGCGTGGCAAAGGCTGTCATGGGGGTTAAATCTCACGCCCTGTGTAATGTGTTTTTGCATCATGGTGATGCGCGACATGTTTTGGCACGCCTGCCGGATGCTGTATTGGACTGTGTTTTTGTTTTATTTCCAGACCCATGGCCAAAGGCGCGTCATAAAAAGCGCCGGATTATCTCGGAGGATTTTCTCCACGAGCTCTACCGCGTGATAAAACCGGGCGGGCGCTTCCGCTTTGCCAGCGATATTACCGATTATGTCGATTGGACATTAACGCGTGTCTACCGGCATGGTGGATTTAGCTGGCCTGTCACACAAATGGCAGACTGGCGACAGCGTCCTGAGGATTGGCCGTCAACACGCTATCTGGAAAAAGCCTTGCGCGAAGGCCGGGCGGGGCATTTTTTTGAATTCAAACGGCAAGGGTAATCACGGGATAGGATAGAGATTTAACAACGCTATCAAAACTGCTTGCATAAAAACAATTATACCCCTATATCCCCCTTAACACATCGCCTCCGGCACAGGATGCTGGCAGAGCGGCCCTCAGAGAGGGTCGTTTTTTTATTGCCAGATAAATGGCCGTATTAGGAAGTTTATGAAAACAAAGACGGAAATAGACAACCGGATTTTAGCCATTGCAGACCCAGTCGCCATCGATATGGGGTACCATATTGTGCGTGTGCGCGTTATGGCGAATAAGCGGTCTGTGGTTCAGATTATGGCTGAACGTTTGTCTGATGGACTCATGGGCGTCGAGGATTGCGCCGCCTTGTCTCGGGCTTTATCGTCGACGTTTGAAGTTGAAGACCCTCTAAGGGAGGCCTATGTTTTGGAAGTATCCTCACCGGGTCTAGAGCGTCCTTTGACGGATTTAAAAGATTTCGAGACCTATCAGGGTTATCTTGCGCGTATAGAGCTTGACCGCCTTGTTGAAGGGCGCAAGCGATTTCGCGGTGTGCTTGCGGGTGTGACGGAACAAGACATAGATATAAATCTGGACGGTGAAAGCGAAACCGCGCAAATTCCATTTGATTGGATTTCGGACGCCAAGCTTTTAATTACAGATGCGTTGATAACTGCAGGTCAAAAAACCAAATTAGCTATGGCCGAGGCCATGCCTGACGACAACCGGAATTAGGATGGGAGAAAATTATGTCCACTGCCGGAATTAGTGCCAATAAATTGGAATTGTTACAGATCGCCAATGCGGTCGCACAAGAAAAATCTATTGATAAATCCATTGTATTGGAAGCTATCGAAGAGGCGATCCAAAAAGCGGCGCGTTTGAGATATGGTTCGGAGCAAGATATCCGGGCCAAGCTGAACCCGGTTACGGGCGAAATGGATCTTAAACGGGTAATCACTGTGGTCGCCGAAGTCGAAAACGAAATTACAGAAGTAGATTTGGTGTCTGCACAATTGGATAATCCTGATGTTGTCATCGGCCATGAATTTGTAACGGAATTGCCGCCGATTGAATTTGGCCGTGTACAAAGCCAAATGGCGAAACAGGTGATTATGCAAAAAGTACGTGATGCTGAACGCGCGCGTCAATATGCCGAGTTTAAAGATCGTGTCGGTGAGATCATTAACGGTATCGTCAAGCGTGTTGAATATGGGCATATCATTGTAGACCTGGGCCGGGCTGAGGGCGTTATTCGCCGGGAACAGGCTTTGCCGCGAGAAAATGTGAAAAATGGCGACCGTATCCGTGCCTATATTATGGATGTACGGGAAGAATTAAGAGGCTCGCAAATCTTCCTCTCACGCGCGCATGAACAATTTATGGCACAGCTTTTTGCGCAAGAAGTGCCCGAGGTGTATGATGGAGTCATTCAGATTGTCTCTGTCGCCCGTGACCCGGGCAGCCGGGCCAAAATCGCTGTATATTCAAATGACGGATCTATTGATCCGGTAGGGGCGTGTGTCGGTATGCGGGGATCGCGCGTACAGGCCGTTGTAAATGAATTACAAGGCGAGCGCATTGATATAATTCCGTGGAATGATGATGCCGCGACATTCATCGTCAATGCTTTGCAACCCGCAGAAGTGACCAAGGTTGTTATTGATGAGGATGATAACCGTATCGAGGTTGTCGTCCCGGATGAGCAATTGTCTTTAGCGATTGGACGTCGCGGTCAGAATGTGCGTTTGGCGTCTAAATTATCAGGCTGGGCCATTGATATCTTAACGGAAGAACAAGAATCAGAGCGACGTCAGAAGGAATTCCAGGAACGTTCAGAACTGTTCATGACAGGTTTGGATGTTGATGAAATGATAGCCCAATTATTGGTCTCGGAAGGGTTTGAGACCATGGAAGAAGTTGGCTATGTCGCTTTAGAAGAACTTGTGGCCATTGAAGGGTTTGATCAGGATACGGCCGTTGAGTTGCAAACACGGGCGCGGGAATATCTTGAGAAAGTTGCCGCAGAACAAGACGCGGCTCGTAAGGCTGCGGGTGTTGTGGATGAGGTTCTGGAGATTGAAGGTGTGACACTGCCAATGACAGTAGCCTTTGGTAAGCACGAGGTCAAAACCGTTGAGGATGTGGCTGGCCTGATCCCGGACGACCTGCGTGGCTATACAGAAATGAAAGACGGTGAAAAGGTTCGTGAACCGGGTATTCTTGACGGGTTTGGCTTGTCAGAAACTGCGGCGACAGACCTGATTATGCAAGCGCGTGTCAAAGCGGGATGGATTGAAGCTTCAGATTTATTACCAGAGGTCGAGCGTGACAGTGATGGCAATCCTATTGAGGCAGATGCCCCTGTTGAGACCGTAACCGATGTTCCGGTTGAAGCCAGTGCCGAGAGTGTATTTGGAACACGTGAAAGTACAGGAGCCTGATCTTGAGCGCCACTCGCGTCACAACTTTACACGCGCCGGACTTGCAGTCTGCAGACTCGAATGTCGTAGATTCGCAAGCAGGCGAGTTTGAAGATAAACGCGGTCATAAAGGCCGTGAACGCCGCTGTCTGGCGTCCGGTGACGTGCGCGATATCGCTCGAATGATACGGTTTGTTTTAGACCCTGAAAAAACGGTTACACCGGATATTGCCGGTAAGTTACCCGGACGAGGTGTCTGGGTCAGCGCGCATCAAGACGCGCTCGAAAAGACCCTTAAAACAAAGGCCTTTGCACGTGGATTTAAATCCTCCCTGCATGTGCCGGACACATTACGGGATGATGTCGAGCGGTTGTTAAAACGTCGGGTGATCGGCTTATTGGCAATGGCGATGAAAGCAGGACACTTGTCCATAGGCTTTGATCAGGTCAAAGCTGCGGCACAAGCCGGACCCTTGGCATTTCGTATTGAAGCCGCAGACGGGTCAGAGGATGGGCGGGGTAAAATCCGGGTTTTGACCAAGGCTATCGGACATGAACTCGGTATTAAAATGGCTCCGGTTATCGGGTGTTTTAACTCTGACGAGCTTGCAAAAGCTTTCGGACGAGAACATGTTGTGCATGGCTGCATCCGCCCGGGCGGGTTTGCTAAAAGCCTACGATATGATGTGGAGCGTTTGGCCGGTTTTGTCGATTTAATTCCACAAAATTGGCCTGATAAGTCTCATGAATATGTTAAAATAAAGACAGATCATGGGACGATTGACAGTTGAATATACGGCAAAGGCCGTTAGGTTACGCGCTTCTATGGCGGATAATCTTTTTCAATGGCCTAGCCATTAACCGACCGGCCTTATGACCCGGTCACAAGCGAGATAGTATGAGTGATACGAACGATAAAAATCCATCAGCCCCACGGCGCCCTCTGACTTTAAAGGGGGGCTCTGGCACAGTACGTCAAAGCTTCTCGGGGGGACGTTCCAAGTCCGTTGTCGTGGAAAAGAAGAAACGCCGTATCATTGGCGGGCCGGGTAAACCGGCGGCGCCTCAGGCTTCTGAGGCGGCTAAACCTGTGGTTCAGCTTGATGAAATCGCGATTGCGGCCAAAAAATTAGGCCTGTCCAAAGACGAATATATTAAGCGTCAAGCTGCGGTCTCTAAGGCCTCTGCGGAACAAACAGCAAAAGAAGAGCGCCGTCGTGCCGAGGAGGCCGAGCGCAAACGGCGAATGGACGAAGAAAAAGCGGCCTTGGAAGCCAAGAAAAAGGCCGAGGAAGAAGCCGAGCTTCGTCGTCTTCAAAAAGAAGAAGAAGAGCGCAAGTGGGAAGAAGCTGAAGCCGCAAGGCGCGCCCCTACACCGGCCCAAAAAATCCTGAATGAAGACAAAGAAAAATTAACCGAAATTGAAAAAGCCGGGGGTCGGGTCAAGAAAAAACGCGCGCCCACTGTACCCAATCGGAGTGCCAAATCTGAACCCCGTCGTCGTCAGGGGAAATTGACGATTGTCAGCGCTTTGGCCGGAGATGATGAGCGTCAACGTTCATTGGCATCTATGCGACGGGCGCGTGAAAAAGAAAAGGCCCGTCAACGCGGAGGACAACAAGAGCGCGAAAAGCGTGTTCATGAAGTTGTTGTGCCTGAAACTATTACCATTGCAGATCTGGCTAACCGTATGAAAGAACGGGGTGCGGATGTTGTAAAATATTTGATGAAGCAAGGCACAATGGCGACCATGCATGATTTACTGGATGCCGATACGGCCCAGCTCATTGTCGAAGATTTTGGCCATATCGTTAAGCGTGTTGCGGATTCTGATGTTGAATATAATTTCTTGCAAGATGATAAGCCCGAAGATGAGAGCCAATTGGTGTCTCGTCCGCCTGTCATTGCGATAATGGGACATGTTGATCATGGTAAAACCTCATTACTGGATGCATTGCGTGCGACAGATGTCGCGAGCGGCGAAGCGGGAGGCATTACGCAACATATTGGCGCCTATCAGTTAAATCTGAAATCGGGTCAAACCATTACAGTTCTAGATACGCCGGGCCATGCTGCCTTTTCGGCTATGCGGACACGCGGGGCCGAGGCGGTTGATATTGTCGTTCTGGTTGTGGCGGCCGATGACGGTATTATGCCCCAAACCATAGAAAGCATTAAATATGCGCGTGCGGCCGAAAAGCCGATTATTGTGGCGATTAATAAAATGGATGCCTATGAAGCCAATCCACAAAAGGTTGAAACGGATCTCTTGCAGCATGAGGTGATTACGGAAAGCATGTCGGGTGAAACCCAGGCTGTGCAAGTCTCTGCCTTGAAGAAGACCGGGCTGGAAGATTTGGCCGAAGCGATTACGCTACAAGCGGAATTGCTTGATTTCAAAGCCAATCCGACTCGCAATGCTGATGGTCTTGTTATTGAAAGTAAGATCGAAAAAGGACGCGGCCCTGTAGCGACATTTCTGGTAAAGCGCGGGACATTGAAACGCGGCGAGATTATTGTCGCGGGTCAACATTGGGGTAAGGTGAAAGCAATGATGGACGAGCGTAATGCCCAGCTTAAATCTGCCGGTCCGAGTGAACCTGTGCAAGTCATGGGTCTGGACGGGGCGCCTGCGCCGGGGGAACCTTTCGCGGTTGTCGAATCTGAGGCTAAAGCCCGCGAAATCACCCAATACCGTCAACGCAAACTCAAGGGCGGTACGAATGTGCCTGCAAGTGCCATGGCGTCTATGGAACAAATGATGGCGAAATTGAAAGACAAGACAACGTCTGAACTTCCGCTGTTAGTCAAGGCGGATGTGCAAGGTTCTGCTGAAGCGATAAAGTCATCTCTAGAAGGTTTGGGTAATGATGAAGTCCGTGCGCGGGTGATTTATTCTGCGGCTGGCGGAATTTCTGAGTCAGATGTCATTTTAGCCAAATCTTCCGGCTGCCCGATTATTGCTTTTAATGTCAGAGCCAATCGTCAAGCCAAAGACCTTGCGGAACGCGAAGGTGTTGAAATCCGCTATTATTCTATCATTTACAGCCTGTTGGATGAAATCAAAGGTGTCTTGGAAGGTATGTTAAAACCGGAACGGCGCGAAACTTTCATAGGCTATGCCGAGATATTGGAGATTTTCGATATTTCCAAATTAGGCAAAATTGCAGGATGTAAAGTCACGGAAGGCAAGGTTGAACGCGGGTCTGGCGTACGCTTGTTGCGTGATGACGTTGTTATACATGAAGGCGAACTTTCGACCTTGAAACGCTTTAAGGATGAAGTCGAAAAGGTACAGTCTGGTATGGAATGTGGTATGGGGTTTGCCGGATATCATGATTTACGCAAGGGTGATCTAATCGAGTGTTTCACAGTTGAAATGCTCGACCGGAAACTGGATTAAGGGTTAAACTCCCTTCCGGGAGAGGTGGAGCGTGTCGCATGGCGAAACATAAAGCCCCTACGCAACGTCAATTAAAAGCGGGTGAACTTATCCGCCGGGCTTTGGCTGAAATCATTACGAAAGAGCATTTGCGTGATCCTGATCTGGCCGGCATCTCGATCACGATTTCCGAGGTTCGCGCCTCGCCCGACCTTAAACATGCGATTGTTTATGCGGCGCCCCTCGGGGGTCAGCAGAACGGGGTCGATACGGATAAGGTCATTGCCGCTTTGCAACGGTGCGGGTCTTTTTTGCGCGGACGATTGGGGCATGAAATGGAAATGAAATCGACACCGCGTCTTAAATTCATGGCGGATAAGAGTTTCGAGACCGCTTCTGAGATGACAAACCTGCTTAAACAGCCCCATATTCGTCAGGATTTGGATGTAAAGCGTTAAGCTAAAGCTGGGTTTTTCACTTAACTTTACCCTAGATTAACGCGGCGTTGACCATAATCAGCCATGGATTCCCTAAAACCCATAGATGTTTATTCTGTCATAGCCGAGGATGTTGCACGACAGGCTGTAAAGTCGAAGCGCCGCCATATCGTGTCTATGGCGGTATTTATATTGGCTATATTGCTCATGGCCGCCAGTCTTATTGCGCCTGTATATGTTTTGGTCGGATTTTATGAAAACGATCCGCAAATATCAACAATGGTTCCCGCCATTATCCTCTGTCTGGGTATAGGGGCTATGGGGTTTGTGCCTAGCGCCGTTGTGGCTATCGCCGCGCGTCATTATTTGCGGAATAATCGATCCCGCCTTTCACCTTTTCTGATTACGGCGTTTTTAGTGCCCGGGTGGGTATTTTCCATTGTCCTCGGGCTACGGGGCGTAGGTCCTGTTTGGGGAAATTTGGCGGTGATTGTCCTGATAACAGCGTTAATTATCTGGGTTTGGGGGCCTTACAGATCGTCGGAGCGGGCTTAAAATCCCTCAATTTATAGGCCTAATGCAGGGCTGTCTCACACAATCATCACGATATTTTGCAGAAAACGACAGCCTGTTTGATTGAAAAATGCCGTTTTATTGTGTATATATATAAGTGTGCACGCGGACAGGTGCTAAAAATGTGTTAATTAGGAGCAACCCCATATGAAATTACGTCATCTTACACTTGCCGTCGCCGCCGCAATATTAACCGCTTGCGCAACGACAACCCCCTACCAAGCCGCTACAAAACCCGGTGGATTTGATGGATTTTCACAGACCATAATTGAAAACGACCGTGCGCGGGTTTCTTTTGGTGGAAATTCTCTCACAGAACGCGAAACCGTCGAGAATTACTTGCTTTATCGTGCGGCTGAATTGGCAGTTGATAAAGGCTTTGACCATTTCACATTAGAAGATCGCGATACGGAAGCAAAAACGCGCTTGAGCCATTCTGGATCCAGCTTTGGTGGCGGACTTTATGATCCCTATTTCGGATATTCTTTTTACCGACCCAGTTTTGGCTGGAGTAATCGTTACCGGTTCAGCCATTTTGGTGGCTTCCGCGGACGTGGATTTGGCCGACGCGGGTTCGGACATCGCGGGTTTGGCCGCAGCGGATTTGGTTTTGGCTTTGGTCACGACCCGTTCTTTAATAATTTTAATGTGCGTGAAATCACAAAATACCGGGCTACGGCAGAGGTTAAATTTGGGCGGGGTGCTAAACCCGTTGAAAAAACCAATGCGTTTAACGCCAGAGAAGTTCTTGAAAACCTTGGCCCGACAATCGTCTTTCCCGAAGTTTCGGACAGCTAATTCTTGAAAGAGAGCCCTGTGCAGACCCGGTTGCGCACACCGTGCGAATAATCTGTGTTATAGACTTAAATTAACGCGCCCATTGCGGCGCGTTTTTTAATGGCTATAAGCCCCGCATGGCTCGTAAACGTAAAGGTGATCCAGTGCATGGCTGGGTCAATTTTGATAAACCGCTGGAAATGACGTCAACACAGGCTGTGGGGCGGATAAGACGTTTGTTTAACGCCCAAAAGGTTGGACATGCCGGTACGCTTGACCCCTTGGCCACAGGCGTCTTACCCATTGCTTTAGGCGATGCCACAAAAACGGTACCCTTCATGATGGAGGCGGTTAAAGCCTATGATGTACAGGTGAATTGGGGCGAAGCCCGTGATACGGGCGATGCGGAGGGGGTGGTGATAGCGACGTCTGACCGACGCCCGAGCCGCGCAGATATAGAGGCGGTATTGCCAAATTTCATAGGTGATATCGACCAGATACCCCCGCGATTTTCCGCGATCAAGATTGACGGTAAACGCGCATATGATCTGGCGCGAGCGGGCGAGATTGTACAAATGGCATCCCGTAAAATTCATATCGACAAGATAGATATAGTGGAGACGAATAGGCAAAATGCACGGTTTTCGGTCCGTTGTGGCAAGGGCACATATATACGCTCTCTGGCGCGCGATATAGCTGTTGCTCTTGGAACGGTTGGATATGTCGGGGCTTTGCGGCGCACACAGGTCGGGGGCTTTGAGGTCGCGCGCGCTTTTTCGCTGGACGTGCTTGAAAATCTCCACTATGAGGGCCGCGTTTTAGAAGGTTTGTATCCCGTCGAGACAGCGCTGGACGACATCCCGGTTCTGATCGCGACAGATCAAGATGCAAATGAGCTAAAATACGGACGTGCGATTTTTTGTCCGCCTGATCTTAACCGGGCCGAATGGGTGCTGGTGAAAGATCAAGACAAGGCTTTAGCACTCTGTCAGCCGCGTGACGGGCGATTAGCGCCTAAACGTGTTTTTAATTTGTAATCAAAACGGAGACTATGATGTCGATTACACCTGAACGCAAAGCTGCGTTAATAACTGAATATGCTCGAACATCGGGCGATACGGGCTCCCCCGAAGTACAAGTCGCGATTCTCACAGAACGCATTGTTAACTTAACGGAGCATTTTAAAACAAATAAGAAAGATAATCATAGCCGTCGTGGCTTGTTAGCTATGGTGACACAGCGTCGCCGTTTGCTGGATTATCTTAAGCAAAAAGATGATGGGCGCTATCAAACGCTTATCCAAAAATTGGGACTGCGTCGTTAAGCAATACATCCTAAGACCGAAGGCTGCCATGGGGGTGGCCTTGGCGCATTTAGCGCAGGGCACAACAGGTGTCCAATAGGCGGGGTGATCTCCGCCTTATTATATGTACGTTGATAGAAAGAAATTGTACGATATGTTTGATAAACACACTATAGAAATAGATTGGGCGGGACGACCGCTCATCCTTGAAACCGGCGGCATGGCCCGCCAAGCCGACGGTGCCGTCTTATGTACCTATGGCGAAACAAAATTACTTGCGACCGTATGTGGCGCAAGATCGCAAAAACCGGGCATGGACTTTTTCCCGCTGACCGTAAATTACATGGAAAAATTTTATGCGGCCGGGAAAATTCCGGGCGGCTATTTTAAACGCGAAGGACGTCCCACAGAACGTGAAACCTTGATCTCGCGCTTGACAGATCGTCCCATCCGACCGCTTTTCCCGAAAGGCTATAAAAACGAAGTCCAGATTGTGATTACCGTCTTACAACATGACGGCGAGAACGAACCTGATGTTATTGGTATGATCGGGGCCTCGGCGGCACTCGCTATTTCCGGATTGCCCTTTATGGGCCCAATTGCGGCGGCCCGAGTTGGTTTGATTGACGGGGATTATGTTTTAAACCCGACAATTCCAGAACTGGAAGACAGCGAGCTTGATCTTGTTGTTGCGGGCACAATGGATGCCGTCATGATGGTCGAATCCGAGGCGAAAGAGCTTACAGAAGAACAAATGCTTGGGGCGGTTATGTATGCCCATGAGAGCTGTCAGGATGTTATCGCAGCGATTACAAAACTGGCTAAGAAAGCGGCTAAGCCCGCGCGTGAATTTGACGCGCCGGATTATTCTGCGGAGAAGAAAGCGCTCGCTAAAGAAGCCGAAAAAGGCATTAAAGCGGCCTATAAGAAAACCGATAAAATGGAACGCCAAGAGCTTCTGCGTGAAGCCAAAGACGCGGCATGGGCCAGCTTGGGTCAATCAGAGGACAATCCAGAGGGCATGTCATCAAGCGTATTTGGGGATTGCTTTAAAGCGATAGAGTCTAAAACTGTACGTTCGTCCGTTATTAAAACGGGTAAGCGTATTGATGGTCGTAAACTTGATCAGGTACGTCCCATTGTATCAGAAGCCGGGCCGCTCCCGCGTACGCATGGCTCCGCCCTGTTTACGCGTGGTGAAACCCAAGCCTTATGCGTGGCTACATTAGGGACATCCGATGATGAGCAATTTGTCGATCAGCTCACGGGGACGATTAAAAACAAGTTCTTATTACACTATAATTTCCCGCCATATTCTGTGGGAGAATGTGGACGTATGGGCGGTACATCGCGGCGTGAAACGGGCCACGGGAAATTGGCATGGCGGGCTTTGCAAGCCGTATTGCCTAGTGCTGAGGATTTTCCTTACACAATCCGTTTGGTTTCTGAAATTATGGAATCAAATGGATCGTCATCCATGGCTACGGTCTGCGGCTGTTCGCTGGCTATGATGGATGCTGGCGTCCCTATTAAACGCCCGGTTTCCGGCATTGCTATGGGTCTAATTAAAGATGATGACGGCGTGGCTGTATTGAGCGATATTCTGGGAGATGAAGATCACCTCGGGGATATGGACTTTAAAGTCGCGGGTACTTCTGAAGGCATTACCTCTTTGCAAATGGATATTAAAATTGCCGGTATCACTGAAGATATTATGACGACCGCTTTGGAGCAAGCCAATGCCGGACGTTTGCATATTCTTGATGAAATGAACAAAGCCCTAGAAGAAGCTCGCGATGAAGTGGGTGAATTCGCGCCGCGTATCGAAACCATGAAAATTCCCGTGGATAAAATTCGTGACGTTATCGGTACAGGCGGTAAGGTCATTCGTGAGATCGTTGATACAACAGGCGCTCGTGTCTCTGTAGAAGATGATGGTACGATCAAAATTGCCAGTACGGACAAAGCCTCTATCACCGCGGCTAAGGATTGGATCCATAGCTTAACGGCGGAACCGGAAGTCGGTATGATTTATAAAGGCAAAGTCGTCAAAGTCGTTGATTTTGGGGCGTTTGTGAACTTCTTTGGCAAGAAGGACGGACTTGTCCATGTCAGTCAAATTGCCCAAGAGCGTGTCAACCACCCTTCGGATTATTTGAAAGAAGGTCAAGAGGTCTATGTGAAATTAATGGGCTTTGATGACCGGGGCAAAGTCCGGTTGAACATGAAATATGTCAATCAGGATACAGGCGAAGAATATCCTCGTGAACCGCGCGAAGATAAATCTGATGATGCGAAGGGTGGAGAGAAAAAATCCGAGAAAAAACCGCGTCGTCGTCGTCGTCAAAAATCTGACGAAGAAGAGTAGGCTATGGCCTTTACGGCCTGAATGTGAAATCACAAATCTTGTTGATTAAAAAAGCCCGGTCAATGACCGGGCTTTAAATTTAGTCGGCAGGGTTATTTATAAATGCTTTCTTTGCCAAAATGTTTGGCCAACATGTAATAGACAACAGCTCTATATTTCATGCGTTCTGTGTATTTGGACATGACAGCTGCAATGCCGGCGTCAAGGTCAGGGCCATCTGGAAGGCCTAATTTTTTTATGAGGAAATTATTTTTGACGGTTTCAAGTTCGGATTTATCTGTTCCTGCAACGGTAGAGGCATCACGATTATAAATCGACGGCCCGCATCCAATTGTAACTTTTCGTAAAAAATCCATATCCGGTGTTATGCCAAGCTTTGTTCGCATTTGATCCGCATATTTTTCGATTAAGTCATCACGTTTACTCATGGGTGTCCCCCTTAGATAAGTTAAGTATCAATGCGTTTCCTACACTTTAATATGTAACCTTCATAAAATTTTACAGATATAGAAAGCGCCGGATAGAACCTTAAGCTTTGAGGGGGCAAATCCAAGGGATTTATACCGTTGGACGCAGAAAATTCGCCAAAAAACTGTATTTTTTTTAAAATACCCGCCAAACGTGAAGATATATGGATAAAATCTTGACAGAATCAGGCGGGTTTAGCTTTATACCCTATGCATATTGTGGTCTTAACAGGCGCCGGTATTTCGGCAGAAAGCGGAATAAATACATTTCGCGCCGCAGACGGATTGTGGGAAAACCACCGCATAGAAGATGTGGCCACACCTGAAGGTTTTGCGCTAAATCCAGAACGTGTTCACCGATTTTATAACGAAAGACGGGCGGCGTTAAAGACGGTGAAGCCCAATCCGGCGCATATTGCCCTCGCCGATCTTCATACAGGTTTGGCCGCAAAAGGCGGGCGTCTGACTGTCGTAACGCAAAATGTAGATGATCTGCATGAGCGCGGCGGTCTGAGCTCTGTTATCCATATGCATGGCGAGTTGACATCCAATAAATGCACGGCATGTAATCATAAACAATATTGTACAGAGGATAGCTCCCCGATATCCATATGCGCGCATTGCCAGTCTGTAGGCACATTACGTCCGGATATTGTTTGGTTTGGAGAGATGCCATATCATATGAATGCCATAGAGGCGGCGCTATATACATGTGATCTTTTTGTGTCCATCGGCACAAGTGGCGCTGTCTATCCAGCTGCAGGCTTTGTCAATAGCGCACGAAATCGGGGTATTCAGACATTGGAACTTAATCTGGAACCCTCAGAAGGCTCTCATCTGTTTCACGAATCCCGCCTTGGTAAAGCCGGAGATATTGTACCAGTTTGGGTGAAAAGCCTGCTATAGGGTTTTGGATGTTTTAATAAATTTGAAACAGAGCCAACACATTATCGCCAAGGCCAAAGAGAGAAAACATTGCGGAATGCCCGCAGGGCCGGGGGGGCAGGTTTCACCCCGTATCAGTTCCAAGATAACACCCATTGTCGCCAGACCGGCAATGGGCGTCCATCCGATATAAAATACAGAAGACCGGACCTTGTGCGGAAAAACCGCGAAGCACAGGATAAGCGCATAGCCTATGAAGACGATATAACATGCAGGCAGCGCTCCTAACATCGGGCAGGTCTCACCGGTCTGCATATGGCCTAAAGATAATGCCCCGCCGCCATATGTACCGAGTGCGGAAAGGCCTATTAAAACAATTTGGGCCGCGCGCGCGTGTGGTCGTGTTGGCGTGTTTGGCACGAGGTTCATGATTTCGAACACCGTTTACGGACATGTAAAGGCGGGCCATCCTTTACCATGTCGAGTTTTTCCAGCGAGACGGCAATATTTGCAGGCCAATCACAATAAATGTCTTTGGCATCCCATTCGCTTTCCGATGTCATGTCGCCCGTCTGGGGGTTTACGAAAACCACAAAGGGCGACCAGACACGATGCCAGCCGGCGGCCTTGGCCATGTCCGTGACGCCCAGATTATCCGCTAGTTTCAAGCCATGTTCAGACCGTGCATGAATACGGATATAGGGAATAGAGAGCGGTGATTTTGCCGACATGAATCTTTGCAATTCGGTTTTGGAAAAATACCGGGCCACATGCACAGTGCGTACCGGGTTTTCAGGGTTGAAAATCGTACGTTCCAGTACCGTGCAATAGGGGCATTTATTAAATCCGAAAATGACCATAAGGGGCGAGTTATTCGCTTTGGCCTTTTCAAGTCCTGCTGTGTAAATCTGTGCGGACTGTCGGCAATTATGATATTTTATCTTCCGGTCAACTTCGTCCTTACATTTGGGTATTTTTTCTATCTTTTCATAGTCAATGGCCGGCACAAATACGGGCGCGTTTAGAAATTCAGCTATAGCCTTTGCTTTTACCGATCCAGTTGATGAAACAGATGGTGATACAGGTGGCCCGATAGGTGTATTTTGACCCACGGCAGGGAGGGATAAACATAATGTCACCACCAAGCCCGCACCCAAAAAGAACATGGACCTTCTAAGATTAGACGCAAACCCTATGCAGAAAAAAGAACCTGTCATAAGGTTTTAAGTGCATATTTTTCGTAGAAAAGCTAGCCTCAAATTATGTTAGATATTCACCTTTATATTGACGCGGATGCGTGCCCGGTCCGCGAGGAATGTTATAAAGTCGCGGAGCGTCACAATATCCCGGTGAGCATTGTGTCAAATAGTTTTCTGCGTGTGCCAAGGCATCCATTATTTAAAGCGGTTGTTGTCTCGGATAGTTTTGATGCTGCGGACGATTATATAGCCGAACGTGCCAATGCGCGGGCTGTGGTCATTACATCGGATATTTTATTAGCCGAACGGTGTTTAAATATGCAGGCGCATGTCATTAAACCTAATGGTACATTCTTTACCAAAGACAATATTGGCGGGGCATTGGCTATGCGGGCGATTATGACGGATTTGCGCGATGGCTCGGAAATGCCAAATTTTGGCGGCCCTCCTCCCTTTAGTAAGCGTGACCGGTCTGAATTTTTACAAAGCCTACATAATGTTCTTGAGACGTTAAAGCGGGGATTAGACGCGTTGTAATATTTTGTCGGCCTATCAGCCTACTGATTTAGCAATAAATTCGATAATTGAAACGCCCAGTTACTTTGAAAACCTATATTAGGTGTCAATGAACGTCAGCCCTTGGGTATGCGGCTCACAGCACGCTTGGCCCATGAACGTCTCCGCGCTGTCGCGTATGAAATTTTTCTTGACTATAAAGGTGGGTTCAAGAGGGCAAAAGAGCTTGGACGAGATAATCTGTTGGCGGAGCATGGCGGGTTAGATGATATCCGCGCCAAGATACAGTCACAAAACCTGTCCAGCCTTGAAGATCGACACATCCGTTTAAATACGACGTTAGAATTTGATCATGTTTGCGCGCGCTTTTTATCTATTTTATCAACAAAGCCGTGGTTGACATCACGGTGCTCGGCTTCATCTGCGCGTACGGCAATAATCACATCGCTTAAGCGTGCCGTCTGTGGTAGTTGCCAATAGTCTATCGCGATTTGCGGGGCCGGAATATTCTCATGCCGTCCGCTTTCAACTTCGTGTAAATATTGCGTATAGCTAATCACGGCTTCTTCTTCGAAATAACCGACAACCCGATGTGCGGTACGAGGGGCCAAAAGATAGAGAAAGAAATAGGCATTATAAAAGAAAAACTGCACGATGATGATGATAGCGCGTTCAAATCCATTCGGTTCTGCAATTTCAATGAATGTCATCAAATGCATGCGTTCATTCTCGGCTTCATCTAAAAGGACTTTTATCCAGCCCTCATCATCCCGCATTTTTCTTAAGGCCGTTAAATGTTGCCATAACCCGCCGACCATGCCCGGTACGGCCGCAACAGTTTCGAGGACAACCGCCCTGTGACCATAGCGTTTGGCAAAAAATGTATCGGCAAAAAAGCGTAAAAACTTTACAAAGGTAAAGGCAATTTTATCACTCATAGTCTTAGGGGCGACATGGGTATCAATATCCCTTTCGGTCTGGGGCACGGGGCTTTGATGTGGTGTGGTCATATTACCGGCTCCTTTTCTATGGGTAGAGATGGTGCTAGATGAGAGTTTCATATTGCGTGCTTAACTGCAAACCCTAAAATTTCGGCGGTGCGAGGTGCTGACCCTGACATGCGGCAGGTGTGTGATTAAATGTGTCTCAACCGATAAGGCTCGATTTTGGCCTGACGGGACTAATCTGAAATTTGAATGAAAAATAGCCTCTTGCATTTATGAACATATCGTTTATCAATAAGTATTAATACGGAGAGTCTCTCTATGTGGTATCGTGCCGGTGATATAGTCCAAGTGACTGTTTACGGTGTCATACGCCATGAAGGCATTATTACCGAGCATGGGCGCGTGATTTCGAATTCGCGCCGGCGCGGGGGTGTATTTGAAGAAAGCCTTAAAACGTTTTCTGCCGGGCGGAAGATAACCAATAAAGGCCCATTAAAACGTCCGGCGTCGCCTGTCACCCCGATGACGGCATTGGCTCGGGCCCGCTCCCGTATTGGACAAAGCTATGATGTGGTTGATGATAACTGCCAACATTTCGTGCGCTGGTGTTATGGTGTCAAACCCTATAGTCCGCAAAAACGGCTTGCGCTTGCCGGGGGTATGGTTCTGGCGATTTTAGCCATTTTTTAGATCAGCTTTTAGATCAGCCATTTTTTGACTTTATGCGGTCAACGCATGATTGACAATCCGGCACGGCCCCGCTATAGGCCGCTCAAATCCGCGCAAATTCCATTTTGCGCTCCGAGCTGTGCGATCCCTCATTAATGAAATAGAGGATGATGCAGACGGGGTCCTCTGATCGGCGTCAACGCTCATCGGAGCTTAATGGCTTTGTGCATAGCGCTTTATGAAAGACGGAGTGATATTTGTTTGAAGCCTTAGGCGATAAGTTAGGCAATGTTTTTGATAATCTCACCGGACGGGGAGCTTTATCGGAAAAAGACGTCAGTGTGGCTATGCGGGAAATCCGCGTGGCTTTGCTGGAAGCGGATGTCGCCTTGCCTGTTGTCAAAGAATTTATCACCCGTATCCAAACCGAAGCCGTTGGTGAAAAGGTCATCAAATCAGTCAAACCGGGCCAACAAATCGTCAAGATTGTGCATGATGGTCTGGTGGATATGCTTGGCGGCACACTCTCGGACGAGGATGCGGATAAAGACTTGGCCGCACGGGCGTCTGAATTAAATTTATCTGGGCGTCCGCCTGTTGCGATTTTAATGGCGGGACTACAAGGTTCGGGTAAGACGACGACCTCGGGAAAGATTGCAAAATTTCTAAAAGAACGGGGTAAGAAAAAAGTCTTACTCGCCTCGCTGGATACCCGCCGCCCGGCGGCAATGGAACAACTTCGTATTTTATCCGAACAAGTTGATGTTGGCTTTTTACCGATTATTCAGGGCGAAGATGCGGTAAAGATCGCCAAGCGGGCCATGGATCACGGCGCGAAAGGCGGTTTTGATGTTGTCTTTCTCGACACGGCAGGCCGTACCACCATAGATGCGGATTTAATGGATGAAGTGGCAGAAATTGCCAAGGTGACGAACCCCATTGAAACGCTTTTGGTCGCAGACAGCCTTACCGGTCAAGACGCAGTTGAAACGGCGAAACGCTTTCACGCCCAACTTCCGCTGACCGGTTTGGTCTTGACTCGTATTGACGGAGACGGGCGCGGCGGTGCGGCTTTGTCTATGCGGGCTGTAACGGGATTACCGATTAAATTTCTGGGTACGGGCGAAAAGCTGGACGGTCTGGAAGCGTTTGATGCGGAGCGCCTCGCGGGCCGTATTCTGGGCCAAGGCGATATTGTATCTCTGGTTGAAAAAGCTTCGCAGGTCATTGACCAAAAGGAATCCGAACGCATTGCCAAGAAAATGCAAAAGGGGACGTTTGATCTTGACGACCTGGCCAAGCAACTCGGCCAAATGCAAAAAATGGGCGGTATGGGCGGCTTGATGAAAATGATGCCCGGCATGGGTAAAATGAAAAAACAGCTCGATGCGGCAGGCGGTATTGATGATCGGCTATTGAAACAACAGCAAGCCATTATCTTCTCGATGACGCCAGAGGAACGGCAAAAACCGGCCTTGTTAAAAGCCTCGCGTAAAAAGCGCATTGCCGCAGGATCGGGCATGAGCGTGCAAGAGGTCAATAAGCTTTTGAAAATGCATCGCCAAATGTCCGATATGATGAAGAAAATGGGTAAAGGCGGCATGGCCAGCCTGATGTCTCAAATGGGGGGCATGCCCGGAATGCCGAAAATGCCCGGCGGTATGATGGGCGGCAAGAACATGCCCGACCCCGCAGATATGGACCCGGCAGCTTTGGAAGATATGGCGAAAAAAATGGGCCTGTCCGGAGGTGGAAAACTTCCGGGCCTCGGCGGCGGGAAACGCCCCGGACTTGGCGGCTTGCCGGGCTTGGGCGGAAATCCCTTTGGAAAAAAGAAATAAACAGATTGCTAGATTAAAGGAAAAACCATGGCACTCAAATTAAGACTGGCCCGTCACGGCGCCAAAAAACGTCCTTATTACCGAATCGTTGTTGCGGATAGTCGCGCGCCGCGTGACGGGCGTTTCATTGACCGCGTCGGCTCATATAATCCTATGCTGCCTAAAGATAGCGAAGACCGTGTTCAATTAGATATTGAAAAATGTAAAGACTGGCTCTCAAAGGGCGCGCGCCCAACCGACCGTGTAGCGCGTTTTCTCGGCGCTGCGGGCTTATGGGAATGGAAAGCAGGCCATAACCCAAATAAAGGCAAGCCGGGCGCAAAAGCTGCGCAGCTTTTAATCGATAAGAAAGAAAAAGAAGAGGCACGTAAAGAAGCCGAAGCCGAAGCCAAGCAAGCGGCTAAAGAGGCCGCAGAAGCCGCCGAAGCCGCGGCCAAAGAAGCCGAAGCGGCCCCAGCAGAAGACACAGCTGCCGAAGACGCTCCCGCAGAAGATACGCCAAAGTCTGAAGAATAATAGGCAGGCTTTGAGCTCCGTCTTTCAGGCCGACATTAAGGATGCGTCCGTTAAGGCTGTCAGTGCCCGGCCTGATACAACATATTTATTAAAGCCCCGCCATGTGCGGGGTTTGTCGTTTGAGCACGCAGATTGAATCTTGTGGCAAGCCTTTACATATGTGGTCACGAATCATGAGGCCACGATTCATGCGGTCACGGCCGTTTCAAATTATACCCTCTTTGGCATAAGCTTTGACAAATATTGTATAGGCTCGTGGAAACAGGCGTTGGACAAATGACATGATCTTGGCATCAGGCCCGACAATAATCTGTTTATTGCGTTTGGCCGCCCCCCTTAGAATAATGTCGGCAGCCTTTTGCGGTGTTGTTATAGCCTTTTTGTCAAATTCAGCATTAAGATCGTCTTTGGACAGATGGGCCTGTTGAATGTGATCCACTTCTGAATTCCGCGCAATATTTGTTGCGATGCCGCCGGGGTGTACGCAACACACGGCTACGCCCTTGGGGTTTAATTCCTGCGCCAAGGCTTCGGAGAAGCCTCTGACCGCAAATTTCGAGGCACAATATTCGGTTTGTCCCGGCCAGCCAACCATACCAAAAATGCTAGAAATATTGACCAATGTCCCGCGCGTTTTCATTAAAGGTTCGATGAAGGCTTTGCTCATGCGTACAACTCCCCAATAATTGACATCCATGACTTTTTCCATCGCGCTCAATGGCGTATGGATAAATTCACCAATTCGCGCAATGCCGGCGACGTTAAAAACGTAATCTGGCGCGCCTAATGCGGTTTCAACTTTGGGGGCATAAGCGGCAATGTCCTTGGCGTTTGCCATGTCGAATGTGTCAACCATGACCCGGTTAGAAGCTTTAAGATTTGCCAATGCGACAGTTTCGGAAAGTCCGGCTGCGTCTATGTCTGAAAGTGCCAAGACGGCACCAGATTTTGCAAGCCTTAATGTGAGTGCCCGTCCTATGCCTGATGCCGCTCCGGTAATAACACATATTTTACCGTCATAGCTTTTGTTGAAATCGACCATGTTTACCTCCCGCGTTTTCATATAAGTTCTATCAGCTATCGATTGACATAGCTAGAACCCGGCTCAAAATTGTTAAATTTTTACCGGATTCGTCTCGCCATGTATTGAAGGCGGTTTGGACAGCGCGTTTTGCAGTTTTCGAGCTTGCGGGTTTGTCAATCACGCCGGCATGAATCAGGGCGGCTGTTACATCTCTCGATAGGATGAAGCTGGGCACGCCGGAAAACCGCAGGGCATAGCTGGCCGTATTCGCGCCAAGATGAGAGCCGTTTTTTTGAAGATATTCCAATAGGCCGATATAATTTTCTTGCGGCCAGTTTCGGATAAATGCCTCTGCACTGCCAGCCTCTTGTGACATTTTTTCAATTAACCGGGCATTGGGCGCGACCGTTTTAATTTTAACGGGATTTCTGACAATCCCGGTATCTGTTGTCAGTTTTTCCATATCTTCCATATCAATACGGGCGCACCGCGCAATATTGAAATTCCAAAACGCCTTTTCAAACCCGTCCCATTTCGCTTCGATCACCTTCCAGTTAAATCCGGCTTGGAAGATACGCTTGGTAAATTCCGATAACCACCGATCATCCGGTTTTGGTGTCGTGCTATGGTGTTTGGCCGCGTCGGATTTTATCCGCGTCATAAGGGCTTCCTCGCCGCCATGCCGATGTGCGGCGCGGTGTAAAATAGTGGTATATTTTTCCATTATTCTTCCATCCGCTTTAAGACGTGACCTTGTTAATTAACTCGAGTGCTTCGGGACTGTCCCAGACCGCTTCGCCTGACAGGCGAGCAATTTCACGCCCCATTTTATCATAGAGGATACTGACAGGCAGTCCGGGGACCTGTAAGTGGCTTGGCAAGGCGAAACTACTATCATGAAAAGGGGTAAGGGAGGTGATAGCATTGTCTTTAAACCAGTTCGCAGCCTCTTGAGCCGTCCGGTCAAGACTAATGGTCACGACCTGAAAGCCGGGGCCTTTGCGCAGGTCTTGTAAGCGATTGAGCGTTGGCATTTCGGCAATACAGGGTGCGCACCATGTCGCCCAGACATTCAGTAATATGACTTGGCCTTTATAGTCTTGTAACGTCATTTTGTGCCCTGAAGCCGTCTGAAAACTTAATCGTGGCTGTGCAGGCGGCTTTTCTAATATCGTCAATCGCTTTAAACTCTGTTTAGCATATTGATCTAAACCTGTTTTTGGTGTTTGGCAGGACTGAGCAATTACGAAACAGACCGCGATAATACCAAAGATAATCATCAAGCGTATGGCGTTTGATAATGTGAAGAAAGATGTGTTGGACATGGCAAATACTCATACGGGAAAATCAATGTCAGTGAAAGCCAAGAAAGTGAAACGTAAGGGCAACCCACTGACGCCAACACGCTCCAAAATGTGGGGCGGACGGTTTAGCCGCTCACCGGGGGCTTTAATGCAGGCGATTAACGTGTCGATAGATTTTGATAAGCGTTTGGCAGTTCAAGATATTCGGGGGTCGAAAGCCCATTCTGCTATGTTGGCTGAAAAAGGGATTATCACCAAAAAAGATATGCGCGCCATTCATAAAGGTCTTAGGGCAATAGAAAAAGAAATATTGGCGGGCACATTTCCGTGGTCGCGTGACCTTGAGGATATACATTTAAACATCGAGGCCCGGCTACGCGACAATATTGGCGATGCGGCAGCGCGCCTGCATACAGGACGTTCCCGCAATGATCAGGTTGCAACGGATTTTCGCCTTTGGGTACGTGACTATCTTGACCAATTTGATGCTCAGTTAGAAAATTTGATGCGCGCTTTGCTGGCCCAAGCCAGCGTGCACACGGATATAATCATGCCCGGTTTCACACATTTACAAAGTGCGCAGCCTGTCACATTTGGCCATCATATGCTGGCCTATCTGGAAATGTTTGCCCGTGACCGCTCGCGGTTCCAAGATGCGCGCGCGCGTCTAAATGAAAGTCCGCTCGGCGCGGCGGCTTTAGCCGGAACACCCTATCCGATTGACCGGAAAATGACGGCAAAAGCCCTCGACTTTGACAGGCCAATGGCCAATTCCCTGGATGCGGTTTCCGCGCGTGATTTTGCGCTCGAAGCTTTATCCTGTGCCAGTATTTGCGCGACGCATTTATCACGCCTGTCAGAAGAAATTGTCATCTGGACATCGGCGCAGTTTCAATTTGTCAGTTTAAGCGATGCTTTCACGACGGGCAGTTCTATCATGCCGCAAAAACGTAATCCTGATGCCGCAGAACTTGTCCGCGCAAAAACAGGGCGGATAACGGGCGCTTTAACCAGTCTGATAATTGTGATGAAAGGCCTGCCTTTGGCCTATTCCAAAGATATGCAAGAAGACAAAGAACCAGTCTTTGATGCTTTTGAGGCGCTTGATCTCGGGCTTGCGGCTATGGCGGGAATGGTTGCAGATATGACTCCGAATAAAGATCGTTTGGCCGCAGCAGCGGGGGCGGCTTATTCAACCGCAACAGATCTGGCAGACTGGCTCGTGCGTAAATTAAACATGCCCTTTCGGGATGCCCATCATGTGACAGGTACGATTGTGGCATTCGCCGAGAAAAAAGGCGTTACATTGGCTGAATTGGCCTTGAGTGACATGCAAGCGGTCGAACCTAAGATTACGAAAAATATTTACACCGTGCTGACCCCGCTGGCCTCTGCCCAATCCCGTACCAGCTACGGTGGTACAGCGCCGCGCGAAGTGCGTAAACAGGTCAAACGCTGGCAGAAATTATTAGAGGGCTAACCAGAAGATAGTTTGTCTAACCGTGCGTCTAGCTCTGTCATGATAAAGGCACGCTTGGCATCAGAGTAGCGTGTCCACAGGGCAATTTCTTCGCGCGTTCGTCCGCAGCCTTTACAAAGGGCATGTTCAATATCCATGTCACAAATGAGCTTGCAGGGTGATTGGATGTTCGGGGTTTGCGAAAGCATTAATGTGCTCCGTCTTTTGTCCAACCCCGATCGGTCATTAGATAGGTTGCAAAGGATGCCAGCCAGTGCGAACCTGAATAATGTGTGTCGCTGACAGCGGCGACCCCTGTATCGGCGTGGAGTTTTGCGGCGGCAACGAGCGAAGATTTTCTTGCGTCGCCTTCGGGTAGGGCACGGGCGATATTATAGAGGTTCCAGGCACGCGAGCTATTCACACCGTCGAGATGGACAAGCTTGCCGTCACTGGCGTCTTTGACAATTCCGGGGGCGAGCCAATCCCCTGTACCATGTGTTGGAATGTCGGGCATAAAGCCGTCGAGCCATTTGGCAAATTCAGCAGGCTGCATAAGGCGGCGCATGAGATCAGCTTCCATCAGGCAGGGCGAGAGAAAGTCTTCACCGCTGGGTTCATAGGCGAGCGGGCAATTGACATCGCCTTGGTGAAAGGCGGTTGCGCGTTCTGTAATCAAGGCTTCCATTGCAAAATCCCCTGAAATACGCGCCCAGTCTAGCATAAGCCCAAAGGCAAAGGCGCTTTGATTATGTGTGCCAAGCCGAATGGGATAGGCGAGTTTGGGGAGCCAGCTTTTCAAGCCATTGGCAATGTCGCCTTCAAGGGGTTCCAGTGTCGCAAGCCATGTTTTAACCTTGGCTTGCAGTTGTGGATCCGAAGCGGGCTCTGAAGTATTCTCTCTCCATTCCCTAAGCTCTGCGGTCAGTTGTAAGAACCACGCCAAGCCGTAAGGGCGTTCCCACGATCCGGCTTCCGGGCGGTTATAATTGGCGATTTCTCCGGCAATATTTTCTGGCGTGAAACTCTGGTCGAGTTTGGCGATAGCTGCCTCCCGCCACGGCGCATCTTGTGGGCCGACCCGTAAGAGCCGGACAAGTAACCAATGTCCGTGCACAGAGCTGTGCCAATCAAAACATCCATAAAAGGCTGGAAAAATATCTTTCGGGCGGCCTATCGCTTCGGCAGTCGCGGTTGTGCGTGAGATTTTATTAGGAAATTCCTGATGGATACATTTTAGCGCTAGTTCTGAAAACCGCTGTGCGAGTTCTGGCGCGATTGTACCGGGATAGACGAGTGTGGTTTCATCGAGAGCGAACTGTGTGTATGCGCCGTCTTGCGCCGCTTGGGGCGTAGTGTTTTGACAGGCGGCTAGGCCAGTGATGACACAACATATCAAGCCTGTTGTAATTGTAAATTGTGAGAAGCGGCGGATCGTATTATACATGGGTTATGCCTAACAGGATTATCCCTGAATACAAACCCCAAGATGAAAGATAATGGCCCTAGGGAATGAGCCCTAAAGCTTTCATTTTCTTCGGGCTGGGGACAGGCTGTAAATTATACGCCCCGCCGCTAACATGCAGGCTATCTGCGCCAAGTGTTTCCAAATCTTTGAGAGCGAAAATATAAAACGTGTCAAAGGACTCTATCGTCAGGCCGTCTAAAAACTTATCCGCTTTTGCTGCTTTTATACGGGCCTGGCTTTCTTCTTGTGTATATGTCACCATTATATGTGTGGCTTTGGGTATGAAAAAATTTCTTGCCCCGCCTCCGTAAAGGGCTTTGAAGTGGGCTTTACCGTCTGCAACCCCGTCTTGTAGATCGGTCAATGCGTGAAGGCCGTCTTTATCCAAAAAAGTTGTTGCTACGTCTATTTCAAAATTTAAGCCCGGTACATCATTTGGTGTACCCGCGCGCGCAGGATCCTCTATACATAATTCACCTTCAGGATTTAAGTCTGCGATTTTGGCAAAATCTTGGATTTTCCCTTCCGGCGTAATCGTGAAATCCGTTACCCTATTACCATCAGTGTAATAGAGGCGCAGGGGTAATGCACCGTCATCTTTGATTTTTACAAAGGCGTTTAGCCGTGTGTCTATAGTGTCACGCTTTTCTGCAGGCAATGCCTTCAACTTGCCATAGAATTTAATCACTGAGGTCAAAGATTTACACGTAAGGTGTGAGCGTAAGTCTCTGGCTTCAGCACTTTCTTTCGCGTGGGATAGTTGTGCGGGTATAAGAAAAATAAGAGGTAGGAATAGATATTTCATAAACATTTGTTTTTCATGCGAGTCATAAAGTAGATTCATCTGTTTTTTCGGGGCCGCGCGGTCTACCAATGCCAAACTTTTTCATCGTTTTAATATTGGGTACTGGCGCTAATTTATAAGTGCCGCCCGTAATCTCAATGCGTTCGGCTTTAAGGCGGCGAATGTCTTTTAAAGCAAAAACATAGCCTTCATTATAAAATTCACTTTGTACGTTGCTCCCTACATTGCCGCTATAGGCGGTAATCTGGGGCGGAGTTGATGGCAGCTCATATTTCACATGCAGATAGTCTGTGTCAGGCATGAACATGCGTATGGCGGCCGGAATCATTTTTTTATATTGTGATTTCCCGTCTTTCACGCCGCGGAGTAGCTCTTGCACTGTGTGTGTTCCAGACCGGTTTTTAAAATAAGGGGTTAGACCCATTTCAAAATACAGGCTTTCATCGTCTTCGGGCAGGCCAGCCCGGGCTTTATCATCTATGCAAATATCATCCTTATTATCTGCGCGTGAAACCTTTTCGATAAAGTCCGGAACAGATCCGTCCGCATTGATGGTAAAAGGTGTAACGGGTTTAGCGCCATCCTCAACGTCACGGCCTGCAGGTTTTAGATAGTATTTTTCGGGTAAAGCCCCGCCGTCATAAATTTTAAACTTCGGCTGCATAATAATTTCGACAATGTCTTTTTTATCAGCGTCTATTGACGCTAATTGCTCAATTGTTTTGATGGCATATTTAGCCGGGAAGCAATAGCTCTCCCCGCGCTTGCCTTCGCGGTCAAAATCATCGGCTATCGCTGTCATTACGAAGACGTTGGGAAAAAGCAAAAATGCAGCAAAAATCGGACGTATAAAGGGCATGGATGTATTGTTCATAGCCTGACTGAATATTCCAGTGACATTTCAGTCATGTTACAGCGGGTTCAGGTTAAGGCTGTCGTGATATAGCGCGCTTTCTGACTCGACCTGAGGCTCACAAGGCCTTACAAGACAGTCGGAATTCTGGAGATATTTATGCGTCGCCATCTTAAACCCTTAGGTTCGGTCTTTATGTTCGCGCTTTGTAGCATAGCCTTCATGGGCTGTGGCATTAAAGGTGACCTTAAACGCCCTAAACCTATTTTTGATAAATCCGAGACTGCGTCAATAAGAGGGGTTATCACAGACAGGCTACAGCCTGTCATCCCGTCCCGCAGCTATACTCCTTAGAGGCTCATTCATGCGTCATTTCGAATATAAAGACGGTGAAATGTTCGCCGAGGATGTGGCCTTGAGTGAGATTGCGCAAAAGGTAGGCACGCCGTGTTATGTCTACTCTACGGCGACATTGACACGTCATTATAATGTCTTCTCCGAGAGCTTTGCAGGTGTAAAATCACTTGTCGCTTATTCTGTAAAAGCCAATTCCAACATTGCCGTTTTGGCGACATTGGCCAAATTGGGCGCGGGGGCTGATGTCGTCAGTGGCGGGGAATTGGCGCGGGCTTTAACGGCGGGTATTCCGGCGGATAAAATTGTCTTCTCCGGGGTCGGTAAAACGCGGGACGAAATGCAGGCGGCTCTAAGCGCGGGTATTCGTGTTTTTAATGTAGAAAGCTTACCGGAACTCCAGGTGCTCAATGCGCTGGCCCTGGAAATGGGTGTCGTGGCGCCGATTTCCTTTCGCGTAAATCCGGATGTACGGGCCGGTGGGCATGAGAAAATTTCTACGGGTAAGAAAGAAAATAAATTCGGGATTGCATGGTCGCAGGCTGAAGCCGCCTATGCGCTGGCCGCGCGCTTGCCCGGCATTCATATCCACGGCGTCGATGTGCATATTGGGAGCCAGATAGATAGCTTGGCCCCGTTTAAAAAGGCCATTGAGAAAGTCGGGAGCTTAATTGCGCGCTTACGCGCCCAAGGATATGCGATCCAGAGTTTTGATATTGGCGGCGGTTTGGGTATTCCCTATGGTGATAATACGGCCCCACCGCCCCTGCCTTCAGATTACGGTGCCTTGGTAAAGCGCTTAACTCAGGACATGGACGTTGAGTTGATTTTTGAACCGGGGCGTATGATTGCGGGCAATGCCGGTATTTTGCTGTCAAAAGTCCTTTATGTTAAATCAGGTGAAGATCGAAATTTCCTTATTCTGGATGCAGCGATGAATGATCTTATTCGTCCAGCGCTTTATGATGCCTATCACGAAATTGAACCGGTTATCGCGCCCAGCACTGACTATATCGAGGCGGTTTATGATGTTGTCGGCCCGATTTGTGAAAGTGGTGATACATTTACAAAATCGCGCGCCTTGCCTGAAATGGCGTCTGATGATCTGATTATTATGCATTCAGCCGGGGCTTATGGTGCGGCCCAATCCAGCCAGTATAATACGCGCCCTCTGGTGCCCGAGGTTATGGTGCAAGGTGATAAATTCGAAATTATTCGGGCACGACCCACGATCGAGGATATTTTGAAAACAGAAAAATTACCGGACTGGCTGTAAAATATCATAAAATTAACAAGATTTTCCCAGAATTCACCTTATACTCATCCTATGCGTGATGCTTCCAAGACAGATCCGGTTTTCAAAACGGCCACTCATCTGACGCGGCGCGCGCACCTCCATTTATATTGGGAGGTATATGCCCCGATATTTGCCACGGCTATTTTAAGTCTGGCCGTGTTCCTCATGGGCAGTTTCGGCGGTGTATGGGAACGTATTGGCGACCCGTGGCGTTTCATCGCTCTGGGGGCAGTGATTGTGACATTTACAATTGCGGTTTGGCGCGCCAGACAGGTCAAGCGTCCCAATGTGTCTTTGGCACGCCGACGGGTTGAAGAGGATAATGATGCGCGTCATCGTCCACTGGACACGCTTTACGATGCCCCCGCTTTAAGTCGCGATCTCTGGCCTTTGCATTTTTCGCGCGCACGTAAGCTTGTGACGACACTCTCACCGTCAAAACTACGCCCGGCCTTGGCGCCGCTGGATAAATATTACCTTCGGTTTCTGGCGCCGGCCACGATTGTTCTCGCTCTTATGGTAGGGGCCGGGGATAATATGGAACGGCTGCGTCACGCTTTAACGCCGGTTTGGCAAACCGGTATTCACCCGTCCGATATTACATTTGAGGCCTGGATTGATCCGCCGGATTATACGGGGCGTCCGCCGATTTATTTTAAGGGGGGGCGTAAGGTGACAATACCGGAAGGCGCGGAACTTGTCGCGCGTATATATGGAAGCAAATCGCCTCCGCGGTTGAAATTAATGCCTCTATCTGGAACTGCGCGCGCCCGTTATCTCGATGTGAAACGGCTTGACTCTAAAACATTTGAAGCGCGCACAGTCTTAACCACAGCTGCAAAAGCCCGCTGGCGTGTGGGGTCAAAACGACAAGTCTGGGATTTAAATGTCGTTAAAGATAGGCCGCCTACATTAGACATTATAACTCCGCCTACGGCTGATAAGCGGGACCGTTTGACATTTGAATATAGCTTTGAAGATGATTACGGCGTTGAAGCGTTAGAGCTGCATATGCAACTCTTATCAGAGCTGTCAGACATTACAGAGCGTAAAAAACCACGCGTCGAGATTGTGTCCGTGCCTTTACAAAGTGCTTCGGTGAAGCGGGTTGAAAATCGTGAGGCTTTACTGGATTTGACCAAGCATGTGTGGGCGGGGCGAAAAGTCTCGGCCCGGATCGTAGCGCGCGATGGTCGAGGTCAGAAAACATCTTCGGACACGATTTATTTTACAGTCCCGGATAAGATATTTATCGAAGCCTTGGCGAAAGCCGTTATTGAAAACCGTCGTTTAGTTCTTACCGGACGAGAGGCTTATGCTCCGCTAGACAGCCTAGCGCGCAAGGCCTGGGATTTCCAAGCTATATTTGATAGCGATCGACGGGGCGAACGGCTCGTCCGACCGCGCGAACGTCTAGACCGTGCGCCGGAGACGATAAAAAGAGCCGCGCTTTTACTGGATGCGATCACCGATAAACCCGCAGGTGTATTTGAAGACCCGGCTTTGTTTATGGGCCTACGCAATGCTTTGGGACGTATTCGATATGCCCGTGAACAGGAGGATCTTGCAGGTCTTCCGGCGGATTTATGGTCCATGGCTTTACGGGCGGAATTTGGCGTATTGGGGACAGCTTTGGAAGAGATGCGAGCGGCCGAACAGAATCTGCGTGAGGGTATGTCACGCCGCGCCCCGCAACGCGAAGTCGATACATTGTTTGACCGGTATAATGAAGCCGTCGAGCGCTATATGGAGGAATTACGTAAAAAAGCCCTCGAAGCTGGAAATATTGCGAATGCAAATGGAGGCGGTGGTGGTGGAGACCGTAATACAGATGAAATTGAAGCCTTGTTAAAGGCTATTGAAGAGGCCAACCGCATTGGTGATGTCGACGGTGCCCGTCGATCTTTGGCCCGTTTGGCAGAATTTTTAGAAAATATGCAAATTCAATTGGCCGCAGGACAGGGCCAAGGCGACGCCGATAATCAGGACGGTGAGATGTCAGAAGAGATGCGCGAGGCTTTAGAGGAAATGGCCGATCTTCTGGGTGAGCAAAGAGAGCTAAAAGATGAGACGACGCAAGCCGAGCGCCAAGAGCGAGCGTCCCAGTCCGGGGACGCTGGCGAAGGCGGTGAAAGTGAAGACGAGGTAGGGCGCACAGGAGGACAAGACAAAGCCTTAAGTCCTGAAGACCTTGCCGCCCGGCAAAAATCGCTTGAAGAGGCGCTTGAAAAATTATCAGAGGCCTTAGAACAAGGTGAATTTGGCGCCAAGGGTTCCAAAGAGGGCGCCGCGGGTCAAGGGGAAGGCCAGCAGGTTGACGGCGCGAACGGGGTGGGCGAAGACGCTCAAGCCCAAACCGATACTGAAGGCGGTGGCGGACAGTCTGCAGAAGAGGCGTTGGCGGATGCGGCCCGGGCCATGCTGGGGAGCCGTGAGGCGCTATCAGTAGAAGATTTGGCAGAGGCGGGTGACGCGCAAGACGAGGCGATTGCCGCCCTGCGTAATGCCGGCAAGGCACTCTCGCGTGCCGCACAAGGCCAAGGTGAGGGCGAGCGTGACGAGGACGGCGAAGACGCCAATCCATTAGGACAAAACGCCAATGGGTTTGAGGATGAAAATTCGGAGGCCGATGTCGAAGGGCAAGATAATGCCGCGCGCTCGCGCGAGCTTTTGGAAGAACTAAGACGACGAGCCGCAGAGCAAGAGCGTGAACAAAATGAACGCGATTATATTGAACGATTGTTAAAACGGTTTTAGTGAAATTTTGTGTTCTGACGCCGCTGTTAGGTCGAGGTCTGTATAGCGGTTTGGGGTCGCGGCGGCGTGAACGCGCCCTTACGGGGTGGCGACAGAGAGCGTGTCATTTGTGACCGGTTCATCGGCAAATCGGTATCTGAGATTAACGGCGTCAATTGGCGGGCTGGGGAAATGGGCGACATAGTCGGCCCGTTCGTCCTTTTCAAGGTCAGCCTGCTCAAATTCGACGCGCCATTCCGCCAATTTATCCCCTCCATTATTGTGCAAAGAAAAGGCGATAAGGGGCAGATCGATTCTGCGTCCGGAAATGTTTTTGACAGTGCCGTTAATGACTAAAACGGGTTCCCCGTCAATAAAAACACTGCGGGTTACAGGGGGATCAAAACTCAATCCGTCCCGAGAGACTTCGATACCAAAAGCCTTATAGAGTGTTGCCATTTTAGGCGTGTGGTTGACGATGTCTTGTCGAAAACTATAGGCAAGGCCCGCGGCTATTCCCAATAGGCCCAATGTTAATCCCCAGATAAGGGTCACAACGGTCAGGCGGCGATTACGGCGTTGACGATCAGCTCTGTCGCGAATGTCTATATGCGCGCCGCGCGGAGGCGAGGCTAATGCGGGAGAGGCATCTGCGATATCTACCTCTTTTGGACTTGAATTTACGCTATCTGGACCCGGCGCAGCCCTAGCGGATAGATCAGAGCTCTGAGCGGGAGGCTCGGCCCTGAACCCTGTGTCGGCGGCGACCGGCGCAATACTTAAAATATCCGTTTCATTGTCTTTGAGTGTAAAATCGTCCAAACTGCCGGAAACAAACCAGCTTGTTTGACATTTAGAGCATCTAACGGTGCGCCCATTCGTGCCAATAGCATTATCCTTTGCTAAATAACGCGTGGAACATTCGGGACATGTGAGTATCATGGTAAACCTGATTCGATATTTTGAAAGATTGCCGACTAAGCCGAATGAAGTCTAGTCCTGACATAGCGTATAATCCGCCATTGACCTCGCCGCACGCGTCAATTCAGGCCGTGAATCCCTATGAAATCGTGCGGTTTGACCGAATGGCGATGCGCTATGACCGCGAAACCGAAATTTTTGAAGATGTGAATTTGTCGCTGACATCGGGGTCATTTTCTTTCTTAACGGGCCCGTCAGGGGCCGGTAAGACAACTTTGCTGGAGCTTTTGAACCTTAACCTGCGACCGTCGCGCGGGTTTTTACATCTCTTCGGGCAGGATTGCTCCCGTATAAACCCGGCTGTGCGCCAAGCTCTAAAGCGTCGCATCGGCGTGGTTTTGCAGGATTTCCAATTAATAGATCATTTAAATGTGTTTGAAAATGTTGCTTTGCCCTTGCGGGTTGGCGGTATTGCGCGTGAGACGTATAAGCAAGACGTGGTCGAACTTTTACACTGGGTCGGGCTTGGCCGTCGTATGCAAGCGCTTCCGGCGACATTATCGGGCGGTGAGAAGCAACGGGCCGCTATTGCGCGCGCAGTGATTGCAAAGCCCGATATTTTAATCGCGGATGAGCCCACGGGCAATGTTGATGCCGATATCGGGCAACGTCTCTTACGTTTGTTTGTTGAAATGAACCGTATGGGGACAACCGTATTAATCGCCACGCATGACCCTGTATTGGTCGATAGCCATGCCGGAGATATTTATAATATCGAAGCGGGTCGGCTGGTGACGGTCTCCCGCCGTCCCGCAGGTGATGTTGCGGATGATAAGGACGGGGGCGAATTGTGAGCGGGACGGATAGGTTATCACGCCATGCGGTTGAATTATTACCCCGTCAAAAAGCGCAAGACGGGCCGCTTATTTTTATGATGACGATCATGTCCTGCCTGGCGGGCCTTGTCCTCATTCTGACGGCCATGAGCAGCCGGGCCTTATCTCAATGGCATTCAGATATAGCAGATAAGGTGACTGTCACCTTGAACATTACTGATATAAGCCAACGCGAAGATTTGGTTGCGCAAGCGCAAGATATGCTGAGGGCCCGACCCGAAATTACCACCGTGACTCTTATTGACGAGTCCCGGGCAAAAGCCTTGCTAAAGCCGTGGATTGGCGATGTTGCTTTACCTGCGGACCTGCCTATCCCTGTTATTCTTACGGTTCAAACGCGTCGGGATCATATATTAGATATCGAGGCCATCAAAGAGGATTTGGCGTTTGAAAACATGCGGGTTGATATTGATACCCATAGCGCATGGCGGGCGGAAATGAAACGTAACCGCCGGACGTTATCCGGGGCGTTATGGGTCATTTTGATTTTAATATTATCTGCCAGCATAGCTGTAAGTATTTTTGCAACGCAATCGCGTTTGCACACGCATGAAAAAATAATTTCCGTATTGTCGCAAGTCGGCGCTAAAAAATTCTATATTGCCCGTTTGTTTATCGGCCAGTTTTTTCTCAGAGGGCTTGTCGCCGGGCTCATGGGGTGTGGTTTATCGCTATTACTCACCCTATTATATTTGCTTTTACAGGGTGACACGCCGATGTTCGGACACAGCTTCGTCTCCGGTAGTGATATATTCCGCTTGCTTATACTGGGCGTTGGCTTCGGGGTTATATGTGCTGCGACAGCTGGTGCGACCAGTCTTTCGCGTCTTAAAATTTCGGAACGTAACTGGTAATGCCTGCGGACGCAGCACATATGGCGGTGAAAAAACCTCGTAATAGAAAGACGGCTTGGGCGAAGTTTTTTGCGTTCGTTGTGGGATTGTTTTCAGGCCTAATCTTAACCGGGTTTTTCTTTTTTGTGCGAACTGTCACGACCCAGAGCTATCCGGAGGTCATTCCACAGGCCGATGGTATTGTTGTCTTGACCGGTAAGGGCGGCGGGCGGCTGGATGCGGGGGCCGATCTATTGCGCAATGGGCACGGGGAGCGCTTGTTGATATCCGGCGTTAATCGCAATGTGACGCGAGAGGATGTTCTAAATATACTGGCCTTGCCTGAAGACCTGTCTGCCTGTTGTGTCGATCTTGATTTTGCTGTTGATACGATTGAAAACGCCAAAGAGACAGCGATATGGGCAGAGGCATTAGCGTTTGATCATATCATTCTTGTGACCTCGGCCTATCATATGCCACGGGCGCAAGTTGAAATTACCGCCGCACGGGGACGGATGCGCATAACACCATACCCTGTGAGCCAAGCCTATACGAAAAATTGGTGGAAACAAAAATCGCAAATCAAACGTCTTGTGCAGGAATATGGAAAATTACTTTTTAGCTATGCCCGCAGGCCGAGCGATATACATACACGTAACCCTCTTAGCCTTGAGACACAGCGGTCTTCGTTAAATGCTGGAGAACCCGAACTTGGCGACATACAAAAGACGAGTATACAAAAAGAGTTGCACCCTAAAAACCTCGACACCTCTAAAAACCAGCCCGGAGATGACGGGCATGACTGACACACAAGGCTCGGCTGTAAATATAACCCCGAAGCCTGCGGCGCGAAACCGGAGCTTTAAAAGACTTATATTAGGTCTCGCCTTTCTATTTTCCGTTTTTACACTGTATTGGACATCGGGACGGACTCTTATTTTAAAGGGCTTTAATGCCAACGTGTTACAAGCCCAGAAATCAGGTCATAGCGTGCAGCATAAAGGGTTTTTTCTGAGCGGGTTTCCTTTATCCTTTCATGGACGCGTGTCGTCGCTATCACTTTCGTCGCGCCCCGGCGGCTCACCCTGGTCTATTAAAGGGCAATCATTATATGTGCAGGCCTCTTCCTTTCGGCCTTTAACGTGGCACAGCCATCATAAAGGCGATGCGCGTCTGGATATGCGCGGCCCAAATGGTCAGCGTTGGTTGTTTGATCTTCGTCCCTTTATGTTCGATATGCAGTCCAAGCTCTCGATGAAAGGCGAGGTCATATCCCATGATATTACCGCATTGCGTTTGCGTCCACGCGCGGTCATCGGAACAGATCTTCCGGTGAACGGGCTGGGTCGTGTGAAGGCCGGTCTCAGGGATATAGGCGCGGATATAGATGCCTCTTTGAATTTGGAGAATATTTTTCTTAATCCCAAGACATGGCCGCAATTGCAAAAGGCATTGGGGCCACATATTGAAATGATTTCAGTTCAGGCTAAGGCGGTCGGCCTAGCGGGCCTCAAACCGGAGCAAATCGAATCATGGCGAACGCAAGAGGCGTTAATTTTCGGGGCATGGCAAGTGCAGTGGAAGGCGTTAGATATTAAAGGTGGATTTGAGTTAAATCTATTCGATAAGGACTCACAAAACGGACATCACGGATATGTCCGCCTTGACTTGGAAGATGGGACTGATCTTGCTGAAAACCTATCGGCGCAAGGTGTAATTACACAGGCCCAAAGCCGCCAATTCAAATTGGCTATGGGGCTTTTGCCCAAGAATGAGGCCGGAGTTCGCGAAATTATTCTACCCATTCGAAACCGGCAAATCATGTTTCTGGGGCAAGTTGTCTATACGTTCTAGGGTCGGTATTGCCGGACGTTTGGATATTCTCTTAGGCTGATATTAGGTGTCGTCGCGGCCAAAATTAGCTTGAGGGCTATCCTGTCCGGCATCGACAATGCGGCGCCTGATATCTCGGGTTTTAGAAAAATGATCTAGTAGCGTGTCGCCGTCTTCCCAGCGTATAGCGCGTTTCAGAGCACTTAAATCTTCGATAAATCTGTCGACAACCTCTAAAACACTTTCGCGATTATTGAGAAAAACATCCCGCCACATAACGGGATCAGAGGCTGCAATGCGTGTGAAATCTCTAAACCCGCCGGCACTGAATTTTACGACTTCATTTCGGGTGACGGTTTCCATATCCACAGCGGTCCCCACAAGCGTATAGGCGATTAAATGCGGCACATGGGAGGTCGTGGCCAGAACCAGATCATGGCGCGCGGCTGTCATAAGGGCGACGCTGCTTCCAAGGCCTTCCCAAAAGGCCTTCATTTTTAAAACTGCCGGACCGGCATCTCCCTCTGTGCCTGTATCTGTGGTGAGAATGCACCACCGGTCTTGAAACAGTTCGGCAAAGCCAGCGTCTGGCCCGTTATATTCTGTACCGGCAATCGGATGGCCGGGGACAAATGCGATATCGTCGCGCAATATAGGTGTTATCGTTTTAATGATGTCGCCTTTAATGGATCCGACATCGGTGAGAATTGCGCCTGATTTTAGAACGGGCATGATTTTTTGGGCAACGTCTCCCATTTTTCCGGGCGGGACTGCCAGTATGATAAGGTCGGCTTGAGAAGCATAAAAGTCGGCGGCGTTTTCACTGACTCCGTCTGCAAAGCCCAAGCGGGTAACAGCCTTGCAGACTGCTTCTGACCGGTCGGAAACATAGACATATTTCGCCTGACCATAGGTTTTTGCGGCCCGGGCCAGAGAGGAGCCGATTAATCCGCCTCCAATGATCAGGATTTTTTCAAATAATACGGTCATGAGGTGGTTTCCGACCGCTTCGTCCCCAGCGGTCTGGGTAGGCAGCCTATAATCTTGGCGGACGGGTCTTGGGCGTGTATTTTAGAAAATATAGCGCTGTCCGGTGCGATGAATTCAGGGAGGCTAAACAGTTGTTTTGCGCCGGCCTCCCCGCGAAATATAGCCCCGTCAATTGCAGATGTTATAGCGGCGGGATTTTGTACTGCGATTAAGGTATTATCCGCCCATGAGGGTTGAAGCGCGGCGGTGGCCACGGCTACCGCGCGTGGCCATAAGGCATGACCGGTACGTGGCAGACCCGCTAGGATGTGCATGTCCGGCATAGCGCCATCGGTACATAACGCGGCCCACCAACTATTCATACCCCCCGGTGTAGGTAAGATTGCGACGCCTTCGGACTCGCTATAAGCGGCTGCCAAGGCTGAACTGGCTGTGGGGTAGGACAGGGCCGGTAAAGACGACCCAAACCGGTCTCGTACAAGGGTCCATACGTCTAGCGTATCCCCTTCAAGCGCGATATGTAATCGCATAGGGCCTTGAACGGCGAGGCTTGCACTCATAAGTTCAGCCCAAATCCGGGAGACCAGACTCACGGGGGTTTCGGACGTGGCCTCGGAAAGGTCACGAACATGGCTTTCTTCGCGTGAGGGTCGCCAAACCCGCACACCGCTTTTTGCGCGTCTGACAGCGCTGGCCAGTTCAAGCCGTTGGGCGATTAAATCCAGAAGCGCATTATCCACCCGGTCAATTTCAGCGCGTACATGTGAAATATCCGGCGTTTTTTCCCGAGAGTCTATCTGCGAAGATGAGGATGTGTGGTGTGGCGTCTTATCAGCCATATAGGGTATCAATCATATCAATCTCATTTGCACTTTAATGACTACGTTCAAAATGTGTCATGGAACGGGGCTGCGGTTTTGCCTATTGGGGACGTCCCGAAATGAGGACGTAATACACGTTTATGCGGCACAGTTCTGGGCTCGGCATATAGACGCTTGACGGCTTCTACAAGTATAAGTCCTGAAAAACTTGGCCACACCAATTCTCCAAACTGTTCGGCCATCAATGTATTCCGCGCGCCTGTCAGGCGTGAGACAGGTGGGGCGTAAAGGGCTCCTGACCAGACGGTTGGAATAAACCCTGTGTGTTTAAGGGCGGCGCGTAATTGGGTTCGGGTGAAAGGCCTCCCTGCACCAAACGGACTTTTCTCGGACCGAGCCCATAATCCTGATCTGTTAGATGCGATAATGACAATCCGGCCTTCCGGCTTTGTGACTCGCCATAAATTTGCCAGTAACACGCCAAGATCAGGGGTTTCTTCAACACCGTGGGCCACGCAGATATAGTCAAAGCTCGCATCCTCGAACGGTAAGAGGGTTTCGGGTGTTAAGCAAGAAACAACCCCGCGCCTGGAGTGTTTGACAACGGCGCCTTGGCCCGCAGGCATAGCAAAGGCAATACGTTTGCACTCGTGAATATAAGGGTCCAGATAAGGCCCGCAATAACCAAAACCCAAAACATCGCGCCCGCGTAAATTTGGCCATAGCTTACTCAGCCGTCGGCGTACCATTGTTTTTGCTGCCACGCCAAGACGGCTGACATAAAAATTTTCAAGCTGGACTACACTTTGGCGCATATATAGCTATTCTAACGGAGTTGATCATATAGGAAAGCCTTATGTCTACTGACCTTGAAATTGTTATGTTCCCGTGTTTGGCGGATAATTACGGGTTTTTACTGCATGACCCGGTGTCTGGCGATACTGCAACCATTGATACACCGGATGCCGAAGAAATTCTGAGACAATGCGCGGCCAGAAATTGGACATTGACCCATATTTGGAACACTCACCATCATTTTGATCATACCGGCGGCAATCTGACCCTTAAGGAAAAACTCGGGGTCGAGATCATCGGCCCAGCGGGGGACGCCGCGCGTATTCCGGGGCTGAAACGCGGCATTTCGGGCGGGGAGAGTTTTGAGTTTGGCACGCACAGAATTGACGTTTTAGACACGCCCGGTCACACGACCCACCATAATGTCTATTATGTTCCTTCGGCCCGGTCTGCCTTTGTCGGGGATACGATATTTGTGTTGGGGTGTGGGCGCTTGTTTGAAGGTACAGCGCAACAAATGTACGATAGCTTGGCGTCTATTTGTGCCTTGCCACAAGATACACGCCTGTATTGTGCGCATGAATATACGCTTTCAAATGCGCGATTTGCTGTCACAATTGACCCTGATAATGCGGATCTTTTAGCATATATAGAGACGGCCAAAGCCTTAAGAGAGCAGGGCTTGCCGACGGTTCCCACGACAATTAAGGCAGAAATGGCAACAAATCCCTTTGTACGTGCAAAGTCAGCGACAGATTTAGCTAACATCAGAGCAGCGAAAGACAATTTTTAAAGACATTTACTGTTTTTAGAGAAAATTCCTCTCTTTTAAGCGGGCGCGCGTCATATCTTATCGTTACGGAAGTAATATTTCATTTGCCACATTCGCCTAATAGGCGTAAACTGACCCTTCGATAGGGCCGGACGATCAGGCCACCTGCGTTTTGCTTGGGCGAGAGTTAACTCTCTGAAAGTGGAGCAAGTGTAATTTTTCTCCCACTTCATCGAGTACCGGGCCGATATTTTTTGACCCGGAATGTCTAGGCGAAAGGTTTATAATGTCAGACGAAATGCAAAAAGGGACTGTAAAGTTCTATAATGACCAAAAGGGTTATGGTTTTATTGCCCCTGAAAACGGTAGCGGTGACGTGTTTGTTCACGCAACGGCTTTACAACGTGGCGGGCTTAACGGCTTATCCGATGGTCAAGTGGTTATGTTTAATACATCTGTGAATGAGCGCACAGGAAAAACGGCGGTGGATGCTATTTCTCTAGCTGAATAGCTCGTGATTTCACTCAGCGCCGTCAGGCATATATTTTACGAAATTATCGTTTAATTTAAGGTTCCGCGCCAACTGGGTCATTTTAATATTGACCTGTCAGGCGCGGACCGTAAGTTGCTCTCCACTTTAAAGCCCTTCAAACCAATTGAGTCGGGTATTATCTATTTGATCTGGAGTTCAACATGAATACCGCTTCCCTCGAAACTGCTATTAATGCCGCATGGGACGACCGTGCCTCGCTTTCACCTGAGACAAAGGGGGAGGCGCGCGAGGCTGTGGAGACCGCAATCCTTGGACTGGATGCTGGCGAATTACGCGTTGCAACGAAATTGGGTAATGGGGATTGGACAGCCCATGAATGGCTTAAAAAAGCTGTGCTATTAGGGTTTCGTCTCCACCCTAACCGTTTGATGTCCGGCGGGCCAGATTCGGGGAATTGGTGGGATAAGGTTCCAAGTAAATTTGAAGGCTGGGACGAGACCGACTTCGCAAAAGCCGGGTTTCGCGCTGTCCCTAATGCGGCTGTACGGCGCGGGGCCTATATCGCCTCAAATGCTGTACTCATGCCGTCCTATGTGAACATAGGTGCCTATGTCGATGAAGGCACAATGGTCGATACTTGGACAACAGTTGGCTCTTGCGCCCAGATCGGAAAAAATTGTCATTTATCCGGCGGTGTCGGGATTGGCGGTGTCTTAGAGCCTTTACAGGCTACACCTGTGATTATTGAAGATAATTGTTTTATCGGCGCCCGGTCCGAAGTTGCCGAAGGTGTGATTGTGCGTGAAGGCGCTGTCTTGGCTATGGGCGTATTTCTGTCCCAATCGACTAAAATCTATAATCGGGCGACAGGTGAATTTACCTATGGTGAAGTTCCGGCCTATTCCGTTGTTGTACCGGGAAGCCTACCCTCTCAAGATGGGTCGCACAGTCTGGCCTGTGCTGTGATTGTTAAAACTGTCGATGCCAAAACCCGCAGCAAGACCGGTGTCAATGAGTTGTTAAGAGCGTAGTGGGACGGGAGTATTATGCCGGTCAATACACATATCGACCCCGTTGATTTTGCCTGTGAACTTATTCGCAGACCGTCTGTCACACCGGTTGATGCCGGCGCTCTGGATCAATTACAAACGACGCTGGAAGCGCTCGGGTTTCGGTGCAAGCGTTATCCCTTCGGGGAAGGGGCGTTAAGGGTAGACAATCTCTATGCGCGGTTCGGAGACGAGGCCCCAAATTTTTGTTTTGCCGGTCATGTCGATGTCGTCCCCGCAGGCGAGCGCGACAAATGGTCGGATGATCCATTTGCCGGCACGATAAGAGATGGGTTTTTACGGGGGCGCGGGGCGGCAGATATGAAAGGCGCGATTGCGGCATTTATCGGCGCGGTCTCGCAATTATTAGGGTCAGGCTGGACACCTCAAGGCTCTATTAGTTTTCTGATCACCGGCGATGAAGAGGGACCCGCCCAAAATGGGACAAAAAAGTTATTACCCGCGATTACCAAAGACGGCGAAATCATAGATCATTGCCTTGTCGGAGAACCGACAAATCCTGATGTATTAGGCGCGATGCTTAAAAATGGACGTCGCGGTTCCATCAATGTGGATGTGACTGTCACGGGGCAGCAAGGTCATGTAGCCTATCCGCACCGAGCGCTTAATCCCGTGCCGGCGCTTATGGATATTCTGGGGCAGTTACACGCGCGTAAATTGGATGCGGGTTCAGAGTTTTTTCAACCCTCAAATCTTGAGGTCACAACGATTGATGTGGGCAATCCAACAGAAAATATGATTCCGGAAACGGCGCGCGCCCGGTTCAATATCCGGTTTAATGTTCATCATACCGGAGAGAGTTTGTCGAAATGGATAGGTGACATTATCGATAAAACCCAATCAGGATTTGACGGGAAGATTGACGCGAATATTCGGGTCAGTGGCGACAGTTTTTTAACCGCGCCGGGCAAATTGACCGATATTATGCAAGCGGCGATAAAACAGGTCACGGGTCGCATGCCCGAGTTGTCCACATCAGGGGGTACGTCTGATGCGCGGTTTATTTCGAAATATGCGCCCGTGGCGGAATTTGGTTTGGTCGGGGCCACAATGCATCAGATAGACGAGCATGTGGCGGTAGATGATATCCGGCGTTTATGCGAGATTTATAGTCTTATTTTAACCCGTTATTTTGATGGGTGAAATGTATATATGAACTTAGCAGCTTATCTGAGTGGAAGCTTGAAAGCGCTTGGGCGGTCTGATGACTGGCCGTCTTATTTTGATCTGTCACGGCGCGGTTTTAAACATAGTTTTCTAGCGCTTATCTTGACTCTGGCGTGTTATTATATTTGCGGTCTGGGCCTTCAAGTTGAACGGGCCTTCAGGCAATCCGGTTCTACGGTGACGTCCCCTACGCCTTATGCAATCCCGCTGACGGTCTTTTTTACGCTGGCTTTGCTATACGCGCTGACATTTGTGGCTTGCGCCTATATTCTGGCGATGGTTTTTGACAAGCAAGACCGGTTTCGGGCCTGGGTGATTGTGCGGCATTGGAGTGTGTTTTTCACGGTTTTCTTTGTCGCCTTGCTTTTTGGTTTATATTTATATGCGGGCTTGCCCTTTGCCATTGTCAATATGGTGGCGCTTGTCGCATATTTGGGTGTGCTGGCTATCGATATCCGCTTGGCTGGAAAAATAGCAGGGTTTGAATGGGGCGGTGCGGTTTTGACGGGCTGCATCATACACGGCATGTCGCTTACGGTCATAGTCGCCGGTGTCGCGCAAATGCTTCAAGCTTTATAGCGGTAAATGCGACGGCGTAGGCAGGTTCAAATGGGCTTGTACTAAGCGGATATTCCGGTTGTTGGCCTGCCACCCCATATCAAAAATATCGCCAATGAAGGGCACGAGTCCGATGAGCCAGTCAATCCCGACATTAAAGACCATACGGCGTAATATTGTTTTCGAAACGCCCAACCCGGCAGCCTGAGATATAATATATGTCGAAACACATAGACCGATAGTATCCCCGATGCCCGGTATTAAACCTATCAATGTATCCAAGCCCAATTTTAAGGGTAGGCCGGGTATAGAAAACCGACTATCCATAATATTGGCAATATGTGTGAGATGCTCTAGGCGACGCCTTAACGCTTGTGTTTCTTCTGGCGTTAGCGAAAGGTCGTCGTCCGGCATTATAATATCTATATGCGCAAAGGTTTCATCTATGGGGGGTGGTTTAGCCATCGCTGCCTTTGTCCTCATACCCGACACTCACCAGATACAGCCCGTCTGGCGGGGCGACAGGGCCGCAGGCTGTGCGGGTTTTCGCCCTAAGGGCGGCCTTTACATCTTGCGCGGTCCATTGTCCGCGCCCCACTTCGACAAGCGTGCCGACAAAACTCCGGACTTGCTTATGCAGGAAGGATCGGGCTTTCAAATGGACATGAATTTCAGCACCTGCCCGTAGAACTGTGATCTCGTCAATGGTTTTAACCGGAGATTTGGCTTGGCATTGTGTATCGCGAAAGGTGGTAAAGTCATGTTGTCCAACCCAGACCTGCGCGGCGATATGCATGATATCGGCGTCTAGTTTTTGCGGAATACGCCAAACCCGTCCGCGTTCAAGTGCGAGTTTGGGGCGACGGTCTATTAAACGGTACAGATAGCGCCGTTCACGGGCATCAAAGCGGGCGTGGAAATCGTCATGAATTTTCTCGGCGTCAAGAACGGTTACGGGATTGTCTTTGAGATGAAAGTTGAGGGCGTCTCGGACCTTATCTGCCCGCAGATCTTTGCGTAAATCCGTATGGGCGACTTGGGCAAGGGCATGGACTCCGCTATCTGTGCGTCCAGCGCCGTAGACTTCGGAAAATTCGCCATTGAGCGCCTCTACCGCTTTCTCCATCGCGCCTTGTACGCTGGGTTGGTCATCCTGCCATTGCCAGCCTCGAAACGGGGCGCCGTCATATTCCAAGGTCAGCTTGTAACGCGGCATTATAGATAGGCCTGCGGAAATTCGAGCGTTCCAGATGTTGGAGCTTTTTCTTGCAAAACCAATTCCATAAATGAGGGGTGGGACCAAGGCGATATAAATTTTGTACCCAATTTGGATGAAAATCCGAAGCGGGGATAATAGCTGACATGGCCCAACACAAAGACAAGCGAATATATGTCAGAGCTTAATGCCGATAACCCTTTGCGAATTAGGCGCGCCCCATGACCTTGTTTTTGAGGATCGGGGTGTATGCAAACAGCGTCAAGTTCGGCGACGGATTGATGGTCGTTTAAGGTGATTTTATAAAATAGAATATGGCCGATTATCACATTATTTTTAATAGCTACATAGGCAAATATCACGACAGCGGCCGCATATAATTCCGAGATGATCCGGCTTTGTGCCCTCTCTTCAAATGCCAGATCATTAAGCTCGGAAATCTCTTGAGCGTCAGATAGGACGGCGTGTTTGATATGGATATCGGACATAGCGGATTATAAAAGCCGCTGGCCAAGACGAAGCGGTGAACCCCGCAAGAAATCCACGGCGGTCATTTTCGATTTTCCAGCGGGCTGTACCTCTAGCAGGCGCAATGCGCCCGTCCCGCATGCGATCAAACCTGTCGTCTCCAGTACCGTTCCGGGAGAGGTATCGCCTGGGACGTTAGAGGTGGCTTCGGCTATCGCTAGATGTAGCTTAAGGCGTGTGTCGTTGACTTCGCACCATGCCCCGGGAAAAGGGGACAGGCCGCGGATATGGGCATCTAATTGATGCGCGGGCTGCGTCCAGTCTAGACGGGCTTCAGATTTATCAATTTTATGGGCGTAACTCGGAGTTCCCGATTGCGGAGAGGGTGTTAATCCGCCGCGCTCAAGAGCAGCCAGAGTGCGCGGCCACAGGCCCGACCCTATACGAGACAGACGGTCTGATAGGCTTGCTGCCGTATCTGTGGGGGCTATAGGGACCGTTTCTGATAAGAGAATATCACCCGTATCCAACCCTTTCGCCATTTGCATGATCTGCACGCCGGTCTCGTTATCGCCAGCCATTATGGCGCGCTGTATGGGCGCGGCGCCGCGCCAACGCGGCAAGAGAGAGGCGTGTAGATTTAAACATCCCAGACGCGGAGCCGCCAAGGCGCGTCTAGGCAATATTTGACCATAGGCGACGACACACGCCACATCGACGTCCAATGCCTCCAAGGCATTAATAACAGCGGGTTTGCGAAAGCTCTCGGGGGTTTCAACCGTAAGGCCCATGATCTCGGCGAATTGATGCACGGCGGATTTTGTGACTTTTTTTCCGCGCCCTGCCCGCCGTGGCGGTTGGGTGTAGACCCGGGCAATATCATAGCCATTGGCCAAAAGTTCTGCCAGAGAGGGAACCGCAAATTCCGGTGTCCCCATGAAAGCCAGTCGCAGGGTCATTACCCTGTCGGCTGTAATTTTGTGATTTTCTGAACTTTTTTGATCGCCCGTTGACGTTTTAGTCGGGAGAGGTGATCGATGAAAACAACGCCGTTGAGGTGGTCCATTTCGTGTTGAATACAGACGGCGTAAAGCCCTTCGGCCCATTCCGTAACCGGATTGCCATTATAATCCAGATAGGAAATCTCGACACGTTCTGGCCGGTCAATTGTATCAAAAACATCCGGAATAGATAAACACCCTTCTTCATGAGGCTTTGTTTCAGCCACCCGATTCAAAATTTTCGGATTAACGAAATATTGCGGATTTTTCGGTTCGCCTTCGCGGGCGAGATCCATGACGATGATATTTAGCGCCACGCCAATCTGTATCGCGGCCAAGCCAATACCGGGAGCATCATACATGGTTTCTAGCATATCATCCATCAGCGCCCGCGTTGCATCGGTCACGCCGTCTACGGGCTTGGAAACTTGTTTTAATATCGGGTTTGGAACCGTTAATATAGGTCTGATAGCCATGGGCGTTAAATAGGGATAGGGAGGCAGAGGGTCAAGGCTCGTTACGCATCTAGGGGGTATCTAATCTATGAATGAAGGCTTTTATGTGTTCGGGCTTCGTTGCCCAGGATGTGACCAGCCTGATAACCGCGTGATTATCCTTGCGGGCGTCCCACATGTAAAAGGCAAAATCGTCTTTTAACCGGTCTATCAAATTATTGGGCATAATTGGAAAAACCTGATTGGTCTGGGCCTCGTCAGCAAAGGCAAACCCGCGTGTTTTTAACGCCTCGGATAAAGTTCGTGCCTGCTCATTTGCAGATTTCGACGCAGCAAAATATAGATCATCTGTAAATAAGGTCAAAAATTGCAGCCCCAAAACGCGGCCCTTTGCCATTAATCCGCCGCGTTGCTTGATATGGAATGCAAAGTCCTGCGCCCATTTAGGGTCGGGGATGATGATAGCCTCTCCGAGCAAGGCTCCGGCCTTTGTGCCGCCGATCCAGAACATATCCGTTAAACTGGTAATATCGGCCAAGGTCAGATCCGCCGTATCGGCTGTAAGGGCTACACCTAATCTCGCTCCATCCAGAAACAGCAAAAGATCATGATTTCGGCATGTTTTCGACAATGCGGTAAGCTCGGCTTTGGTATAAATACGGCCGGTTTCTGTAGCATTGGAAATATAGACCATACGCGGCTTGGCCATATGCGGGTAGTGGGAATTGGCGTTTAAGCTCTGTTCTATGAGATCAGGCGTCAACTTACCGTCTTGTGTGGGTACGGATATAATTTTGTGGCCCGTGGCTTCAATCGCACCTGTCTCCCGGGTCGCGATATGGCCGCTATGGGCGGAAATGACGGCTTCATGGGGGCGTAAAGCGCTCGCCATTAGGGTCAGATTGGCCAAGGTTCCGCCCGCGACAAAAAATATTTCAGCACCCGGCCTATTGAGGTGGGCGTGGATTAGGGCCTTTGCGTCCAGACTATAGCTGTCTTGACCATAGGCGGTTTGTTGCACCCTATTGGTCTCTTGTAAGGCTTTCAGGATTTGTGGATGGCAGCCTTCACTATAATCATCTAAAAAACTATATTTTGTCATGACCCCTTCTTTTGGGGAGATTTACAGTCGTTTGGCTATGGCTTTGGAGCCAGATGGCAAGGTCTGGCGTGACGGCATCGACCCAATCCGGGCGCGCGGACACATGGGCCGGGCGTTTATCTTGCGGGATATGGCTCCAGTCCTCATGTGAGGATATCAACACAGTCTTCATGCCTAAAGCCCGCGGCACTTCCAAATTCGAGACATTATCCTCGAACATTATGGCACGGTCTGTTGCAATGTTAAACCGCGCGCAGAAAATATCATACGGGTCTTTTTTGGGCTTGGGAATATAATTGGCATCTTCAATCCCGAAACTATCGTCAAATAAATCCCATAAATTTAAGTGTCCGGCGACATTTCGGGCATGGGCTTTAGATCCATTTGTAAAAATAAATTTCCGCCCGGGGAGGTTTTGAATAATATCACGAAGCGCGGGGTCCGGGCTCAGAAAACTTAAATCCACATCATGCACATATTCAAGAAATTCGGCCGGATCCATGTCATGTACGGCGATCATACCAGACAAGGTTGTGCCGTATTGGACCCAGTATTTTTTGCGTAATGTTGCGGCGACGTCGGTCGTTACGTTTAGATAGCGAGAAATGAAGTCCGTCATTTTGTAATCAATTTGGGAAAAGAAATGAGAGTCTGCGCGGTAAAGCGTATTGTCGAGATCAAAAATCCAATCCTGAATAGGCGTTAAATCCATTATCGTCGCAACCCTAATGTTGATGGTTCGCTAAAGTCTGATTCTGTTAGCAAAACCTGCTGCCCGTCTTTATCCGTCGGGACGGGTCGAAAATTAGCTGGCACATAACCCCGATCAGAACAATAGTCGCGACCGATGGAAGCAAAGCGTGATTCTGCGATACAGAATTGCGAGGGCTTTGGGGTAATATTGCGTAAGTGTTTATCCGGTCTTGGGCCCGTCTCGTCTAATTCTTGTTCCTGCAAAGCATAAAAATGGGCGTCGCTGCCTTTGAGGCTTTCGGTGAATGGGCGTAAGCATTCGCCAATGGTTACAGGCCACCAGCCGCGTGATTCCCAACGTCCTTCATCCCGAAACGCAAGCGCTGTCCAGATTTTGGACTGTGTGCGATTGCAAAAGGTCAGACCAATACTGTCTTGCAGCGTGTTCGCGGCTTTTGCGAGTAAATCGATTTTTTCGGTATCCGATATTGTGCGGGGTTTATCTTTGGTTTTCAGGAAATTGCGCAGAGTCCGACTAGTTCGGCGTCCCATTAATCCATCAATTCGGGAGACGCGATAACCATTGTCTCGTAACAGGCGTTGAATACCTGCATTCACGGACCTCGCACCAAAATTATCCGGTTCTATAAGTGTTGTTGTCAGTTCCGCGGGATCAACCTGAAAAAAATTCCGGCTTTCCATATCTTGTAAGGCGCAATCAATTGTCGCATTGGCCGAAAAATCCTCTGTGTCGGCACAAAGCGGAATTTCGCCTTTCCATTCGCGTATCCCGCCTAAATGCACGGGGTCGCTTTCGGCAAATACATAACGGGGCGATCCGGCCGGAGCGTCAACATCCGTACAATCTCCAGACCTTAGACGCGTCCAACCTTCAGGCGTCATTTTACCCCCGCGCAAGGCCGCCGTGGCAAGGCGTATGATAAATGACGTTTCATTGCAGACTTTCCAGCCTCCCGTATATTGTGCGGGCGTCTGTGTGTGCGAAAGCGGGGCGTCTGGGCCGGTTTTCGGCACGTCGGTTTCTGGGGTTTGCGCTGACAGATTTACACTGGATATCAAGATAGCAGAGAGTATAGATATATACGTCGGACTTGAAAGCTTATGTCGACCCGTCTTTACAGTCATTAGCGAATAAGTGTCCCCGCGCCCTCGTCCGTAAATAATTCGACCAAGAGGCTATGTGCGCGTCGTCCGCTCAGGATGACCGCGGCATCAACACCATTTTCACGGGCAGTAACCGCCGTTTCCAATTTCGGGATCATACCCCCTTTGGCGGTGCCGTCTGAAATCAGATCACGGACATGGTTCGGGGATAAATGGGTGAGCAAATGACCGTCCTTATCCATGACGCCTGAAACATCGGTCAGCAACATTAAACGGATGGCTTTTAGTGCGCTGGCCAAAACCCCGGCGGCGGTGTCTGCATTGACATTATAAGACTCGCCGTTTTCACCGCCGCTAATCGGCGAAATGACCGGAATAAAACCGGGTTCTGCCGCGGTTAAAGCGTGAATAACCGCAACATTGGTGGCGATGGGCATGCCTGCAAATCCGTGAGTCTCGCTGATTTGTTGGGCTGTAATAAGATCGGCGTCCTTGCCGGACAGACCCACGGCCAGGCCTCCTGCTAGATTAATAGCCTGAACAATGGATTTGTTAATGGCGCCAGACAAGACCATTTCTGCGACCTCGACGGTTTCGATATCCGAGACCCGCAAGCCGTCGACAAATTCGCTTTTAATCGAGAGCCGCTCCAGCATAGAGCCGATTTGCGGGCCACCGCCATGGACAATGACGGGGCGGATTCCAAATTGTTTGAGTAAAACAACATCATTGGCAAATTGACGGGTCAGTTCGGCATCGCCCATGGCGTGACCACCAAATTTAATCACGACAGTGCGGTCCGCGTAACGTTGGATAAATGGCAAGGCCTCGGAGAGCGTTTTGGCGCTCTCCCAACCGGTTTCATTATGGCGGCGTTTTTGCATTTTGCCTTCCCTGATTGAGATGGTGATTCTTTCCGTTATACCCGATGATCGGGTAGGGCCAAGGCCGCAATTTCAGCTCTTAAGCTATCCAGCCCGTTTTTTTTAACCGATGACGTTGTGATAAGACGGGGATGGGCGGCGGGACGTTTGGCGATTTTGTCTTGTGTGCGCAATGTGACCTTAAGACGTTCAGGGGGTTTGATTTTGTCAATTTTAGTTAAAATGATTTGATAGGGTACGGCGGTCTCATCCAGCATAGCCATAATCTCGCGGTCACTTTCCTTGAGACCGTGTCGACTGTCTATTAGCAAAAATACCCGTCGCAAAGGCGCGCGTCCGGCAAGGAATTGACGGGTAAGGTGAGTCCAATTTGCGATATCAACTTTGGAGGCACGGGCATATCCATAACCCGGAAGATCGACTATACGCAGGCGGTCATCGGCGTTAAAGTAATTTAATTCCCGGGTGCGCCCAGGCGTATTGGATGCGCGTGCAAGATTTTTTTGATGGGTAAGGGCATTAATCAAGCTGGATTTGCCAACATTAGAACGTCCGGCAAAACACACTTCGGGACGGTCAGGGGGCGGTAAGCTGGCCATTTTCACGACACTCAACATAAAGCTTACCGGACGCGCAAATAATATGCGTCCGGCTTCAATTTGCTCCGGGGTGAAGTCGGGTTCCGACATCAGGCATCTTCTGGCTTGGCTTTACCTGTGATTTTACGCCAAAATACGTCAACAGGTGTATCAACCTTAAATTTGCGGGTGATATAATATTGTTGTGCGAAGGATAATATATTATTCCAGACCCAATAGACCAGAAGTCCTGTGGCGAAGGGGGCCAATACAAACATAAATATCCAAGGCATGAATTTCATCATTTTTGCCATCATCTCGGCTTGTTCTCCGCCGCCCGCGGTTTGCGGGGTTAAAGTGTAAATTAAGGCCATAGAAATTCCATAAAGGATCGCGAGCGGGCCAATGGCAAGGAAAGACAGAGCTCCGAACGGAATGGCGTCCCACGGCAAAATACCAAAGCCGTTAAGGATAGAGAGCGGGTCTCGGGCCGAGAGATCTTTAATCCAGCCAAAAAAGGGCGCATGACGTAAGTTCACATTGATCAGCACCGTCTTATACAAAGCAAAAAAGACAAACATGAACGGGATCATAGGCAGACATCCGGCTGCGGGGTTTACGCCTTCTTTTTTGTAAAGCGCCATCATTTCCTGTTGTAATTTTAACCGGTCATCCTTGTAACGGGTTTGGATTTTCTTGAGTTTCGGCGCGACCTTTTTCATTTTGGCCTGACTTTCATATTGCTTGTTAAACAAGGGGAACATGAGGATTTTTATCAGCAGGGTGAGCGCCATAATAGCCAGGCCGTAATTTCCGATCTTGGAGCCAAGAAAAGTCAGAAATGTACTCATGGGACGGGTTAGAATACCTAAAAATCCCCAGTCAATCGCCAAATCAAAACGGGCAATATTTTCGGTGTTGCGATAGTTTTCCAAAAGGTGACGATCTTTGGCGCCTGCAAAGACAAAGCCTTTTGAGCGGATTGTTGTACCCGGTGTTAATGTGACAGGGTCGAGGCTATATTCGGCTTCATATATATCCTGATCGTTGAGTTGACGAAAATTAAAGCGCGAGGTCATTTGCTTGCCTTGCGGCGCAATCGCGGCCGTGAGCCAATATTTATCTGTCAAGCCAACCCAGCCACTTTCGCCGATTTCGATCACGGATTTCTTCTTGGCGAGCTTGCCATATTTCATATCGACGAGTTTATTATCAATTATAGCGACAGGGCCTTCTTGCAGGATGAAAAAATTTGTTAGATCATCAGGAAGGTCATGTTGACGTGAGGCGCCTTTACGTTGCAATGAAATTTCGCCCGAAGAGGTATTGGTAACAGTATCATCCAAGGTGATCAGATAGCGATCATCAATCGAAATTGATCGGGTCACAGAATAATTCGTGCTATCAAATTGTAATATGACAGGCGAGTCGACCGATAATATGTCTCCTGAAATATGTTGCCAGGTTGTGCCGACGCCCGATCCCCCATCGGGGGTCAGCCAATTGTCAAAAATATAAGCGGCGTGGTTAGCCCCTTCAGGGGTCAGCAATGTGACAGGGCCGCTATCTTTGGCCAGTTTAGCGCGGTGGTTTTTAAGTCTTAAATCATCAAACCGTGACCCTGTGACTTGAAAGCTGCCTTGCAAAGTCGGTGTATCAATAGGAATGCGTGTGCCGGTCGTAATCAGTTTTTCTCGGTCTTGAATTTCTATTTTCGGGGCTTGGGGCGTCGCTAAGACCCGCTCGGCTTGAGCGCGTTCAGCCAAGGCATCTTTACGCGCTTGTTCTGCCAGCGGTTTGCCAAAGAAAAACCAATATCCCAGAAGTACGACACCGGACAGTACCATGGCAGTGATAAAATTCTTCTGATCGTCCATGCGTAAATCTCTATCTAATCTGGCGTGTAGGGTTTGGGTCTAATTAAGGCTTATGAGCGCTTTTTCAAGGTCAGAAACAAGCTTTTCGTAAGGCCGGTCTATTGCGCCTTGACGGGCAATGATGACATAGTCATGCCCCTGACGTCCCAGTTTTGGCAAAATGTCACGCGCAACGGCGCGTAAACGGCGCTTTGCACGATTGCGCATCACGGCATTTCCGATGCGTTTTGTCGCTGTGAAACCGACGCGAAGGTCTGAATGGGCGGGGTTTTCACGCATTTGTAAAACCAGCCCGCCTTGGGCTTTATAGAGCCCGTCTTTGACAAACAAAAACTCGGACCGCTGTTTAAGCCGTCCGAGTGTATTCTGTTTGCCTGTCATGCCCATGAGCGTCTGTTCGAACTTTAAGCTATGTAGGTGGGGTCGTCCATTCACCAAAAGCGTTCTGTGAATTATGCTGAAAGGACTTTACGGCCTTTGGCGCGCCGACGCGCTAAAACTTGACGGCCTGATTTAGTGGCCATACGTGATCTAAAACCATGGCGGCGCTTGCGTACAAGCTCGGAAGGTTGAAAAGTACGTTTCATTATCGTCTCCAGAGGGCATCACGACAGTATCTAGAGCCCTAATTATCCTAAGGCGCGCTCATTACGCGCGGTAGACCTTGAAGTCAAGCACTAAGGATTTGAAAAAAATCGACTTTCGACAATTTTAGCCTCAACGGGATAAACCTAGCTTTGCGCGCTCATCCCCTGGAATTCTATATATACCCATCCGTATATAATATCATCCCTTACATTTATATATATAATGGCTATAGATCACATATGTATGCTCTCTTTATGCGTTGTCTTTTATCGGTTTTGTGGTGTCGACGATTGGAGACATATATTCATCTCCGGTTCACCTCACACAAATCTCTCATAGACCTCCCGAGACCCCACATTTTTGTGAACCAAGGTGAGACTACTTTCTAAAACATTTATGCTAGCAATATATCAATTCAATCTACGGAGATTATCATGAAGATTAAAACTCATATGACGACAGCTCTTATGATCGGGGCCGTCGCGATTTCGACGCCTATTTTAGCGCAATCCTATGGTTCTGGCAGCAAGCCAGCCCCGGCGGCTAAAAGCACGACATATGGGTCGGGCGCTGCAAAAGCGACCGAAAATGTCCAAACCGGCGTTCATGCCGCTTGGGACGGCTTGTTAAAGCAATATGTTAGCGCCCCTGACTCGCAAGGTTTGACCCATTTTAATTATAGCGGTTTGAAAAGCGCTACGGCGGATAAAGCTGCATTGGACGGATATATTCGAAGCTTGGAAGCGATAAATCCAGATGGGTTGAACGAAGATGAAGCGATTGCCTATTATGCGAATTTGTATAATGCGGTGACGATCAAAGTTGTGGTTGAAAACTACCCTGTAAAATCAATTCGTGATATTAAATCCGGGTTTGTACCGGGACCTTGGGGTAAAAAGCTGGTTACGATTAACGGGAAACCCACCTCCTTGAATAATATTGAACATGATATCCTACGCAAACGCTATCCTTCACCTTATGTGCATTATATGGTCAATTGCGCGAGTGTCGGATGCCCGAACCTGTTGGATAAAGCGTGGACGGCGGCCAATTATAAAACAGAACGCGAAGTCGCGGCGAAAGCTTATATAAATTCACCGCGGGGCGTAAAGGTGACGCCTAAAGGTTTGGAAGTATCTTCAATCTATAAGTGGTTTAGCAAGGATTTCGGTGGCAAAGCCGGATTGCTCCCGCATTTACGTAAATATGCCGGCCCTGAATTGGCACAAGTTATCGACAATGGTGCCAAGGTTTCCGGAAATGGATATAACTGGGCATTGAACGAATAAATGACCGATTTAGGAGTAGGCAAATGTCAGCAAATACGTTACCGAACACTATGACAGAAAAATCAAAATCCAAATCATTATGGGTTAAATTATGGCCTCTCTATATTATTATAGGCGGGCTGGCTCTGGCGATTTCGCAAGGTTGGCATACGCAACTTACACCCGCAGCCTTGGGTGAGAATGCCGTTTATCTGAATAATTTGGTCGAAAATAATTTCTGGATGGTCTTACTGGCCTTTGTCGGTATTTATGCTGCGGCCACAGCCTTTATGGTTCCGGCGAGTGCTTTAACTATTGGGGGTGGATTTCTGTTTGGTGTGGCGATTGGTGCTCCCGCAACAGTGATTGGCGCCACCCTAGGTGCGTGCGCCCTGTTTTTGGCGGCTAAAACCTCTTTGGGCGAAACGTTGAAGAGTGTTGCCGGGCCGTTTTTGGGCAAGATGGAAAAGGGATTTAATGAAAATGCATTTTCCTATCTGTTCACGCTACGTCTTATTCCTGTTGTACCATTTGCCGTTGCCAATATTGCTCCGGCCATTTTAGGCGCAAAATTCCGTGATTATTTTATTACAACCGCTATTGGGATTATTCCCGGCACTGTTGCTTATTCTCTGATTGGGTCCGGTCTTCGCGGCACCTTGCTTGAGGCGGCGGAAAAAGGCGAGACCGCAGATGTCGGCGCTATTGTTGGGGCGGCTGCGACGAATTTGGCTCCGGCCTTCTTCGCCTTAGCGGCTGTTGCGATGATCCCAGTAGTCTACAAGAAGTTTTTCAAAAAAACGCCAGAATAAAAATCTATAGCCTTATTGAAAATAAGACGATGCTTGAGATAGCGCCGTCTAGTTAAATATATAAAAGACTAAGAGAGAGAATATGTCTAAGCAAATATATGAAGTTGATCTATGTGTTATTGGCGCGGGATCAGGTGGTCTGTCTGTGGCGTCGGGTGCGGCGCAGTTGGGGCGGTCTGTTGTTCTGTTCGAAGCCGAAGAAATGGGCGGAGATTGTTTGAATTATGGTTGTGTGCCGTCAAAAGCGTTAATAGCCGCCGGTAAGCATGCTGCCGCCTTTACAAATGGTGAAATCTTCGGGGTAAAACCTACCCAGCCCGAGATTAATTTCGAGAGTGTTAAAGCCCATGTTCAAGGCGTGATCGACCATATTGCGCCGGTAGATAGTCAAGAGCGTTTTGAGGGCCTGGGCTGTATCGTCATTCGTGAGCGCGCCCGGTTTAAAGATGCGAAAACGGTTGAATCTGATTCAACCGAAGTCCGCGCTAAACGCGTGATTATTGCAACAGGAAGCCGGGCCTCCGCACCGCCTATACCTGGCCTTGATAAAGTACCTTATCTGACCAATGAAACTATTTTCTCCATGCCCAAACAGCCTAAGCATTTATTGGTTATAGGTGCAGGGCCGATAGGTCTCGAACTTGGCCAAGCCTTTTTCCGCTTGGGAAGTAAAGTCGATATTGTTGATATTTCCGCACCTTTGGGGCGTTCGGAGCCTGAACATGCAGAGGTTCTGGTTGAGGCTTTAAAAGCAGAGGGGATTAATTTTCATGCGCCTGTGAAAACAAAACAAATCCGTAAAACCAAAACCGGAGTTGCGATTGACCTTGAAGATGGAACCACATTGACGGGATCGCATTTGCTCGTCGCGGCGGGGCGTCGTCCGATGATGGACGGATTAGAACTTGAAAAGGCGGGTATTAAATATGATCGCCGGGGCATTGAAACGGATGATTATCTAAGAACATCCAATAAAAAGGTCTGGGCCGTTGGTGATGTGGCCGCAGGCCGGGGCGGCTTGACGCATGCGGCGGGATTTCATGCTGGTGAGATCATCAAGTCCTTTTACTTTATGCCACCGGGGATAAATTCTAAAGCGACCACGGACCGCATGCCGGCGGCGATATATTCAGAGCCGGAATTGGGATCTATTGGTATGACCGAGGCGCAGGCGCGTGAAGCGGGCCATAATGTGCGGTGTGTGACATGGGATTTTGAAGAAAATGATCGTGCGATTGCCGAACGTAATCACGAAGGTGGTATTAAAATTGTTGCCACGACAAAAGGCAAAATCCTCGGTGCCTCTATTGTGGGCGAAGGTGCAGGTGATTTGATTCAGCTTATATCTTTGGCTATGGCCAATAATATTAAAATTGTCGGGCTGACCAAATTTATTTCGCCTTATCCTTCGCGCGCCGAGCTGATCAAGCGGGCGGCGGGATCATGGTATACTGAGGCGGTCTTTAGTCCCAAGACGCGAAAGCTGGCCGGATTTTGGACAAAATTCCACTAGGCACTAAACCTTAAGATGACAGGGCGTAGTTTTATCGGTATGTCGGATTTATGATTGAGCGTTTTATATCGCAACGGCTTTCTGGTAAAATCCTGTTAATGACCATAGGCTTTGTCCTGTTGGCAGAGCTTGTGATCTTCATTCCATCTGCTGCGATGTATCGACAAGATTGGCTACAAAAACGTACCCAACAAGCTGGAATTTTATCTCAGGCGCTAACAGGTGTGCAAAATTTCGACGGTGGGAAAGAACTTTCCGAACTGTTCATGCGTGAAACCGACGTGATTATGATGTCGGCGCGCAGGGACGGTATGAACGAATTAGTGTTGGGCGCGCCGCCGATTTCGGATCGGTGGGAAGTGGTGGATTTACGCCAATCCCGCCGATTGCCGCGGTTTCGGGATGCATTCCGGTCCTTTTTCGGGCCTTCAGACGGGTTTTTACGGGTTTTGGCAAATTCACCCGTAGAGGGACAGGACACATTGGAACTCGTCTTGCCCCGCGGGAAACTGCAGTGGGTCATGTGGGATTATTTTGAACGTATATTACTTTTGTCTCTGGTGATTGCGATCATTACCGGCACATTGATTTATTTGGCGATGTTAGTGTTAATTATCCGCCCGATAGAAAAACTCGCGCAAAATGTCACGGCGTTTCGTGACAATCCCCAAAGTCAAACACGATCGACAAAAGCCAGTAAACGCAAAGACGAAATTGGTCAGCTAGAGCGCGCTTTTTTCGATATGAAACAGAGTGTCAGATCTTCATTTAAACAACGCGAACGCTTGGCAACTTTGGGCATGGCTATGGCCAAGATCAACCATGATTTGCGAAATGTATTGACCTCGGCGCAATTGGTGTCTGACCGTCTGGTTATGGATAAAGATGAGCGTGTCGCCAAGATGGGGGGGCGCTTGACTCGCGCGATTGACCGGGGAGTGAATTTAACGGCCGAAGTTTTGAATTTTAGTCAGGCCAAAGAAGACCCGCCTGAATTACAACCTGTGCGGATTTCTTTGCAACTGGGCGAGGCGGCGGCGGATACATTGGAAAGTTTTGGGGCCGGTTTGCGCCGGATTAGTTTCAAGAACAAGGTTCCCAGTGATCTTACGGTGAATGCAGATCCGGATCATACCTACCGTATTTTCCACAATCTGTTTCGCAATGCCGCGCAGGCAATGTCGGGCTTGCGTGATGATAATGCAAAGCGAGAATTAAGCGTCGAAGCTGAAACCCTTGATGGGCGTACAAAAATTCTTATTCGGGACACGGGGGCAGGGCTTCCGAAAAAAGCGCACGAGAATTTGTTCAAGGCCTTTACCTCGTCTTCGGGTCGTAACGGGAGTACGGGTTTAGGTTTGACCATTTCTAAAGAACTGGCACAGGCGCAAGGGGGGGAGCTAACGTTGGAATCTACCTCTGATGAAGGAACCGTATTCGCCGTGACTTTAAATTTAGCCTAAGAGGCTCTAGCTCTTCTTACGGGGGCAGGCGGCGCCCTCACACCCCAGCCGATACGACCTGATCCAGACCCGTTAGACCGTCCTGAAACAGCGTTTGAAATAGCGCCTAACAGCCCCCTATACAGCTAGGGGGCACAGCTTATGAGCCGCGCTCTCTAGGCGCGTTGTATCATCTCATGAATCGGGGTTTCCGGTCGTGCGCCGTAATGGGAAATCACTTCAGCCGCGCAAATACTGCCCAGACGTCCTGCATCCGGCCAGTCCAGTCCTAACGCGCGCCCGGCCAGAACACCGGCTGCATATTGATCACCCGCGCCGGTTGTATCAACGACTTTATCCACAGCCTTGGCTGCTATGTCGTATCGATGGCCTTCGCTCAGTATGACAGAGCCATTTTCACCGCGAGTAACACAGGCGGTTTTACAGTGTTTTCCGAGTTTTTTAAGCGCGCTTTCAAAATCTGTCTTTTCATAAAGAGAGAGCAGTTCTGTTTCATTTGCAAACAGGATATCCACATGGTTATCCACAAGGTGTTGAAAGCTGCCCCGGTGCAGATGAACACAAAAATCATCGGATAATGTCAAGGCGACGTCGCGCCCCGCCGCATGCGCTATTTCAGCAGCTTTGACGAAGGCGGCTTTGGTTTGTTCGGTGTTGAACAAATAGCCTTCGAGGTAAATTATGCGGGCATTTTGAATTTGAGATTTGACGATATCGCGTTTCGTCAACCGGGTTGTGGCACCTAAAAATGTACTCATGGAGCGTTCCCCGTCCGGTGTGACTGCAATGATACACCGCGCTGTGGCGGGGCCGCTTGCCGTGGGCGTCGTGTCAAATACAAGCCCGGATTGACGCAAGCCTTTTGTAAATCGTTTGCCCAGGCCATCATTGGCGACTTTTCCGATATAGGCACTTTTTACTCCCAATTCGGATATGCCGACCATTGTATTGGCCGCTGACCCTCCGGCGACTTCGATTGGGGGCGTGACGGTTTTTAAAACTTTGTGCAAATCCAAGGCGCGCGCCTCGTCAATCAAGGTCATGCCGCCTTTAACAATATTTTGGGAATCAAGCAGGCTGTCAGGGACAGGGGCGATGACATCCATGATGGCATTGCCAATACCTAAAACGTCGAAATTATGAGCCATAACATGATATCCTTATTTGCGTTCAGCGTTTTTACCAATTATTGCTAAGGCTGCAAATCCTAAATGATGGCGTATTAAAAAGTGGGGTGATATGAAGACAATCGCTATTCTTGCATCTGATAATATGATGCCTGGAAGTTCTGATTTTAGAGCTGATTTTTTTGAACGTGACGAAGAAATGGGTAAGTTGGTTCCGGCCTTTGCGGCGCAAGGGTTTTCGCTTGAACTTATCCCGTGGCGCGAGGCCGCCCGTCGCGCCACGGAATTTGACGCTATGTTACCCTTATTTGTTTGGGATTATTTTGAGGGGAATGACGTGGCGTTTATGCAGGAGATGGCTAAAGCTGCGACGCAAACCCATTTGTTTAATAATTTCGAAGTGCTCAAATGGAACGCCAATAAAACCTATCTTGATGAGATGGAGCATAGCGGTGCACCGGTTATCGAAACCTTGTCACTCGAACGTGTGACCGAAGCCGGTATTGCGCGCGCGTTTGAGGTTTTTAAAACGGACACGATCGTGATTAAGCCCCAAATTGGGGGCGGGGCGTGGCGGCAGGTTTTATATCGTCAAGGCGATGCATTTCCGGATAAAGACGCATTGCCACCCGCTGGCGCAATGGTGCAGCCCTTTTTACCAAGCGTTGTTACGGAAGGGGAATATTCCTTTCTCTTTTTCGGGGGGCAGTTTTCACATGGTTTGAATAAGCGCCCTAAAGATGGGGATTACCGTATTCAGTCTATTTATGGAGGGCGGGAGACAGCTTATAGCCCGACGAGAGAGGAACGCGATACAGCCCGACAAATCCTAGATGCGCTAGACTTTATCCCTCTTTATGCCCGGGTTGATTTATTGCGCGGGCGGGACGGGACATTAAAATTGATCGAATTGGAAATGATAGAGCCTTATCTTTACCTGAGCTTCTCACCCGGTGAAGGGGGTGAAAATATAGGTGCGCAAAAACTCGCCAAGGCCTTGGTTAAACGGCTAGAAACATGCGCCTAACCTCTCTTATGAGCTGGGTTCAGGTGAGCGGGGTTCAGGCGCCGGATTTCTGATAGAGCTTCACGCGCGCAACGATTTCTGAGACGGCGGTTTTATGGGTAAAAAAGTCGATTAATTCACCGTTTTTATCCATGAAATAAATGATACTCGAATGATCGACAGTATAGGCGCTGGCCCCGCCGTCATCTTCGACCTTTTGCGCGAAAACCCGAAAGGCTGTCTTTGCACTTTCGACTTGTTGAAGGCTTCCGGTCAAGCCGATGAGCTTGTCGGGAAATCCATTTGCCGTGACATATTGCTTTAGGCTTTCGGGGGTGTCGCGTTCAGGATCAACGCTGATGAAAATATTCTGGATGTCTTTGGCCCTTTTACCCAAGGCGTGTTGGGCGCGACCCATTTGTATAAGGGCGGTGGGACAAATATCTGGGCAGTAGGAAAAGCCAAAATAAATCATTTGTGGGCGGCCCAGAAAATCAGCTTCGGTCACGGTAAGACCGTCTTGGTTGACCAATGTGAACGGGCCGCCAATCTCGGCTTTGCCAGAGGTGACAACTTTTCCTGTTTGTACTGTCGGCGCTTCGCAAGCGGTTAATCCGCTAAGCGGTATTAAAAACCCGATTATTAAAGTCCAAAATTGTTTGTTCATATTGACATTCGCCTTCTATAGATGGAACCCATCTAAATTCACCGAGGTAAAATGTCTATGCTCCGTGCCATAATTGCGACCCTTTTTCCTAAGGACACGGCGTTTGATGGTCAGGCGTCACATTATGGTGAGCGGCTAAGCGAAGGGAGGGGTGCTCGGGATTTGCGGCCTATCTCTCGACGTATGACCGGGCGGTTGCGGCGGTCTACCCTCGTGACATTGCGGTGGACGGCCATAACAGGGCAGGTTGTTGCGATTATTGTTGTCGCCTATGTTCTGGGATTTTCATTCCTGATCTGGCCGTGTGTCATTGTTATAGGTTTGAGCGCATTTATAAATATTATTGTCGCGGTTAGTTTGCCCTTAGACCGCCGTGTCGGAGATTGGGAAGCGGCGGCTCAACTGGGCTTTGATCTCTTACAGCTTTCTGCTTTGATCGGGTTAACCGGCGGGATGTCAAACCCGTTTGCGCTCCTGCTGCTCGCCCCGGTGGTGACGGGAGCGACGACATTATCGCGTCGGGTACTCATTATATTGGGCATATTGGCGACTGGATTGTCTTTTGGGCTGTTATATACGTCTTACCCTTTGCCGTGGTCACCAACCGGTGAGTTTGAGTTGCCGTTTATATATTCTCTAGGGGCGTGGGTGGCGCTTCTTGTCGGCGCTGTATTCACCTCGCTTTATGCTTGGCGGGCGGCTAAAGAAAGTCGCCGCATGTCCGAAGCTCTCGCCGCTACAGAAGCGGTTCTTGCGCATGAACAAAAATTATCAGCGCTTGGCGGACTGGCCGCAGCGGCTGCACATGAATTAGGCACGCCTCTGGCGACCATACAAGTGACAGCCAAAGAAATGAGCCGGGAATTAGCCGTCGATACGCCTCTGGGGGAAGATGCGCGCTTAATGCTGTCTCAGGCCAAGAGGTGTCGGGATATTTTACAGCAATTAGCTATGCGTGGAGATGAGGGTGATGTTATTCATGATCAATTGTCGATCGAGAGTGTGTTGGAAGAGGCTGTTCAGCCCTTCATCGGTATTAAGGGCATTGGTCCGTCAATTGAGATTTTGGTCAGTGGAGATGGCCCTATGCCGCAAATTAAGCGCCAAGCGGAACTGCTTTATGGATTGAAGAATTTTATCGAAAACGCCGTGGATTTTGCGGGTGCGAATGTAAAAATTAACGGCATATGGTCGGACACTAAAATTGCGATTACAATTGAAGATGATGGCCCGGGCTTTGATCCAACCGTCCGAGAGCGTTTAGGCGAACCTTATGTAACCCGTCGTGAAGGGCGTCGCCCGAGCGCAGACGAAATGGGCGGCGGGGACGGGCTCGAAAAAGCCGGCGGTCTTGGACTGGGTGTATTTATCGCTAAAACCTTGATCGAACGTACAGGTGGGCGCGTGAATTTTGCCCGTGCCACCGTTGGAGGGGCGAAAGTGACTTTGACGTGGCCGCGTAACCGGTTAAGTCCGCATCAAACTTAAATTTGCCTTCAAATAGTGTTTAAATTTCAGTTTTTTTCGCGTATAGCGGGCCACAGGTGACTTTTTGACGTAATGAAAGGGGGTCTCGTGCCCGAAGCCGATACCGAATATACATTACCCGCTGACAAAACACTTTTGATATTGGATGATGACGGCCCGTTTCGTAATCGTCTCGGACGGGCGTTAACTCAACGTGGATTTGATGTGACGGCGGTTGAAACTGTTACTGAAGCCAAACATATTGCGCTGTCCGCCCCGCCAGCTTTTGCAGTGCTGGATATGCGGCTAGAGGACGGCAATGGTTTAGATGTTGTGGATGCGCTGTATGAAAAACGCCCTGATTGTAAAATGGTGATGCTCACAGGCTATGGGAATTTGGCCACGGCGGTCGCCGCTGTCAAACGCGGAGCTGTTGATTATTTAGCTAAACCTGCTGATGCAGATGATGTATGCAAAGCTTTATTAGCCCCGCGTGGACAGGCCCCGCAACCGCCTGAAAACCCGATGTCTGCTGACCGTGTACGCTGGGAACATATTCAACGGGTTTACGAACTCTGCGGTAAGAATGTTTCGGAAACGGCCCGCCGGTTAAATATGCACCGTCGGACTTTGCAACGTATATTAGCCAAGCGCGCGCCGCGTTAAAACGTATTTACTCATATAATCTATTACCTCTCGACCCGATATTATTTACGATTTGACAGAACACCTCAAAGTGAATACAACGTTGTCATGATGAGAATTCGACGCGATAATGAATAATATAAGTCGAGACGTTCTCTGATTTAGAGCTACAGCTTTATTTTTAAAAATCCTCTAGCGCCCCAATTACGCGGAGGATTTTTTTATGCTGGCCCCTGATTTCTGCCCCATTGGGTCTCGCCCTGTGCCGTCCCTGTGGTTCCTGACGGCTGGTGCCCATTCACCATTCGCGGCACAGCGTTTAACGGCGGTTTTGCAACAAAGCTTCGAGAGGCTGTGTTTCTACGGGCTGTACGGGCTGTATAATTATGTGGACAGGTGTTGGCGTCCGGCGAATGAAACCATTTTACGGGTCTGTTCGCACCATAGAGCTAATCTGACACATTTTAAGCTTTCAAGAAAGGTGAGCCTTCCGACCTGTTTTAATTCAGGATGTGCCTTTAAAATACGGGGTAAATTATAAAAGGGTATGCGGGATGACAAATGGTGGACATGGTGAACGCCGATGTTTCCTGTAATCCACATAAGTGGCTTGGGTAAATCATAAAAAGAACTGCCCATAAGTGCCGCCTGTTCACGATTCCAATCTTCATTGCGCGACCAATGTGTGGCATCGAATTGGTGTTGTACGTAAAACATCCAGACACCAATTGTGGCGCCGACGAGGATAGTCGGGATTTGAATGAGTAAAAACGCTTTAATACCAACGGCCCAAATCATCACGCCGTAAAGAATAAGAATGCCTAAATTTGTCAGCATGGCACTCGCCCAGGGTTTAACCCCGTTTTTCATCGCGCCAAAAGGCAGGCGGTGGGATAGAAGAAACAGCCATGCCGGGCCTAGTCCAAACATGATAACAGGATGACGGTATAGCCTATATTTAAATTTTCCGCGTCGATTTAAGGCCTCATATTCTGTGACCGTTAATGTCAGTATGTCATCTCCGATACCCCGGCGATCTAAATTGCCAGATCCTGCATGGTGAAGGGCATGAGAGCGTTTCCAGTGATCATAGGGAGTCAGGGTCAAAATACCGATAAAGCGTCCGACCCAATCATTTGCCTTTTTATGAGAAAACATTGAGCCATGGCCACAATCATGCTGAATGATAAAGAGGCGAACAATCATGCCGCCTGCTGGAATAACCCCTAATAAAGCCCACCAATGTCCAGCTTGATACAACGCCCAGATGCTGGCCCAAAGTGCTAAAAAGGGAATAAGGGTGATGAGTGTTTCTATGACTGCGCGACCATCCTTGGCTTGACGGTAAGGGGCCAGCCGTTGGAACCATGTTTGAGCGGAAGTTGTCATAAAAAGCCTTCGGTGTTCAGATAACTAGAAACGATTCTTATAATAAAACGTAAAAGGTGAAAGGGGAAATGTCACTTATAACGAAAGTTTCATCCCATTGTGTATACAGCACGATATCTGTGCTTCAATTCTATAGATTTTTTAGTGTTGCTGCGATTTTTTTCACGGCAAAGCCGTATTGAGACGGCTTGCAATATTAAGAGATTTTACTGCGTTCACCCAATTTATATTGCATAATTTGGTTAGATAAATTTTCGTCTGCACTATCACCGCTCATAATGTCTTGATCAACGACCGGCTTCGGGGTCGGGGTCGGCGCTTGACCTTGATGAGCGGCCGGGGGCGGGGCAAGCGGTTGTAGGGGCGGGTGTTGCGGTGCTGACATATGCGGGTGAATATCGGGGGCTGCGGCAGGTGTATGGACTTGCCGACGTTGATGGGCGATAGCTAGGGCTGCCGCTGTTTCTTTATATCGCTTGTCCATAAGGTCCATATTTTGTTTGGATCGCAAGAGCTGTTCTTCAGCCGCGTGCAATTGATAAGACTGGCCTTCTATTGTGCGCTCAAGGCGTTCGCGTTCTAAATCACTGGCCGTGCGCGTCTTGCGGAGTAAGGCGAGATCTTGACTGGCGGATGAGACGATTTCGTCTTTAATGGCCAGTTGCTTGTTTAAGTCTTCGAGTTGGGCTTCGAGCGCGAAAATACGATCATCCCGGCTTAGAATATTATATTCATATTGGGTTTTAAAGGTTTTGATTTCTTCGTGGACAGAAGAGACTTGCCCTTTCATTTCATTATTTTGCGTGCGCGTTGTTTCAAGCGCTAACCGCATATCAGAGTTTTCTTTTTCTAAAGATTCTTTGGCATTGGATTCATCAGCGCAATCAATTTTCAAGGATTCTATAATCTTGGCAAGATTCATTTTTTCAGCCATTGCATCTTCGAAATTTGCAGACAGCTGAGATATTTTTTCGCGCAAGACCCGATTTTCACGGGCTTCGACTTCATAAGATGTTTTTTCACGGTCGACCCGCATTTCCAGAGCATCGCGTTCTTGTCGCACATTATTGAACTTGTTTTCATAGGCGTTGATTCGCGCTAAGGCCTGACTTAATTGCCCATTTGCGTGAGTAAGATCGGCCGTTGATTCCAGTAAGCGTTGTTTATGATCTTTAAGATCTGCGTCTAGAACACTGATTTTTTGCGTACTATCGTCCAAATCTTTTTTGATCGAGAAGTTTTGCGCTTTCAAGCGACGGTTCTCGGGTTCCAGACGGTTGAGTAAAGAGAAATTGACTTCTGCTTTTTCTGCAAAGCCCAGAAGGCTTTCCACGCGGGATTGCGCCCGGCGGTATAAGGCTTCGCCATTTTCAATATCGGACGAAATTTTGGCGATATCTAAGCGTAATTCACCCAGATTCGTCCCCGGTAAATCTTGCGGTTCCAGCGAGGCTGCAGCGATCTGATCGGTGATGTCTTTTTTCTGATCCCCAACAGGATCTATATTTCTAAGAGGGGGATTTTTTAAGGCCTCAAATGCGGCCAGAGTGGGAGCGGGCTCCGCTTGGCTCTCATCAGTGCGACCTGTGGCGTCACGAGGGGCGGTGTCAAGTGGGGCGGAAGCAAGGCTATCTTCCCGCGACTCTAATGAGGATGTCAGCGTAGAAACATCTGTCCCTTCAATCTCCTCGGGAACTTCAAGGTCTTTGAAGTCACCGGGTGGGATATCATCTATGTCTTCGGGTTTATGCAGAGGTATGCCTAATGAGTCGGTCTTACGCAAAGCTTGTAGCTCTTTTATAATCTCGAGATCCGTGTCTAAATTTACGCGATTTTCATTGTGAAGCACATCGGATTTACGTGAACTTTCACTTTTATTGCGGGTGCGACCCGCCTTACGGTTCTCGGCCAAGCGCTTATCAATAGCGGCCAGAGCCCGTGCATCTAAAATATCATCATCCTCGCGTAAATTCGCAACGCCCTGCAAAAGTGTGTTATCGTCCTGAGGTATTTGAACGGTTTCTTTTTGTAGGATTTTTTCCGAATTGGCTGATTTTGCCTTTCGTTTAAAAATCGACATAGCTATCCCTTAAGTCACATTATTATGTACCATCCGGAACAGAATATTAGCAAAGATACTTAACAAAGCCTTATTTTTTGTAAATACATCGATATAACAGGCCAAAACCCACATAGAACCGCATATGAGGGCGCCGCCAATAGGTGACAAGTCGGCAGTGATAATCGGGATTGCACTCTAGGATTGATATATCGCTGGCGATAATCTTGTCTGGGAGACGGTGGAATGGTGCAAGGCGGGATTTGGAGGGGCGAGACGGGGCTTGACGATGTGGCATTGTCCCCTATGACTGGCGCCATTATGCATAAATCTCATTGTGTAAATGTCTAACCTTAATCTTGCGCCTAAAGAGACATGGCGCGTATCATCATCTTGAAGAGCCTGCTCTATGACACTTGCGTTTACATTCCCCGGACAAGGCAGCCAATTTGTCGGCATGGGTCAAGCCCTCGCACAGGCTTTCCCATCTGCAAAGGCTGTTTTTGCAGAGGTGAATGACGCGCTTTCGCAATCTTTATCCGATCTTATGTGGGATGGGCCTATGGAGACATTGACCCTGACAGCCAATACGCAGCCGGCTTTAATGGCGTGTTCCGTGGCCGCGATACGCGCTTTGAAAGCTGAATTTGACGTAGATATTACTCAGGCACAATATATCGCCGGGCATTCTCTGGGTGAATATTCTGCACTTTGTGCCGCAGATGCCATTTCACTTGCGGATACGGCCCGGCTTTTACGAATACGCGGCAATGCTATGCAGAAGGCTGTGCCTGTGGGAAGCGGGGCCATGGCGGCGTTACTGGGCGCGTCACTTGATGACGCCGAGGCAGCGGCGCAGGCGGGGCGTTCGCAGGGAATTTGTCAAATTGCCAATGATAATGCCACTGGACAGATCGTACTTTCGGGCGAGACGGCGGCAGTCGAGGCGGCGGCAGTCTATGCGCGTGAAAATGGTGTGAAAAAGGCTGTCATCTTGCCGGTTTCCGCGCCCTTTCATTGTGATATGATGGCGCCCGCGGCGCAGGCCATGCAAGAGGCGCTGGCAGAGACCGATATTTCCGCGCCGCGCGTGGCACTGGTCAATAATGTTACGGCCCGGCCCACGCTTGACCCGGATCAGATCCGCACGGATCTTGTCACACAAGTTACGGGGCGGGTCAGGTGGCGGGAAACAATAATATGGATGTTTGAAAACGGTGTCACCCAAATGCAGGAACCGGGCTGCGGCAAGGTTCTAACGGTTATGCGGCGGCGTATTGTAAAAGAGATCACGGGCGGGACGCTCGACACGGCGGAAAAATTAGAAGCATTTGCAAATGCTGTAAAAGGATAGACTATGTTTGATTTATCAGGAAAACGTGCCCTTGTCACAGGTGCTACAGGCGGATTAGGCGGGGCAATTGCCACAAAATTACACGCGCATGGCGCGCATGTCGCCTTGTCAGGAACGCGTGCTGAGAAGTTAGAGGCTCTGGCCGGAAGTCTTGGCGATAGATGTGCGGTGACGCCATGTAACCTTTCAGAGGCAGACCAGGTCGATGCTTTACCAAAACAGGCCGTCGACGCTTTGGGTGGGCCGATAGATATTTTAATTTCGAATGCGGGTTTGACGCGCGATACCTTGCTTATGCGGATGAAGTCAGAAGATTGGGATATTGTGCAACGGGTCAATTTAGAAGCGTATTTCCGGCTGTCTAAAGCCTGCCTTAGAGGCATGATGAAAGGCCGCTTTGGCCGTATTATTGGCATTACGTCGGTTGTGGGCGTAACAGGCAATCCCGGTCAGGCGAATTATGCGGCCTCGAAAGCCGGGATGATCGGATTTTCTAAATCCTTGGCACAAGAAGTGGCCTCGCGCGGGGTGACTGTAAATTGTGTGGCGCCAGGCTTTATTGCCTCGCCCATGACAGATGCGCTCAATTCTGACCAAAAAGACGCTATTTTGACGAAAATTCCGGCCGGTGATCTGGGAACAGGCGATGATATTGCCAATGCCGTGCTTTATCTTGCTAGCCCTGAGGCCGGGTATGTGACCGGTCAAACCTTGCATGTTAACGGCGGAATGGCGATGATTTAAGCCCGGTGTAATCTCCTCGATAAATAGAGGGGGTTAACCCCCTAGCCAGCATGAAAATAGTATGTTAGGCACCGCGCGGAAGAGAGATGAGGCTTGTTTTCTTGAAATAAGTCCCTAACTTTATTCTTAGTAACTGCCGAATTTCGGTTTCAGATAAGGAAATTTATATGTCTGATGTATTAGCTCGCGTAACAAAAATGGTCGTAGAACATTTGGATGTGGATAAAGATAAAGTCACAGAGAAAGCCAATTTTATTGACGATCTTGGCGCTGATAGTCTCGACAATGTCGAGCTTGTTATGGCGTTTGAAGAAGAATTCGACATTGAAATTCCTGATGATGCAGCAGAGCATATTCAAACTGTTGGCGATGCCGTAAAGTATATCTCTGAGCAAGTTACTTAGAGTTTAGGGACAGGTGCGCCGGGTTGTAGTTACAGGTTTAGGTCTCGTATCACCTGTTGGCTGTGGTGTAGACACCGCTTGGTCCAATATTTTGGCCTCGAAATCGGGGGCTCAAAAAATAACACATTTTGATAGTGACGATCTGGCCTGCCAGATCGCAGCTATTGTTCCGCGTGTTGATGGGCGTGGCGGCGGGTCGGCAGATATGCCCGGCGTCTTTGATCCTGACGCGGTTATGAGTGCGCGCGACCGCAAACGTATTGACGATTTCATTTTATATGCCATTGCGGCGTCTGACGAAGCCTTAGAGGATGCGGGGTGGAAACCGGGTGCTGACAATATCGAGGCTCAAGAACGTACAGGTGTGATGTTCGGGTCAGGTATTGGCGGGTTGGAAACCACCTATAATGCCTCTATTACCCTGCATGAACGCGGGCCACGCCGATTGTCGCCCTTCGTTATACCGTCTATGCTGATTAACCTTACCTCGGGACAAATTTCAATCCGTAATGGCTTTAAAGGCCCTAACCATAGTGTCGTGACGGCCTGTGCCACGGGCGCACATGCGATTGGTGATGCGGCGCGTTTGATTCAACACGGGGATGCTGATGTGATGGTCGCAGGCGGGGCTGAAGCCGCGATTAACCGCTTGGGTATTGCCTGTTTTATTGCCTGCCGGGCGATGACGACAGGGTTTAATGAGACGCCGAAAAAAGCCTCTCGGCCTTATGATAAAGACCGCGATGGGTTTTTAATGGGCGAAGGCGCGGGCGCGCTTGTGCTTGAAGAATATGAGCATGCCAAAGCGCGCGGGGCGAAAATATACGCCGAATTTAAAGGATATGGCCTTTCCGGTGACGCTTATCATATCACCAGCCCGGAACCTCAAGGCGATGGCGGGTATCGCGCTATGAAGGCCGCCTTGCGAAACTCGGGCCTGTCGCTATCCGATATAGGTTATGTAAATGCGCATGGCACGTCCACGCCTATGGGGGATGAAATCGAGGTCAAAGCCGTAGAGCGTCTTTTTGGGGATCATGCTAAAACTTTGCATATGTCATCAACGAAATCTGCCACGGGGCATTTACTCGGAGCCGCAGGCGCTATCGAGGCTATTTTTTCGATTTTGGCGGTGCGTGATAATATGGTGCCGCCGACGATTAATCTCGAAAACCCGTCATTAAAGACGCAGATTGATCTCGTGCCCCAAACGGCTAAATCCGTTCCGCTCCAAGCTGCGATGTCAAATAGCTTTGGCTTTGGCGGGACGAATGCCGCTGTTATTTTTGCGAAAGCTCCAAATGCTTAAGCCGTCGATGCGGGCGGTTTTTTTATTGAATTTTGACCCAAGGCGTGTCCGATCCTGTGACTGATGTGCCCCCAGACACCCCGGCTGCGAAATTGCCAAAATTTACTCTGGCTCTGATCGGGTTAACGGGCATTGTGACTCTGTTAGGAGGCCTTTTACTCGGCCTGTATAGTTTCATGAATTATCACTATGAGATTGTGCCCAAAACAGATTCGCAAGCGCTGGTTTTTGAAGTGCCTCGCGGAGCAGGTTTATCCGCCATTACCCGCGACCTTGAAAATGCCGGCCTGATCGATAATCCCTTTATCTTTAAGATGGTCACAAAATTGCGCGGTAATGAAGCGAAATTTAAGGCGGGTGAATATGCGATATCCGCCCCGCTCAGCATGGCAAAAATTTATAAAATTTTATCAGAAGGTAAGGCGGTCTTATATCCGTTTACCGTCCCCGAAGGCCGGACGAGTGCGCAAATTATGCGGGCGATGTCCCGGGTAGAGACATTGATTGACGACCAACCCGCCGTACCGCCTGAAGGCACGCTGCTACCTGAGACCTATATGACACCGCGCGGTATGACCCGCAGCCAACTTATTACGCAAATGACGGCCGCCCAAACCGCGTGGATTGACAGCTTGTGGGAAGGTCGACAAGACGGCTTACCGATAAAGAGCAAAGCCGAAGCCATTATTCTGGCGTCTATTGTCGAAAAAGAAACCGGCCTTGGTGGCGAACGTAATGAAGTCGCGGGTGTATTTATCAACCGCTTGAATAAAGGTATGCGTCTTGAGTCAGACCCAACGATTATTTATGGCATATCTAGGGGCGAAATCTTACGCAATAAAGCGGGACAGCAACGTGGGTTAAGACGGTCTGAAATTGATCGTAAAACCGATTGGAATACGTATCAAATTCCGCGTCTGCCGAAAACGCCGATTTGTAACCCCGGCAAAGCCGCGATAGCTGCTGTGTTAAATCCGGCGAAAACCGAAGCGCTGTTTTTTGTCGCTGACGGTACGGGTGGGCATGTCTTTGCTAAAACATTGCGGGAACATAATAATAATGTGATCACATGGCGAAAGATTGAACGTGCCAGAAAACGGAAAGCGCAGAAATGACGTCTAAACCTCTTTCCAGCATGACCGGATTCGCACGGATAAGCGGCGCGGCGCAAGGGTTAAGTTGGAGCTGGGAGGTCCGGTCTGTTAATGGAAAATCCCTTGATATTCGCCTGCGATTGCCATCTGAATTTTCAAGTCTGGACGGGGCGGTTCGCAAAGCGGTTGCCGACCTGTTTTCGCGCGGTAATCTTCAAATCAATCTGACCTATCAACGCGGGGAAACCGAAAAGGCTTACCGGATAAATTCGGTACTTCTGGAGCAATTACAAAAGGCCGGCGGGACAGATATCTCGGCCTTATTGGCTGTTGCGGGCGTGGTTGAAGAAATATCGAGTGAAGATATATCCCAAAATAAAGACGAGGCTGAGGCACGGGCGGCGTCTCAAAAAAAGCTGGAGACGGCCTTGATGGAGAGTTTTCGCCAATTGATAGCTAAATTAGAGACGGCGCGCCAAGACGAAGGTTTAGCGCTAATGCCGGTTTTAATGCGCGCGCTCTCGGAGATAGAAGCGGGATTGGAACGGGCGGAAAAACTGTCGCGCGCTCTTCCGGAAAAATTGCACACACGATTAAAAGAGAAATTATCTGTTTTACTCTCCGAAGGCCTGTCTGAGGACAAATTGGCGCAAGAGGCCGCCATTCTGGTCTTGAAAGCGGATGTGCGCGAGGAGCTTGACCGATTGTCTGCCCATTGTAAGCAGGCGAGAACTCTCGTGGCGCAAGGCTCGCCTATAGGTCGAAAATTGGACTTTCTGGCGCAAGAGTTTAACCGCGAGGTGAACACCTTATGTTCAAAATCTTCTGATATTGACTTGACCCAAATCGGACTGGGCCTGAAAAGTCATATTGAGCAATTCCGGGAGCAGGCCGCTAATGTCGAATAGGCTATCACAAGGGATGCAGAGGTCGCATAAGAACCAAAGACGGGGTTTGATGATTGTCCTGTCCTCGCCTTCCGGGGCCGGGAAAACCACGTTGACGCGCAAACTCTTGCAAGAAAATTTGGACAATATGGCTATGTCCGTTTCGGCTACGACCCGCCCCGCCCGTCCGGGTGAGATTGACGGTCAGGATTATTATTTCGTTTCGAAAAATGCATTTGTTGATATGATTGACGCCGGGGACTTCCTTGAGCATGCGAAAGTTTTTGATAATTTTTACGGGACGCCGCGTGGCCCTGTCGAAACGGCCTTGGAGGCCGGGCAAGATGTCGTATTTGATATTGACTGGCAGGGCGCGCAACAGCTTACGCAAGCTGCGGCGGATGACCTTGTCAAAATATTTATCCTGCCGCCTAATATGCATGAATTGGAACAACGCCTGAAATCGCGCGCTCAAGATAGTGATGCGGTTATTGCCAAGCGTATGTCTAAATCCGAGTCCGAGATTAGTCATTGGGCCGAATATGATTATGTCATCGTCAATGAGACGATTGAAACTGCCCTGACAGAACTTCGGACGATTGTCGCCGCAGAACGTGTGAAACGTCGTCGTCAGTTATGGTTGGGGCCTTTTGTGAACTCGTTGATAAACGGGGGTGAAGGCTAGATACCGGGCCTGTCGAATATGCAATACGGGTCTGTTGCCAGCGTCATCAGAGACCAGATGAACGGAATGCACTTTATAAAATACGTGCCGAATATGGCTGTCCTTACATATAGCTGTGCCTGCATATGGCTGTGCCTAACGTAAACTTGGTTTTACGACGCGGCGTCAATATAGGTCGCGAGCTTATGAAAATCAGAGGGTGGCAGGGTTTCCGGACGCGCTGTCGGATCGATATCACATGCTATGAGCCAAGCGTTTAAATCTATATCATTTTGCTTGGCATAGTTTCGTAATGAGCGGCGTAGCATTTTGCGCCTCTGCCCAAAGGCCGCTTCCGTGATGTGACCGAGGCGTTTTAAATGGCTATAGCGCTGCGCAACGGGCAGTGGATCCAATACGACCACGGCGGAATCCACTTTAGGCGGCGGTGAAAAGGCATGTGCGGGCACATCAAAAGCAATGCGGCACGTGCAAACACTTTGAGATAATATGGCCAATCGCCCATAGGCCCGTTCTCCGGGGCTGGCGACGATACGTTCAGCGACTTCTTTTTGGAACATAAGAACGGCTTGTTTCCAAAACAGTGGTTTTGCCGTTAACCAATTTACCAATAGCTTTGTGCCGACATTATATGGCAGGTTCGCCGCGATTTTGATATCGCCGGATAAATGCGCTGTTATATCGGTTTTAAGGGCATCGCCGTGATGCACAGTCAGCTTGCGGTTAGACTGTGCCGCGATATCGGAAAGCGGGGCGAGGAAGCGCGCATCCATTTCAATAGCCAGAACATGCTTGGCCTGTTTCAAGAGTAAGGCCCGTGTTAAGCCCCCCGGACCCGGGCCTATTTCAGCGACACTCACATCATCTAGAGGCATGGCTAATTTTGCGATATTATGGGTGATATTCATATCCAGCAGGAAATGCTGGCCGAGTTTTTTATTCGCCGCCAGACCGTGAATTTTCACCACTTCTGACAATGTCGGTAACTTATCCAGCATAGGCTGATCTGTAATCAGATATTTCGCGCGCGGTTTTAATGGCGGCGATTAAACTCTCTGCACGGGCTTTGTTGTGTCCGGCAATATTAAATGCCGTGCCATGATCGGGCGAGGTACGGATGATAGGTAAGCCTAATGTGATATTGACCCCGCCGTGAAAATCCAGTGTTTTTACGGGGATAAGCCCTTGGTCGTGATACATTGCCAAAACCGCGTCATATCCCATGCGAGCCTCTGCGTGAAACAATGTATCGGCAGGTTGGGCATCTGTCACGGTCAAACCTTCCGCGCGCAATATTGCTGCGGCCGGATTTATAATATCCTGTTCCTCATATCCCAGCGCTCCGTCTTCACCCGCATGTGGATTTAATCCGGTGAGCGCTATGCGGGGACGGGGAATGCCAAAATCGGTTTGCAAAGCTGCATTCAGGACGCGGGTACGATTTAAAATAATATCCGTCGTCAGGCTTTGTGTCGCTTTTTTTAACGACATATGCACGGTCGCCAGCGCAACGCGCAATCCGCCGCCGGGTAAATGCCGACCGCTGGCTAACATCATAACAGGGCCACGTGCTTGCGGGGCTTGTATATAGGGCCCGTGATCATGGGCATTTCGGGTTAATGCGCCCAGAAACTCTGTATGCCCGGCATGTTGAAATCCGGCTTTATATAAAATGTCCTTTGAGATCGGATTGGTGATAATCGCGGCGGCTTCGCCGCTTAGGGCTAAGGCGACGGCGTGGGATATACTGGCTGTAATCGCCGGAGCGTTTTGAGGGTCGGCTTGATGTGATATGATCATCTCACCCCCCTGGTTGTCAGGATCCAGAGGTAATATTGGCAAGGACGTGGCAAAGACATCTCGGGCCTGTCTGATATGTTTTATCTCGGTCACAGGCACATCAGAGTATAGCGGCTTTGGCGCGATCACCGCAAATATATATTTAGGATCACCGCGCAGGGCTTGCCATGCTTTAGTGGTAATTTCAGGCCCAATTCCGGCCGGGTCGCCCATTGTAACTAATAGAGGTGGCTGTGACCGCGTATGATCAGGGCGCATATCAGCTCCCGTCATAGGGGCTAGCGTAAGACAATTGTCGCTTTTCGGCGCATATCTCTGAGGTGGCGCTTTGAGGCTTGGGCAAGTTGTTGATCTGTTAGTCGATTTTCAACTTCGTCGCGGGTCGGGATGTTTTTACCCGTTATCCGACGGTCACATACCATAATGGCGACAGGGCCGCGCGCTGTTTCAATCGGATCGGATAAACCGTTGATCTCAATATCGTCAATGGCGTTCAACATGGTTTCAGCCATGTCAGATGTCTTGATTTCCCCCATATCAGCCGAGGCCAGATTGTCTTGGGCATTCACATCCTTTGTCAGACTTTCGCAAGATGTCAGACTTGTCTTTAACTCTGTAAGCCGGGTAACGGCCGCGTCCATTTCACCCGGGTCTTTGACCGGTACATTGACTTGTTTAAGTTTGTATACAGTATCGGATTCTGAAATTTGTTTGTCGAGTAGGGCAATCACATAGACGCCGCCGGGTACTTGTATAGGGTCTGAAACCGAGCCCTTTTCCATATTTATAATGGCGCTATTGATCTCTTCGCGTAATTCGCCTTCGCGCACCCATCCGACATCGCCGCCTTTAGCGGCTGTCGGGGCAGATGAAAATTGTTGGGCCAGAAGTGGAAAAGGTGCGCCTTGTCCGACTTGCTGGATCATAGCGCGTGCGCCTTCCATAGCGCCGTCCATGCCGCCAATGTCCGGCGTGGCCTCGATATAGATTTCTGCGACCCGGTAATTCGGTTGGGACGCATTTGCTGAAAGCCGATTAATGGTCTCGTTTATTTGCGCATCACTAATGCGGATACGAGACCCAAATAGACCGTTTACAATACGTTGCCACGCGATTTCAGAGCGCACCTGATCCCGGAGAGTTTCGATAGATACACCGGCTTCGGCAAGACGTGAGATAACATCTTGGGGTTCCAGCCCATTGCGCGAAAATAGGCGCGCAACCGAGCGGTTGATCTCTTCATCGCCAATACTTTGTTCAAATTTTTCCGCCTCTTGCATTTGTAAATGCTCATCAATTAAATTGCGAAGCGCTTGGCGTTGAATGCGCTTTAGCGTATCTTCATTACGATCCGCGCCCGTTGTCGCCATCATAAACAAGACCCGCTGGGTTAGGTCGCGATTGGTGACAATATCATCATTAATAACAGCCGCTATACCGTGAGATTGCTGCGCCAGACTCATTTGAGGGCTTACCATTAAGCCGAGCGACCCCAAGAGTGTCAGAGCTGTGCGTATTGTGGCGTTAGAGTTTTTCATGTTTACTCTTTTGTTATGTGCGTCTCCGCTTATGAAAGACGGATGGGCGGGGTTATCAAAATAAAAGCACTTTGGCAATTCATCTAAGTCCATTCAGTATAGACGGTCATGCAGTCTAGTGGGTCTATGCCATAATAATAATTAAAATACAGATAGAATTCATATCAATTCAATGTGAAAATTGTCTTATTTAGCCATCTTCAATTTTTGCCAGATAAGCCATGCCGCAAAAAAGCACAAAAAACGGGATAATCCATACGGCCAGAGCGGGTGGCAGGACGCCTATCTCCCCAAAGGCGCCGATAATACTATCGATGAAGAAAACGGCAAAGCCAAGTGTCGCCCCGAATATCATCAGCCGTAATGTTCCGCCTTCACGGGACAGATGCATAGAGGCCCCCGCGGCGATAAAGGTCATAGCAATCAGCATAACCGGTAATGATAACAAGCGGTGAAATTGCATGTTCAACCGTGTTGTTGAAAATCCGGCCAATTGCATGCGTTTAATTTCACGGGGTAATTGCCAAAAGGCAGGCAGGCTTTTTGTAGTGATAGCCTTATCTAAATCTTGCGCGGCCAAAGTTGTAGGCAGTGAGAGAAAAGCGATATCGGAACTCACGCCGTCAGAACTATTTTCGATCACATTGGAAAGTTTCCAATATCCTGTCGTCCATATTGCAGAGGCCGCATCCAGCCTGTGCGAAAATTGTGTCTTGCCGCTTGTGTCGGTTTTAAACACCCAGAATTTGACATTTTGCAAGGTTTGGGTGGAGATATCTATGTCTTGAGCGCGAATAACGGTTTGTCCGGTTTCGGACCCTTCGCGCATCCAAATGATATCATCCTTTGTGAGGTAAGCCTGTGATCCTGTATATTTTGCGACATAATCACTATGCAAATTTATGGCCCGAGAGGCGAGAGGGTTAAATATCACAGCCCACAAAACCCCCAGCATGGCTGTGACGAAAAGAGCCGGTGTTAAAAAGCGCCATGCCGAGAGGCCTGACGCGCGCAAAACAATCAACTCGCTGCGCCGGTTCAGGTCAAATAATGTACCCATAACGCCAAATAACACGACAAAGGGGATGGTTTGTTCAATCAGCTTTGGCGCTTTGAACATTGTAAGAATAAAAATCTGAAAAGATGAAATCGTCCCATCGGCACTATATTTGCGCGTACCCTCGACAAAATCGACCAGCATAATGATCCCCGTGACAATCACAAATGTCAGACAGAGGCCATAGAGAATGCGGCGGGCGATATAGCGGTTGAGCGTGGAGGTCATGACCATTTTACAGGCAGTATCATTTTATGAAGAGCTTGGGCGCGGCGTCGATTGAGCAAATACCAAGCACAGGCGAAACATAGGGCAAGAGGAAGGCCGTATTGCAGGCTGTTTAGGGCGGCATTTTTTTCTGCTGCCGATGCGATTGAAAACCCCAAAAGCCGAATTGAAAAGCCGATGACAGCACATATTGTTATACGCCGACCATATCCCATACGTTGATATTGCCCGCGGATAAGAAAGCTTAGAGCAAGTAAGGTCAACCCGATATTATAAAGCGGTGCAGAGAGGCGCGCATGACCTTCGGAAAGTAATTCTGCGCGTTGGTGTTCATGTGTGAATTGTCGGGAATCAGGGCGTAAGAGTTCGTGTAAAAACCGATCCGATGCCTTAAGGCGCATGACAGGGTCCGCGGTTAAAATTTCAGTGAGATCGATTTCATCACGATCGACCTCTAAAACCCGTAAACTTTTATCGTCTTGTACCTGTTGGTAGCTGGCATTGAGTAAGACAAAGCGTGCATATTGATTGTTTTGTATAAGAATGCCGCTTTGTGCGATATATGTCAGCGGGCGCTCGCTGTCGCGAATATCATAAATAAGTACGTCGCGCATATGTCCATTAGGCAGGACGTCTTGGGCATATATTGTCAGGCCCGGTGTGGGGGATATAAAATCGCCAGCCTGAACCATTTGCGAGGCTACATCTGTACGCACCTCGAATAAGGCTTGCCGCATATGTCGAAAGGCCAGAGGCTGCACAATAATATTTATAATCAGGTGAAATATCATGGCATAGCTGGCGAGTCTCAGCGCGGGGCTAGTGATTTGCCACGGGCTAAAGCCTGACGCTTTTGCGACCATAAGTTCACTGTCCACAGTTAGGCGGTTAAAGGCGTAAAGTATCGCCATAAATGTAGCGAGTGGCAGTATGATTGCGATAAGTTGGGGGAGGGCCAGCAGGGTGATTTTAAAAAAGATCAGGGCCGATTGTCGATTTTCGACAATGAGATCTAGGGTCGATAGGCTTTGCGTGAGTAAAGCTAAAGCCGTCAAAGCTGACAAAGCCATCAGCAAGGGCCATAAGGCTTGTTGCCAAAAATAGCGTTGAAGTAAGGTCACGGCGCTTTGCGCTCTTTAAAATCTATATCTTATCGTCATATCAGGGCTTCTATATCACCTTGCATTGGTTTACCACATATAAGACATTACAGCGAGGACAGGGTGCCTCATATATCATGATAGAAAGATAATTTTATGAAAGTCAGTTTCATTGCCGATAAACCCGTTACCTCCGGCACAGCGATTATTCCGGTTTTTAAAGGCGGAAAAGCGTATGGCGCCGCGAAAGCCTATCTGCAATCCTTAGGCTCGCATTATAAAAACGCTGCGAAAGCCGCGGGCTTTACGGGCCAAGCCGGTAAGTCTTTTAGCCTTTACGCGCCCCAGGATATCACGGCGAGCCGTCTTATTATCGTAGGTGCTGGTGATAAAGATAAATTTGATGCCGAAATGTTTGGGGCTAAAATCGCCAAATCCTTATTGTTGTCAGGTGAAACCAGCCTGACATTTCATTTAGGTGGGGCCGGTATCAGCCCTGACGCGGCCGCGCGGGCTGTCATTGGCGCGCGATTGGCGTCTTATAGATTTGATAATTACCGGACAAAATTATCTGCGGATAAAAAACCAAGCGTTAAAGGTATTAAAATTGCCCATGACGAACCGGCCAAAGCCCGGGCCTCTTATAAAAATTATTACGGCCCGGTTTGCGATGGACAGATTTATGCGCGCGATCTGGTCTCAGAACCCCCGAATAAGCTATATCCCGCGAGCTATGCCAAGCGGATAAAAGCCTTAGAGAGCCTAGGTCTTAAGGTTGAAATATTGGGAGAAAAAAAGATGACGAGCCTTGGGATGCACGCTTTGGTGGGCGTTGGTCTGGGGTCTGAACGCGAATCAAAAATGGTTATCATGAAATGGAATGGCGGCAAGTCGGGGGACAAGCCTGTCTGTCTTGTCGGCAAAGGTGTGACCTTTGATACGGGCGGCATTTCGTTGAAGCCCGGTGCGAATATGTGGGATATGAAAGGCGATATGGGCGGCTCGGCGGCCGTCGTGGGCGCGATGCATGCTTTGGCGGCGCGTAATGCCAAAGCGAATGTAATCGGGATTGTCGGCCTTGTCGAAAATATGCCGGATGGCAAAGCCCAATTGCCCGGCGATGTTATTACCTCTATGTCGGGTCAAACCATTGAAGTTCAAAACACAGATGCAGAAGGACGACTTGTTCTGGCGGACGCGCTGCATTATGCGCGCACGAAATATAAGCCAAAAGCCATGATAAATTTGGCGACGCTCACAGGGGCGATTATTATTTCTCTGGGTCATGAACATGCAGGTCTGTTTTCCAATAACGATGACTTGGCCACCCAAATTCTGGCGGCGTCTGATACAACAACGGAAAAAACTTGGCGTTTACCCCTCGGGCCGCATTATGACCGTCTGATTGATAGCCCGAATGCCGATATGAAAAATATTGGTGGACGCGGAGCGGGGTCTATTACCGCGGCGCAATTTTTACAACGGTTTGTCGGCAATACGCCGTGGGCACATTTAGATATTGCCGGTACGGGTATGAAAAATGCACGCCATGACCCGCGCGAACCCGCCTTTGCCACCGGATTTGGTGCCCGCTTGCTTAATCGCTGGGTCGCCGATAATTATGAGCGGTAAAAGGACCACTAGCCGACGTGGATATTAAGCAACAAACTGAGCATTGGTTCTATCATTTGGAAAGCGCAACATTAGAGAGCGTTTTGCCAGACCTTTTAGAAAAGGTTCTGGCGCGCGGCTGGACGGCTTTGGTCAAGACGGCCCCAGACCGTTTGGCCGACCTTGATAATTTTCTTTGGACCTATCGGGATGATGCGTTTTTACCGCATGGTCGCGATGATGAGCCGCAAGTCGAACACCATCCCATAAGACTGTCGTCAACCGCTCAAAATCCAGATGGCGTAGATGTGGTTGTCATTACAGATGGTAGTGCTTTTGCAGACCTTTCCGGTGTGACACGCCTCATTTTCATGATTAATGGCCGCAGCCAAACCGCCGTTGCGGAGGCTCGAAAACGCTGGAAACAGATAAAACAATCAGCTGTGCCCATGTCTTACTGGCAACAGGACGGGCGCGGCCAATGGGTTAAAAAGGCATAGGCGGAAACCCCTATGACCTTGCGGATATCAAACCGGCAGGCCCGGGCTTTGATAATAGAGGCGTTGGATTTGGCGCGTGCGCCACGCGGTCAATATGTAACCCCCCAACCGACACCGTCCGCCCCTATAGCCCCTTCAGTCAGTCAACAGGGTTCGGGGCAAGGGGTCATTGACCGCATGGGTTTTGTGCAACTCGATACAATACGTGCGGTGTCTCGCGCCCATCACCATATTCTCTGGAGTCGTGATCAAACCTATCGGGAGCCCGGACTGTGGGATATGTTGTCAAATCGGATGTTGTTTGAACATTTCACCCATGACGCCTCTCTTTTGCCCATAGAGTTTTACCCGGTGTGGGGAAAACAGTTCCGGCGCATGTCGCAACGGTTTGCTCAGAAATCCAATTGGAATATCTCTCCAAATCTGATTGCACAGGTTAAAGATAAAATCCGCCGCGAGGGGCCGCTATCCACCCATGCTTTTGATACCAAGGTGAAAGATAAATCTGTTATGTGGGCGCGTCCTCCGCATAAACAAGCGCTGGATTATTTGTGGTATATTGGCGAGCTAGCAACGTCACACCGCGAAAATTTCACAAAATATTATGATATCCCAGAACGCGTTATTCCCGCGCAATATCGACAGGCCATATTGTCTGATACCCAGCAAATCGACCGTCTCTGTGCAGGGGCTCTTGCCCGACTTATCTTTGCCACAGATAGTCAGCTCAAGGCCTTTTGGGATGTATGTAACCGCGCCGAGGTTACGGCTTGGCGGGCGCGCACGGAATTGATTGCGGTCGAGGTCGAGGCGCATGACGGGTCATGGATGCCTGCTTTTGCGCTTCCCGATATTGAAATCAGACTTGAAAATATCACACCGCCTACGTCCCGGATGCGGGTTCTTAACCCTTTTGACCCTTTGACCCGTGATCGTAAACGCCTTATGCGCCTGTTCGGATTTGAATATAAGATTGAAATTTTTGTACCGGCTGCGAAACGTCGGTGGGGATATTATGTTTACCCGATTTTAGAAGGCGCAAGGTTTGTCGGGCGTATTGACTTAAAGGCTGATCGTAAAGCGCAAGGGGGAGATGGACATTTAAATATATTGGCATTTTGGCCCGAACCGGATGTCGATTGGACGGCGCGCCGACGCGCGAAGCTGGATTCTGAACTTTCACGTCTGGCCCGGTTTGCCGGTGTAAAAACCGTCAGGCCGTGGTAGGGCGTGCTGTTCTATGAACAGCCTGTGGTTGCGCCGCAACTGTCGCATTTCTGGCAAGTTCCATTGCGGATAAGGGTAAAATGCCCGCATTCAGGACACGCATCCCCCGTATAGCCACGAAACCGCGCCTGTTGTGCGGCGTTATTTGGGGGTGTGCGCTTGTCTGGCGCAATATGGGGGCGTCTTGCGGTGTCTACGGAATGGCTATCGGTCGGTGTTGACACTGTGGGGTCAGAAAGTGAGGTATAAAACGGTAAGACATTATCCTCACCTTCGGATTTAGCTGACCGTAAATAGCCTTTAGAATATCCGGGTAATAATAGCTGTTCATCTTCATGAGAGCCCGCAGGTGTGCGTCCGGACGGATTGCGTTCGCGCGCTCCGTCGCCCAAATGGTCGGTGGCGTGTGTTTCTTCTGTTACATGTGACAAATCCGTCCACCCCAGATAAGAAATACCTAACTCGCGAAAGATATAATCCAGAATGGAATTGGCAAAGCGGATATGATCATTGCCCTGTACGGGGCCAGAAGGCTCGAACCGGGTAAAGACAAAAGCTTCGACGAATTCTTCTAAGGGCACACCATATTGTAACCCGATAGAGATCGCGATCGCGAAATTATTCATCAAAGACCGGAACGCCGCGCCTTCCTTGTGCATATCAATAAAGATCTCACCCAACCGTCCGTCTTTAAACTCTCCCGTATGTAAATATACTTTATGGCCACCTACGCTGGCCTTTTGTATATATCCGGTACGACGATCCGGCAGGCGGTTGCGCGCAATCGGTTTTTCAACAAGACGCTCAACGACTTTCTCGACAATACGTTCGGCCCCGATATGAGCGCGGGTCGCACTGCTGTCTTCCAGTACCTCTTCGAGGGCGTGTAGATCATCATGACCGAATATTGTACTGCTCAAGGGTTGGGATAGTTTTGACCCGTCTCGATAAAGCGCAACAGATTTCAACCCCGATGTCCAGGCTTGGTGATAGATATCTGCGCAATCGGACAGTGTCGCCTGTACGGGCATATTCACGGTTTTGGAAATCGCCCCCGAGATAAAGGGTTGGGCCGCTGCCAGCATATCTATATGGGCCTTGGCGGATAAAAAGCGTGTGCCGTACTGTCCGCAAGGTGTCGCGCAATCAAAAACGGGGAGATGTTCAGATTTCAGATGCGGCGCCCCTTCCAGCGTCATCGCCCCGGAACAATATCTATTGGCAGTATCTATATCTTCTGTGGGAAATCCTAAAATCGGCAGAAGGTCATGGCCGTGACTGTCTAATTGGGCTTTGGTCAAGCCCAGCCCGTCTATGCAGAACTCGTCACCCAGAATATCCCGTGTAAACACATAGCGTATATTAAAGGCCTCAGGCAGGGCGGCTTCAATCCGGGCAATTTCATAATCCGAAAATCCACGGGTTTTCAAGGCGTGGTGATGGAGCGCTGGGCTGTCCTTTAACGTGCCATGTCCTAAGGCATAGCGGGTTATAGCTTCAATGTCAGGGGATGCGTAGCCAAGGGCTTGCAAGGCTTGGGGCACGGCCTGATTGATGATTTTGAAAAACCCGCCCCCGGCCAGTTTCTTGAATTTCACCAATGCGAAATCGGGTTCAATGCCTGTCGTCTCGCAATCCATTAAAAGACCAATTGTGCCTGTGGGGGCAATAACGCTGACTTGGGCGTTTCTAAATCCAAATTTTTTACCCAAACGTTCAGCCGATTTCCACTGGCTGACGGCCCGCTCACAAACGCCGTCAAAGGGACACATATCCGGGGTCAACCCGACAGGCTTATAGGACAAACCATCATAATTCACCCGATTTTCGGCGGCCCGGCGATGGTTCTGGATAACCCGCATCATCGGGTCTTTATTCTTGGCGAAGCGTGGAAACGCCCCCAGATGTTCTGCCATTTCGGCGGAAACACTATAAGCCGTGCCGGTTAAGAGAGCCGTTATGGCCCCGGTCGCAGACCGCGCTTGGGGACTATCATAGGCCATTCCGCAGGCCATTAATAACCCGCCCAGATTGGCATAACCAAGACCTAATGTACGAAAATTATAAGAGCGTTCGGCGATAGGTTTAGACGGAAATTGTGCCATCATGACAGAAATTTCGAGTGCTAATGTCCATAACCTGCTGGCATGTTCAAACGCGGGGATGTCAAATCCACCCGTCTCTGTTTTGAACCTGAGCAGGTTGAGGGAGGCGAGATTGCAGGCGGTATCCCCTAAGAACATATATTCCGAGCACGGATTTGAAGCGGTTATCTGGCCCGAGTTTGCACATGTGTTCCACGCATTAATCGTGTCATGAAATTGTACGCCCGGGTCGGCACAGGCCCAAGCCGCGCGGCTTATGCGCTCCCAGAGGTCACGCGCGCGTATATTTTTGGCCACGGCTCCGTCCGTGCGCCGGATCAGATCCCACCGTAAATTTTTGTCGACAGCCTCTAGAAAACGGTCCGTTACCCGAACAGAATTATTGGCATTCTGACCTGACACTGTAGCATAGGCTGCGCCGTCCCAATCTACGGAAAGCTCTTCTATATGGAGATTAGAAATGCCCTGACGGGCCAATTCTATCGCCCGGTTTATGGCGCCGTCCGGCACGCCGTTTCGTCGTGCGGCTTTGATTTCCCGGGACAAGGCCGTGTTGTGTTGAGGGTCAAAACAGGTTTTGTCAGGGCCGGAACAATTCAGGCCAGCTTTCATCACGGCGTCCAGATGTCGTTTCAAGACCTTTGTCCCGGCCACAAGAGCCGCGACCTTCATATCTTCATTTGATTTCCAATTAATAAAGGCTTCAATGTCGGGATGGTCGATATCGACAATAACCATTTTGGCCGCGCGGCGTGTCGTGCCCCCAGACTTTATGGCCCCTGCGGATACGTCTCCGATTTTCAAAAAACTCATTAATCCGGAGGAGGCTCCGCCACCCGATAGGGATTCTCCGGCGCCGCGCAAGACGGAGAAATTTGTGCCAGTGCCCGAGCCATATTTAAATAAACGGGCTTCGCGTACCCATAAATCCATAATGCCGCCGGCATTTACGAGGTCATCATCGACCGTTTGAATAAAACAGGCATGAGGCTGGGGGTGTTCATAGGCCGAGTTTGAAGGTTTCACGCGTCCGGTTTCATAATCGACATGATAATGACCCTGTGCGGTTCCCGTCAGGCCATAGGCCCAATGCAGGCCCGTATTAAACCATTGCGGGGAATTGGGAGCTGCAATCTGCATGGCCAGCATATAACGCATTTCGTCATAAAAACTGCGCGCATCGGCTTCGGCATTAAAATAACCGCCTTTCCACCCCCAATAGGTCCAGCAGCCAGCCAAGCGGTCAAAAACATGTCGGGCATCCGACTCGCCGCCATAACTGGCATCCGGCGCGGGACGCCGCCGGCGCAACCATGTCGGAATCCCGGCTTCTGCGATGGGGTGGGTTTTATCGGGAACGCCGGCACGCCTGAAATATTTCTGGGCAAGAACATCGCAGGCGATTTGTGACCACGCCTCAGGGGCTAAAATCTCGGCCCCCTCCTGTATGACATGCCCGTCCAACGCGCGTAATTCACTCCGCACAGTTTTAAAAACAATGCCTGAATAGGGGTCTTGTCCGGCAAGTGTATAGTGACGTTTTACCTGCATATCGGCTGACAAGATAGGCCTCCGGAGGGGCTGTAGCAATAGGGGATCACATTACCGGCGACAGCTCTATTACGTGCAAAGCCGGGCAAAGAGAGTTGCGAAGCGATGCAAACAGCTTATGTTACGGCTATGTGTGATGATTTTGATAAATGCCAATGGCAGGCCGAACAGGCCAAGATTGACGCCACGCAAAAACAACGTGAAAAAGACCGCAAAAGCCGTGAGCGTGCCGCGCGTAAGGCTAAACGTAAGCTTGACCGTCTTAAGTCGACCTTACAAGAGAGTGATGATCTCTCGGATTGGGAAGACGCATTTACCACATCGGTAACCGCACGTCTTGAGACCTATGGCTCTGCGTTCCACGATCTGGAAAAGGGACGGTCTGGAGAGGCCTTGTCATTTGCGCAAAAAAAGATTGTGTCCTCGCTTAATCGCAAGGTGAAGGATTTAAAAAAGACACAAAAATCTTCACATAAGTTAAAGACTGACAGCGACATTCAATCTGGGGGTCATACAAGCACCGGGTTTAAATCCTATAGTTCTTTTAAATCTAAAAACCGGTCAAAATTTACACCGCGCGTCCGACATATCGAAGACGATATGCCAGAAGA
>CAZSKN010000002.1:108885-127321 GCA_964607445.1 uncultured Caulobacterales bacterium
CAGAGGATGCAAAACCGGGCGGTACTCGGTCGGGTAGGAAATCCGTTAAACCGTTTTTGCGTCTGGTGAAGTCAGAGAAAGACCCAAAGCTTAAGCGTTAGCCCTTAGGCCGTTTTTTTAGTCTCGACATCTAATTCATGCTCGCGCACTTTGCGGTATAGCGTTGAACGCCCGATACCTAAACGACGCGCGACCTCGGACATATGTCCACTATAGTTATCAATGGCAAATTCGATCAGATCACGTTCAATCTCTTCCAGCGAGCGCAAATGACCTTCTCTATCCATAATCGAGACGGATTGCGTCGGCTCTGCGCTTGTATGCGTCGGGCTGACAAGAGAGGCCATCACATCCGAAGCGTTATGCGTCATGACCGGAGACAGGCCAGAGATCTGTGGAAAGTCATGGGGGTGTAATGTCACGCCATCTGACAGGATCATAGCGCGGAAAATGCTGTTTTCCAATTGTCTGACATTTCCGGGCCAGTCATAGGATTTCAACATATCCAGTGTTGGGGTTGACGCCCCTATGACAGATAGCCGTTCTTGGGCGTTAAACCGTTTGATGAAATGTTCTAACAAGGCCGTGATATCCTCGCGCCGCTCTCGCAGGCTTGGCACCTGAATAGGAAAGACGTTCAGACGATAATATAAGTCTTCGCGGAATGTTCCCGTTTTCACGGCGTCGGCCAGATCCCGGTTCGTGGCTGATATAATACGCACATCTACGCTCACGGGTCGTTTTGAACCAATCGGGTCGACTTCGCCCTCTTGTAAAACCCGTAAAAGCTTGACCTGCATATCGAGGGGAAGCTCTCCGACTTCATCGAGAAATAATGTGCCCCCAGACGCCTCCTGAAATTTGCCCATGTGACGGCTATTGGCCCCTGTAAAAGACCCTTTTTCGTGACCAAACAAGATGCTCTCGACAAGGTTTTCCGGAATGGCACCGCAATTTACGGTGATAAAAGGGCCGCCGGATCGTTCAGATGCCCCCTGAATAGCGCGGGCAACAACTTCTTTACCGACACCGGACTCACCTGTAATCAGAATAGGAATATTGGCTTTGGCACCGCGTTCCCCCATAGCAATAACAGAGCGCATAGAGGGGGCGTTTCCGATAAGGTCGGAAAATTTTAGGCTGCCTTCTGCCGTTTTCTTTAAACGTGTGACCTCGCTCACCAGAGTTTTAATTTCCAAGGCATTGCGAATGGATATTATAATGCGCTCTGGGCTGGCGGGTTTGACAATAAAGTCCCGTGCGCCGGATTTCATGGATTCTACGACCGTATCGATACTGCCTTTTCCTGTCAGAACAATGACGGGCATGTCTGGACGGGTCTTCATAAGCTCTGTCAAGGTCTCTATGCCATTGCGACCCGGCATAATAAGATCCAAAAGCATAACATGAATGTCCTTGCCATCCGGACTTAAGGCCATTTCCAAAGCTTTATCACCGCTATCTGCTTGCAGCGTTGAAAATCCGCTCTTTTCGACAACCGCTTGTAACAAGCGTCTTTGTGTCGGATCATCATCGACGATAAGAACCGTTTTACCCATAATTTCACCCGTTTATAAAAGATATATGCAATATATCTGTTTCCCCATGCGCCTTTCGGTCTGGAGGTCATTTAACCTCAGCCGCAAGAGCCCGGGGGTCTTGCGTTACAATATGGGACAGGGTCATGAATTTGAGTTTAAAAAACAGCGTTAAAATTTATATAAAATCGGTTTTGGGTTCGGCTATTGGATGTCAAATCGGGGAGATGACTTGAAACCTATAAATGATCATGTTACCGGACTGACGATTCATTTTGCAGAGCTAGGGACAATGATAATGGCTTCAGGACACTCAAATTATATTCATGGGGAAATGGATGTCGACGCGCATAAAGGCACGTTTGACGGCTTCATGAACTGGACCGTTTACGGCGGCGCTTTTATCGCGCTGACAGTGATTTTGCCGACACTCGTCTTTGCGGCAGGCGTATCTTGGTTTCCGGCGTTAATTGCGACGACAGTCCTCGGATTTATTTTCGGCTTTGTGCTGAAATTAAAAGGAAGCTGGTATGCCACGCTTATTGGCTTGGCGATCATAATTGCGTTTTTCTGCGCGGTACTTTCCATTTTCTTTTAACGGCATTCACCCCCGTGGTTCAAGGGTATAGCGTGCGCTAGGGACATTTGGTTGAAACGTCCCCGGTTTGCGGCCAGACAATTCATGAATAGAGTAAGGATAAGCTCATGAAGATATCGGTTTTAAATGATACAGACGGTGTAGAGGCACGCGTGGCCGCTACGCCCGGTACGGTCAAGGGCTATGTCGCGGCTGGACATGATGTCAGCCTTGTCAAAGGGGCGGGCGCGCTCGCAAACTTTTCGGATGCTGATTATAAAGCCGCAGGCGCCAAAATTGTCAGCACGAATGCTGCGGCGGCCAAATCCGCAGATTTGGTTTTATCGATTACCGGACGGGACGCGAAATTCGTCGCCAATCTGAAAAAGGGGGCGGGTATTACCGGCTTAATGAACCCAACAGATAACCCGAAATATGCGCAGGCCTGTGCCAAAGCCGGTGTGACGGCCTTTGCTCTGGAATATATTCCTCGTATTTCACGCGCGCAAAGCATGGATATTTTATCCTCCCAATCCAATTTGGCCGGATATCGCGCCGTGGTCGAGGCTGGATCTGTTTATGGCCGGGCCTTTCCTATGATGATGACCGCAGCCGGTACGATAGCTCCGGCGAAAGTCTTTATAATGGGCGCCGGTGTTGCCGGGTTACAAGCTATTGCAACGGCCAGACGTCTGGGGGCTGTGACGACAGCAACGGATGTACGTCCTGCTGCCAAAGAACAAGTGGCGTCACTGGGTGCAAAATTTATTGCAGTTGAAAATGAGGAATTTAAAGCGGCAGAGACGGCCGGAGGCTATGCCAAGCAAATGTCACCTGAATATCAAAAATTACAAGCGGAATTGACGGCTAACCATATTGCCAAGCAAGATATTGTTGTTACCACCGCGCTTATACCGGGACGTCCGGCGCCGAAGCTTATCAGTAAAGCTATGTTGGATATGATGCAGCCCGGCTCTGTGATTGTCGATTTGGCAGTGGAACGCGGCGGCAATTGTGACGGTGCGAAACCGGGCGAAATTGTGACGACGAAAAATGGGGTTAAAATTGTTGGCCATCTTAACTGGCCGTCGCGTATGGCGTCTGATGCGTCCAATATGTTTGCCCGTAACTTAAAGGCCTTTTTGCCATTGCTCACCTCGGAAGACAAAGCTTATGTACCGGATTGGGATGACGAGATTATTAAAGGCTGTGCGCTCACACGCGACGGTGAAGTCGTACATGAAAGATTGAAGGGGTAGACGTGATGACTATTTTATTATCGGTTTTTAGTAGTGGTCTTTTGGGCGCTGGCTTAGTGATGGCAGGCGGGGCGGCTGTTTCGCCTGTTGTGTTCCAACTTGCGATTTTTGTCATGGCAATTTTTGTCGGATATTATGTGGTCTGGTCGGTGACGCCGGCTTTACATACACCGCTTATGGCCGTCACAAATGCGATTTCATCCGTGATTATTGTCGGCGCTTTGGTGGCTGTGGCAGCCGGAACCAAAGGCGGGTCGCAAATTTCGACATATACTGGTGCCTTGGCGGTCGGATTATGTGCGATAAATATTTTTGGTGGTTTTCTTGTCACCCAACGTATGTTGGCCATGTATAAGAAAAAAGAGAAACCTGCATCTAAAGCGGAGGCAAAATAATGTCAGCTAATTTCGCCGCTATTCTTTATACCGTTTCTGCGGTTTTATTCATTTTGGCTCTCCGTGGCCTTTCCTCGCCCGAAAGTTCGCGGCGCGGGAATATGTTCGGGATGATCGGGATTGCGATCGCGATTATCACGACGGTATTAGTTGCCGGGCTGGGCGGGCAAGGCCTGCTGTTTGCGGGCACAGCTCTGGTCATTGGTGGGGTTATCGGGGCGGTGATCGCCCGTAAAATCCCGATGACGGATATGCCGCAACTTATTGCCGCTTTTCACTCCCTTGTAGGGTTGGCTGCGGTGCTTGTGGCAATCGCGGCCTTTTTCAGCCCGGAAAGTTTCGGCATTACCTCGGCAACGGGTATTAAACCGTTTAGTCTTTTAGAGCTTTCGCTCGGGGCGGCTATCGGGGCGATTACTTTTTCCGGATCCGTTATCGCCTTTGCCAAGTTGAACGGTAATATGTCGGGTGCGCCGATCTTATTGCCCCTGCGCCATTTGATTAATCTCGCCTTGGTTATAGCGACGATCATCCTTGTCAGCATGTTGATGGCATCAGGCGGGGCCGACCCGATGATGTTCTGGGCGATTATTGCGATTACATTCGTTTTGGGCTTTCTTCTGATTATTCCTATTGGCGGGGCGGATATGCCTGTGGTCGTGTCTATGCTTAACTCTTATTCAGGTTGGGCCGCAGCAGCGCTCGGCTTCACCTTGGGTAATTTGGCTCTGATAATTGTGGGTGCCCTTGTCGGGTCATCAGGGGCCATCTTGTCATATATTATGTGTAAGGCCATGAATCGCGGGTTTATTTCCGTGATCTTGGGCGGATTCGGCGCCGCGACAGCCAGCGCAGCGGACGGCGCAACAGAGCAACGCCCTGTCAAACGTGGCTCTGCCGAAGATGCGGCCTTCATTATGAAAAATGCGTCCAAAGTCATCATTGTACCCGGTTATGGACTCGCCGTGGCGCAAGCTCAACATGTGATACGCGAGATGGCGGATACATTGAAAGAAGAAGGTGTAGATGTCGTCTATGCCATTCATCCGGTGGCGGGACGTATGCCGGGCCACATGAATGTACTTCTGGCTGAAGCCAATGTTGCCTATGATGAAGTGTTCGAGCTTGAAGATATTAATTCGGAATTCGCGAATGCGGATGTTGCCTTTGTTATTGGCGCCAATGATGTAACAAATCCGGCGGCGAAAACAGACCCGCAAAGCCCGATTGCGGGCATGCCTATTCTGGATGTTGATAAAGCGGCAACAGTCTTATTTGTCAAACGTTCACTCTCACCGGGTTATGCGGGTATTGATAATGACCTGTTCTACCGTGACGGAACGATGATGCTGTTATCAGATGCCAAAAAAATGGTTGAGGAGATCATTAAGTCTCTTTAGCGCTCTGCATAATAGCTCATATAGAGTGAGTGATATTAGGGACGGAATGCAGAAATTGGGCATGATATTGGGGGGCGTTTTGGCGTTCTATCTTATCTGCGGAGCTGTCTTGTTTGTCGTGCAGCGCAAGATAATGTATTTTCCCCCCGCTATATATCTCGCCCCGACCGGTGTCGGCCTTGCGGATATAGACGAGATTTATCTGGAAGATGAAAATGGCGTGCCTTTACGGTTTTGGTGGTCGCCGCCGCAATCCGACTGTCCGGTTATCCTGTTTTTTCACGGCAATGCGTCGGCCGTATTTTCCAATATTGATATTTATCGCGATTTGATAGCCCAAGGTTATGGCCTATTGGGTGTGTCCTATCCGGGTTATCCGGGGGCAGGAGGATATGCGTCGCAAAAGGCCATTACGGCGGCCGCGCACGCGCAATATGATTGGCTTTTAACCCAGAATATTCCGCCTGAAAAAATTATCTTTTTTGGAACCTCCTTGGGGGCCGCGATTGCCGCGCAATTAAGTGTAACCCGCCCGCCCGCTTTGTTAATTTTGGACGCTCCATTTAGGTCTATGTTGGATATGGTGCGCCTACGGATGCCGCTATACGGGTTTAGCATTTGGCTTAAAGATGACTACCGCACAGATATCGCTTTGCGACAGGCGCAAATGCCCATCCTTATTTTACATGGCACGCAGGACGCGGTAATTCCGATGGAGCAAAGCGAGACCCTGAGCCGAGATTTTCTGGGGCCGTATAGCCGTCATGTAATAGACGGCGGGCAACATACAAATCTTTGGGGTCTGGGAGGTCGCGAGATTATAGAGGCGGCTTTATTACATTATTAGGGCGCGCAGGTGATGCATAACGGTGTTGCCGGATCCAGCTCCAAACGTCTTTCGCCAATGGCCTCGTCACGGGTGACGCAATATCCGTAATCCCCGGTCTCTAGGCGTTGCAGCGCGGCGTCGATTTTAACGATCTGTCGTCGTCTTGCCTGCTCTTGGGCCATGTCCATGGCGTGCACCTGTAGGCTATCCATTCGTGATAACCGTCCGACACTTTGTGGATCCAGTGCAATGGGTTTGCGGTTCTCAGCCGCCTTTGCGTTCAAAGCCAAGAGTTCGGCTTTGTGCGTTTCCAACCTGTTTCGCATCTGTGGATTTTGTGTCATAATAGGGTATGTTTAGCAGGATAAAATATTTACCAATATGCAAAACTAGAGTTTATCTTAAGGGTATAATCAGGCATAATAAATTATGATTCAATCACCACTTTCCGTGCAAAATATTACCAAATCATTCGCTGGAAATACAGCCGTGAAGGACGTCAGTTTCAAGATTAATGCCGGGGAAATCATCGGATTTTTAGGCCCGAACGGGGCTGGCAAAACAACAACATTGCGGATGGCGTTAGGGTTGATCAAGCCTGATGTTGGCGTTGTAAACCTATTTGGCCAAGCTCCGGGGCCGCATGCATTTGGCCGAATCGGATTTTTACCCGAGGAACGCGGCCTCTATAAAAAGCAAACGGCGCGCGAATCTATAGCGTATATGGCTCGCTTGAACGGGATTAAAGGCCGCGACGCCTTTCGTTTAGCCGAAGATTTATTGCGCAAATATGGCTTAAAAGATGCGATTAAGAAGAAAAATAAAGATATGTCCAAAGGCATGGCGCAGAAGGTTCAGCTTTTAGGTGCAATCGCCCATGACCCCGAATTTTATATTTTAGATGAGCCGTTTTCCGGTCTGGATCCGGTCAACCAAAAAATCCTCGAAGATATGGTGCGCGAGATAGCGGCAAAGGGGCGCACGATCATTTTTTCAACCCATGTGATGGAACATGCCGAACGCCTGTGTGACCGGATCATTTTGATGTCAGGCGGGGAAAAGATTTTTGACGGAACGACGCCAGCCGCCTTGGCTAAGGCGCCCCGTCGTTTAGTGGTCAGTTCCCAAAACACGGCTTTGGAAACGATTATCACGCCATTTATTGAAAATTTGATACGGCGCGAGGACGGGGCATTGTCTTTGATATTAAAACCGCAAGCTGAAAGTCAGATGATATTGGAAGCACTTGTAGAGCATAAAATAAAACTCACACGATTTGAACCGACATCAGCAAGCTTGCATGAAGCTTTTGTCGCTATGGTGGAGCAGAATAAGTCCCAAGATTTACGTCCCGAGGCCGCGCAAGGCGACCTTCAAAGCCAGACGGTTTCAATTTGACCCGCCGCCATTTAACAGGGATTGGGCTGGACATGCGCCGTGTTTATCTCATCGCGCGCCGCGATTTTATTGGCTATGTCAAAACATGGGGGTTCTGGATCTCATTTTTCCTTCCCTTTCTCTTTGGAATTTTAGGGATTTTTGCCGCGACTCTGGATCTGAATGTTCAACCGACGCGCTATGAAACTTTATTGGATGATACCGGCAAACATGCGCACAATATGGTGGCGCTGGATCGGCAAATCAGAACGAAAGACGAGCGTCTCATTCTGGAAACCCTGAGCAAAAACCTTCTATCAGAAGATGATAAGGTAAGGCTAATGCAAGAATATGACGCGGCAGGGATGGAGGGTGCGCGGGACTTTATTGACCGTCAGTTTCCCGGGGCTGGAAAACGGATAAAAGTGCCCGCACAGAAAACAGTTTATGTCGACCTGCCCGCCCAGACCATTGACGGCTTACAGCCCTTTTTGCGCGGGGAAGAAAAGGTATTACATGCTGGTACGGCCGTTCGGTTAAGTGGCGTTTTGCATATTTATGAAGCCGACGGTCTTAAGGCGGACTATTGGTCTGAAAATATCAATAGTCGTGTTGTGTCGGAACTTGCGCAAAATTATTTTCGGGATTTAGCGACATTGAATTATCTCAAATCCGGAGGCCTTAATCCCGAAGGTCTGGCGAAGGCCCGTTCCGGGTCAATCGCGATCAATAATTTCGACCCTACTAAAATCGATACCGGAGAAACAGGTAGTCAGGCGGTGACGCTGGAAGACAGAGTGCCGTTTTTTGTGGCCGCTATATTAGCCGGCATTTTATGGCTAACGGTCTTCTCTGGCTCTTATATGTTATTGACTTCAATGCTTGAGGAAAAACTCAATAAGCTGTTGGAAATGATGCTCGCCTCGACGCGGTTTTCTGAAATTATGGTGGGCAAGTTGATCGGGGTCGCCGCTTTGACCCTGACAGCTATGTTGCCCTATCTTTTACTCGGGGCCGGGGTTGCTGTGACGGCTGTCTTTTACGGCCCGACCGATATGAGTGCCGGATTAAAAGCCGCTCTGAATGCCAAGATGATTATCTTTTTCATTGTTTTCCTGATTTTGGGATATGTCTTTTACGGGGCATTTTTTATTGCACTGGGGGCCTTGGCCGAAAGCATGCAAGACGCTCAAACCCTGACAACACCGATTATGCTCATCCTTACCTTTAGTGTCCTCGTTGTGCCTCTAGGCTTGGAAAACCCTGATAGTCCCATAGTGATATTTGCGTCTTGGTTTCCACTATCGGCCCCATTTGCGGCCCTGATACGCCTGCCAGCCGACCCGCCTTTATGGGAATTATGTGTGTCTGCTTTTTTCCTGTTTCTGTGCGCAATGGCTGTAATGTGGCTAGCGGGACGTATTTTCCGCTTTGGTGTTTTATCTGGCGGCGGTGTCAAGGGCGTAAAAGCATGGATTGTGCGAAAGGTATTCCGGCGTGCATGATGTGCACGTTCGGCGGTGAGTTATGCTCCCTAGCCCTGATTGAAAATATGCGTATACTATAGCTATGAAAAGCCCTGCCTCCCAGTTTCCTAACTCTCAGACGTCTGAGCCCCAGACCATTGATCTTGAGACTGCTGATCTTGAGACTGCTGATTCGGCTTCAAATCTGGATGATTTAAAAAATCTGATGCTCGACACGGTTCTAGATATCGTGCCTTTTGATGGCTGGACCGCCAAAACATTGACACAAGCGGCAAATACTATCCCGTTAGATAAGGGGCTGGTTTATCAACTCTTTCCTAGAGGCGCGCTTGACGTGATTGCGTATTGGTCTCGCAGGATGGATGCACAGGCCCAAGCGCAAATTGCCGATTTAAACCTGTCCGAGATGCGTATTCGCGATAAAATCATAGACGCGGTATGGATACGTTTGCATATGTTGGACGGGCATGAAACTGCCGCCCGTCGGGCTGTGTCTCGTCTTAGCCTGCCGGATGCACATATTAATCCGATGGGCAGTCAAGCCACGCGTCAAATTTGGGCCAGTGCCGATATGATTTGGCGGGCGATTGGCGATAGAAGTACAGATAGTAATTACTACTCTAAACGCACGATATTGTCGGGGGTTTTGACGTCAACGACATTGGCTTGGCTGTCAGATGAAAGTGTTGATAAAACTTCGACCCGGTCTTTTCTCGACGCGCGTATCGCAGATGTTATGCGGATTGAATCCGCAAAGTTCGCAATTAAAAAGCGGACACAAAATTTACCGAATCCGGCAGAGGTTTTGGGGCGCTTACGCTATGGTCTCCCATTATCGCGGCGCAGATATAGGGGACCGGCGCGGGCAAAACGCAGATATTAAGCGCGGACCTGTGCCATGAAACCAGAGGGGTGAGAGCCTAATCTATCCCCCATTATCCGGATAGGCTTACGGCTAAAATCAGGACGGTAACGGGTCTAATTTGTGATTGATATGACCCATTTTGCGCCCGTTCCGGGGGACGGATTTACCGTAAAGGTGCAAAAATGTACCCGGCGTCGCTGCCAGTTTTTCCCAGTGTTTGACACTCTCGCCCAATAGATTTGTCATTTGCATGTGATGGCGCGGGCGTGTGTCTCCCAATGGCCAGCCACAAATTGCGCGTATATGTAATTCAAATTGGTCTATGCAGCCCGCGTCTTGAGTCCAGTGACCCGAATTATGGACACGAGGGGCGATTTCATTGACAATCAACTCACCTGTTTCGAGTTCAAAAAACTCAACGGCTAAGACGCCAACATATTTCAGAGAGTCCATGATTTTCCGGGCCAGATCTTGAGCCTGTCCCGTATCCCTCGCCGCAGGGGCGGTACTGATATGTAAAATGTGATCTTTATGCACATTTTCTATCAGGGGATAGGCCGCGAAATCTCCGTGAATATTGCGGGCGGCGATTACGGAGACCTCACGACGAAAGTTGACAAATTTTTCCAATATGGCCGAGGCCCCGTTCATTTTGGCCCAGCTTGGGTCTATGTCGGCCTGCGTGCGTATAATGGCTTGGCCTTTCCCGTCATAGCCCATACGCCGGGTTTTAAGAACGCCGGGCAGGCCAATCTTGCGGGCGGCGCGCTGTAGGTCATAAACGGACTCAACAGGGCTGAACTCTGTAACGGTCACCCCTGCGGTTTCACGTATAAATGTTTTTTCGCGTAATCGATCTTGGGCCACATCCAGAGCGAGTACGCCCGGTCGCAAGGGCGTTATATGCTGCGCTGCATTTGCTGTGGCTGTGGGCACGTTTTCAAATTCATAAGTGACAACATCGCAGGATTTCGCAAAGGCATGAACGGCGTTTAAATCGTCATATGAGGCGACCGTCTCCAAGGCCGAGACCTGAGCGGCAGGGCTGTCTTTTTCGGGACAAAAAATATGGCATTGAAAGCCTAAGCGACTAGCGGCTAGACTTAACATACGGCCGAGTTGACCGCCGCCTAAAATGCCGATGACAGCGCCCGGTGCCAATCTGTCGAGGGGGGGAGGCTTTGTCATTACGGTGCAGTTGTTAACGGGGTTTGCGCGACAGCGTCTGTCTGGCGCTCCCGCCAAGTCTCTAGACGTGAAGCCAGTTCGGCGTCGCTCAACGCTAAAATCGAGGCGGCGAGCAAGGCCGCATTTTTTGCACCAGATGTTCCGATAGCCAATGTCGCCACAGGGACTCCGCCGGGCATTTGAGCAATAGACAAGAGGCTGTCCATGCCGGATAAGGCTTTGCTTTCGACAGGTACGCCCAATACGGGAAGTCGTGTCATTGCGGCGGTCATACCCGGAAGATGCGCTGCGCCGCCAGCCCCTGCAATAATGACTTGAAAGCCTTGATGTGTTGCATTTTTAGCAAAATTATACAGCCGCTCAGGCGTGCGGTGGGCGGAAATGACTTTGACCGTATAGCCAATATCCAGCTCATCCAGTGTCGCCGCACTATGTTGCATTGTCGGCCAATCCGAGGTGGAACCCATTATGATTGCGATAAGGTTTGAGGCGGCCATGGCTCTCTCTATCTGTTAATATCAAAGCTGGCTTTGATAATCTCTAAAATCAGGCTTTATGCATGTGATTACGCAATAAAGGCCTCGGAAAGCGATAGAATATAACGCAGTTTCAGAGTGTGGCAAAGCGCTTTATCCGAGAAAACAAGTCTTGAGGTTTATTTTCAACGGATTTGCCTAGGAGTTTGAAGTTTTTTAACGAGATAGTGCTAAGGGTACGCGAATTAATTAAAAAGTAGGTTTATGTCTCAATCTCGTGTTGCCTCCGCCCTGCAATCTAATGCTCAAACGACGACGCATCAGTCAGAGTCTGAATTGACGGCAGAAAACGAGCGGTTAAATTATGAAATTGCGCAAATGCGTCTGCGGGTTATCGAGTTGGAACGCGCTGCCGATACGGATCCGTTAGTCCCCGTTTTTAATCGCCGGGCCTTTATGCGGGAGTTATCGCGCGCACAGGCGGTGAATGCCCGCTATGATATTCCGTCCAGTTTGATATTTTTCGATTTAAACGGTTTCAAACGTATTAATGATCGCTTTGGTCATGGAATCGGAGATGACCTGCTACGAAAGATCGGCACCGTCATTGTTAGCGGTGTCCGTAGTTGTGATTTGGTGGCCCGTTTAGGTGGCGACGAATTCGGTGTGCTTTTATTTAAAACACCCGCGCGTATTGCCGAAGTCAAGGCGGCGGCCTTGGCGTGCCGAATAGCAGAACAAAAAATCGAGCTTCCCACAGGTGAAGTCTGTGTGTCTACGGCCTGGGGTGTGGCGGCCTGTGACCCGAATGATACGCCCAAGCAAATATTATCCCGGGCTGATCGGGCCATGTATATGTCCAAGCGGACGTCTTAATATTTATCACCGGTCGCGTGGTTCAGGCGCATAAATCAGGCTATAATATCGGGTGTGATCTGATTTTCCAGAAAAGCGATTTTATCTTTCAGGCTCAACTTCAATTTCTTCATCCGCCTGATTTTCAACATATCCGCTGCGCCCATGGTCATGAGCGCTAAAATTTCTTTATCGATTTGCCGGTGTTGCGTTTTTAACGTCTGGATATGAGTCTGGATATCTTCATCGCAAGGCAGATCAGAATTATCGTCTGAAGGGGTGTTGTGGGGCATTGCCCAGACTATAGCACTTTTTTTGAGACATTGCACGCTACTTTCTGCTAGCGAGGCGGTTTAATACATATTCATTTACAGGGCAGAGAGCCGGGATTAACTTTAAATTGCGGTAGTCGTGACACGGCTTAAAAAATATGATAAGGGTTAAACAATGAAATAGGAGGAGCTTATGGCAGTATCAGCATATGTTAAAAAGCTGGTGGCGAAACATTCCAATTTGGACGAAAAAATCAAAACCGAACTTAAAAACCCTATGCCTGACGCCATACGCCTGATTGATCTTAAAAAACGAAAACTTTACCTCAAAGAAAAAATAGCCCGACATCAAACGGGATAATTTACCCTTGATATCAGCTTAAACTCGCGCTCTTATTCCATAAATAAGAGAGAGAATCATCATGTCTGATCAGGTTGTTATTATCACGGGGGCTGCAAAAGGCATCGGATTTGCCTGCGCCCGTAAATTTTACGAAGATGGGTATAAGGTCGTCATTGCAGATATTGACGAGGCTGCGGCAAATCAAGCCCTGCAAGACCTCGGGGCCGATCCAAAACGCGCGGTATGTGTACCTTGTGATGTGTCCAAAAAGCTGGATGTGCACAATCTTATGGCCGAGACACTCAGCATGTTCGGACATATTAATGTGGTGATTAATAATGCTGGCATTGCCTTAAAAGGGGGAGCTCTGGAATTATCCCAACAGGATTTTGATAGGGTGTTAGCGGTAAATTTACGAGGAGCCTTTCTGGTTTCACAGGCTGCGGTTAAGCATATGGTGGCCGAGATTGAAAAACGTGAGGACCGCTCACGTTTATCTGAGCGCCCCTATGCCATTATCAATATGTCGTCTATTAATGACAGTGTCAGTATTCCGGATTATTTGGCCTATAGCGTGTCGAAAGGCGGGTTAAAGCAAATGACCAAGGCTATGGCTCTGGAACTTGCACCCTTTGGGATACGTGTAAATGCGATCGGGCCGGGCAGTATCAAGACGGATATGTTGGGCAATGTTGTCGGGGATGATAAAGCTTTGGGTAAGATTAAAGCCCGCACCCCTTTAGGTCGGGTGGGACAGCCCTCTGAAATTGCCAGCGTGGCTGCCTTTTTAGCCTCTGATGATGCGAGCTATGTGACGGGTGAAACCATTTACGTGGATGGCGGACGCTTGGCGTTAAATTACACTATGCCGATTGATGAATTGGATTAATTGTAAATAGGGGTGGCCGTGCCACCCCGTAGGGGCCAAAATTATGCCCGCCTGAACTAATGGCGTATCTGTAATTAAGTCGGGGTCGAGGGCTTAAACAGGCTTTCGAGCGTATGTTCGACTTTGGGAGCGTCTTGGGCAGGTTTGTCATCTTCGACAGGTTTTAGACTCTCGCTATTGTCAATACCGGCTTTGGCATCAGCCTTTGCCTTTTTCTCGGCCGCGGTTTTTACGATCGCGTCCAAATCCATTTGGGAGCACAGACCCAATGATACAGGATCCGTTGGATTAATTGTACTCATTTTCCAATGGGTGCGTTCGCGAATAGCGTTAATCGTTGGTTTTGTTGTGCCGATAAGTTTAGATATTTGCGCGTCTGAGACTTCCGGGTGATTACGCACGAGCCAAGCAATTGCGTCCGGACGGTCTTGGCGTCTGGAGAGTGGCGTGTAACGTGGGCCTTTGCGACCTTTTTTTGTGGTTTCCGGCATATGGTCAAAGCTTGTCACTTTTAATGTGTAATCAGGGTCCTTTTCACCCTTTTCGATTTCTTCACGGGCTAATTGTCCGTTCGCAATCGGATCTGCCCCGCGAATGCCGCTTGCAACATCACCGTCAGCAATACCTTCGACTTCGATAATGTGTAGGCTACAAAATTCCGAAATCTGATTAAACGTCAGCGCGGTGTTCTCAATAAGCCAGACGGCCGTAGCTTTGGGCATTAAAATTTGTGTCATCGGCTCCCTCCGCATTAAGACATCAAAAAACCCGGCTCGGCCGGGTTAAATTTAGGAAATTTTTTCAAATTCACCTATTATCAGACCAGCTATACGGTTATTAATGAAATTTGACAAGGGATATTAAAGGGATGATTATTTTCAACCTTTCCCAAAATAAGAAATGGGGATGACGTGGAAAAAGCAAAATCGGGTCAAAGTGAGATCGGATTCACGATCGGTGAAGACCTATACAGTGTCTCTTTGCAAGAGTTAAAGGAGCGATTGCAGATCTTAGAGGCCGAAACTGTCCGTATTTCTCGCGAATTAACCAAAAAACAAGATAAATTGGATGCTGCCCATAATTTATTTGGCCGATAAACAGCATTGGCGCAGGCTTTGCACTACGTCCTTTTGACTGCAAACTAAAATGATCGGTCTTTAGGGCTGGCAAAGGAGACATAATGAGCGACGGAATAAACATCGCCACAGCGTTAACTGATACGCTTACGCCACAGGCAGAAGCCCGTTTGATGGAGTTTACAAAATCCCAACTCTTTACCAAAACGTTCCGTGAGGGCATGGATATGGTCGAGGAAACAGCCGCCTATCTTGACGGGCCGGGGCGTCACGAAAGCAAAAAACTCGATCGTAAGAGCGCTTTGACATATGCTTCGCAAAGCATGCAACTCACGACCCGACTGATGCAAGTCGCGAGTTGGCTTCTGGTACAACGCGCCCTTAAAGAAGGGGAAATGACAATAGCGGACGCCCGGCTAGATAAATATAGGCTGATCGCCATTTCAAAGACTGAGGATGAATTGAGTTTTTCAGATCTTGCGAAAAAAGCGACAGTTTTACCGGCACTATTAGTTGATTTGCTCGCGCGCTCAGAAGCGCTTTATGAACGGATTTCAAGGCTTGATAGATCACTTTACGGCACGATTGCCGCGCAAAGTGGAAATACCGTTGCTGACCAAATTAACCGTTTGGAAGCCGCCTTTGGTCGGATGTAACATCACTGACAGACGTTAACACAGGCTTTATGCATCGAGCGTCTCCCCCCCCCGCGCATAAGAGGGGCTAGACGTCATCAACATCATCTTAGATCTTTAAAAAATCTGGGCCGCAATGCGGCCGATAAGGCTAAACGAAGCCTTTAAATTTGTCTTTAAAGCGTGATACGCGTCCGCCGCGGTCCATAAGACGTTGGTCGCCGCCCGTCCAAGCCGGGTGGGTTTTGCTATCGATATCAAGAACAAGTCGATCACCTTCTTTGCCGTAAGTTGATCGGGTTTGATATTCAGTCCCATCTACCATTTGCACGGTAATCATGTGATAATCAGGATGTATGTCTTTTTTCATTTTAAGCTCCTGCCGGTCAGACATCCGGCTCTGGTCACGGGTTTACTTTGGTGCGTCCCCCGCTCGGTGGCGACCCTATAGGGCTATGCGACTTAAAGGTCAAGGGCGCGCGTGGCGCGCGTGTCAAAACGGGCCCAGACCTTTTGCGCGATACGGGGCGTCTCTTGAAGGGGGGCATAGGACATGGCGCTCAGGGCGGAGGCGGCAAGCGGAGCCGTAAAGGGTTTTAACCCGCAGCGCGTTTCCAAGCGTTTATACAGATGATCGAATTTATGGGGGCGCCCATGGTGTAATATCCCGACCTCTACGGGTAAGGTCAATACGGGTGTGCCCGTACTACAGGCCTCTGTCAGTAGGTTTGTGCTGTCTTGTGTTACCAATAGTATATCGGCGGCGGCTAAAAAGGCCTGATAGGGATTGGGCGTGCCGCCATCATAAAACCAAATGCGTTCTGCATGGTCGGCTTTAAACCTCGCCCAGGCCATTCGGGCGAAATCCGGTGTGCGCCGCGAGGTTGAAACCAATAGGCTATAGCCCGCCGCGATTAAGCTTTGGGCATGGGCGAGATGGGTTTGGCAATCAGTGGACGTTAAGCGATGGGTTTTGGACGAGCCGCCGATCAATAAGCCAGCATATGGCGCGGGATAGGTTTTAAGCCTGTCTGAAAATTGCTTGCGCTGCGTTTCGAGATCCTCGGGGGTAAATCCTATCGGCGCACCGATCATGGTTTCAATATTAGGGCCCATCAAGCCGTCATGTTCGGGCGCAATGACAAGATCAAAATTATCGGGGTCTAGGCGTGGGTCTTGAATATAAATGGTATATATATCGGGGTGGGCGGATTTAAGCGCGGATAAAGGCGCAATGGCTTGTCGCCCGCACCCGATGATTATATAGGTCTCATCAGCCTTGACCGGATCGCTAAAACCATGCTCTTGAGGTCGTTTTTTTAAGGCTATTTGTGCTTTGGGGGGCAGGGCTTTATACACGCGGCCCGAGTTTAACGAAAATGTCTTTATCTTAAGAGAGCGTGTTTGTCCCAACGCTCGGGCCAGTCCCAAAGCCTGATTTTCAATACCGCGCCGCCCGTCAGATATAACCCAACAGTTCAGCGTGGGTTGCGTCATTATTTAAATGTGACTTCTAGAATTTCATAGCCTTTAGATCCCCCCGGTGCGATCACTTCAAATGCGTCTCCGACTTCCTTGGAAATCATGGCGCGGGCCATAGGGGCTGTGATCGAAATTTTACCATCTTTAATATTGGCTTCATCTTCACCTACAATTTGGTAAGTGCTTTCTTCGTCTGTATCTTCATTGACGATTTTCACCGTGGCTCCGAATTTGACCGTATCGCCAGACATTTTGGTGACATCGATAATTTGCGCCAGAGACAGCTTGCTCTCTAATTCTTGAATGCGCCCTTCGATAAAACCTTGCTTTTCCTTTGCGGCGTGATATTCCGCGTTTTCTGACAGGTCGCCATGCTCGCGGGCCACAGATATGGCTTGAATGACTTCAGGCCTTTCAACAGCTTTAAGATGTTTAAGTTCGGCTTCTAGAGCGGCATGGCCCTTAACCGTCATGGGGACTTTTTGCATTTAAAATTCCTAACTCAATGGACGCTAATTTGTGGCGGATCGTGTAAGCGCCAGAAACATAAGGATGTTTAATGAATAATCAAGGGGATATATTCGGGTTAAAATCTGTGGTCAAATAAACCGAAATTAAGCCTCAATAGGGTCAGTAAAGCAATAAATTTGCGCATTAATTTGCCTGAAATTGAAACCTTTCCAAAAATTTATTGAATATCAATAAATAAAGGGTGACTTTTACCAATACATGTGTTATCGATAAGCAATAAGACGCGCTTTGGGTTAATCCTCTTCGAACTGGTGCGTTTTATAAAGTAGCGGTGAGGGTGCCACCTCACCGCTGCGCTTAACAGCATTACGAAAGGAGACGAAAATGCTTATCAAACAGACTCATAAACTGACGCCTCGCCGTATGAGAGTCAATATCTTAGCCGCCGTAAGTTTAGTGTGCGCGGCTTTACTCACGACTAGCCCTGCATTTGCCAACCAAAGTGCAGAGACCGAAGTCCGGTTTAAAATCGATCGCGCCGACCTCGAGGCGGAAAACACGCTCAATCGCGTATATGTGAGGTTACAAAATAAAGCTGAAACTGCCTGTGAAAATTCGGGATTACAGTCTTTCTTGGTCGTGCAACAGCAAAAACTTTGTATGGATGACCTCCTCAATGACTTTGTTGAAAGTGTCGATAACCCGCGGCTTTCAGCCTTGCATCAGGCTCAACTCGAAAAAACGCTCTATTAGGCGTGACGATCTGCTGATATAAGGCCGGATTCGGCCTTATATCCATTTTAAAATGGCCTTGATCCGGCTGAATCCCCCTGTATTAGACCGTGTGGCGCGCGGCTGAGGTCACTTTTTTCCGCCTCTATAAAATATGTATAAGGCGTATTCTTTTTTTGCTGTAGCGATATTGCGCGGAGTTTAATAAGCAACACTGGGGCGCTAACCGTGACCTAAATGTGGGTGAACTGGGTCACGGTTAATTCAAGCCTTTTCATTTTAAACCCCCT
>CAZSKN010000002.1:127421-180602 GCA_964607445.1 uncultured Caulobacterales bacterium
ATAATTCAGATTAAAAATCAGACCATAATTCTGGCAGGCCCTATCCGGCGGCAATGGCCTGTAGGCTTTTAACACTATAGTCTGAGTGCGATAAATCCTCAATGGCGGCCACACAGGCGCGTGCGGCGGCGGCTGTCGTAAAATAGGGAACACGTTGCGTTAACGCTGTGCGTCTGAGTGAAAAACTATCTTGCAGGGATTGTTTTCCGGATGTCGTGTTAAACATCAGGGCTATATCGTTATTTTTGATAGAATCGACAATATGCGGACGCCCTTCAGAGACTTTTCGGACATATTCGACCTCAAGGCCCTGCTCGCGTAGATATTTTGTTGTGCCTCCCGTGGCGATAATTTTAAAGCCCTGCGCAATAAGCCGTCTGGCCAGATCCGCCATCATGGGTTTGTGATGATCTCTCACAGAAATAAACACCTTACCCGATTTCGGAATCACGACCCCGCCACCTAACTGGCTTTTGGCAAAGGCCGTACCAAAGCTTTCCGCCAGCCCCATGACTTCACCGGTTGAACGCATTTCAGGCCCCAAGACTGTATCTACGCCGGGGAAGCGTGCAAATGGGAAGACGGCTTCTTTGACGGCGATATGGCTTTGGGGTTTCACGGTCAGATCAAATTCAGAGAGCTTCATACCTGCCATGACTTTAGCGGCAATATTGGCTATGGGCAGACCAATAGCCTTGGCAACAAAGGGAACGGTACGTGAGGCGCGTGGGTTCACCTCGATTAGGTAAACATCGCCGTCTTTGACGGCAAATTGGATATTCATCAATCCAATAACCCCAAGCTCTAAGGCCAGAAGATGGGCTTGTCGCTTTAATTCGTCAACAATATCTTCCGTCAGAGAATAGGGTGGGAGCGAACAGGCACTATCCCCGGAATGCACGCCGGCCTCTTCAATATGCTCCATCACCCCTGCGATATAGACATCCTGACCATCACAAATAGCATCGACATCAAGTTCAATGGCATCACGAAGGTATTGGTCGATCAAAAGCGGAGCCGCACCCGAGACGCTCACCGCTGTTGTGATATAGCGGCGTAAATGCTGCGTATTTTCGACGATTTCCATCCCGCGTCCCCCCAGAACATTGGAAGGCCGTAAGACAACCGGGTATCCGACAATTTCCGCGGCGGTCTCGGCCTCTTTGGCGGTGCGGGCAATATGGTTGCGCGGTTGCGTGAGATTTAATTTTTCGACAAGGGCTTTGAACCGTTCGCGGTCTTCAGCGCGATCCAGCGCGTCGCGCATTGTGCCAAGTAAGGGTATGTCATTATCTTCTAAAGCCCCGGCTAATTTTAATGGCGTTTGCCCGCCAAATTGCACGATAACGCCTAAAACTTCGCCCGAGCTACGCTCTTTCTCAACCAATTCCAAAACATCTTCTTCGGTCAAAGGTTCAAAATAAAGCCGGTCAGATGTGTCATAATCGGTCGAGACAGTTTCCGGATTGCAATTGACCATAATGCTTTCAATGCCGATATCGGCCAAGGCAAAGGCGGCATGGCAACAGCAATAATCAAATTCTATGCCTTGACCGATACGATTAGGCCCGCCGCCCAATATAATCACCTTTTTACGATCCGATACGCGGGCTTCGCACACCACGTCTGCGTTAAAAGACGGAACCTCATAGGTGGAATACATATAGGGGGTTTTGGCCTGAAATTCCGCAGCGCAACTATCAACGCGTTTAAAGACAGGATGTATTTTGGCCTTATGCCGAGCCTGTCGTGTTGCTGTTTCCGTGCCAGACGTCAATTCCGCAATGCGCGCATCAGAAAATCCTTCGGCTTTGATGGCGCGCCAAGTCGCGCTATCTTTGGGCAGTCCCGTGTCCTGCAAAAAGGTCTCGGCTTTCACCAACGCCTCGATTTGGCGTAAAAACCAAGGGTCTATACGGGTATATTGATAGACTTTTTCAACCGTTAGGCCTTCACGGAAGGCCTGTGCGACGACCAGTAGGCGGTCAGGGGCTTGAATCGATAAACGGGCTTTGATGGCTTTATCGCGGTTCTCGCCTTCAATCTCAATTGGGTTTAATCCGGTCAGCCCTGTTTCGAGTGAGCGTAATGCTTTTTGTAGGCTTTCGGTAAATGTCCGGCCAATGGCCATAGCTTCACCGACAGATTTCATAGAGGTGGTTAACGTGGCTTCAGACCCGGGGAATTTTTCAAAGGCAAAGCGCGGTATTTTGGTGACGACATAATCAATCGTGGGTTCAAAGGCCGCCGGAGTTGCGCCGGTAATGTCATTATCTAACTCGTCCAAAGTATAACCTATCGCCAGCTTGGCGGCAATTTTCGCGATTGGGAAACCTGTGGCCTTTGAAGCCAAAGCCGAGGAGCGCGAGACGCGCGGGTTCATCTCTATGACCACCATGCGCCCATTTTCGGGATTGACGGCAAATTGAACATTGGACCCGCCAGTTTCTACGCCGATTTCACGCAGAACGGCGATAGAGGCATCCCGCATGCGTTGATATTCTTTATCGGTTAAGGTCAGGGCCGGCGCGACGGTGATACTGTCGCCTGTATGGACGCCCATGGGGTCAATATTTTCGATGGAACAGATAATAATGCAATTATCAGCCTTGTCGCGTACGACCTCCATTTCAAATTCTTTCCATCCCAATAAGCTTTCGTCAATCAGGACTTGGTGGGTAGGTGAGGCCGAGAGGCCCGAGCGGACGTAATGCTCAAATTCTTCGCGGTTATAAGCAATGCCGCCGCCGGTGCCCCCGAGGGTGAAAGCCGGTCTTATAATGGCTGGCAATCCGGTCAGATGGAGCTTTTCGAGCGCTTCGGCCACGCCTTGTGCAATATTGCCTTCGGGCGCGGTGATGATGGTCGCGCGCGGATTTTCCAAGCCGATTTTTGTCATGGCCTTGGCAAAGCGTTCGCGGTTTTCGGCCTTGTCAATCACATCGGCTTTCGCGCCGATCATCTCGACACCGTATTTTTCAAGCACCCCCATCTCTTCAAGTTTCAAAGCCGTGTTCAGGGCTGTTTGCCCGCCCATTGTCGGTAGCAAGGCATCGGGCTTTTCCAAGGCAATAACTTTTTCGACCATTTCCGGTGTAATCGGTTCAATATAGGTGGCATCGGCCATGCCCGGGTCGGTCATGATCGTTGCCGGATTTGAATTTATCAAGATAACGCGATAACCTTCGTCTCTGAGCGCTTTGCAGGCCTGCACGCCGGAATAGTCAAATTCACAGGCCTGTCCAATCACTATGGGCCCAGCACCTATGATTAAAATAGACTGTATATCAGTGCGTTTACCCATGATTTCATCCTTATAAGACCCGATTACAGATATGAATCGATCCCGAAAAAGTAAATTGTCCTCTCCTATAGAATAGCTCTAAAGGTTACAAGCGGAGTTCGGGACATTATCTGATATTTGAAGATTTTCGGCGCTTTGGCTGTAATCTCATGCTCTTTCTGCCTAAAGCTATGGGTTTGCGCCAATCTCGGGCCGTGACGGGGCTGAAATGGCTTTATAAACTGACATTAATGCCAATAATATAGCGCATTTATTTGGATTTATGCTAAATGTGGAGGGAAATGGAATGAAAGGGTTGGGGGTTTGAATGGTCTATAGGCGTCAAGTCAGACGACAATCTCTAAGTGGACGAGGCGGCGGACGGGGCTATGCCCGGCGCGGTGGCGGGTTTCGCTGGCAAATCATGCTCTTATTTGCCATTGGCGCCGGCGTCTATTATTTCGCCAATCAAAAGACAGTTCCCTATACAGGGCGTAAACAATTACGCACAATGAAACCTGCTCAGGAAATGCAATTGGGGTTGCAGTCTTATCAACAAATTTTGCAAGACAATAAAGTCTTGACGAGCGGGCCGGTTGTGGATGCGGTTAACGAGATTGGTATTCGTATCGCGCGCGCCGCAGCCGATGCCGATCCCGGATTTGAATGGGCATTTAATGTCATAGAATCAGATCAGGCCAATGCCTTTGCTTTGCCGGGGGGCTATACCGCTGTTTATACAGGCTTGATCCCAATCGCTGAAAATGAAGATGGATTGGCCGTTGTTATGGGACATGAAGTGGCCCATGCACTCGCGCATCACGGGGCAGAACGTATGGCCCAACAAAACATGCAGCGCATTGTCGGAGCCGGAGTTTCGCTTGGAGCCGGGGGCATGGATTTTGGAGCGCAACGGGCGGTGATGGGTGTGTTCGGGGGTATTTCTCAATATGGGTTTGCGCTGCCCTTTTCACGAAAGCACGAATCTGAAGCGGATGAAATTGGACTTATTCTTGTCGCGCGTGCCTGTTATGACCCTCGCGAGGCGCCAAAACTCTGGGAACGTATGGGGGCAAATGCGGGCGCGACACCGCCAGAATTTCAATCGACCCATCCGTCTCCGCAAACGCGGGTCGCTGATTTTAAAGCGATGATGCCACGGGCCATAGAGATTTATAATCAAAATTGCGCCAATAAAATTAGTCAATAAGTGAACGAAAACAGACCGCATTCACGCAAAGAAAAAGAGTTCATATGGTAGATAAGGTTCTTGTCACAGGTGTGTCGGGTTTCATCGCCTCTCATGTTGCGGCCCGTCTTCTAGAAAAGGGTTATGCGGTTCGCGGGACGGTTCGGAGCCCAGCGAAAGGCAGAACGCTTGTCACAGCTTTAGACGCGCAAGGCCTAGACGTGAGCAAGCTAGAGATCGTCGAGACTAATCTGGACGCAGATAAGGGATGGTCTGAGGCTGTGAACGGCTGTCGGTATATTTTGCACATTGCCTCACCCTTTCCTGTTGAAGCCCCGAGTGATCGTGAGTCTCTGGTGGCCGAGGCGCGGGCGGGCGCCCAACGTGTTCTGGAACATGGACTATCGGCCGGCGTAGACCGTATAGTTATGACATCCTCTATGGTCGCCATGATAGGCCAGCCCGGACGCGGGGCCAAAATGCATGTATCTGAAACCGACTGGTCGGACCCGGATTGGAAACCCTTAACGGCCTATCCCGTATCCAAGACAAGAGCCGAGCTTTCGGCATGGGCCTATGTTGAAGCGCAAGGATTGCGGGAAAAATTAGTCACAATTTGTCCGGGATTGGTTTTGGGGCCGGATCTTTATAAAAATGGCGGTGCGTCCCTGGCCATAATTCAAGCCATATTCAAGGGTGACTTTCCAATGATGCCGAAAGTGTCATATCCGATCATTGATGTGCGTGATTGTGCGGCTATACATATCGCGGCTTTGACCGCCGATGCGGCCGGTGGACGGCGCTTGATGGCCGGTGGCGAAACGTTGTGGCTGCATGAACTTAGCGATATTTTGCGCAAGGCCTATCCGGATGTGAGAAAAATGCCCAAAGGCAGTATGCCGAACTTTATTGTGCGCCTGCTCGGTCTTTTTGATGACCGGATAAAATCCATTCTCCCGGATTTGGGGATATTTCACCACGCGGACGCCGAATATGTTAGCAATATTACAAAAGTGGTGCCTCGTCCGGCCAAGGAAGCTATATTATCTTCGGCACAAAGCCTCATAGAGAACGGGGTTATCACAATAGAGGCCAAGTGACTTAGGGTGAGAGCGGGACTAAAAGGTAAATTTGCGTTAACCTGTTGAAAGCCTTTCTCCGCTATCCATGGTAACTATATGATTCGTTTTTCGAGATCTACATGCGCCTATTTACAATATTTCCGCTACTGAGCATGCCCGTTATTATTTATAATGTCGTGGCTTGGGGAGGGGCGACGTTTTCAACGGCTGATGCGGTTCGGGACCGCATGGATAATGAGGTGATAAGCATTGCTATGGCGTCCGGGGCTGACTGGTCTATTACCCCGGGTCATGCCCTGATTATGTTGAGCTTGCTATTGCTGTTTTTTGAACTTCTAAAATCAACCGGTTTTGGACGAGCTGCGATCATGAATCATGCCTTTTCTATGGTTTTATTTATTATCTGTCTTGTTGAATTTTTGATGTTCAATGCTTTTGCAACCTCTGTTTTCTTTTTGATCACCCTGATGTGTTTATTAGATGTTATGGCGGGTTTTATGGTGACTATTGCCAGTGCACGTCGGGATTTCGGGGTGACAGAAAGCTTTGGGGATTAGAATTTAAAGTACAACTATAGGTGTTAATTTATTAAGGCTTTTTTGCTAATATACTGTGAAAATTGAGACGATCACGAAACGCAAATTTTGAAAATAAAGGTGAACCCAATGGGCAAGCGTTCGCAGACAGTTAAAGACAAGAACATGACAATGTCGTCTGACATTAAGCCTGTTTCTTTATCTGAAACTGAGCTTTTTCATCAGGCTTCGGTCTTGTTAGGCGCAACGTGTTTTATCTGGGATGGTGCCAAAGCCCATGCGTGGGTTGATGCCTTAGCTGCGGCAGAATTACTACATGTGCAGGTCGAAAACCTACCGGCAACACGCGATGCTTATGATCACCGTTTAACGGCGGATGCTGCGCGCGCGCGCGTAAATGCCTTGCGACAATTAACATGGGACGGGGCGCAATATTGTATTTCTTATGAAATACAGACATTTGATGATCAGACCTTATGGCTTGAAGAACGCGGGCAGCGCTTGTCTGGCACCGGACAAACACCAGATAAAATTATAGCCGTTATTCGTAATATTTCGACGCAAAAACGCGATCATGATAAAACGGTCCATAGTTATAATTTTGACGAATTGACCGGATTGTGGAGTGCGGAACGCTTACATGGTGGATTAAACTATCTTCTCTCGATAGCCAAAAGAACCCATGTTGATGCCGGCTTATTGCGATTGCAAGTGATCAATTTAGAGGATGTGAATACCACGTATGGATTTGAAACGGGTGACAGATTGCTTAAAGCTATTGGAGCGCGTCTCAATACTTTTGTCAAAGCGCCTGATATTCTGGCCAGATTGGCTGATACGGGATTTGCAATCGGCCTCTTACAAGCTGACGCACAAAGTCTTGAAAATCTTGCCCAATCCCTTGTGTCTGAATTATCAGATACGCCTTATCCGAGCCCGCATGGTGAATTATATGCTGAATTTGCGGCGGGCGGAACGCTCTTGAAGGGCGCGCATCTGGCGCATGAGCCTCAAAGCAGGCTGGCTGGAGATAATCTGGCCGGAGATAAGTTGGGTGGGGATAGGCTGGCGGGAGATAAAGCCAGAAATATAGGGGCAACGTTGAAACCCGATTATGCCGTGACAGCGGATGATGCGCTTTTACAAGCCCGTATCGCCCTAGAAGAAAGCGTACGCCACCTTGGTGACTATATAGCCTATCACAATGATTTAAACAAAAATTGGGAACACAAGAAAAACTATCCTATAACATCTGAAGCCATATTGGCGGCACTAAATGACCGGCGTATTTCTTTGGCCTATCAACCGATTGTCGATGCGAAAACCCGGGAACTCCATCATTATGAATGTTTGCTGCGTCTGCGCCGTGATAATGGCGAAATTGTTTCGGCAGGCCAAATTATCATGGCTGCGGAGAAACTTGACCTTGTGCATTTCCTCGATCGTCGTGCGCTTGAACTGGCGTCTGTAACCTTATTGCGCGACAGCTCTATCCGGTTAGCGCTCAATCTTTCGGCGGGAACGGTTAAGAATATGAAGGCCGCGGATGCCTATCTCGACGCGTTAAAAGCCCTTGGCCCGGCTGCGCAAAGAGTGACATTGGAACTTACAGAAACTGTGGCTCTGGACGATCCGGCCATGGCAAACCGGTTTTGCGTTGAGGCCCGACAACTTGGCACGGATTTCGCGATAGATGACTTTGGATCCGGTTATACGACATTTCAAAACCTTATGGCAATTGAAGCCGATACGATTAAAATTGATGGCTCCTTTATTCAGGATTTGGCCGTCATGCCGCATAAGCAAACCTTTGTCCGTATGATGGTGGATCTGGCGCAGACATTTAACGTTAAAACTGTAGCTGAAATGGTCGATAGTCGAGACAATGCTGATTTACTTATGCGCCTCGGTGTCGATTATCTTCAAGGCTATCTATTTGGTATCCCCAGTGCCGCACCTGCGTGGCTGGGCACGGATAAACCCAAGCTGTCCTAATTTATCAAAGGGCCGGAATATGTTCCATCAACATGGCGCCAATGCGTATTGGTTCGGCGCGTACGGCCAAGCCGGTTGCATTATCCGTTTCAACAAAAATACCGCATAGGGTCGGCGGCCCCGCCGCCGGTGTAAACCGTCCCGCGCGCATGCGGGTTGTAAACCGGTGCAAGGGTTCCTCTTTATCCATGCCGATGACACTATTATAATCTCCGCACATCCCGGCATCCGTTTGATAGGCTGTGCCGTTAGGCCAGATACGTGTATCAGAGGTTGGCACATGTTGATGCGTGCCCACAACAAGGCTGACCCGTCCGTCACAAAATATGCCCATGCCCTGTTTTTCCGATGTGGCTTCAGCGTGTATATCAACGATAATGGCATCTGCAACAGTGCCTAACGGGGCGGCATTTATCTCTTTATCCACGGCTTGAAACGGGTCGTCTAATGCGTCCATAAATACCCGCCCTAATACATTAACGACCAATAGTTGAAATCCGTTAATAGTGTAAAGCCCTGCACCGCGTCCCGGAACTGTGCCTTGAGGGTAGTTGCAAGGCCGGAGCAGGCGATCCTCGGTCTCAATAACATTGATGCCCTGCGGATTATCAAAACTATGATTGCCCAGTGTTAACACATCGACACCGGCCTCAAAAAGCTCATCTGCAGTGGCGCGGGTAATGCCAAAGCCTCCGGCTGCGTTTTCCGCATTGACAATAACGGCGTCCAGACCCAATTCGCCTTTGAGGCGGGGCACATATTGGGTAATAGCTTTACGTCCGGCGCGCCCGACAACATCTCCGAAAAATGCAATTTTCACACCTAATTCTCACCGTAATTTTTAAATAACTATAGGTTAAAGTCTCTAAACCCTGTTTCTGTTAAAATGGCGTCCAATCGGACATCATGTGCGTCTGTGGGTAACGCGCTGGCTTCTTGCGCATTATAGGCAATGCCGCAAGTAAAAATCTTATGGTTTTGTGAAAGCTTTGCCAATGTGCGGTCATAAAACCCGCCGCCATACCCCAGCCTATCGCCACGGGCTGTAAACGCTAAAAGCGGAACAAAGATGATTTCGGGTAAAACCTCCGGCTTGTCTGGATAGGGTTCATAGGTCTGATATGGGCCGGACTTTAGCGGATCAGAGGGCGACCACGCTCGAAATATAAGAGGATGTCCTTTGCGGGGTGTGCAGGGCAGACTCAAGGTTTCCCCCATGCTGGCCAAGGCGTATTGCAGGTCTCGCGTATCTATCTCTCCGGGCAAGGGCCATATGCCGCCAATGATTTTATGGCGTAAGGCCAGTGCGGGATAATGTGCGATCAGAGCATGGGCATGTGCGGGGTGATGGGCGATGGCCCGTCTTTGCTTGGCTTGCAGGCGCGCGCGCGTTTTTTCCAATTTAAGGTTCATAGTCGCGTTTTGCTACTGATAGCTCTTTTGCCTATTGTGTATTAAGGCCTGTGTCGGTTAATCGCTAAAATGTTTTATAGATAAATTAAAGCCGAAATAGAGTGTAACCCACAATAAGGCGAGAGGTAAAATTGTGCTCATCGTTTCCATTATGATGTCCTTTCGTCTCCCGTATTTGCCCAACTTTGTAACCAAAATGTCTTTTTCGGCGTTTATTATAGCTTTCTACACTTAATAGAGCGTTTAATAACTGTCCTTTTCGGGCAGAAAAATTTCGCGTTTGCCCCCGGGCCCGCTCGGTCCAATCATGCCGTCTTGTTCCATTTTTTCGATAAGATTGGCCGCACGATTATATCCGATAGAGAGCTTGCGCTGGATATAGCTTGTCGACGCTTTCCGGTCATTGGCTACGATTGCTACGGCCTGATCAAATAGCGTATTGCCTTCTGAGCCTCCGCCAGCCAGCGTGGGGTCTTCCGGGCCCTCCTCGCGTTCTGTCGTGATATCTTCAAGATAAGATGGCGTACCTTGAGCTTTGACAAAGGCGGCGATACGTTCGACCTCGGCATCCGAAACAAAGGGGCCATGCAGGCGACGCGGACGCCCTGTGCCCATAAACAACATATCCCCGTTCCCCAAAAGCTGTTCAGCTCCGTTTTCATTAATAATGGTACGGCTATCAATAGATGAGCCGACACGGAAGGATACGCGGGTCGGGAAATTTGCTTTGATCGTACCGGTGATAACATCGGTTGAGGGGCGTTGCGTTGCCATTATCATATGAATACCTGCGGCACGGGCCATTTGTGCCAATCTTTGCACGGAACCCTCAATTTCTTTACGCGCCACCATCATCAAGTCGGCCATTTCGTCAATAATTACAACAATAAAGGGCATGGGTTCATAATTGAGTTCTTCGGTTTCAAAAACAGGATCACCCGTTTCTTTATTATAGCCCGTCATAGTGGTTTTGGTTATGATTTCGCCGCGGGCCTTGGCCTCTGCAACTTTTTCATTATACCCGGCCATATTCCTTACGCCCATCTTGGACATTTTACGGTAACGGTCTTCCATTTCTCTTACCGTCCATTTTAACGCTACAACGGCTTTTTTCGGTTCTGTGACCACCGGTGCGAGGAGATGGGGAGCATTATCGTAAATCGACAATTCAAGCATTTTCGGATCTATCATGATAAATTTACATTGCTCCGGGGTGAGCTTGTACATCAGGCTTAAAATCATGGCATTAACCGCCACAGATTTACCCGAACCTGTGGTACCTGCGACCAATAAATGCGGCATTTTTGATAAATCTGCGATAAAGGGGGATCCGCCAATATCTTCCCCCATGATAAGCGGGAGTCCGGCTTCGCTGTCTTGGAAATCGCGAGAGGACAGCATGTCTTTTAACCAGACCGTTTCGCGACGACGATTGGGGAGTTCTACCCCCATAGCATTGCGACCGGGTACAACGGCAATTCGCGCCGATTGCGCGCTCATATTTCTGGCAATATCATTGGCAAGTCCGATAATGCGCTTGGATTTGACTCCGGGGGCAGGTTCAAATTCAAATAATGTCACAACGGGGCCGGGTCGGACCGCGCCCATATCACCTTGAATGCCATATTCGGCCATGACACGGTGCAAATTTTCAGACGCTCGGCGTAGTGCGCCTTCATCTGTGATCGCCGAACGTGGCGGCGGGGTTTTTAAAAGGTCGAGTGTGGGCAGTACAAATTCACTGCCTTCGGGGAATTGAAACTCGGGTGTTTTTGCCGCGGAACGTAAGGCCGGTTTCTTTTTAACGCTTGTGCGGGGTTTGCGTGCGGACTTAGATGTGGGTGGCGGAGCTGAGCGCGTTGTTGAGGCGTCAATGGGGGCATAGGCGGCCGAGGTTCGGATCATATGATCAATGGTTTCGGAATGGCTACGCCCATTTGTCAGCGAGGTGTTAAGAGAATGGGTGACGTGATCCCGATGCAAATTGGACGCCGAGCCGGATTTCGAGGCAAACCTTTTATGGAATAGCGTGCTTAGAAGTGCGACTAAACGGTCAATCCAGACCCGTATAGTGGCCCAGACCAAACCGGCCGCGTCCCAAATATCAACTAGGTCACGTCCGACAATGCCGATAAAGCGCCCTAAACAAAATGCGGCGATGACAAAGGTGAAAATAGCGACAATCAAGCCGGCAATAGGGATATTAAAATGGTCAAGTGCGCCTTTGAAATTCAGGTAAATACCGTCACCCAGCCAGCCCCCAATACCCGTTGCCATAGGCCAGCTTTGAGGAATTGGAAACGCAGACAGTGTGGCCGTCCCAAAAATCACAGCCCCCAATAATAGAGTGGCCCGGCGCCATCTGTCTAGCCGAGTAGATTTGGGTCGGGGTTTGAAAATGCCGCGAATGCCGGTAAATAATGTTAAGCCCCCTAATAATATGCCGCCCCATCCAATCACTTGCATGATCAAATTAGAGGATCCGGCCCCGATAGGACCCAGAGCGTTTTGTGTTTCGCCGATACCGGCCGTATCAAATGTCGTGTCAAAGGGATTATAACTCAGCATAGCGATCAGGATGGCCGCACCCAGCCCGCATAAAAACAAAGCCAATATCGCACGTTTCACCGCACTACCCGCAGACAGGTTCAACTCATCCATCATATCATTGGCAAGGTGAGTGTCATATTCGACTGCGGCACTGGGTGGCATGAAATTATCCTGAAGTGTTAAGTTAAGGAAACCTAAATGCAGGGGGTAAACACCGGGTAAATAGAAGGTTAAATTTCTGAAAATCTCCCAAGCTTGATATTGGTGGGTGTTCGGGGCTATTGGCAGCGTTTATCTCTAGGGTCAGGGAGTAGACGGCTCATGAATTCCCGTTTATGACGCGTCTATGACAGATATGATTGAAATCGGTATATTAGGCGCCAGCGGGCGCATGGGGCGCGAGGTTCTTAAGGCTTTAGACGCAGAACCACGGGCAAAATTAACAGTGGCTTTGGCGGCTCCGAACGCGGCTGAACTTGGTCAGGACGTGGGTCAATTGGCAGGGCTGCGGGATATAGGTGTGCGTTTAACATCACAAACCCGAGACGGACTTGAAGCCTGTGACGTCATGATTGATTTTTCATCTCCACAGGCCGCTATAGATGCGGCTTTGGCTATGCATGAAAGTCGTTGCCATACATTGGTGACGGGCACGACAGGGTTTACGTCTGTCGAAGAGCAAGCCCTGATATCGGCTTCCGACAATATTACATTGCTAAAGTCGGGTAATTTCTCTTTGGGTGTAAATATGCTCGAAATTCTGGTTGAACAGGCGACGCGGGCCTTAAATCAGGACTGGGATGTGGAAATCCTGGACATGCATCATAAACACAAAGTCGATGCGCCGTCCGGCACAGCGCTTATGTTAGGTGATGCGGCTGCGCGGGGACGGGCTATTGCGCTTGAGGATGCCCGCGTTTTGTCGCGTGAAGGGCGCGGGGATGCGCGACGTGAAGGCCAAATAGGATTTGCCGCCTTGCGGGGGGGCGGTGTTATCGGATCGCATGAAGTGCGAATCGCGTCTGAACTTGAAATGATTACGCTCTCGCATGATGCGCTGGACCGCTCCGTATTTGCCAGCGGCGCTGTGGCCGCAGCCCTTTGGGCGGCCGGACAGCCCAAGGGGCTATATGATATGAAAGATGTCTTGGGACTGGGGCGCTCTACCCCCCGCTAACACCCTACAGCGTGCCGGTTTCATCCAATGCCGCTCCAGCCTTTTTCGACGTGCGGCGTAAAACAAGATAAAGACACAGCCCGACAGGCCCGAATATAAATGTTAATAAAAGGCAGGGGATTAGGATAAAATGAGGAATATGTCTGCGGGCGGCATCGCGGGCTTCCCACGCACCGATAAAGAGGTCAAAAACAAGGTAATGCGTCCACCCGACGAGGAGACCCAAATCTGATGCAAAAATTTGACGCACGGCGATAATATTGGAAAACCCTGCGCCTTTAGCCCCGAGCCCGAAAAACACCGTTCCTATCAGTCCGGCCATGTACACACAGCCCAAAACCATGGGGTAAGCCCAGGAGTGTACAAGTGTGTGGGTCAACCGCGCTTTGGGGGCAAATACCAGTAAGGCCCAAGCCGGTAGGACCGAGATATTTACGAGGCTAAAACATACTTCCATCGACATGATGTTACGCTCGTAAATTATGTGGGCGGTCGTGTCCAGATTTGCGTTTGGCAAAAGGGGCCGACACACCCTTTCACAGATAATGTCCCGTTCTCTTTTCGTTTGATAGCGGATTTATAGGTTTTTCCATCTTCGGGATTATATATTTTCCCCGAGGCCCAACCCGAGGATTTACGTCTAAAACCATAGATCATTTTAAGCCCCGTTAAGGGCTGTTTGGCACGGTCCGGATCGGGATTGTTAATATCAAACGGGTTTTCATTACCTGCATATGTGACCCAGACAATATGTCCGCATGGCGCGTTATTCTGGCATGTCGTAATGTCAATTTTCGCGGTTTTCTCAGCTGTGACCCACAGACCCCAAACATTATGGGGGTCATGGGTCGGGTCTGCCGCAACACTGTTTAACGGTAAGCATAGGCCAGCTAGGCTGATCAATATGTGTTTTTTCATGTCTTAAAGTTACCGCCGCATCATAGAGCCGAGTAAGCCGCGCACCAATTTGCGACCTTCTGAGCGCAAGATTTGCCGCCCGACCAATTTAGCCTCGTGCAGGACAGATTCGCTGGCTGTTTTGCGGCGGCGGCCAGAGCTGCGGCGGGTAGATGATTTGGGTTTGGCTTTTTCTTTTGCCGTTAATTTCACCGCCTCGGCCTCTTTCTGGGCTTTTGCCATTTCTGTACGTTTTTTCGTCAGAATTTCATATGCAGATTTACGGTCGACAGGGTCATCATATACACCTGATAAAGGACTGCTGGCTATAACATCAGAGCGTTCACCCTGTGTTGACGGACCCAGACGCGAGACCGGTGGGCGTATTAAGGTTTGTCCGACAATTTGCGGGCGTCCTTTGGCATCCAGCACAGAGACAAGGGCTTCACCGACACCGAGTTCGGATATGACGTCTTCGGTTTTGAATTTGGGATTAGGTCGGAATGCATCTGCGCTGGACCGGATAGCTTTTTGTTCTTTGGGTGTATAGCCACGCAGCGCATGTTGAATACGATTGCCGACTTGGCCTAAAACATCATCGGGAATATCCCCCGGATTTTGTGTCACAAACCAAAGCGAGACACCTTTGGACCGGATAAGCCGGGCGACTTGTGTTATTTTTTCAACAAGGGCTTTCGGGGCTTCGTCAAACAATAAATGGGCTTCGTCAAAAAAGAATGCCATCACGGGTTTTTCAGGATCACCGACTTCAGGTAATTCTTCAAACAACTCGCTCATTAACCAGAGCAAAAAGGTTGAATAGAGACGGGGTGTATTAATCAGATCATCAGCCGCTAAAATATTTACAAATCCGCGCCCGTCACTATCGGTTTTCATCAGATCCGAGAGTTTCAAGGCCGGTTCGCCGAAAAATTCGTCTGCGCCCTCGCGTTCAAGCACAAGCAGATTACGGATAATGGCCCCGACAGACTGGCTGGTAATATTACCATATTCCAGAGATAATTCCTTACGTTGTTCACCCACAAAATTAAGCGTAGATTTTAAATCTTTGAGATCAACCAGTGGCCAATCATTATCTTCGGCCACGTCAAAGGCAATATTCATTATCCCTTCTTGGGCATCGGTCAGACCCATAAGACGCGATAGAAGCATGGGGCCCATTTCTGCAATCGTCGTCCGGATAGGGTGGCCCTTTTTACCGTGAAGATCCCAGAAAATAGTCGGCAGTGCGGAATAGTCATAATCTGACAATCCAATTTTTTCAGCGCGGCTGACGAGTTTATCATGTAATTTATGGCTTTTAGATCCAGATTGCGCAATGCCGGACAAATCCCCTTTCACATCTGCTGCAAAGACGGGAACACCGGCTTTGGCAAACCCTTCAGAGAGTATTTGCAGGGTTACGGTTTTACCCGTACCCGTGGCGCCGGCAACAAGCCCGTGGCGATTGGCGCGATTGAGCAAAAGCTCCTGAGTTTTATTGTCCGTATCCTTGCCAATAAATAATGTGTTCATTTTTCTCTCCTGCCACGCGTGGGGCTGCTGAAATTTCGGCTCTTGTAAATGAGTGATATAAGCCCAGCGGCTTATTTGCAATCATCTGACTGTTATCTTTACAGTTGTGTATCTTACAGTCGTGGGCGCGGTAAATCCGCAACGTCTTCGCAAAGCTGGTTCGGAATTGACCTTTGAGGGTAAATACGTAAAAGATGCCAATTATAATAAACTTAAAGCCTGCTAGGAGTAAGTGATTTGGACAGTACAATGCGCGCCAGCCTTTTGTTTTTGGCTTTTGTTGCCCTTACCTGGTCTTTGCATCAGACGGCAGAAATCGTGGCGCCTTTTGCGCTCGCTATCTTCATCTGGCTGATTATTGATGCCTTTGCGCGTTGGCTTGACGGGTTAAGCCCGAAATTACCGTATTGGTTGGCCTTGATTTTCGCGGTTTTATCCGTTGTCGCCGCTTTGATCGGAATTGTGATTATTATTGCAGATACGGCGTCCGATGTGTCGCGCCAAGCCCCGCGCTATCAAGCGCGACTGGGCGAAATATTTGCATGGATTGGAGATCTTACCGGACAAAAGGATGTATCTTTTGCGACGTTGAATGCCCGATTTGGTATTTCGGAAAAGATACAGTCCGGATTGACAGGGTTTGCCAGTTCTATTCAGGGCGTGATATCCGACTTCTCTCTTATCGCGCTCTATGTGGCGTTTTTGTTTGCGGCGCAATCCAGCTTTCCTAAGAAAATGGATGATCTATTCCCTGACATTAACCGTCGCGCCCAAGCCGCCAAAGTCGGCGAGCGTATTCGACAGTCTATTGAAAAATATCTCGGCGTTCAGACGATTATCTCGATTATGCAAACCGTTGTCAGCTATATCGCTATGTATGCGCTGGGTTTAGATAATGCTTTGTTTTGGGCCTTGGTCATTTTCATTTTAAATTATATTCCGATTATTGGCGGGCTGGCCGCTGTTGTGCTTCCATGTTTATTTGCATTGGTTGAATTTGATTCCTCGGGACGGATTGCGCTTTTGGCCGGGCTCTTATTTGGCGCCCAATTCATTATTGGAAATACAATACAGCCAAAAATGATGGGTGATAGTATGAACCTATCAGCATTAGTCGTGGTGTTATCTTTAACATTGTGGAGTGCGCTTTGGGGCGGTGTCGGCGCTTTCCTCTCTGCGCCGTTAACCGTGATTATAATGATAATATTGGCGCAATTTCCGACAACGCGCTGGATTGCCGTGCTGTTGTCTGCGGATGGACAACCGGACATAGATATTGACGACAAAGCCAAGCAAAAGGCTATGCCGTCTTTGTAGTGTGTGATCTGCCATATGGGTCACAGTACTGTGATGATCAATTTAATGGATAAATTATATCTTGCAGTTTAAACCGTCTTTATGAAAAAACTTGCCCTTATCACCCTATTTACAGCCACGCTTTTATCCCCGACCTTATCGGCAGATATTATCGAGAGCCAGACCTCATCATTGGCTAGTCCTGATACAGTGGTCGAATTATTTACCTCACAAGGCTGTTCGTCTTGTCCCCCCGCTAATCGCTTCGCCGCATCACTGACGGATGATCCGACAAAACTTGTTCTGACCTATGGTGTGACATATTGGGATTATCTGGGGTGGAAGGATACGTTCGGAGATCCTAAATTTACACAAAGACAGCGTCAATATGGTAAGGCTTTGGAACTGGCCAATGTGTATACTCCGCAAATTATATTAAACGGGTCCGCCCACAGTCCGCGATATAAGCTATCGGATGTCAATTCGTTTCCACTCAAGAGCACGAGACCCAAGGCAAGCCTGTCAAAAACGGATACCGACCTAATTTTTGAAATGCCGCTTAAAAGCAATCCGGAAAATTACCGCGTTGTTATTGTCAGCTATACGCCCGGTTCTCAGGATGTTGATATCTCGCGCGGTGAAAATGGTGGCAGAACGCTTTCGCTTGCAAATGTTGTTACAGATGTCACACCGGTAAAGTCCAAAAACCTCGCGCGCGTGAATACGAATATCGTCCCGCAAGACGGCCAATCCTATGCCGCCCTTGTTCATGATGTGAAAACAGCTCAAATTGTAACGGCGGCGGTTTATAAACCTTAATTCCTCACCCGGTTTCGCCCCTTTCCCTATCAATGACCTATCGTAATTTATTACGATAGGTCATTTTGTTCAGATAACATGGGGTGCAATCTGAACACGGGATTATGGGAATAATGTTATATGATGAGGCAAAACATGGAATACGGGGATGGGAGGGTCCGCGCCTTACCCATCAAATAACATCTTCTTTATGATCGCCCCAAGCGGCAGAAACCGGGCAAGACTGTGTCAAAAGTAAGATTGAATATGAAAAATTGGTAAGTGTCATCACCGCGCGGGTCTTTAATTAAATTGGCCAATTTAATTAAAGGCTTGTTTTGAATCTTGTCGCGGTTACACTTTCACAATGAGCTCTAAAATTATTTCCCTAGTTAATCCAGCATCTAGAGTGAAAGCACAAGAAACGGACACTCTCCCGCGTCGACATTTTGCCGGACAGAGTCACCCCCCATCACAAGTCGCCTTTAATCGACAAGAACTGTCCTTGATCTTATCTGTTTACGGGCACATGGTCGCCCAAGGGGATTGGAAAGATTATGCGCTTGACTTTTTAAAAGATAAAGCCGTGTTTTCCGTATTTCGCAAAGCGTCTGAACATCCACTTTACAGGATAGAAAAAAAACCGGCATTACGCCAAAAACAAGGCCAATTTGCCGTGGTTGCGCCTGGCGGATTAATCTTGAAACGTGGGCATGATTTGAAAACTGTCTTACGCGTGTTTGATAAAATGCGGTTTCGTGTGACAAAATAAAACCCCGCCGAAGCGGGGGCTCAATCAAAATGATCGTATATTCCGAGTTTAAGCGGTATTTGATTTGAGGAGGCGTTCGCCCAGTGTTCTTACAATAGCCATAACAGACGCGGCGCCAAAGACGGCCCCTAAGCTTGTAAGTATAGCTGCGAGATGATTGCCAATACCGACAAACCCGCCGAGACTATTTGCGCCGCCCATCATCAAGAAAATGGCCGCAATAATAACGCCTCGCCTGTGATCATGATCCAAGAACCAACCGCTGGCCAGTCCCAAGATAGCTAAGATAGTCGCATCATAGCCAGTATTAACAAAAGCAAAGAGAATGGCCGCCAGCGCGCTGACAAGCCATATGATTTTAGCAAGTGACATAGTTTATCTCCCCTGTGTCGTTGAGGTCTCACAGTCTAATGCTGCGTCAACCTGTAGCAATTCTAACGTATAATACATGTTTTAGCAAGGTAAAATGATGAGCAATTATGGGGCGTATAGCCAAAAGAAAACCCCGCCAGCACGCTGACGGGGTGATTATAAAACCTGTGTTTAAGTCTATTCCCGACCAAATAAACTCAGAAGGATTTGGAACATATTGACAAAGGTCAGTAAGAGTGACGCGGCGCCATATGCTGATAGCTTACCCGCCATTGCCGGGTTTGAGGCGGCTCCGTAATAAGTCCGCTTTAGCATTTGTGTTTCCCATGCCGTAATCATGGCTATCGCACCTAAGGCGATAACATTGATAAGAATATCAAGCGGGCCTGTTGGACGTAAAGCCGGGAAGAAAGCGCCTAGAAGACTAATGGCGACATAACCCAGAAATGCCGCGAAGGCATATTTGACAAATGTACTTAGATTACGACCTGTACTATACCCAAATAGGCTAAGAGCGCCGAACATGGCCACTGTCATGAAGAAGATTTTGGCAATGATTAATCCCGGCACAAAGGCAGAAATCGCCGACATAAAGACACCGAGAAATGCGGCAAATCCAAATAGAAAGCCAAGAACGCCGCCAAGGCTCATTTTATGCAATTTGGCGCCAACGGCCCCGAATAAAACCGGAATGGCTATCACAAACCCTAACAGTAAAAACGGTGAACTGAGCAGTTTCATCGCGGATGGATTGGCTTGGATATACTGGCCGCCAAAATAGGCCACGCTGGCTGTGACGCCCATAGCCATCATCATATAGCGATATGTACCGAGCATAAAGCTCCGTAAGCCGAGGTCGGTCTCTGTTTGCATACCGACGGTGTGATTAAAATCATTCATGTAAAGCTCCCTTGAAAGCGTGAATTTCGTTGCGAACGTATCTAACCCCAATATAAGAGATATTTTCGAAAATACCAGCCCTGTGGGACGACTCGCAGTAATTAGAGCCTATTTATATATAAAAGGATGAAGAATATGGAAAAAAGACGTCTTGGAGCCTCGGATTTATTTGTCACCTCTGTGTGTTTGGGCACAATGACATGGGGAGAGCAGAACACGCAAGCCGAAGCGCATGAACAATTGGATTACGCATTGGGACGCGGTATTAATTTTATCGATGCGGCTGAAATGTACCCTGTCCCGGGCAAGGCGGAAACGCAGGGACGAACAGAAGAATATATCGGGCGCTGGATTAAAGCCCGTGGAAAGCGGGATGATTTTATTCTCGCCAGTAAGGTCATAGGGCGTTCGGGCCTGTCATGGTGCCGTGATAATGATGATATGACACGGCACACACCGGCCCAAATTGACGAGGCTGTGGAGAAATCTTTGCGCCGGTTGAAAACCGATTATATCGATCTCTATCAATTACATTGGCCAGACCGGGCTATTCCTCCATTTGGTTATCAGAGTTACCGTGATTACGATGAGGATGATATGGTTCCACTAGAGGATATTTTAGGGGCGCTGCATCGCCATGTTGAAAAAGGAAATATTCGCCATATCGGGGTTTCAAATGAATTTCCATGGGCGGTGATGAAATTTCTTAATCTGGCCGAAAAAACAGGGGGGCCTCGCCTTGTTTCCAATCAATGCGCTTATAGTCTTGTCGCACGTCGATTCGATTATGGCAGTGCTGAAATTTCTATGCGTGAAAAGGTTGGCCTATTGGCTTATTCGCCTTTGGCTATGGGGTTGTTGACAGGTAAATATGAAAACAACCAAATGCCTAAAGGGTCTCGGCAGGCCTTGTTTCCACAGTTTTTGGGACGTTATGCGAGCCAGGATGCGCAGACAGCTATTATTGAATGTAACAAAACGGCAAGAGCACTTGGCCTTACGCCGACACAATTTGCTTTGAAATTTGTCGAAAGCCGGCCTTTTGTGACCTCTAATATCATCGGGGCGACGACAATGGCCCAACTTAAGGAAAATATTGACGCCCATGATATTGACTGGACATCTGAAATGGAAAAGGAAGCCCATCGCCTTCATAAAACTTATAGATCACCTGTCGCGTAACCGGTAGATAAATGCGTCTTTTTGCAGCTATAAAACCACCGGAACCTATCATAGGTAAATTAGGACGGTTGCAAAAAGCTGTGTCCGGTGCGCGCTGGTCACCCCCGGAAAAATTGCATATTACGGTTGGGTTTTTCGGGGATGTAGACGACGATCATGCCGAGATACTCGATATGGAATTAGCCCGATATAAATGCGCGGGGTTTGATTTAAGCCTGTCCGGAGTTGGGCATTTCGGTGAAAAGACGCCGCATGCCATTTGGGCTGGTCTTGCGCCCAGCCCGCCGCTTTTGGATTTGCATAAACATTGTCGCCGCGCCGCGCGGGCCGCAAAAATTAATATGGAGACACGTGTTTTCCGACCTCATATCACATTGGCCTATTTAAAGCCGACCGCGCCGCTTTCACGGATAATTGCGTTTGAAAAAAATGGCGCCGGGTTTCAAACACCCCCCTTTCTTGTCGATAGGTTCTATCTTCTGTCCAGCCATCGAAAAAAAACGGGGCCCAATGCCTACCGTGAAGAGGCGTGTTATCCCTTATTGGGGCCGTAAAAGGGTCATATACCGTGTGGGGTTATCGCATTATCCGGCAGGCTATGGCCTAAGGCTTGCCCTTGGTAATGGCCCTGAATTTGGCGCGTATTAAAGAATAATTTAAGAGTTACGTTGCTATATGATCTCGAACTCCGAGATCAGCATGCCATATTTAAAGAAAATTATATATATCTGCGGATTAGCTTTCGTCTTGTCGCTAACAGGGCCGATAAATGGGCCGGTGTCCGGTGCATTCTCTTTTTCGCTCTCACCCTCTGGGATTGACGTGTCAGAGATGCCGCAAACCTATAGGCGTTCGGATGATTTAAATGGGCGGACACCCGTCTCCTATAGCCTGTTACAGTCAGCTATTATCTAAAAGCGGCTCTCAATCGGGCTTAGAGCGTTTGGGTTCTCTTTTGGGATTTCTTTTCGACCCTCATTTGGGTCTACCTCGGGTCTGGTAAATATCTTTGGATATCGCAGCGCGGCGGGGTGAGAGAAAATTGGGCGTGCCGTCCGTTTCCATCTGCAAGATTGACGATGCCGCCATAACATATCCCACCTTCCGATATTTTGATATCTGCCCCCGATATCGTCCACCCTTCGGGCGCGTCGAACTGGCGGCGTGAATTTTGTGGCCAGTTCTGTAAATCTGTGGTCGTGTTAGCCCCGCTATCATCAGAACTGTCCTGTGTGATAATAATGAGTTTGCGTTTTGTCAGCATGGCTTGCGCCCGAAATTGTTTGACTTGCGCCAAGGTCGCTTCTGAGTGTCTGGCAAAGCGTGTGCCATCAACGGAATTGACGATTCGAACGCCAATGAGAGATATCATCACGGCCATGATGGCCAAGACGATGAGGACTTCCAGTAAGCTAAACCCGCGATCTTGCGCGCTGGGTATTAGCGGGGCTGGCAAGGAGGTGAAATGACCGGATAGGCGCGGCTGTCTTTCAACCATCAAGCCGTGACATCGGCGTCAAAACCTGTTCCGCCCGGTAAATTATCGGCCCCTAAAGAGGTCACTTTCGGTGAGGTCGCGCGCCCCGACGGGGTCGTTTCTGGAGGCTCATATTGATAGGGATGACCCCATGGGTCCTTGGGAAGTTCTGTCACGTCCATATAGGGACCAAACCACCCATTTGTTTCATTTTGCGGGGCCGTTATCAGGGCTTGCAAGCCTTCTTGTAAATTTGGATAGCGCCCCGTATCCAGCTTATAACTATCGAGCGCCAGGCGTAGGCTACGGGCTTGGGCCTTGGCTGCGATAACTTTTGATTTATCGACATTGCCAAGTAAACGCGGCGCAACGAGGCTCATTAATGTCCCTATAATCGCCATTACAACCAGGATTTCGAGAAGGGAATAGCCGGCGTCATTCCTGTGTGCGAGCGCAGTTTTGCCTTTGTCACCCGTTGTGTGTCGGGGTCGTGATAGATAAGAAAGACATGTTTTTAACATAGAGATCATCCCTTTTTCTCAGCCTGCATATCAAGCATGGCGCTATCTGTACCACAGACTCGGAAGACTTCCGAGAGGGTCGTCGCTCCGTTTCTGGCTTTTAAAATACCATCTTCCATAAGGGTAATAAAGCCCTGCGTCCGTGCGGTTTTAAGCAGGTTTTGCAGGCTCGAATTTTTTAAAATCGCCTCAGAGAGCGGGTCATCCATTTTTGCAACCTCAAATATGGCCACGCGTCCCAAATATCCTGTTTGAGAACATAATGAACACCCTTTAGGCGCCCGCCAGCGCGCTTTGCCGGACATTTGCGGGGCGATGATAGAGCCGGATTTGACCATTTGCCATATATGGGCTTCGCCTTCAGGGTTTTTAACTGGAACACTGCAATGTGGGCAGAGCCGCCGCACCAGCCTTTGCGCGGCAAAGCCGCGGACGGCTGAAATCACCATATAAGGCTCCAATCCGATATCTATAAGTCGGGCGACAGCCGCCAAAGCCGAATTTGTATGCAATGTAGACAAGACCAAATGTCCGGTGAGCGCGGCTTGGGCTGCAATTGTCGCGGTTTCGCCGTCGCGGATTTCCCCGACCATAATAATATCCGGGTCTTGGCGTAATATGGCCCGCAAGCCTTTGGCAAAACTATATCCTATACTGGCATTGGTCTGAATTTGGACAATACCGCTCATGTCATATTCGACAGGGTCCTCAATTGTGATAATTTTGCGAATACCGTCATTAAGCCCCTGTAAACTCCGGTAAAGCGTTGTCGATTTCCCCGAACCGGTTGGCCCGGTTACAAGAATGACGCCATTAGGGTGAGATAATAGACCTTGCAAAACCGATTGCGCATGGCCTTCGAGTCCCAAGGCTTCAAGGTCAGGCAGTTCGTTTTCTTTTCTCAAGAGCCGCATGACGAGGCTTTCCCCCCATGATCCGGGCAAAGACGAAACCCTAAGATCAATATCTTGCCCGGCAAAGCGAATGGTTTGACGACCATCTTGCGGCAGGCGACGTTCCGCAATATCCATGCCCGAGAGCAGCTTTATCCGGCTGGCAACGGCATCGAACCGGGCGCGATTATCGGTTTGTCGTGTATGTAAAACACCGTCAATACGGTAACGGACTTGAAATTTATGTTCAAAGGGTTCGATGTGAATGTCAGAGGCATTATCCTTTAGCGCCATAGAAAACACGCGGTTAACAAAGTCGATAACAGGCGCCTCTTCGGCCATTTCCCGAAGTCGGGCCGCGTCATCATCCGAGAGCCCGGAGGTTTGGTCTACCGATAGATCTCGAATATGAAACAAAGCCATATCTAGCGTTTGTTGTCCGCAAATATAATCTTGGAGGTTTAAACTGTTACGTGCGCATTGCGTTTCAATCCGTTCGCGTAATTCAGGATCCAGAATATGACGCGCGAGCATATGTACTGTTGGGCTCTCTTCATCTTGCCATACGGCACAATCACGCGCCAGAAGCCACGGAGCGGTGACGCCCAAGCTGCTCTGGGCCCGAATATAGTCCTCCGGGGCTTCCGATATTTTATCCGTGGTCATGATCGGCAGGTTTAAATGCTGGCTTTGGGCAATCAGGAGGTCGTCTTCGGCCACAGAGCCCATTCGCAATAAAGCATGGGACAAGAGCCCCCCCACTTCTGTTTGCATATGTTCGGCGCGTCGTAGGTCGACTTCGCTAATCAGGGCGCGGTCGAGTAGGATATCACCAATGGATTTATGTCGTAACTCGCTCATGGGCGCACTATAGCGGTCTGTCTCTTAATGCCAATTCATAAATTCAGAAGGTTGAACTTATGTCGTGATGCGGGGTGTTGGCCCTTATGGAGAAGGAGATGTATATGGAGAAGGATATAGATATAGGGGGCTGCGAGAGGAAAAGCGCTGAAATATATGCCCAACCCCGCCGTAAGACGAGACTGTCTTCGCAGATAGACGATGTGCAGACACGGTAATGGAGTGTGTGGCCCGAGGCTGGTACGCAAAAGGTGCGGTTGCATTGCGTTTATTCATTGCGTGAGAATAAGCGAAAAATTAAGAGTATGAACCCGGATATATTTAGACATAAAAAAAGCGGCTCAAAGAGCCGCTTTCTAAGATTGAGGTTAGAGTAAGATTACTCAGAACCGTTAATTTGGTCAGCGTCAGCAAGCTCATTGGCAAGATTAACACTGTCGCTATTCGCGCCACCACCGAATTGTGTGATGACACCACCGCGTGACATAAGACGGTCAACGTCAATGCCTGTCACGGCTGTTTCAAAGTTTAGCGTAATGTCAGCACGACGGTAGCCAGAGTTTGTCGTTCCGAAATCAGTAAATGATGTCAAAACAGCTTCGCCATTAGTAGATGTTACAGTGAATGGGAAGACGCCATTGGCACCTTCAACATCATTTGTAAATGTCGCTGTACCTGTTGTATTGCCCTCTGGGAGACCGGTAATTCTGTAAACAGAATTTGTACCTTCAGAACCGTTCCAGTCAAATGCACCAAAGGTTTGACCCACACGATCAAGCGCGTCCAGAGCACCATTGGCGCCCGGTACAGATGATTGCAAGGTAGCACCCGGCGTGCTTGTTAGGTTAATAGTATAACCTTCAACAGATACATTCTGTGAAAGGATCGGAGCCGCCATAGGTCCAGCTGGGAATGCAGAGACAACAATCGCATCCGGTCCGCCAAGGCTAAGCGCGCCAACATATGGTACGGTGAAGGCAAATCCAGTTGCACTACGGACACCTGTCGCCAGTGTGACTCCGCCGATGCCGTTCTGTAAAATGGCTGTGGCGATACCTGCTGTGCCACGATCTGGAACAACATTGAAGCTTACTGATGCAACATTAGCCGCGAAGTTGAACGGCACTGGCGCAACGGCACCCATAGCATTCAGGAAGCTTACAGATGGCACTACAGGGGCTCTGACAAGTTCAACAGTACCAAGTGTACCGAGCGCATTAACCGCAGGCGTTTCAGACAGTGTTGTGAAAATAGGTGCTGTTAACGCGACCTGTGTATCTGAACCTGTTAAACCAGGCAGTTGATCGTCACGATCAACAGGTTGAGCTGCTAAAGCTTGTACACATTGTGTGAAAATACCCGGAGTCATTAACGCGCCAGTTGGTGTAAATGTGTCCATATTTGAAGCTGGTGCGCCGTCTGTGGCTGCGCCACTTGCTGTTGTGACTGAAGCCGTTAAAGCCCCTGTTGGTGTGGCAGCGCCAATAGAAACTGGAAGCGGGGGAACGCGAAGAACTGTCGAGTTATTGTCTGTTAAATCAATAGAATATGTTATGCTATTTGATCCCGCTGTACCGCCTGAAATAACACCGCCGGTAGAGTTCGCTAAAGGCGCGCCCGGGGATGTAAATGCCTGAATAGACGTTCCCGTCGCATCTGATGTAAAGGTTGCTCCGCCTGGTAGAGTAACAACGATTGTGTTAACACCTGTGTTAAATTGTGGGACGGTAGGAGGTGGCATTCCGGCTGTGCCACGCTGGATATCAAATCCAAAAAGGCCAGGGACGGGTGCCGCAGCAAAATCAAGCTCACATGCAAGTGGCATTGTCGAATTCGCAGCAGGGTTGTTTAATTGTAACGCGCTCGCAGAGCCCGCGGATATTGCTACCATAGAGACGGCAGCTAAGAGTGATTTGATTTTCATGATTTCCTCACCTGTTAATCAAAAAGTTATGTGTGACGACCGCCACACGCTTCTGTGTAGGGCAAGCATTCAAGAGTATGGGGAACGCAAATCACCTCCAGCCCCCTTTATGCCTACCCGCCTTTTACGGACATAAAATATAGCCGTCAAGCGCTTCATGGTCTCTATTCTGTAAAAATTTCATTTATCAGAGTGCCGTTTCGACGCGTTTAGAGGGCAAATTATTGCCTGTTTTGGCTAGATGAACGTTTTTTTTTTAAAATCGACCCTACAACAAGGTCTTATTCATTAGAATACCTATGTTAAAAATCATCTCGAAGGCTACGTAAAGGCTTCCAACCTAAGCCTTTATAGATAAAATCGTTCACCTGCCCGTTATTATGTCGAATAACGACCTTGACCTCATATAGTGTGATTTCAAAGCGGCTGGGCGAGCCTTCCAATGTCCGTACAGGGCGTGGGGTCAGGGCTGGCACCGCTTCCCAACTTGCAATCGCGTCGGAAAGGCGAATTTCGCCAATGGGGGTTTTATAAATATTCAGGCTGGAGAGATGTTGGAGGACATAGTCTCGGGTTTCGAGCCTCGCATCAACCCGGTCTAGGGCCTCAACAGATTTTACAAATTGACCTTGTAAGGCTAAGAGCGGTAAAAAGGCCGCCGCCAGTATAGCCATAGCGATCATAGCTTCCAGAATGGAAAATCCCGATTGCGGGTTCGCGGTCGCGTTGAACCGGGCGGGTCTGCGCCTAAAAGTTTTTCGGCTTAAGCGTAACAAGGCGACTCTCATCTTTAATGAGATTATCAACACGGTCTCGGGCTGAATTGACAAAACGCGAGCGGTCTGTCTGGCCGCGCAGGACATAGGCGGTAATCAGGATCACTAATTCTGTTCGGGTCACATTATGAGCTTCAACGGAAAAGGCCTGTCCCAGAATTGGAATATCTTTTAAAAACGGAATGCCGTCTTCGTCGCGCACAGTGTTTTCCTGAATAAGCCCGCCCATAATTGCAGTTTGACCATCTTCTAGTGATAGCTGCGTCGTAAGAGACCGGTTTGAAATCGTCGGGCTGGAAATAGAGGAGTTCGACGTACCTAAAACAGAGGAGACCTCTTGGGATATTGTCAAATCTATGCGCCCGTCACTAAACACAATCGGTTCAATCGCCATGAGAACCCCGGTTTCGCGATAATCGATCTGTTGCAAAATATCCGTACTACCACCGCCGTTTTGATTATTGGCCGCGCGTTGAGAGGTAATGACAGGAATATCTTGACCAATTTGAATTTCAGCCGCGCTACCAGACCGCGCTGTCAATGTGGGGGTCGAGAGGACTTTCACCCGTCGATTGTTCGCAAAGGCATTGATCGTGGCATCGACATTGCCTGATAAAAGATCCACCGTAAGCCCGCTACTCCCCAGCCCCAGACCGCCAGAATTCGCTGTCGCTTGAACGCTCTCACCACCCAGATCTTCGATGAAAAACTCGACCCCGAAATTACTATCATCGGTTAATGTCACTTCTGCAATTTGAACTTCGATCAATACTTCGGGGGCCGGCGTATCCAATTGTTCAAGTAAGGCCCTTAATTTTGTATATTCATTCGTCGTGCCTGTGAACACAATACGATTGCCGATGGGGTCAACTGTAAATAAGGAGTTTGCGCCGCTAGGCGAGGTTGAATCTGCTGTCGGGGCGTTAATCCCTGAAATCCCCTGATCTGAGGAGTCGGAAAACACACTTTGGTTCGGCCCGGAAATGACCGAATTTGCGGTTTCCGCTAGAATTTCCGCGTCAACATTTTTAACCTGATAGACAAAAATTTGCTCAGAATCGCCCCCTTGAACCGGGCGATCAAGTTCTTTGACCCAGGCTTTTACACGCCTATGGGCTTGCTGGGTACGGGCGAAGACAAAAATGTCATTGGAATATTCAATGGGTAATAATGAAATGGTTTTAGATTGTTGTACATTCAATGAGACCTGCCACCCTTCTGTTTGTAAGGCGCGGGTTAATTCGGTCGCGAGTTCAGAGGCCTCCCAGTAAAGCGGTTCGATACGGTGAACCTCAGATCCGGAATATCGTAAATCGTCTAATTGTTGAATAATCTCCAAAGCGGCGTCAACATTTTCAGGCAAACCTGACAAGGTGACATAATTGGCCTGTGGGTCGGCTGTGGCTGTCAGCTTTGCAGAGGCCCCAAACCCAAAGGCTTCGCGTAGAAACCCGACCATACTCCCGGCGCTCAGGGCACGCATTTCGACAAATTGAATGACAGGACGCAGATCACCGCGCGTACGTTGGCGGGCGCGGGATTTGATGAAATGCGGGATACGCGCGCGCAAGGCCGAGTCTTTTTGAATTTGATAAGTGCCGTTCTGGGGCACGACTTTCACGCCGTAGGTTTCCAAAGCATCGGCAACAAGGGTCTGGAATTCGGCAGATTTGATTTTGCCGGAGGACCTTAATTGTACGGACTCTGTCATTTGTGCGACTTCCGGCCCCGTCACATATGGTACTTTCAGCATTTTACCGTAAACGACGTCAATAAATTGGGGGACGGGTAACGGGTCGACATAGGCATCTATGGTTTTGACTTTTGAGACGGGCGCGCGTGTGTCCACTTCAACAGTATCGCGCGTTGCCGTGGGATCTCCTAAGGTGGGTACGGACCCGATCTGTGACGGGCTGTCAGCAAATCTTGTTGTTGCATTCCCTGAATGCGGCGGGGCGTAGGGGACGGTTTTCGGGCCGCGCTCAATGCGATTGTTCAATGTAGAGTTTTCCAGATTTATCTCTTGCGTGCTTTGAGGCGGTTGTGAATCCGGCTTTTTAGGCAGGTTGAAGTGCTGACATCCTCCTAGGGCCAGAAGCGCGCAAAGGGCTATATGCGACGGGGTTCGGGTTTTTAATTTCCTTAAAGTGTCAATAGAAGTTGTCATATTTATAAGTCTTCAGATTTTCTGCTATCGTCTTCATTTTGACGATCATCATATTCGGTTACAGGGATTTCGCGTTCGTCTCCGTCAAAAACAGCAATTACCCGTGTCAGGTCAACTGTTTTTAATTGCCAACCGGATGCAAGCGTTTCGCCTTCATAGGCTGCAATCAGGGAATTATCCTCTAAAAGCAAGACAAGTTGTGATTTATTATCAAGACGTGAAACATTTATAATTTTAGGGAAAGGTGGTGCAGAATTCTCCTCTGTCGCACCGTTGCGCGCTTGCGCGGCCCTTAACGTGTCTTCCTCTCCGGTAAGCGGGAATATGTCCATGGCTTTCAAGCGTTTATTTAAACCGGGGATATCAACAGTGCCCGGCGGCGTTTGCACTAAACGCGCCCACCGATCGCTATCAACAATATGGTCAGCCGTCTTTACGCTCGCTCGCCACCAGCCAACTATGGCGCTCAGTGCAAAAAGCCCGATTGCGATATATATATAATGTCGTTTCATTAAAGACCTGCCGGGACAGAGTTGTCCGCGTCCGGCGTAGCTGGGCTGGACGCGGCGGCCGGCGCGGCTTGGATACGGATGGGGGCAAATCCAGAGATATTTATATGGGTCGGGGGACGATTGCGAACCGTATTGGTGATCGTGGCTTCTTTGATCAAGATAATTTGTGGGTGGCTGGCAAAACCGGATAATATATCAACCGTGGTGCGCGTTTCCGGCGCCGCCCCTTGTAAATCAAAGGCCAAGACTTGCACTGTGTCTACATTTGTGGGTTCAGGATCAATGCGTAATCTTATATTTTGAATATTATGTGCTTTGGAGATATTGCGTAACGTCTGTTGCAAACGCGCGGCTATGACCCCGCTTGTCGGACCGGTCCACATTTTATTATCGGCTGATTGACGTGCGTTCAAACTTAACGCCAGCCGATCGGCCCAGATATCTGTATCCTTTATGCCTTCCAATATGATCAATTCATTTTTTGCGGCCGCGACCTTGGTTTCAATATCTTTTTCCAGTGTCGAAAGCCGGTCAAGGCCCAACCCGGCCAAAATCACGGCTAAAAACACAAGGCCATATGCGATAATAGGGGTTATTTCCAGATTTAGGCGCTGTAAAATTGTATTCATAATCAGGCCCCGATCTCGGCTGGACGGGGTACAAGTACGGCTTGGACGACGATGTTTTGTCGGGAGCCAAGATTGATATTTACATCTTTCAAAGAGGGCATGGCTTCCAGTGCCGTCACTATTTCTGGTACAGACAGATCGGCCTCGCCTTCAAATACCGCTTCCATTTTTTGATCGCGGAGCCGGAAACTGATGAGCGACAGCCCGGTGTTGTCAAAGGGGGCGCATATGTCGGCAAATCCTTGCAGTAAAGCTGTGTTATAATCGATAACATCAGTTTTACGCGCGGCGGCCATATTCCCAAAGGCGCGGCGGCGTTGTGACAATATCTCTGCCGTATGATCTGTGATAGATTCAATATCGGACTGTGCCGCGCTTAGGGTCAGGCTATGATGTATATATTGCGCGCCCAGATAGAGGCTCGCGCAGCCAACAGCCGTCGCCATAATGGCCCCGATATTAACTGGCGAAAAGGTTTTGGATAAACGCTCGGCACTGAATTCAAAAAGAGGTAAATCCTTACGAAAATCAACAGATTGGACGGCGGGACGGGTATGGAAGAGGGGTGAAATTTTAGTTTCCGAGGCCTGTATAAACCGGTCCCATTGTGTCTGATCGGGTATATCACCCCACCACCGGCTGGCCTGCAGATCTCCGTCTTGCCATATCTGCCCCTCCAGACCACTCAGGGCTTTAATAAGATGGGCACCATCTTGTAGTTCTTGGCGCGCTAAACTTTCTGGAAGTGTCCGACCCGTATAGTTTTGGGGCCTTGCATAGCTCCAGACCCCCGCTTTATGGGCGCCCGCCTTATTGGCGCTCTTGTCGTCCTCAATCCGAAATTCCGTTTCATGTGAGAGCGCTTCTTTGCGCACTTTCATCAGTACGGCTTGTCGCGCCGCTTTTCCACGGCCCTTAAGCTTGACCCGTCTAAACGCACAGTCTGAGCGCGGAATAAGGCACAGCTTGGGCGCGAAGGGGGCTGCACGCCTCAAATTTTCTTGTTGGCCGTCATTATTGAGGGAGAACAGATGGGGTTTTAATAACATGCTTTAACTCATTTAAGGCGGGGGTGAGACCGTCCGCTCTCTCCTCTAGCACAGTCGTTTCATAAACCCAAAGCCTTCTAAAGGGTTTATTAAGGTGTCCGGTCTGACGTATAAGCTCAATAACTCTGACCTCCGTGCCCCCGGATGGACGCGGGGCGGATAAAATCAGGCGGGCGCTATTTGTCGGTGTTGTCCCACCAGCCCCAATATCGTCGAGTGAAACCCTTTGCGGCGTTTGAATGGTTTCTATGTCGATGTCCAGAGCGTTCAAGACCCGGGGTGACGCCAGGCTGTGCCGGACGAGCGAGGTCCGTTGGTCGAGTGTGGTCATATTCATAAGGTCGATCATATCGATATTTTGAGCCAGGTGCGACCAGCCTAAAATTGCCGTCAGTTCTCTGAAACTTCGAAACGGGGCATTACTCGGTATGGGTTTTTTTCGAAGCCGGTAATCCGCACGCTCGGCGCCTCTAAATTGCCGACTGGCGTCTGAATCGCGATAATCAATCAACCGGGCTGATAATGTACGGGCCTGTGTCGTATTGGCACCAGAGGCGATCAAAATTTTTTCTATAACCTCTTGCGGCGCCGTATTGAGTGATACCAAACTCGCCGTATCCCATACTTCTAACCGGATGGGGCGTGTCGTCGTATTGGCGCGACGTTGGCCGCCTTTTACAGACCATAAATCAGGGGCGGGAATATTATCTTGTTGGGCTTGGATTAAATTGCCTTGGGCGTTGATAAAGCCAAAATCGGTTTCGATAATAGCGTTTTGGTCAAGATTGAACCCGCCTTTAACATTAATCGCCGATAATAATGTAAATATGGCCTCGGACTCCGCGTTCATAAAGGCGAGATTTATATCGGCTTGTTCTTGAATCTGGGCGATGACATCAGAACTGCGTTGGAGGCGTTCAGCCGCAATGGTCCCGATAATGGCAAGTATGGCGATGACGACCAAGACATAGGGCAGAACAAAGCCGCGCTCAGATATATTGGATTTATAAGTCATCATTAATACTTATAAGATCATTTTTTACAGGCCGATCAAAATATTTTGAAATGGCCACGCTCCAGATCACAGGCCCGTTCGGGACTAATAAATAAATCGCATTGGGTAATATCGGGCGGATTTCAAAGCCGGGTTGATTAAAAAAACCCGCAGATATCGGTGCAGCAGGCGGCCATATATCCCGAAAAACACTGTCCACGCCGACATATCCAAACCGCGCCGATTTAGGTATATCGGAGAGCAGTGTCAGCGTGACGTCCTTGCTAATATAGACCAGCGCATTGGTCTCGCTATTGTCGTCGACCAATCGTAAAGTAAAGGGTGTCAAGCCAGAGGAGTCCACACCCAGATTAATAGTGCTCACGCCAGACATTTCTACATCTGTTCCGGTAAAGGCCATGTCGGCTTGGTCGTTCCAGTGTGGTACAATTTCTGACATTAACGTAATGAGGGCCAGACGATCCAGACTCTTATCGACTGTGCGCTCGCTCGCGCTAACGGCTTTGTCAGAGACCTGTAATAATGTACCAATAGATTGAAACATCGCCAGAGAGGCGATGGACAGAATCGCGAGGGCGATAAGGGTTTCAAGCAAGGTAAAACCGGTCGTCATGTTTTTATGTGAGATTGGATATCTGGTCACATTTTGCCTGAGGTAGCGCTTTAGATTTTGCCGGAGATATAATCTCGTCGCCCGCCGGACTTTGACGGGGTGGCCGGCGGTGTCAGACCGTGGGTTTTGATATGGATATATGGCGGGCATTCTCTGCTTTCATATACGGTTAACCGCGCAGACAAAACAAAATTATGACGCTCACGGGGTAAATATCATATCTTAGAGACCATCAAAGTCATGGGTATGAGTGTTACATTTATACAATAGCTCGGGCACAGTCGACATGACGCACATCATTTTATTAGCGCTCGACCCCTGTAGATTAATTGCCTATAGACGCTATAGGGTGACAGGCCGTGGAAAATCGAGAAGGACTGGGCATGAAACGCAAAGGTATTATTCTCGCAGGCGGGGCCGGTACGCGGCTTCATCCCAGTACGATCTCTGTGTCTAAACAACTCATGCCGGTATATGATAAACCGATGATTTATTATCCTTTGTCTGTATTGATGCAGGCCGGTATCCGCGATATTTTGATTATCACAACTCCGCATGATAAACCGGCTTTTCAATTTCTTCTACAAGATGGGAAACGATGGGGCCTGGAAATCCAATATGAGGTACAGCCCCAGCCGAATGGCTTGGCGCAGGCCTTGATTATTGCGGAAGATTTTCTGGATGGCCATCCCAGCGCGCTCATTTTGGGTGATAATTTGTTTTTCGGTCTTGGCTTTACCCGTGCCGTGCAAACGGCCATGAAAAATGTCAACGGGGCGACAGTTTTCGGCTATCAGGTTAAAAATCCCAGCGCCTATGGCGTTGTCGGATTTGATGCCGATATGAAAGCAATCTCTCTTGTTGAAAAGCCTGTGGTTCCGGCTTCGAATTATGCTGTAACAGGACTATATTTCTATGACGATCGGGCGTCCGCCTTTGCCAAAGATGTGCGCCCCTCTGATCGCGGAGAACTGGAGATTACAGCCTTGAACCAGATTTATCTGGACCGCGGAGAACTGACGGTAGAAATTTTAGAATCCGGTACAAATTGGCTCGATACGGGCACACATAAATCCCTTCTACAAGCGGCACAATTTGTCAGTGTTATTGAAGAACGCCAAGGCTTACGGATTTGCTGTCCGGAAGTGATCGCCTTTCAACAAAACTGGATTGATAGCGCGCAATTGGCGGCGCTCGCCGAACCTTTGCGCAAAAGTGGTTATGGGGAATATTTACTAAAAGTCGTGCAGGATAATGCTGTGGATTGAGCCGCGGGATGCGGGTTTTAAAATTTTAAGCGCCTACAGATAACCCCCGGCTCTTACCACCTATATATTAAAGTCATAAAGGCTGGTCATCGCCAAAACGATTGAGATAACAATCACGCCGATGATTGCCGATATCAGTAAAATAGCAATGGGTTCAGCCAGTGCCGCAAGACGCTTTGAGAGTTCCTGAGTTTCTTTTTCTTGTGTCTTGCCGACAAATAATAACATATTAGCTAACCCGCCGGAACTCCGTCCTGTTCTTATCATATCAATTGTCAGCGGGTCGAAGTCAGGAATGTTCTCATCCAGAACTTCGTCAATATTACGGCCCGCGCGAATATCTGTCCGTGCCGCCAAAAACCCTTGGCGTAGGCGTTCTGAACGAATTCCAAATTCGCCCAAGCGTAACGCCGAAAGCAGGTCGGCCCCATTATCGAGAGCGATCCCTACTGTGCGGGCCCAGCCGCCTAAATCGGATTGGACTAAAACCGGGCCGATAAAGGGAAAACTTTCCATAGCGGTTCGCGTACGTGCGCGTAATCCGTCATGGTTGAAAACATATAGACCGCTTGCGATCAACAGACCAAGGCTGATCAAAACGCCCGCCAGATTTTCTTTTAAACTACCGCCAATCCCGATCACAAATCGGGATATCGCTGGCATATTGTCCCGATTGTCGCCGATTAAGGCTTCAAATCGGGGTACAACAAAGAGAAATAATAAAAAGACAATCACACTGCCGATAATTGTTAGAAAAATCGGATAGGATAGGGCGGTGCGGACTTCATTGCGCATAGTATCTTCAAATTCCATCCGGTCGGCGGCGTCACTCAGGGCTTTGGCGGATTGACCGGTAGCTTCGCCAAGCTCGGCCAGACGGGGGACATAGCGCGGCAAACGTGGCATATGTTTTTCCATAGCCTGAGATAGACGTTCGCCCGAACGTAAATCTTTGCGGATGCCTTCAGAGGCATTGGCTAAAAAGGGATGGGCATTTGATTTGGCCAGGCTGGCTAAGGCATCCAATAAGGTCACGCCAGCGCTAAGTAAGGTCGCCAATTGGCGTATGTAGCGCGCATGGTCTTTGGGTTTGGTTTTACGGTTGAACGTAAAGACTTCCGATTTCGGGGCGACTTCCGAAATCTGGAAAATATCCAGTCGTCGGGCCTGTATGATATTATACGCCGCCGCTTCGTCACGGGCTTCGATCTTGCCTTTTACGGTTGTGCCGTTTCTGTCCAATGCCTTGAATTTAAAATTTGCCATAATCTCTATTACAAGTTTGCGACGCCTCTGCCTATAGGCAAGTCGGCTTATGGGGTTGCGTGCGCGTCTGGGAGGTGGGTTGGATATCAGGCGGGTTGGAGACGGGCATGATGGTTATGAACCCGGGTGTAAACGGGCTTTATCTTGACGCCGTATATCGCTGGCGCGGCGTTTTTCAGATTCAGATTTCAATTGCCCACAGGCCGCCAATATATCCCGCCCGCGCGGCGTTCGAATGGGCGCGGCATATCCGGCGCTATTGACCATGTCGGCAAAGGTTTCAATCGTATCCCACTCAGAGCATTCATAGGCGCTGCCCGGCCAGGGGTTGAACGGTATGAGATTGACCTTGGCAGGTATGCCGCGCAGAAGCTTGATTAATTGCTTGGCATGTTTGGGACTATCATTGACATCTTTCAGCATGACATATTCGAATGTAATCCGTTTGGAGTTCGAGAGGCTGGGATAATCCCGGCAGGCCTGCATTAAATCCTTTAACGGGTACTTCCGGTTAATCGGCATGATCTCTTCGCGTAATTTATCATTAGCCGCGTGAAGTGATATGGCCAGCATAGCATTTGTCCGTGCGCCCATAGGGACGATTTCCGGGACGACGCCAGAGGTCGATATTGTAATCCGCCGTCGCCCTATGCCCAGACCCTCGGGGTCACAAATCGTGTCCAGACTGTCGGCGACATTCTCAGTGTTATATAAGGGCTCCCCCATGCCCATGAAGACAATATTCGTCAGCTTGCGATTGTCTTGCGTGGTCGGCCATTCGCCAAGGTCATCGCGAGCGACAATAACTTGTAAGGTGATTTCCTGAGCTGTGAGATTTCGCACAAGGCGTTGCGTACCTGTATGACAAAAGGTGCAGGTCAACGTACAGCCGACTTGCGAGGAGACACACAAGGCTCCGGTCTTGGAAACATCGGGGATAAACACGCTCTCGACCTCAATTCCCGGTGCCATACGGATGAGATATTTACGGGTGCCGTCAACACTGATTTGACGCTCTATAATTTCAGGGCGTTCCAGTGAAAAGGTCTGGGACAGTTGGTCACGTAACCCTTTACCAATATTGGTCATTTGATCCCAGTCCGTGACCCCGTAATTATATATCCAGTGAAAAATCTGTTTGGTCCGCATGCGCAATTTCTTGGGCTCGATCCCAAATGTTGCAAGATGGGCGGATATGTCTTTGCGCCCAAGGCCGACAAGTTTGATTTTTGTATCAGACGGAGATGTCCGGGCTGTGGAGGATATGAGGGTGGTGGCCATAGGCCGCCTTTAGCACGCGTCCTGTCAGATGGAAATGGGAATTACCGCATGTAGGCGGGCGAATATAACGTCGTGATCTCGTTTAACCGCAGGCGGATTTTGCCTTTTTTAAAGCCGCCGTAATGCCTTTGAGCGAAAATTCATAGGACACAGCAGTGCCGCGTTGGGAAACAGCTTGCACGCGCATAGCCGATCCGGCCCGCATGGCCTTTACCATACGACGTTCATCATCCCCGCTTTCAATAAAGGCTTCATTTTGGCTGACATACATATCATAACGGCCACTGCCGATCCGCACTTTAGGGGGGCTACCGGCCTTAAGCGGGTATCCCGTCAAGAGGCTAGGCTGTTCATTGGCTACGCCTGATTTCCAATTTGCGACCATGAAATAGATATCGCCATGCCTGACGCTGGACGGTGTTTTTGTTGTTGGTTTTGTCAGAACATAGCAGATTTTATCACCGCTTTCGATGCGCGAATACGCCGTCCATTGCGAATAGCTACCTTCAAGTTTGGGGTTTGCAGCAGATGCGCCTAGGGGAAAGCTAAGGGCAATAATTGCCATAAGGCTAAATAAGGGTTTCATGGTGAACCTCGGGACCATTAGAATAGGGACGACTATATTATAGCCTTAAACAGGTTTAACGAAGACTTAATATCAGTGAAAATTCACCTCATATTCGACAGCAAGTTAAAGCGGTGATTTGGCGAAAGCCGTATGAGCGATATGTTAGTGACGGGGCCAGTCTTTTAATTCAGGGCCACCCGGTGAGACGGGACGCGCAGGGAAGCCGCCGTGACTGAGGGTTCTGTCATAAAGGGTCAGAGCGCAGGCGAGGCTGACATTAATACAAAATTTGGTTGGAATTTTGACGATATGATCGCACCGCTTTTGCAGGCTTGGCGAAAGAGAGCCTTTTTCCGGGCCTAATATATAGGCACAATTTGTCGGATGGCGGAAGCTCGGCAGATCAATGCTGTGCGGAGTAAGTTCAATCCCGACAAGCTGGCAGTTTTTTGGTAAGACCAGATCGGCTTCCGTGTTCCATTCATAAAATGGCAAATGGGCATCGGACCGGGAGGTGTCAGTGCGATTGATTTCGCGCGCCGTATGATGGGCCTCAAGCGTAAAGGCAAAACTCGCCCCAAAGGCATGGGCGGTTCGTAGCACGGCCCCCAAATTATAGGGTTTAGATATCCCTTGAACCCCAACGCCGAAATATCCCCGCATCTATGTCTCCGTGAAGGCCGTCCGGTTGACGGGGTTGAGTGTGCGGTAAACCGCATAGACAGCGACGATTGCACTGATCGAAGCGAGCATTAAGAACGGCGTTTTGGGAGATATATTTGCGGCTGCAAGTCCGATTAAAATAAAGGTTACAATATTGACAAACAGATTAAGCAATACCGCGCCTGCACTCATGAGCCGGGCTCTGATTATGGGGTCGGCCCGTCTTTGCTGCATGGCTTGCAAGGGAACAACGAACATGCCGTTAAAAATTGAGGCCCCGATAATAGCTGTCATAAACAGAGGGGTTTGCGAATGGGCTAAAAATGCAGATAATGTCCCTTGCGCGTCACCGGACAAAATATCTGCGCCTGGCGCGGCTGTAAACGTCGGGCTGGGTAGAAGATATATCGCTAAAGTAAACAGGGTCACGCCAGTAATGCCCAGAGCTGACAAGCCCACAGCTTCCGGCCCCCATACGGGCTTGCTGCCGATCATCATGGTAATAAGCGACCCGATCAAAATCGAAAATGTCGAGGCCATAAGAATGAATATCAGCACATTGGCATCAAACCCCATTTGGCTTGCAATGTAATCAGGAAAGGTGGTGACGAAAATGGCACCGGCGCCGTAAAACCAGGCAATACCCAGCATAGGTCTTAAAACATCTGGCGCATCAAAGGCTTTCGACAAAGCGGCCCATGTCGCCGTTATGGGTTCGAAATTAAGTTTTAAATCCGGTTTGGGCGGGGGGGCTTTAGGACAAAACTCTGATGCCAGCCACCCGAGAATGGCGAGGCCCAGTAGAATTAAGCCGACGATTCGCGGCCCGCCCTCGCGTAAGACCAATAATGTGCCTAGAACTTGCCCGACCAGGACAAAGACAAATACAAAACCGTTCAATAGAGCATTGCCGGTAATCAATTCCCGGTCTGATAACCATTGTGGCAGAACAGCATTTTTTGTGGGTGAGAAAAAGGCCGATTGTGCCCCCATAAGCCCTAAAGCAAAGGCCAGAATATGGATGTTGACGAGGTAAAACCCAAGTCCGGCAATAAGCATGACAATGATTTCAACCCGCTTGACCCACCGTAAAATTATGCCCCGGTCAATCTTGTCCGCTATTTGGCCTGCTATGGCGCAAACCAAGAGGAACGGCCCCGTATATATAAAGGCCGCGACGGGTACGCGTATGGCCGATGGCAGGTCTGAAAGAAAAGCGATGCCTCCAAAGGTGATGAGGGCGATGAGCGCATTTTTTAGCGCATTGTCATTAAAGGTTCCCGTTTGTAACAAAATAAATAAGGGCGAAAACCGGCGTTGGCTAAACAAGTTTTTTGCAATTTTTAAACTCATGAAGGCCCACTTTCTTGTTGGGGTATTTCTGTGGCCTTCAGGCTTGCTTCGCGTTGAAGGCGCTTGTTTCGCGCACTTTTATTTTCACTTACCTTGCCAATATCAGCCGGGTCAAGATGACCGAGATTTTCCAAGTCCAGTAAGGCAATAGACCGTGTCTCTATCGCGTCTTCTAATTGTGCCATGAAATCCTCTTTGCTCAGGCCCGGCATAATCGGCGGTAGGAACTCTAATGTCGCCGGGCCGGGATGTTTTATCCAATCGGTCTGGTTCCAGCGCTGGCCTAAATTACTGGCCAGAGGGACGACGGGGCAGTTGAAGTCTTCATATAAATGGAAGACGCCTTTGCGATATCTGTGTTGTGTCCCGATTTTTGAGAGATGACCTTCGGGATAAATTAAGATACGCCGCCCTTGCTCGCGGACGATTTTACTGGTCGCGGCCATTTTTTCCCGGGCATCTTCCCCGCCGCAATTGTCAATGACAACAGCGTTCATTTTGGTCAAAATGCGACCGATGAACAAAAATTTTGTAATGGCATCGCCGGCAACGAATGAGAGATCGAAAAATTGGGAAAAGGCGACGAAGCCATCGCCGTAGCTCTGGTGTTTTGCCGCAATAATAACAGCGCCGTCGGGGGGAATATGCTCATGGCCCGTCACAGATACTTTAATACCCGCAATATTGCGCATGCCCCAGACCATGACTTTGCAATAGCGGCGCAAACTTCCCATCATGATTTTACGCCCCGGCAATAATGAAAGCGCCGCGCAGACAAAGGCGTAGAGTATAGTCAGGGCCATGAAAAACACATTAAAGACTAAAGAACGCATTATATCTCCGTATCCACATAACCTATGACCGCAAGAATTTTGTCGGTAAAAAGTGAAATATGAGGTGTTAATCGGCCTGTGTAAAACTTTAGCGCCTTGGCCTGCGCAGTATTGAGGACAATACCCAGAGCCATGCTGGCTAATATGTCCGGGTCGGCCTTTGGGATCAGCCCCTCATCCATCGCTGATTTTAATAATTCCGAGGCCGTCTTTAAAGGATTGTGTTCCGGGGCCTCGGAGAGGTTGGAAAAATGATGTAGGTGAAGAATATGATAGCGAAATAGCGGCCAGTCATCATCGGCTATGCCGCAATAATGACGTACAATATATAAAATTTGTGTCTTGAGCTTGGCCGCGCCATCCAAATGTTTGCCTTTTGAGGCCGCGACGGTGATCATCTCGGTGAGCCGGTTATGAATGGTCACCATCAGCGCGCGCGCCAAGGCCGATTTACTCTTGAAATGCCGGTAGATCAAACCTTCGGACAATCCGGCTGAATGGGCGATCTGCTTTGTCGAGACCCCGTCAATACCGTGATTTGAAAATAAAATTACGGCGGCGCGTTCTATTTTGGCTTTGCTTGAGCCGTCCACAGCGCTGACGCCGCGCGTTTTATCCGCGTATAATTTTTTTGAGGATATAGAGGCGGTCATGTTAAAGATGATCCGCCATTATTTTACGCTGTTGGTGTGTCATGGTTTGGTCGTGTCTTTAGGTCGGATGGAGTGGCGTTATGCGTTTTATCTTTCGTAAGTGAGTACTTACTTACATTTGCAGAGAGGTGCTATATGTGTCAAGGCAAAAATTGAGTGAGTGCTCACTTAGGGTTTATATTATATAAAACGGGTCAGAACTGGGTCGGGTGCATAATTTAGCCCGACATGCTGCGACATATTAGGCCATGTCTTTGCCGAACTCTGTAATATGCACAAATGGCCCATCAAAGAGGTTGAGCCGGGCGTCGTGATGGGTATTGTGCGCCACGGAATTAATAAAGAAGTTTAGGAGAGCTCAATGAAATTATCATCCGGTATATCGGCTGTCGTCACAGGCGGTGCGTCTGGTCTTGGCGAGGCGACGGCGCGTATGTTAGCGGCGCAAGGGGTAAGCGTGGGTATTTTTGATATGAATACGGAGCGCGGCGAAGCTGTCGCGGCGGAAATAGGCGGTATTTTTGCCAAAGTTGACGTCTCTGATAATGACAATGTCGATGCGGGTTTTGAAACTGTGCGGGCCAAGATCGGTCAAGAGCGTATTCTGGTCAATTGTGCAGGTATTGGCGGTGGCATTAAAACGGTGTCGCGTAAACGCGATACAGGTGAAATTATAGCCCATGATGTAGCTGCCTATGTGCGTATCATCAATATCAATCTTATCGGGTCGTTTCTGTGCGCCTCGAAATCCGCCGCGGGGATGATGGCGCTGGACCCTATGGCGCCGGATGGCGAGCGCGGTATTATTATTAATACGGCCTCCGTTGCGGCACAAGATGGTCAAATCGGCCAAGTGGCCTATGCGGCCTCCAAAGGGGGTATATTATCAATGGCCCTACCTATGGCGCGTGATCTTGCGCGCGAAGGTATCCGTGTAAATACGATCTTACCCGGGTTTTACGAAACCCCGATTTATCAACAGATGAAACCCGAGGTGAAAGAAAACCTTCGCGCCCATGTCCAGTTCCCTGTCCGGTTCGGCGACCCCGAAGAATATGGAGATGTGGTTAAATTTATGTGCGAGCATAAATATATTAATGCCGAATATATCCGCACGGATGCCGGCGCGCGTATGCCGCCGCGTTAATGGTTTAGACGACCATCCAGAGATCGCTATAGCGCTTCATTGTAGGGTGGTATGCAATCCGCCTTTGCCCTTAACGGGCAAGGGTTAACCCCTGATGGGGTCAAGACTTACGGGCTGCGTAATAAAATCCACAACCGCAGTCCCAAGAGTACCGAGGCGGCCATAAGCCCGACATTTAATCCATACCAGATCCCATCTGCCGCGAGAGGCGTTTTGAACGCCAAAACAGCCGCGACGGGAAAACCAATGATCCAATAGCTGATACCCGTAAGGGCCATGGGCCATCTGACGTCTTTGAGCCCGCGTAGTAATTGATTGGTTGCGACTTGGGCGGCGTCAAATAACATAAAGGCAGCGGCAAGCGGTAGGAAATGGGTAACGAGATTTATCACGATTTGATTATCCGCTGTCGTGGGGGTCAGGAAAAAGTTGGAAATTTGTGATCTGAACATCAGAACCATTAAAGCAATTACACCCATGCCCAAGACACAGGCTGTCAGGGTTGTGCTGGCCGCTCGGACTTGCGCTGCCGAATTCTGCGCACCTGTCGCCAGACCTATCCTGACGGCCCCCGCCATAGACAGGCCCATTGGAAACATAAAGGCCAATGAGGCGACATTTAAGGCAATTTGGTAGGCGGCGAGTTCTAACACGCCCAGAACGCCCATGAGCAAGGCCGAGGCATTAAATAACATACCCTCGAAAAATGATGTGATACTGATAGGCCATCCGAGTTTGATGACTTCGCGAAAGCGTCCCCAATCCGATTTCCAGAACCGTTCAAAAAGCTTGAATTTTTTGGCCTCTTTATCGCAGCTTATATAAATCCCGAAAATAACAAAGGACAAGAAAAACGATAATGAAGAGGCGACACCAGCCCCGGCCAGCCCCCACTGCGGAAATCCAAAATTTCCATATATAAATAGATAGTTCAAACCCGCATTTAATGCTGTCGTCAGAACCACAATTAAAAATGGAATGCGGGTTTTGCCGATGGCCGCGAGAAAATTCCGTAACGCCATTACGGCCAAGGCAAAAGGCCAGCCAATCGCGAGGATAAGCACATATTGCGCGGCTTTTGTTGCTAAAAGCGGGTCTTGGCCTAAAGCGCGCATGATCGGCGCTGTAAACATTAGCAAGGCAAAGACAAATGGCGTCATCATAAAAATAACCCATAAGGCCATGCGCACAGAGCGACGGGCATCTTTACGATCGTTCATATCCGCACCGAGGGCTTGGGAGACGAGCGGAGACACGGCAATAACCGGGCCAGATCCAATCATCCACAAGGCAAAATAAACAACAGAGCCCAGAGAGGCCGCGGCGAGATCTTGCGGTCCTAACTTACCGATCATCAAAACATCTATTGTATAGACAAAATACTGCACAAACTGGGTAAGGGCCATGGGAATCCCCAAGGCCAGTAGCGCGCGCATTTCTCCGCCCCAACGGATAGGGAGATTAACTTTTTCCGGAGCTGTTATCTGGCGTGACATAGTTTCGTCGTAAACGGCCTAATTGGAAAAAGATATGGCTTATTGACGGAGATAGCGCGACGTAGATAAATTATTAGGGGCGGCTCGCGCCCTCCCAAGCCTACCCCCGTATATTGTCGCAAATTGTGACAATATCTGATGTTCTACACGGATTGTTTATGACTATTGGGCCCAGACTGTGTGTGATGCCCGTCACGTTGATGTCAGAACTCAAAAAAAACCCCCGGATATCGGGGGTTTTTGAAATATTGACAGCCCATGGCTTCGGACCGATATATGATATGGCTATTCTGCGGCTTGGGCCTCACGGGCCAGATTACGCAGGACGTAATGCAAGATACCCTCATTTTTATAATATTCATGCTCATTATCTGTATCAATACGGACTTTGACTGTGATCTTTTTGGTTTTGCCATCCGGGAACGTAATATTTACGTCGAGCGTGCCGCGAGGTTCCAGATCGGCAATACCGGCGATCGAGACGGTTTCAGAGCCTTTCATACCGAGCGATGTCCAGCTATCCCCGTCTTGGAACTCAAGTGGTAGTACGCCCATACCGATCAGATTAGAGCGGTGAATACGCTCAAAGCTTTCCGCGATGACGGCTTTTACGCCCAAAAGAACTGTACCTTTAGCCGCCCAGTCTCGTGAAGACCCATTGCCGTAAAGTCCGCCGGCAAAGACAACAAGGTCAGTGCCCTCTGCTTTATATTTTTCCGCAGCTTCGAAAATCGACATGACTTCGCCGCTTGGAATATGCTTGGTCACACCGCCTTCTGTGCCGGGTGCCATCTGGTTTTTAATCCGGATATTGGCAAATGTGCCACGCATCATCACTTCGTGATTACCGCGCCGCGACCCAAAAGAATTAAATTCCGCTTTGGGGACTTGGCGCGCCGATAAATAATCGCCAGCCGGTCCGTCATGCTTAATCGCGCCCGCCGGAGAGATATGATCGGTTGTGATACTGTCACCCAGAAGCGCCAGAATATTGGCGTCTTTGACATCCTCAACGGGTTTAGGTGTCGTCGTCATGCCGTCAAAATAAGGCGGGTTGCGCACATAGGTGGATCCCGGTGCCCAATTATAGGTCTTGCCACCCGTAACTTTTATTTTCTGCCACTGACGATCTCCTTTAAACACGTCTGCATAACGTTCGGTGAACATTTTGCGCGTGATGACTTTACGCACGACATCGGCAATTTCTTTTGAACTTGGCCATATATCTCTGAGGAAAACAGCCTTGCCGCTTTTGTCAACGCCCAGCGGATCTACATCAAAGTCATGATGCAGGGAGCCAGCAAGGGCATAGGCAACGACGAGGGGGGGAGAGGCCAGAAAATTGGCTTTGATATCAGGTCCGATACGGCCTTCAAAATTCCGGTTCCCCGAGAGCACGGAACATGAGACGAGGTCGCCTTCGGAAATAGCTTCCGAGAGTTCCGGTGCCAAGGGTCCGGAGTTGCCGATACATGTGGTACAGCCATAGCCAACCACATCAAACCCCAGAGCGTTGAGTTCTGTCTGGAGTTTGGATGTTTCTAGATATTGCCCGACAACTTGTGAGCCCGGTGCTAATGAGGTCTTGACCCAGGGTTTAACCGTTAAGCCCAGAGCATTGGCCTTTTGTGCCACCAGTCCAGCCGCCATCATGACCGAGGGGTTGGAGGTATTGGTGCAAGAGGTGATCGCGGCGATCATGACGTCGCCATGGTCAATCGAAAATCCGCGTCCTTTCACAGCCACGGCGCTATCCGCAGTTGGCTTTTTGCCAAAGTCTTTACCTAAAATCTTGGCAAATGTGTTATTGGCGCCTTTCAGGTCAAACCGGTCTTGCGGACGTTTAGGTCCGGATATGGCAGGTTTTACATCCCCCATATCCAGCCCGATTGTACTGGTAAAGACAGGGGTGGTGCCATCGCGCCACAAGCCTTGGGCTTTGGCATAGGCTTCGACAAGTTCAATACGTTGTTTGTCACGACCTGTGGCGTTCAAATAGCGTAATGTATCTTCGTCAACCGGGAAGAAGCCGCATGTCGCACCATATTCCGGCGCCATATTGGCAAGTGTCGCTTGGTCTTCAAGAGACAGATTATCCAGACCTTCACCGTAAAATTCAACGAATTTTCCGACCACGCCTTTTTCACGCAACATTTGCACGACACGTAAAACCAAATCTGTCGCCGTCGCACCTTCGGGCATTTTACCGGATAATTCAAAACCCACGACTTCGGGAATCAGCATGGAAATCGGCTGGCCGAGCATAGCGGCTTCGGCTTCGATACCGCCAACGCCCCAACCCAGTACAGAGAGGCCGTTGATCATAGTTGTGTGGCTATCTGTTCCGACCAATGTATCCGGGAAGGCATAGGTTTTGCCGCCTTCTGATTTTGTCCAGACCGTTTGCGCCAGATTTTCAAGATTGACTTGATGGCAAATCCCAGTGCCGGGCGGTACAACCGAGAAATTGTCAAAGGCGCTCTGACCCCATTTGAGGAAGTCATAACGTTCGCCATTACGCTCATATTCACGCTCGACATTTTTCTTAAAGGCGGTTTTTGTCCCGTAATAATCAACCATGACAGAATGATCGATGACCAGATGAACGGGGTTCAGCGGGTTAATCGCATCGGCTTTCCCGCCCAAATTGACCATGGCATCACGCATAGCTGCAAGATCAACAACGGCTGGAACGCCTGTAAAATCCTGCATTAAGACGCGCGCCGGACGATAGGCAATTTCATGGGTTGATGTTTTGGTTTTCAACCATCCGGCAACCGCTTCGATATCGGTTTTTGTGACGGTCGTGCCGTCTTCGTGGCGGAGCAGGTTTTCCAGAAGAACTTTTAAAGAGCGAGGGAGCTTGCTAATATCGCTAAGTCCGTTTTTTTCCGCTTCTTTGAGATCATAATATGTGTATGTACCTCCGCGTACTTTTATTTCCCGTTCGCATTTGAAACTGTCGAGTGAGGCCATGGGCGTATCCTTATGTGTCGGAGCCTATAATGGAGGCTAAAATTATCATTTTGCGGGCTCTTATACCATTGCCTTCGCTAGGTTCAATTCTTAAACGTCATATCTTATGGAGACATTATGTCATATAGAGACATTATGCATAAAGGAATACTTATTTTAGGCGCGGTAGCGTTTATCGGCTTTGTCAGCATTTTCGCGCTGCAACTTTTCCAGCCAAAAGGGTCATCAGGGGCGCGTACCGACCCTATGATCGGTCAAAAGGCCCCTCTATTAAAGACCCTTGATGCAAATGTGACGACATTTGAGCGCGCTTCGGCGGCGAAAACGCAAAGTCAGGTACAGTTGATAAATTTTTGGGCGACATGGTGTGCCCCCTGTCTGGCCGAACATCCGCTTTTAATGGGGTTGTCCGAAAATGGAATAGAGATCACGGGCGTGGCCTATGCAGATCAAGAGCCTAAAATTGAAAAATTTTTATCCAGCCGCGGCGATCCCTTCACAACATTATATTTGGACCCGGATGGGGCGGCCATGCTGGCTTATGGCAATACGGGTGTTCCGGAAACTTTCGTTATAGGCCCGGACGGGTTTATTCTTGCACGGGTGCGGGGGCCGTTAACACCGGAAAATTTGAAATCAGATATTCTGCCTGTATTAAAAGACCTGCCTTAGCTTCGGGTTTTAACGTAGAATAGCCTTTCAACCCGCTGCAAGGCGGTCTCCCACGTCCGGCAATGCCTATCCGTCTTGTCCGGCGATTTTACCGTGCTTCATGATAAATGGAATTTGGCTTAGAGTAAAAAGAATGGTCAGCGGCAAAAAGCCGAATAATTTAAAATTGGCCCAAAAGGCTTCCCCGAAATGGCGCCAGACAATCTCATTAATGGCGGCACAGGCAAAGAAAAACACGCCCCATCGTATCGCCAGTGAATTCCAAACTTTTTCCGGTAACTCGAAGGCCCCGTTGAGCACTATTTTGATAATGTTTTTTTTGATAAAAACGCCACCTATTGTCAAAAGGCCAAAGACGATATTGACCACGGTTGGTTTCATGTAAAAAAATCGCGGGTCTTTGAAGATAAGCGATAAGCCGACCGTTAAAATAATGATTGCGGTTGTGAGCGCTAACATGGTCGAGAATTTGCCGTGTTTAATCCGCGAATAGGCCAGCGCCATAACGGCGCATACGGTGAACACAATGGCCGCCGTATAGATCGCCCCGTCAGGATCTGAACGCCTCAGGTAATTATAGAGAATGACGAAAATCAAGACCGGGCCGAAATCCACCATAAAGTTGGATTGGGAGACCCCGTTTGTGCCTTTTGAGATAGTGCGGCTGTCCGGTGAGACATCACCCGTATCCGGCTGTATGTCTGATTGAATATTGGGGTTTTCGGATTGTGGATCAGAAGTCGTCATGTCAGGCCATTTGCATCAGGATGAGTCCAAAGGCAAGGATTATAGCCAGAATAATACGGCGCTTGCCAAAATCTTCCCTCAGCCATAAGGCCGCGAAGAGGGCTGCGAAAATAATGCTCGTTTCACGCAGGGCGGCCAATTTGGCAATCGGGGCGAGGGAAAAGGCATAGAGGGCGGTAGAATAGCTCATCACGGCTAACCCACCTGTCATAATGCCACCGCGCAGATCGCGGGTAATTCTGGCTTTGAGGTTCTGGCGTTTGATATAGGCAATGATCAACGCTATGCCCAGCCCCTCTATGACAAAGAACCACGCAATAAAGGCGATGCGGTGCGGCGCCAGCCTGATACCATAGGCATCCACCACTGTGTATATCGCCGTCACCCCGCCGCAAAAAAACGCAAAGGCCAAGGCCGATTTTTGCCCGCTCAATTTGGTTTTTTGCGGCCAGCCAAATCCGATCAGAGCCGCAACTGAGATTGAAAGCCCGATGATTTCAAGCGGTCTGAGGCTTTCTTTTAAAAAGAGAAAGGCAATGACGGCGGTTAACGCCGGTGCAACGCCGCGCATGACCGGATAGACAATGGACATATCACCTTGGGTAAAGGCGGCCGCTTGCGCGAATTGATAGATATAATGCAGGGCAATTCCGATTAAAATAAACACCCAGACATTAGGCGGGGGCAGTGGTAAGGTCAGGGCGATTGGCAAAGCGATGACGAAAGAGGTGGCGCCCAGCAAGCCGCGTAACATAAATTTATCATCAGAGCGTTTTAAGATCACCCCGGCCAGAGCATGGCTCACCGCCGAGATCAGCATTAGAACTATGGCCAGTATGGCCGGGCTCATGAGGTCACTGGGGTCATATTACATACGGCTCACATCACATTCCATTATCCAGTTATGCATAGAGACGCCATCAATTTGGACCGGATTTTTACGCAAGGTTTGAAACCCGCATCTTTCAAAGGCCGGACGGGCGAGATCGCTGGCTTCTGTATAGAGCCGCATTAACCCCCCCTGTCTGGCGACGCCAATAACATGTCGAATTAAATGGGTGGCAATGCCGCGTCCCTGCGCGGCCTTAAGCGCGTAAAGCCTGTCGATATGCCCATCAGGCTCAAGCTCGATAAAGGCGATGATATCGTCGTTTTCAACCCACCCCCAAATCCTACGAGACCGCGCCTCTTGGGCGTAGATTTCTGGCGTTCTCACGCGGCTAACCCACGCTTTGATCTGGGATTTGGAAAAGGCCGGCGCGGCGCGGTGTAAAATGCTTTCGCGCCAGATATGGGTTAAAACGACGGCGTCTGCCGGGCCGCATTCGGTAATATGTTCGCCCGCATGATTTAGCATATCCGGCTATCTATTCCTTTAACAGGCTTTTCATGCCAGCGAGTCTTAAATGCCCTTGATTTGGGAAAGACGTAAAGCTGGCTATAGGACAGATTATCGTGAATATATCCCGCAATGGCTTGCCAGTCTTTCAGGGTGTCATAACTGGGAATGAAGCGGTTTATCATAATCGTTTCTAAGGCGCTTTTTAGTCGTTTTATCCGCATAATCCGGGTTTTAACCCCGGTTTTGTTTCGCGTATATTTTAATTTATTCATATTGCCAAAATCATTCGCGTTCGGGCTGTGATAGGCGGATTGGATTGGTACGGTGCATGTTAGGCTTTGATATCATCCATCGCATCCGCGACGCCTGAAAGCGCGGCGGCAAAGACGGGGGCCGAGAAATTTTCAAGGTCTTCAATGCGTTCGCCAATACCAATGGCATGAATAGGGAGCTTATATTTATCCGAGAGCGCGACCAATACGCCGCCTTTGGCCGTGCCGTCCAGCTTGGTCATGACCAGACCTGTGACATTAGCGGTTTCTTTAAAAGCTTCGGTCTGCGACAGCGCGTTTTGACCTACGGTCGCATCAAGAACTAGAATAGAATGGTGCGGAGCGTTGGCGTCTTGTTTTTTTATCACACGCAATATTTTGGCCAACTCGTCCATCAGCTCTGTGCGGTTTTGCAAACGCCCTGCCGTATCGATCATTAAAATATCGGCCTTTGTTGCCTTGGCCTGCTCTATCGCGTCATAAACAAGACTGGCAGCATCCGCGCCGAGCTTGCCCGAGACAATATCGGCACTTGCGCGCTCGCTCCATACGGTCAATTGTTCAACGGCGGCTGCGCGAAATGTATCGCCGGCTGCAATGAGTACCTTTTTGCCTTGATCGTGATAGCGTTTGGCCAATTTGCCAAGGGTCGTTGTTTTCCCCGAGCCGTTCACGCCGACAAAGAGCAGAATTTCGGGCTTGGCACCCGTCAGGACAAGTGGTTTTTCCAACGGGGTTAAAATTTCGGAAATCACATCTGCCAAGGCCACTTTGACTTCCATATCCGTGACCTGTTTATCAAATTTATCTTGCGCCAAGAGTTCAGTTACGCGTTGGGCTGGCCCGACACCCAAATCGGCGGCGATCAGAATATCTTGCAAGTCCTCAATCGCCTCAGCATCCAGTTTTCGTTTCGTAAAGACCGAGGAGACTTGCTCTGACATGCGCGAGGTCGATTTGCGCAAGCCCGTAGACATACGTTCGAGGAATCCCCCGTCGCGTTCTTGGCGAAGTTTGGCTTCGGCTTCTTGTTGTACTTTTAGGGCGGCTGCAATTCGGGCATCTTCAGCCTCTTTCTCTGCCCGGATACGTTCGGCTTCGCGTGATTCTTTGGCCGCCTTTTCGGCCGCGATTTTTTTCGCTGTTTCAAGACGTTCCAACCTATCGGCTTCGGCCTTGTTGCGGGCAATATCCTCTTCGGCCTTGCGACGGGCGGCCTCGGCCTTTTCTTCCGCGCGCCGGGTTCTGGCTTCAAGTTCTTGTTGCGCTTTCAGGGCGCGGGCCTCAGCGGCGCTTTTGGCTTTGGCCGCTTTTAACGCCTCTGCCTCCAAAGCTTGACGATGGGCTTCGGCCTCGGCCTTTTCTTTGGCAAGACGTTCGACCTCGATTTTGGTCGCCTTTTCTTCAGCCGCAATGCGTTCAGACTCAGCTTTTTCAAACGCGGCTTGTTCCTCGGCTATGCGTTTGGCTTCCAGCTCTCTGGCGCGTTTTTCCGCGGCAAGTTTCTTAGCCGCTTCAACATCTTTGCGCGCCTGTTCTTGGGCGCGGGCCTTTTCCTCTGCTTCAATTTTAGCCGCCGCGTCATCATCGATAGCGATTCCTGTGGCCTGTGCGTCTTGTTCGCGCGCGGACTTTAGGGCTGCGGCATTAATCGCGGCCATACGCGCGGCCATTTGTTCATCAACAAGCTGTTGTTTGGCTGCACGTTCCGCAGCCGCCTCGGCCTTTTTATCGTCCTTGGATTTAAAACCGAGCTTTGACAGAAACCCGCGTTTCTTTTTCTTTTCTTCTGCCATTACGCCAAAACCCCTATCGCTTGCATATCCTTATGCGCTGTCACTGTGACCTTGTGCAAGCTACCTGCTTTTGGAGGATTGTCTACTTTTACCAGTGTAAAATCGGGCAGGCGTCCCAAGCGCGTTTTTCCGGGGGCCGCCTCTTCAAATAAAGCCATATCCGTCGTGCCGATACGGGACACTAAATGGGCAATCTTGGCGCGATCACCTTCTTGGCGAAGGATTTTAGCTCTGGCCTTTATGACCTTATTCTCGACGGCAGGCATTTTTGCTGCCGGTGTGCCTGTGCGGGGCGAATAGGGAAAAACATGCAGCCAAGGTATGTTGATTTCGGAAATAATCTGGCGCGAATTTTCAAACATTGCCTCTGTTTCTGTTGGAAAACCGGCAATCATATCTGCACCAAAACATATTTCTGGGCGCTCAGATTTCAGACGGCGACATAAGCCTATCACCTCATCACGCGAGTGGCGGCGTTTCATGCGTTTTAAAATCATATCATCGCCGGCTTGCAAGGACAGATGCACATAGGGTGTCATGCGCGCTTCGGTCGTTAAGGCGATGAATAAAGCCGGATCAATTTCGGCTGGATCAATCGAGGATAATCGCAGACGTGCCAGATCGGGTACCAGTTTTAAAACCCGCCGGACCAGATCCCCAAGCGGCGGCGTACCGGGAAGATCGCCCCCCCAAGACGAGAGGTCAACTCCGGTTAACACCACCTCTTTATAGCCTTGATCGACAAGGGCTTTGACATGGGCGACAACTTCGCCAGCCGGGACAGAGCGCGCATTGCCGCGACCATAGGGTATGATACAAAATGTGCAGCGGTGGTCACACCCGTTCTGGACTTGTAAAAACGCGCGTGTACGGGTTTGCGATTTGCCCAAGGGGCGGTTGGCTCCGTTGATAAATTGCGGCGCGGTCTTGCGCACGGACATGATATCATTCACCTTGACTTTAGGCCCTGTAAACAGGGTGTCAGGGTCAAATGTGGTCGCCAGCATTTTTTCCTGATTCCCGATGACCTGGCTGACCTCTGCCATATTGGCAAAGCTCTGCGGGTCGATCTGTGCAGCGCATCCTGTCACTATGATGGCCGATTGGGGGTGGTCGCGTTTGGCTTTTCTTATGGCATGGCGTGTCGTGCGCACAGCTTCTTGAGTCACGGCGCAACTATTGATAATCACGGATGATTTGAGACCGGCGTCCCGGGCATGGCCGCGCATAATCTCGCTTTCATAAGCGTTTAGCCGGCATCCCAGTGTGACAATTTTTACATCATCTTCTGCGAGGGTCTCTCGTTTATGATCTTGCGCGGTTTCCATCTTGCGCTATGTGGGCGTTAGACGCTAAAAGGTCAACTGGCATAAATAGGCTTTTGCGCGCGGCCCTGCCATCTTTAAATCTTCAGACGGATAGAGAGGTGCAGA
>CAZSKN010000002.1:180702-193447 GCA_964607445.1 uncultured Caulobacterales bacterium
CTTTTGCGCGCGGCCCTGCCATCTTTAAATCTTCAGACGGATAGAGAGGTGCAGATTAAGAGGTGCAGAATGAAGATTGAAATTACAACACATGCTGACGCTGAGGATCTGGAGGTTCTAAGTCAGGGTATACGTCGGTTTAATTATACGGCTGTACCGGATATTGAACGCAATGAGGCGGAGGTTAAATTTTGTGTCTTGGCGCGCAATGACATGTCCGAGGTGACAGGCGGGATCAGAGCGATTTGCTTTTGGAATACATTACATATTGAACTTTTATGGATGGATGAGAGTTGTCGCGGCCAAGGGGTTGGCGCTTCGCTTCTGGCGTCTGCGGAAAGTTTTGCACGTCAAAATGGCTGCGAGAACGTCTTTGTCGAAACCACAAGCTGGCAAGCCAAACCCTTTTATGAACGTCACGGATATATTCTTAAGACATCTTTGAAAGACCGTCCCAAAGGCCATGTTTCCTATTATCTGGCTAAAAATCTCACAGATTAAATAGGCCTGCAATATTTGCCTGCGAATATTAGAGTGTTCGGGTGTAGATGGTCACGGCCCTGACGACGGGGCGTGCCAAAGAGGCGCTAAGGGTTTAAATATGGCCTGCGCCTTCTAACTCGACCGGGCCTGTCATAATGACATGGTCGTCACTTTCGCGCCATTCGATCTCAAGCTGGCCGCCGTCAACTTCCACCGTAACGTTGCGCCCTGTCCGTTTTTGACGCACGGCTGCGACCACAGCCGCGCAGGCTCCGGTTCCACAGGCCAAGGTCATGCCCACCCCGCGTTCCCAAACCTTGAGGCGGATTTTATCATGGCCTTCAACTTTGGCAAACCCGACATTGGCCTGTTCGGGAAAGAGCGGGTGATATTCGATCATCGGGCCGACTTTATCGGGTTTGGCAGTGTCAAAATCCTCGACGAAAAACACACAATGCGGATTGCCCATATTGACAGCCCCCGGATTATGTAAAACCGGGGCATCAATTGGGCCGACTTTAACGTCGATATGATGTGTGTGCATGACCTCTTTGAGGGGAATTTGCGCCCAGTCAAGTTTAGGGGCACCCATATCTACGGCAATGCGCGGACCCCCGTCCATGCTGTCATTTGCGCGCGCGCAGAGCAGAAGTCCGTCATTGGTTTCCAAGACCATAGAATCTGTGCCGTGTTCTTCCATATAGAGCCAAGCAATACACCGTGTTGCATTTCCACAGGCGTCGACCTCGAATCCTTTCTGGTTCCAGATTTCCATAAATATATCCCCGCCAGAGGCTTTTGCTGGACGTATAATAATGATTTGATCCGCGCCCTTGTCCCCCATTGCCGCAGATCCGGGCGCTGCAATATCTTTCACCTGGGCCACGGAAAGTTTAAACCCCGTTTGCTGTCGGGCGTCGAATATAGCAAAGCGGTTTCCCGCGCCGTTCATAATCAGAAATCTCATAACGCTTATATAAGGACTAAATCGGGATTTTAAATGTAAATTTATAATCTTACTCCGGGTTTGTATTCTGATAAAAGCCGTGCATAAGAGATATTGCATAAAAGGAGACTGTGCTGATGAAATTTAGGCTATGGACGTTATTATTGTGTAGCATGGGTCTGATGTCTTTCATGGCCAAGGCGCAAACGCCCCAAAAGGCCGAGACCAGCCCACATTCACCTCCATCCCATACCCAGAAAGCTAAAGTTCACAAAATGATAGATTACACACGTCCGGGCCAAACCGATGATGACCATTTATATCTGGAAGAGGTGCTTGGGCCGCAGGCGCTCAAAGATGTCAAAACGTGGAATCGCCGGACACTGGACCGTCTTGAAAATGACCCGCGGTTTGCGATCATGCAAGCGCAAGCCCTCGATATTCTAAATTCGAAAGATAAAATTCCTTATGTGTCTTACCGCGCTGGAAAGGTGCATAATTTTTGGCAGGACGCCGACCATGTGCGCGGAATTTGGCGGCAGTCGACATTAGATAGCTATTTATCGCCGACAACAAAATGGCAGACGGTTCTTGACTTTGATGCGCTTGCTAAAACCGAAGATAAAAACTGGGTATATAAAGGCAATAATTGTCTGGGGCCGGATTATACACGGTGTATTGTCGATCTGTCCGATGGCGGGAAAGACGCGGTTGTCAGACGGGAATTTAATACCGACACGAAGACATTTGTAAAAGGAGGGTTCGCAGCACCTGAATCAAAGGGGTTTGCGGATTGGCTTGATGAAGATCACTGGCTGATCGCAATTGATTTTGGTCCTGAAACGATGACGCAAAGTGGCTATCCGCGCAGTGCGCGTGTATGGAAGCGCGGGACGGCTCTGGAAGACGCTGTTGAAATTGGGCGCGGACTGAAAACAGATATTGGCTATTGGCCCAGCGCGCTGGAGCTTGCAGAGGGTCGGCGCGAAATTCTTATCCAACGTTCGCTGACATTTTTTGAAGCCGAATATTTCTGGGTGCCGCGTTCAGAGGCTCCGGGATTGGACATGCATCCGCCGGTTAAATTTGACGTCCCGCTTAAATCGACATTAGGGGGTTTGTTTAAAGGCCAGATGCTGGTCTCTCTCAATACGGATTGGCGCGGGTTTAAAAGCGGAGATCTGGTCAGCTTTTCGCTAGATGAATTTATGAAAGATAAGCGCATCAAGACCGTTAATCTCGTCTATTCACCCGATGAAAAAAGTTCCATCGAGAATTTCGGGATCACTAAATCCAAGCTTTTATTAAGCCTGTATACGGATGTCACAGGCGCGGCCTTAGCGTTTGATTGGACGGGGGGGCAATGGGTATCGGACAGGCTTGATTTTCCAAAAAATGGCTCCGTCTCGATTGGAGCCACTCATGAAAAAGAGGATATCGCCTTCATTAGTACGGAAAGCTTTCTCACTCCGGATACTCTATGGACCTATAACACGCAGACTGCAGAGCGTCACAAGGCAAAAAGCCTGCCAGACTGGTTTGACGCGTCAACAATGGTGTCCGAACAATTCTTCTCGACATCTTCAGATGGTACAAAAATCCCTTATTTTGTTGTGCGGCAAAAAGATATCGCATTGGACGGGACCCACCCGACATTGCTTTACGGATATGGCGGATTTGAAATTTCGTTAAATCCGGCCTATTCGGCGACGCGAGGACGTTTATGGATTGAACGCGGCGGGGTTTATGTCTTGGCCAATATTCGCGGTGGGGGTGAATATGGTCCGAAATGGCATCAGGCCGGATTGAAAACTAACCGTCAACTAATTTATGATGACTTTATTTCGGTTGCTGAAGACCTAATCGCTAAAGAGCTGACCTCACCCGCCCACCTCGGAATTGAAGGGGGATCAAATGGCGGTTTGTTAATGGGTGTTATGTTTACCCAGCGCCCTGATTTGTTTAATGCCGTCATATGTGCCGTTCCGCTTTTGGATATGATGCGCTATCATACCTTATTGGCTGGCGCGTCATGGGTCGGGGAATATGGCAATCCGGAAGACCCTGTCGAGGGTAAATTTCTGCGTCAAATTTCGCCCTATCATAACCTCGATCCGGCAGAAAAATATCCTGAAGTCTTCTTTGTAACATCAACCAAGGATGACCGCGTACATCCGGCACATGCCCGGAAAATGGCAAAGCGAATGGCCGATCAAGGTCATGATTTTTTATATTATGAGAATATAGACGGCGGACACTCCGCTGCGGCAAACCTTAAAGAAACGGCACGTCGATTAGCGCTGCAACATACCTATTTGATGCAAAAGCTTAAGGATTAGCCCTAGCACCATTCTGATTTTAACTCTTAAAGCGAGACCGAAATGTTTAATAAATGGCAATCCATTACGCTCTGGAAACGTGTTCTCATTGGCTTGGCGATCGGCATGATCGTCGGGCTTGGCGCGCATTACGGGGGCGGGGCGGGATTTGTTACAACATGGATAAAACCCTTTGGTGATGCGTTTGTACGCCTGATTAAAATGTTGATTATTCCCCTCATTATGACGACGCTAGTCGTGGGTGTTATGGCGATGGGGGATCCTAAACGTCTGGGATCGTTGGGGATAAAAACATTATCACTTTATATGGGCACGACGTTTTTTGCCGTCACATTAGGCTTGTTCTTCGGGGCTATTTTCCAACCCGGTATTGGTATTGATCTCTCGGGCGTGGACCCGGCTCTGCGCGAAAGCCTGAGTGCCCGTGTTTCTGGCGAAACGCCTAGCCTGACCCAACGTATTCTGGCGATCATTCCTGATAATCCCATACGGGCTATGGTGGAAAATGATATTATTGCGGTGATTTTCTTTTCTATCCTGATCGGTGTCGGCATTATCTCTATAGGCGAACCCGCCAAACCCCTTGGCGATGTCTTTAAAAGTGCCGAAGCTGTGGTGATGAAAATCACCTTGTTTGTGATGGAATTGGCTCCATTTGGTGTCTTTGCTCTGATTGCATGGGTGATGGCAGATATGGGTCTGGGTATTTTATCCAATATGGGTAAATTGGCCTTGGCGCTCTATATGGCCTGTATTGTTCATATTGTTTTGGTTTATGGTGGCCTATTAATCCGCACACTCTTACGCCTGCCCTTGGCACGTTTCTTTAAAGGCGTTTTGGACGCGCAGGGCGTCGCGTTTTCAACCGCTTCATCCAGTGCAACCATACCGGTCTCGATTTCCTGTGCCCAACATAACCTTGGGGTCGACGAGTCGGTGGCCGGATCAGTTTTGCCATTAGGCGCCACCATTAATATGGACGGAACGGCAATTTATTTGGGTCTGATCGCGCTATTTGCCGCGCAAGGCTTGGGGATAGATTTATCGATGATTGATTATGTTATGATCGCCTTTACAGCGACCTTGACGTCTATCGGCGCTGCAGGGATTCCCTCCGCGAGCCTGTTTTTAGCCTTTACCGTTCTCGGTGTTTTCGGTGTGACACTAGAGCAATATACGCTGATTATTGCCTTTATACTGCCCTTTGATCGCCTTTTGGATATGATGCGCACGCTGACCAATGTGACCGGAGATATTGCAGTCTCTTGTACCGTGGCAAAGTGGGAAGGCCAGCTTGACGAGGATATGTTTCGTTCAAAGTCTGTTCACTAGGCTAAGCGCTCACCCGTTTGGCGACAGCCGCCGGATGATATTGACATAATTACAGGGTTTTACGCATTCGAAAATTCGGCACGACAATACCGTCAGCACTTCTGACGGAAATGTCCTCAATCACAACATATCCGCATTTTTCGTAAAGTAAGATGCCGGAGGCCGTAGCGCCTAATTCTATGGTTTTAAACCCTTCTGCGCGGGCGGCGGTTTCGCCGAGATGCAAGAGCTTGCGTCCAATACCGCGCCGTACATGATCGGGATGGGTATACATGGCCCGAATCTTTGCCGGTTCAGACCGGGGGTCGGCTAATGCATTATCACGGCCTATTGTGTGATCGCCCCCAAATAATGTGCGTCGTCGGGACCACCCGCCGCATCCGACAAGCATTGGGCCATCATATATTAAAAAATAAGTGCCATCATCGAGTAATTGCGTGTCCAACCCCATAGTGGCATTTGATCTTTCGACTTGTGCCGGATTTAAGACATCTTTTAATAAGACCGCCATGGAACAGGCCATCAGAGACATAATGGCAGAGGTATCGTCCTGCGTAGCAATTTTGACTGCGAAGCCCATAGCTCTCAATATGAAATATTGTCTTTTGTGGCAAATATATTCTGGCTATCAGCTTGCAGAGCTAACCTCCTCTTAGGATTTTTGTTATAGTCTGGTCGTATGGGATTTTACGCATTGTATAACAGGATTGTAAAGGTCTGGAGCGTCGGCCTGACGGCGATATTGATTTCGGCCTGTGGGACGACATCTCCGGTAGAGACAGCGCCTCCCCCCGCAAGTTCAACACATTTTGCGGGATTAAGCTTGCCGGACAAGACGGTGTTTAATCAAAAAGACACGCGTTGGGCACATCATAAACTTGGAAACTCGGCCGATAATCTGGGCTCTGACGGATGCCTTGTGACCGCGACGGCTATGGCACTCGGAAATTTAGGGTTTAAGACCAGTCCGGCGGATTTAAATGCCCGCTTGACCGCCGCAGATAGTTTCACGAAAAAGGGGTGGCTTGTCTGGAGCGGAATAGAGAAAGTCACGCAGGGGCGGGCCCATGCGCGCTTTTATGATACTGTGTCAGATGATATTATCCAAGGCTGTTTACGGGATGGGTATTACCCATTAGCGCGGTTTTACCTGCCCAATGGTCGTTCACATTGGTCGATGATTGTCGGGCAATCCAATAAAGGGTTTCATATGCGTGACCCCTTGCGCATTTCGCACTCTCCCTTAATTTTCCCGCGGGGAACGGATGGATTTAAAGCCGTGAGATGTGTCGGGCTTAAACGTGCCTAACAGGCCGTGTTAAGCGCTAGCTTTGTAGCGTTTTAAGCTTGGCATAAATCCCGTTACGTTTTGCAATCAGTTTTTTATGTGTACCGGATTCGACAATACGTCCGTTTTCCATAACATGGATCATATCTGCGCATTTTATCGTGCTAAGACGATGGGCAATAATAAGCGTTGTGCGCCCATGGCTTAACCGGTCTATGGCGGCTTGAACATTGTGTTCACTTTGCGAATCTAGCGCGGAGGTGGCTTCGTCCAATAATAATATCGGCGCATCGCGCAAGACCGCGCGCGCAATGGAGAGACGCTGTCGCTGGCCGCCGGATAAGGTCTGTCCGTCTTGACCTAAAATCGTATCGTAACCCGCACCCAGCCGGGTGATGAAATCATGCGCATCTGCGGCTTTGGCGGCGGCGATTATATCGTCTCTTGAGGCTGATAAATCCCCGAACCCGATATTGGCTGCGATACTATCCTCAAACAAAGTCACATCTTGAGAGACCAGCGCCATAGAGGCCCGTAAGCTTTCAAGGCTGAATTTATCAATATTGACTCCGTCAATCTCTATGGCCCCGGCGCTAACATCATAAAGACGGGGTAAAAGATTTATAAGCGTGGATTTGCCACCGCCAGACGGGCCGACCAAAGCTATCCGCGTGCCGGGTTTGGCCTCAAATGAAATATCGGTCAGCGCATGTGTCGCGTCAGCATATTGAAAGCTGACCTTTTTGAAGGCTATATGCCCGAGAGGGTCTTTTAAGGTGAGCGCCTGAGGCGTGTCTGTAATGTCGGGGCGGGTGTCGATGATTTCGAAGATACGGCTGACAGCGGCTAGACCTTCTTGAACGACATTATTCAAGGTGCCCAAAGCGCGGATCGGCGGGGCGATTAACCCTAAAGCCGCTAAAATGCCCACAAGGTCGCCATAGCTGGTGCCGGTGAAATCCGGCGTGTGTTCTACGCGCCAAATTCCGAAGATCAAAACCCCGGCAATGGCCAGCCCCCCTAAAACCTCGAAAATCGGATCGACGCGGGCTTTATCCGTCACAAGTTTAAGATATAGCCGGATACGCCTATCAAAGGCCTGATTTAGGCGGGTCGTTTCATGGGCTTCCAGCCCGTAAGCCCGGATCATGCGCGCCCCGTTTAAGCTTTCTGAGAGTTGCGCGGTGATTTCGCCGATCTGGTCCTGCGCGGCGTGAGACGTGCCCCGTATCATTTTGGATATTTTGATGATGGGATAAATAGCCAGAGGGTAAATCAGCAAGACAAGCGCTGTGACCTGCCAATCATAATATAGCATGACCGCGATTAGAAACATGATTTTTAGCACATCACGCACCAGATTGTTCAATGTTCTAAGCAGAGCTTGGGAGACCAGATTAACGTCATTCGTAAACCGCGAAACGATATGGCCGGTCGCATCTTTTTGAAAGCGAACAAAATCTGCATTTTGCAGGCTGGCAAACATGTGCTTTTGCAAATCACCAACAACGTTAAGCGCGACACTATTGGATAATATAACTTGCAAAAATAATGACAAAGCTGAAATCAGGGTGACACCCATTATAAGTGGCACAATTTTAAAAATAAAATGTGAAGTCTGCGAAAGGCTGTTTTGGGTCTGGCTCAAATCCTGCCCTGGCGTGCCGTTAGCGTCAAACCCGCCTATTGTATCCACAACCATTTTAAGGACATAGGTATATCCTGCAGTTGCGGCCGCCAGAAGGGCCATAAATCCCATGGCGGCAAAAAACTTTCCACGGTAGCGGTATATATACTCCCGCCATAACCGCCGAATATTCTGGCGGTCCGGGGTCTTTAAATTCAAGAGGTGAGTTGTCCCGAGACTAGCCAATGATACCGTCTTTATCCGGGTCGATCAATTCATGGGCATGCAGGATGAAATACCGCATATGCGCATTATCAACAGTGCGCTGCGCTGCGGATTTCCACGCGGCATGGGCATTTTCGAAACTTGCATAGGCGCCCACGAAATCAATTTTATCAAGGTTTTTGAACTCTGTTTTGTTCGGGTCGATCAGTTCTCCACCTATCACCAGATGCAGGAGTTGTACGTCAGAGGCATTACGGTCAGTCATAGAAGTTCCTAAAAATCCAAAATCGCGTTTCCGGTTTTCACTGGTTTCAAATTCAGAAATAACCGGATTTATGCGTTCTCTTATCAAAGCCTGTAAGACGGGGCCAGCACAAATCACGCCTAGGCTCCTCACGCTCTGCTCATCATATCGTATTTTTTTGCCGCGTAAATCGGTCACGACAGCTCCGGCCTCTGTTGCGATAAGCTCGGCTGCCGCGAGATCCCAGTCAGACTTTGGTGTGAAAGCCACGGTGGCATCGGCGCGACCACAGGCAACGAGTGCCATACGGTAAGCCATTGAGTTGACAACAGACACCTGCATTTCAGGCCAGTTTAACCGTCTGAATTTTCGGGGATAGCCGACCATATTGCAGCCGGATAGACTTTCGCAGTTCGAGACGTGGGCGGTCTGACCATTTAAACGGGCCCCGCCGCCAAGATGGGCGTCAAACATTTCATCTTTCAAAGGATTATAAAGCGCAGCTGCGATCGCCACACCGTTTTCAATGACAGCGACAGATACGGCAAAATTGGGCGTGCGGTCGATAAAGGCGCGCGTGCCGTCAATGGGATCGACAACGAAACTGCGTGTGCAGCTATGGCGCGATTGATCGTCCTGCGTTTCTTCTGACAACCAACCATAGTCAGCACGCTCGGGGCATAAGGTCTTGGCCAAAAAATCATTTACGGCGATATCGGCATCAGTGACAGGATGACCTTTTTCTTTGTCCCAAATTTTGGTTGAATTGGCCTCAAAGGCGGCCTTGGCTATGGCGCCTGCGGCCTTGCTTGCCCGCACCAATAGCGCGCGGTCTTTCGCATAGTCAGCGATTGCCGCCGTCGACAGGGCTATGTCTTTAGAGACCGGCAATCGTTAAACCTTCGGTGAGAAGTGTGGGCGCAGCAATCGCGCCGTCTAGCACCAGATCATTGGCTGGAATAAGGGTTTTATACATATCGCATAAATTACCGGCGATTGTGATTTCGCTAACGGGAAACGCACAAAGCCCGTTTTCGATTTTAAATCCAGCAACGCCGACGCTGTAATCTCCTGTATTGGAATTGAGTGACGGGCCGAACATTTCGGTGATGAACAGGCCTTCGCCCATCTCTCGCATCAGGTCTTGCGGGGACTGATCGCCTGCCGGTAGATAGGTATTGGTCGAGCTGACCCCGGGCGGGCTTCCTATGGCCCGGCTCGCATGCCCTGTTGTCGAAAGCTCTAATTGTTTGGCCGAGGCCGTGTTCAGTAGCCATGTTTTTAAAATCCCGTTTTCTACAAGATAGTGCTTTTTAACCTCGACGCCTTCGCCGTCCCACGGCCGAGAGCCATGACCGCGTGAGATTAAAGGGTCATCAATGATATGCAGATTTTTGGGAAGGATGGTTTCGCCTAATTTATCCTTTAAAAAAGAGACGCCGCGTGTAATCGCCGGGCCGCTAATAGCGCCGATTAGGGCGGCGATAAGACCGCCGGATATCCGGTTGTCAAACATAACAGGTAGGGCGCCGGACGCGAGTTGTTTGGCCCCTAAACGCGCTACGGCCCGATTTCCGGCCAAATGTCCGATGTCTTGCGGCGATTTAAGATCCTCGAACCAACGTGTGCCGTCATAATCATAATCACGTTCCATAGCCCCGTCTTTTTGCGCAATGGCGGACACTGACAGGCCGTGGCGGGACGACCGCCACCCGGCAGAAAACCCGTCTGATGTTTGAAAATAAATGGCCGAACTTGCCCAACTTGCATTTGCCCCTTCGGCTTGTTGAACCCCTTTAACAGATAGCGCCGCCGCCTCGATTTCATGTGCACGGGCTTTGAGGGCTTTGGGAGATAGGGCTTTGGTGTCATATAGATCGAGGTCCACTGGTGATGTCACCAGTCGGGAGAGGGGCGCCAGCCCGCAATAGGGGTCTTCAGGGGCTAATTTTGCCATAGCCACAGCGCGTTCGGCCAATTGGTCAAGCGAGCTTTCTGACAGGTCGGAACTCGATACACAGGCTTGTTTTTGACCGATAAAGACTCGTAATCCGACGTCGCGACCTTCACTATTATCGACATCTTCAAGCGCCCCTTCGCGTACAGCAACCGAAAGGGATCGACCATGGGTCGCGACGGCGTCGGCATGGCTGGCACCGTGCTGGCGCGCGCGGGCTAGAAGCGTTTCCAGCGCGGGGGCAAGGTCTTGGGCGTGAAGGGGGGTATCATTGGACATAGTGGAAATAATCTTTGTGAATTATAAAATATTGGCTGTATAAATAGCGGCGTAAGGTTCAGGACGATGTAGACAGTGTGGTGGCTTTTTCAATAGCGTCTATATGGGTGTCCACAGATTGCGCGCCTTGCACAAGGACTTGCCCGTTATAGATAAAGCTGGGTACGCCACTTATGCCGAGACCTCGAAAATATTGAATTTCAGCCATGACAGAGTCGCGGTCATTATCTTGGGTCAAAAGATCGGCAATGATTTCAGAATCCAACCCGATTTTTTTAGAAATTTTGATTAAGACATCGATATCCCCAATATCTTCGAGATCTTGAAAAAAAGCTTTGAACAAGGCTTCGGCGCAGAGATTGCCTTTGCCCTGACCCTGTGCCCATTTCATGATGCGATGGGCGTTAAGCGTGTTTGGGCGCATCGGGATTTCACCAAATTTAAAATCTATACCTACATCCGGCGCTGCGCTTTCCAAATGTTCGCGCATGGCTTTAAAGCGATCACGAGGCCCGTCACCAAATTTTTTTTTCATATACTCGCCATATGCCACGCCTTTGGCAGGGACAAGAGGGTCTAGCATATAGGGGCGCCATGTGACGTCTATATCTGTCTGGCTGTGTTGGACGGCTGCGTTGAAATAGCGTGTCCCTAGCCAACACCACGGACAGACAATATCCGAGACGATATCGACTTTAACAGGGCTGGGCAGGGTGGGAGCAATTTGCGACATGGCGTATCATAACGCGCAAAGCTACCCCTGTCTTTAGAAACTTCATGGAATTTTCTTAAGACAAGGGAGCTTGGGGAAGAGCGGAATAGGGGGTAAAATCAAGGCGCTTGTGATGCGAAGAAACGTGTTGCCGTTTGGCATCGGTTTTCAAATCCCGGGTCATCGGTCAATTGACGTTGCATAGCGTCAATCGCTAAAATTTCGCGCGGATCGTAATTTTGTCGGCTGAGTGTCAGTTTAGCGCCCATCAGGGCCGATGGGTTTTTATGGGATTGCGCCGTATATAAATGCATGGCCGCCTTATATTCACGTACGGTCAAAGCATGTTTGAAAATATGCGTAATACACAGGCAGTAGTGTTTGTCATATCCGTTTTCAACACATTTATTCGTAAGGGTGATATCGGTGTTTTGCGTCGCCGTGTCCCGGGCCAGAGGGGTTTGTTCCCCCCTTTGCTTTTCTGGCTGGACGGCAATTTGTGTGGTGTGAGACGGCGAGGAAATATCAGATGTGACTATCTGTGCGGTTCGTATTTCAGGATTTGCCAAGGTTGAGCCTCCGGCCAAGCCTAAAATGCCGAAACCTGATATCAATATTATACTTGACCTAATCTTTAAACGCTTCGTCTTCAAGTTCGCCCCCACACGTCACCAGAGTATCTATATAATTAGAGATGGTTATGCATGCATCAGTAACATTAATATAAAAAATGTCTGTAGAAAATTAGGCATGGCCTCTATTCAACTTTTAAAACCGGGTTTTAAAATCGGGCGTGGAGGGTCTTAATCTGGGATATTCTTGAGTGACAAATCTAGGAATTTGAGAACGGTTTCTATCTCGCTCTGGCTCAGGCCTTTGACAAGACGGTTATTGAAATCCCGAAAGCTATTTATCACTTTTTCACGCTCTAACCACCCTGTATCGGTTAGGATGACGGATTTTGCGCGTCGATCATGTGTATCGCCGCGTCGGGTAATCAGCCCGGTTTTTTCCATACGGCTGACCAGGCCCGTTACCGCGGAATTATTGCGGCCAATACCCAAGGCCAGATCGCTAAGGCTGCAACTATCGTGATAGCCAAGATAAATAAGTACGGCGGCTTGAGACCGGCTGATGGAACTTGTGAGTTGCAGATGGTTTTGCGCTGCCTTGGATAAGCGTGTATGGGCGCGGTCCAGCAGAAAGAATAACCGTTGGTCAATCGTGCGGGCAATGGCCATGCAATCTCCTTTGTCATCACCTATGGGGCCCGATATCGTCAGGCGCTCATAGTATTAGGCGCTTCAGGGTTT
>CAZSKN010000003.1:0-90493 GCA_964607445.1 uncultured Caulobacterales bacterium
TGTTTTTCATAGGCATAGCAAAGCTCGCCGCCCCACATAAATCCGGTTTTAGACCCTGCGCGGACCTTATACCATGTATAGCCGTTATCTATCATTTCCGTACGCCCAATGATCTCTACGCGATTCCCTTGGTCAATGCGGGCGCGCGAGTTGAAATCACGGCTGGGCTGGCTACGCATTTTCCCGCCCAATGAATAGCCGATAACGTTATAAAGCGGCTTAAGGCGGCTTAATTGCTCGGAACGGGCACGGTTTTCCTCGTCTCTGCGTTGTAGCTCGCTTTTGCCGTCATTTGGCTGGGGCTCGAAACCTGCGGGTGTTTCGTATTCACAATTATATGACGAGCCGTCCGAAAAGCTTATTCTGCCGTCATACGGCCCGCTTGCGGTGAAACTTGTTAACCCATTACGTGCGTCTTGCCCGGTCAGTTTTACGCCGGAGGTCGCGGCGATTTTATTGAGAACAAATTGGCGGTTTAAGCTTTGATCCATGCTCTCGCCTACCGTGACTTTCACCGTGCCTACGCTCGGGTTTAGAATTGTCATATAGATTGAATAGGTGATATCTCCGGCATTACAGTGAAAGGTTTCCGTAAGGGATTGGGCCTGCCCCTTTAGAGGGGGAAGGAGTGTGAATAAAGCGACCGCAGTTCCATATTTGAGAGTTTTAGAGATATTCATTTTGCGCCCTTGATTATTTCATATTTTGCCTCAAATTTAAAGAATAAGACCGCCGTGTCAAATGACCCGTTTCAGATCTTTAACCCATGCGTCGCATCTCAAGATTTGAGTATGAGTAATACGGGGTAAGTTTTTAGTTTTTCGGTTTGTCTATCTGACTTTCAGGCTGTTATGATCGACATTTGTCGACCATGGTGAAATTCGGGTCAAAAGAGGATATTTGCTATAAAGCGTGTCGCAAAAACCTATAAAGATATAGGGTTTCTTATGGCCAACGTTAGCGTCACGGATATTGGATTGGACCAAGACTGGGGTGGGTCATGATATTCTACCCGCACTTTCTTCCAAGGAGAAGGGGATACGGACGGGCGTCCTAATGATACGGAATTAGAGTTTGATGTTATTGAAGAGGGTATAATTAGGCGGGAAGGAATCCATCAACGTCATCTCCACTTACTCATCGGGATATTTCGGCCATCGGTTGTTACAGGATTTTTCTCGCCTTTGTCATAGCCAGATTATATCAATAAGTCTTAACACATAGTCACTTGGCGGCGGCCTAAGTTTTCGCTATGATACGCCCAATTATGGAGTCGCTTATGCGCAAAATTGTTAAATTCTCTTGCCTTGCCGGACTGGGTCTGGCTGTTACGGGCTGTGCGTCGGCAGGTAAACGGTTAGGGCTGACCAAAACATCGCCAAATGAATTCAATATTCTGACCAAGGCTCCCCTCGTTGTGCCGCCGGAATATAATCTGCGTCCGCCGCAAATTGGGGCGTCGAGTTCTGAAAATAATTATTCTCAATCTGCAGCACGCCAAGCCTTGATCGGGGATGTTGACGCAGCAGAACCTTCACAAGGCGAAATTATTCTGATGACCAAAGCCGGTGTCGGGCGCGCCAATCAAGAAATCCGTTTAGAAGTCGATGGACAGAACAGCGTGGAACGTAAAACGTCAGGATTTGCTGATCAGATTTTATTTTGGAATAACGGTAAAGCCAGAGCCAGTGAAGGCACACCGCTCGACCCTGAGGTCGAGGCCCGGCGTCTAAAAGCGATACAATCCGCAACTGGGGGCGGGGAAGTTACGATTATCCGACGTCCGGGCGGCGCTAAATTACCGGGGCTGTAAATCGAGTATTTGTTAGATAGCTTCTTAACAATCAGCTAAAGCCCCCATAATATATCCATGATATTATAGCCTATTCCCTATGTCTGGGTTAGGTTTTTTTATGTTTGATCCTTTGATAACGATTCGCCGCTTGCCTAATGAAACTGTCAACCGCATTGCCGCGGGCGAAGTTGTCGAGCGTCCGGCGAGCGTGATTAAAGAACTTGTCGAAAATGCCGTTGATGCCGGGGCCACGCAAATTGATATTAGATATGAAGATGGCGGACGCACATTATTGTCTATTTCTGATGACGGCAAAGGCATGAGCGCTGAGGAATTGCCAATTGCGATTGAACGCCATGCCACATCGAAATTAGCGCCCAATGATAAGGGTGAGTGGGATTTGCTCAATATTACTACAATGGGGTTTCGTGGCGAAGCTCTGCCGTCAATAGGCTCTGTCTCGCGTCTGACATTGACGTCACAAACGCTAAATTCTGAAAGTGCGTGGGAGTTATCCGTTGAAGGTGGGACAGTAAAACCGATTAAGCCGGCTCCGCGCGTCGGGTTGCACGGGACACGGGTCGATGTACGGGATTTATTTTTCGCAACGCCAGCACGATTGAAATTTCTAAAATCTGAACGCAGTGAAAGCCTTGCCATTTCAGATATTGTCAAACGCTTGGCCATGGCCAATCCATCCGTCGGGATTAGCTTGGCGTCGGGGACGCGTACCCTCTTGAAAATTGCGCGTCAGACCGATGATAATACGGGACGGCTCGCACGACTGGCCTCGATATTAGGGCAAGACTTCGGGGATAATGCGCTTGAAATAGATCAGGAACGTGAGGGTATCCGCTTAACAGGTTTTGCCGGACTACCCACATATTCTCGCGGGAATGCACAACATCAATATTTATTTGTGAATGGCCGGCCTGTGCGGGATAAGCTTTTGCACGGGGCTGTACGCGGGGCTTATCAGGACTTTCTTGCAAGGGACCGCTATCCGGTTGTTGCACTTTATATTGACCTGCCAATGACCCATGTTGATGTGAATGTGCATCCGGCTAAAACCGAGATTCGCTTTCGTGACCCTGGCCTTGTGCGCGGATTGATTGTATCGGCCTTACGGCATGGGTTAGCAGCGGCTGGGCACCGTGCCAGTACTACGGTTGCGGATTATGCATTAGGGAAAATTCAAACGGGGCAGCCGAACACACAATATGCCTTTCAACAAAATTATAACCCACAGGCCCCTATGCGCCCGGCGGCGCCGCACAGGGCGGACCCGGCTTTGCAGCCCCTTGTCGATGGATACGGGTTTGGCGCTCGTGTCGAAGAGGCGGGAGCAGGCTATAAATTCGATGACCCCATACACTCTGGCGACGGGACATTTGTCGAAGGTCAGGATTTAACCGCGAATCCTCTGGGTGCAGCACGCGCGCAACTCCATGAAACCTATATCGTGGCCCAAACCCAAGACGGCATAGTCATTGTAGATCAACACGCCGCCCATGAGCGCCTTGTCTATGAACGGATGAAAGATGCTATGGCGCGACAAGCCCGAGGCGGCAATGGGATTGAACGTCAAGCATTGCTAATACCGGATATTGTCGATCTCGGCGAAGCCGATGCGGTACGTGTTCTCGCCCGTAAAGATGAACTTGCCGAAATGGGCCTGATCATAGAGCCGTTTGGCGTCGGGGCTATTGCTGTTTCTGAAACTCCGGCTTTGCTCGGCGAGATGAACGTCCAAGGTCTGTTGCGTGATCTGGCTGATGATTTATCCGAATATGATGAAGCCTTGAGTCTGAAGGAAAAATTCGAACATGTCTGCGGAACAATGGCCTGTCACGGTTCTGTGCGTGCAGGGCGCAGATTAACAGGGCCTGAAATGAATGCGCTATTACGCCAGATGGAAGCTACGCCGCATTCGGGCCAATGTAATCATGGCCGCCCGACCTATGTCGAACTCAAGCTGGCGGATATTGAACGGCTTTTTGGACGGCGTTGATAGATATTATTTTGGTATTTGACGGTTTACCACTGTAAGCGGGTCTATGTAGTACTTGCGGGGATAGATATCGGAAATATATGGGCAATCATTGAGGTTATATAAAACCGGGTAAAGTTAAGTAGAGAATTATAGCGGAAAGGCCGATCAATGTTCTAGCCCATTGGTTCGTTGTAAACTCTCAAAAAAATCACCCGCGCTGCGCCCCAGATTTTATCTGCGAGAATATCAAAGCCTTTAAACTCTATGTCTTCCTCGTCTTTGCCAATTTCGAGGATGATTACGCCGTTGGTTGCAATCAGACCTTGGTCTTTGAGACGCATAAGGACGGGTTTCCAAAGATTTTTGTAATAGGGCGGGTCCATAAAAATATGGGTGAAGGCGCCGCGCAGATTGCCGGGTGCAATTTTGAGTTTGGTCGCATCACGCCTGTGGAGGCGCGTAACGCCAAACAGGTTCATGGTCTCAATGTTTTTCCGTATCGCCGCACGGGCTTTGGGTTCGGTTTCAACAAACAAACAAAACGCGGCCCCCCGTGAAATGGCTTCGAGACCGAGCGCGCCGGAACCGGCGAAAATATCCGTAACAATAGCGTCCTCGAGCGGTGGTGCCCAGCTGGCATGCGCGAGAATGTTAAAAATAGACTCGCGGGTTTGATCAGATGTCGGACGGGTTTCACGTCCACCCGGCGTGACAATATTGCGTCCGCGTAAAGTCCCGGAAACGATTCTCATCGTTTTGCAAATTTCCCGCGACCTTTGGGGGCGTTTTTGCGTTGATTTCGGCTTGGCGGGCGTTGGGGGTAATTGCGTTTGGGCGCATTTGCGCTTGATTGACCCCGCCCTGATTTATAGGTGCCTGACGTGCGTCCGGTCTTGGTTTTAGCGCCTAGAGGCGGCGGGGCGTCTTTAGGTATGTCAACGAGATGTCCGACTTGGTCACGTAGAATTTTGTGCCGTACATCTTCGATTTTACCCGGGCCTAAAGCTCCGAGCTGAAAGGGCCCGTAAGAGGTGCGAATAAGGCGATTAACCTCAAGGCCAAGCGTGTTTAGCGCGCGACGGACTTCGCGGTTCTTACCTTCACGGATTGTCACGCTAATCCACGCATTTCCGCCTTGTTGTTTATCTAGCACGGCTTCAATCGGGCCTGTTGGGATGCCGTCAATTTTAATCCCGTCTTTGAGTGTGTCGAGCTTGTCTTGATGAACATATCCATGCGCCCGCGCCCGGTAACGCCGGGCCCACCCCGTGCAGGGAAGTTCTAGCGCGCGGGCCAATTCACCGTCATTAGTTAGCAGGAGTAACCCCTCTGATGTAATATCCAGACGACCGACTGAAATCACACGTCCCATATCTTTGGGGAGGGTATCAAAGACCGTCTGGCGGTTCTTTTCGTCCTTATGGGTTGTTACCAGGCCGCTGGGTTTATGATATCGCCATAGTCTTACGGGGGCTTTTCCAGCGATTTCAACCCCGTCAAATGTGATTTTATCTCTGGCGCTGACTTTGAACGCTGGCGTGTCTAAAGTTTTTCCATTTACTGAAATACGTCCGGCTTCAATAAGCTTTTCAGACTCACGTCGCGAGGCCACGCCAGCGCGGGCTAAATATTTAGCGATGCGTTCATGCGTTTCTAACGTTTCATCCGTTTTGGGTTTTTTATTTTGCATAGTTACCTGACTTGACCTTATCGCCGTCAAAGCGCAACAAAAGGCATGACTGACGAAGACTATATGCGCGAAGCGATAGCCCAAGCGCAAGCTGCAAGTTTACGCGGGGAAGTGCCTGTCGGAGCTATTTTGGTGGATCCAGAGACAAAGACTATCGTGGCACGTACAGGAAATGCGCCTATCGAAATTTGCGACCCGACCGCTCATGCCGAAATTCTGGCATTGCGCGATGCGGCCTACCAGAGGGGCAATTACCGTCTCTCGGGATTAACACTTTATGTAACGCTAGAGCCGTGTGCAATGTGTGCGGGAGCCATATCTCATGCCCGTATTGGACGGCTGGTATTTGGAGCGTGGGATCACAAGGGCGGAGCTGTGGAAAATGGTGTGCAGTTTTTTGACCACCTAAGCTGTCATCATAAACCAGTTGTAACCAGCGGTGTTTTAGCGAAAGAGTGTGGGGCGTTATTAAAAGCTTTTTTTAAAGCGCGTCGAAAATAAGGCTAGCCATGTGATTATTTGTGGGTCAAGACTATAAAGATGACAAAAAAGCTCAATCTCTGGCGTGTAAAGTCTGTTCTTCTGGACAGTGCCGGATAGTGTGTTTGAAACTCTCCGGTTCAATCTTGGAACGGCGAGTTAGAATTTTCAGAATATCGCCGGATAAATAAGGAGCTAGTATGGCTAGTCCTAAATTTTTCTTTCGCGTAAACTCGTTACGAGAAATGCGAACACTGACATCAGTATCCGATCCTGCGCGGATTCCGTTCTCGGGCGTGGCGTGGGGATATATCTGTGGGGTCTTAGGTGCCATCTTCTTTGCCATGAAAGCTGTTTTTATCAAGCTGGCCTATCAAGCCGGTGACGGTTTGACGGAAAACGGGCTGGATCCGATAACGCTGATCACCTTGCGTATGGGCTTTGCACTTCCTGTGTATGTTATTATTTTAATATGGGTTTTGCGTATGCGGGCGACTGTCGAATCTCAATCCTTTAAATGGGGGTTTTGGATTCAGGCTACTGCATTAGGTACATTATGTTATTATCTCTGCGCCTTTCTAGATTTTACAGGCTTGCGATATATAACCGCGCAATTGGAACGTATGTTGCTTTTTACCTATCCAATTTTTGTGATGATATTGGGCGCAATGTTTTTTGGTCGTAAGATTTCTTTTTGGGGAATTGCGGCGATTGTCTTTGCTTATGCTGGTATTGGTGTGATTTTTATCGGCGGGGATATTGCCAGCGGAAAAAATGTCGTTTTGGGGTCCGCGCTTGTTTTAGGTGCAGCCTTTTTATTTGCTATATTTCAGTTATTGGCCGTGAATGTCATCAAACAGATCGGGAGTGAAGTCTTTACCTGTGTGGCCATGATTTCGGCCAGTTTTATAGTTGGCGTACATTTTTTGAGTGTTAATGGCGGTGATGTTTCACCTTTGCTTGGCTTGCCGCGCCGAATTTATGTATTGGGCGTGTTACTGGCGGTCGTATCGACTTTGATACCCTCATTTTTGGTCAATATAGCTTTGGGGCGTATTGGCGCACAACCCGTTGCCATATTAGGGATGTTGGGCCCTATTGCAACGATATTAGCCGCCATAATATTATTAGGAGAACCCTTCGGGTTCATCGACGGCTTCGGTACCTTGCTGGTTATTTTCGGAATTGGGCTTTATACAATATTTGATAAACGCGAAAAAAGTTCAAAGTCCGAGATTGCGTAGATTTCAAGCCCTTAAAGGGCACCCATAAGCGTAAGGCCGCGCCAGAGATAAATACCACCAATCGCTGTCACTAGATATTTAGTATAGGTTCGAAAGCCGACGTCAGAAAATTTATGCAAAAGCCGTGTGCCTAAAAATGTACCGAGCATTATAAAGGGTATAACGGCAATAAATATCCATGCAGGCGGTAAGGTGTTTAATCCATGAGCTGCGACGAGCGGTAAGCCGAAGAAGAATATTTTGACGATGTGTGATGCAAACATTGTTACGGCTTTTGTCGCGACAATTTCTTTTCGGGTCAGCGTGGTCTTTACATAGAAAAAATCAAGTGCCGGACCCGCAACACCCGCGACAAGGTTAAGGCCCATAACCGAAAATCCACAAAAAACGGCGTGGCTCGGCTTCGCTATATTTCCTTGCAACCATCCCCGTGGCAGCCACAGCAAGAGGGGTAATAGGCCTAAGGCCAAAAACAAGATATGTTTTTCAGGAATAAAGGCCGCAAGGCCCAAGAGGCCAATCGCAGGCGCGGCCCCGATGAGTTCAAATCCTAATATATCCCACCGTACATTAGAACGAAGAAGAAATGAACGATATCCATTGCTGACACTTTGCACTAATCCATGAACGACCATGGCTTCGGCAACGCCCATGATAGTCGCTATGATACCCATGAAAATCAGCCCGCCCGCCATGCCAAAGACACCGGAGATAAAGGCTGTGATAAGAGCGGATATAAGAATCAGGCCTGCAATTTTCATGGCCTCTTTTACCAGACCCACAATGGGGGTGTAAAAAATTATAAATCAACGCGTGATCTATATACCGCGGAAGGTTTGTGAAGTTTTTGCCAAATCGTTAATGGGCGTTAACCCTAAATTAACCCGACTCTCGGCAATTTGCCCAAGGGAAATGGATGAGTCTCTTGATCACGCTTATTGGGGTTAAAAGACCATCAACTTTAAATACGGGATGACGTTATGGGATTTTTTAAAATTACAAATACGACTCTAGGGCCTTTACGTAATATGTTTAAGGGCACCGCGCCGCGAACCACGTTTTTATCCGACGCTGAGGATGTGCAAAACGCGCAGCATTATGTAAGTTCTATGGCGGACGTATTCCGATCTTCAGCAGATCAACAAAACCTGGCAATTAAACGTATGGCAAGCCTGTCAAAAACCATTGCAAAGATGGAAGCCGATTTGCGGCATTTGGAACGTTTGGAAAGCCAGAACAAGACATTAAACGCAACGGCCTCTGATCTTGAAAAGAAATTGTCCCAAAAAACATCCTGGGCGAGCGAGCAAGAGAATAAACTCATTGCACTCGAACGTCATTATAAACAGGCTCAGAAAGACCTTGAGACGGCTAAGGGAGAGATAGCAACGCGCAAAGACCGTGCGGCAGATGATAATGCAAAGCTATCGGCACTACAGTCCGAATTTGCAATTGTTAGCGGACGTTTAACGTCAAACAAGGATTTAGTCTCAACCTTGAAGATGAAAAATAAATCTTTGCAAGAAGAAGTCTCCCTACGTCAAGGTGATTTATCTGATCGCAATCGCGAAATATCGCAATTACAAAAAAGTCTTGAGGATGTGAGTGCTAAATTGGCTGCGCGTGTTAAGCAAGGCGATACAACATTGATCGAACTTAAAGAATTACGGATTGATTTCACGGAGTTGAAAGCCAAATTTATCGAGACCTCTAGCGTATTAGAAACGGCCCGATATGACTTGAATTCTCAAAAGTCTATTTTTGACGAAACGCTCAAACGCCGAGATGAAGAAAACCTCGCGCTTAAAAGCCGTATTGATCAATTCGGGACAGAAGTCCGGATTAAAAATGGAGGTGTTACACAAGCCGAAAATGAAATTCGAGATCTGCGCAATCGACTGGCTGGTGCAAATTCACGAGCAGAGCAAGCCGAGAGCCGCTTGCGAGAGAACGCATTAACACTGAGCCGTCATACGGATGATCTCATGACAGCGAAATCGGATTTTGAACGTTTAAACACGAAGTTTTCTCTAGCTCTGGAGGATATTGATGCCCTTCGAAAAATTAATCACGCACAACAGGCTAAACTAGAACGTTATGCCGCGATTGGCGGCGTGAGCGCTGGACAAGTTTATATAAACACAGATACATTACGCACACGCACAGATGAACGTCGTGTTGTTGAGGGTGACAAACCTTCAAAAGTGACGCGTCTGAAAGCGGTGAAAAGCAGTTAGTAGGGCACACCGTTTAAAGGCAACAAATGCACCCTTGGTATAAACCTCGAGGGTGCATTATTTTTTCCTAAATGGTGTGCGCCGCTGTGATACCATGGGCGTTCAAGTCCATAAATAATAGTGCGCCTCACGCGGTTTACGGCGTGAAATGACGGCAAAATCACGGTAAGTGGATTTATAACCTTTGCAAATAATTTGTATACTGTTGAAGGGGCTCGGAATTGCCCTTGGCGCATGAGTCGATATATTATCTGCTAGGTTCGGGATTAACAGCTATGCTCGGGGAGTTTTAGGATTTGTCCAATATCGAGTGTACGCGGATTTGATATGCGGTTTAAATGGGTTAAAATCGGTACAGTTGTACAGGTTTTCTTAGCGATTTGATAAAGATTATCCCCGCGCTTGATTTCGTAAAAACCACCAGATCCTGCTATGTTTTGGCTGTGTGTAGCGTGACTATAGTGTTCGGAATACCGGTCGTCACCGGAAGAAATATGTTGGGAACTGTTTGAGGTAGTTGAGGTAGGGCGAGTGCGTGTAATAGCTTGGCTTTGCGGCTCGGACGTAACAAAGGCGGGCAGCGAACGTTGGGTTGGCCCCGTAGTATGGGTCGCAAAACGCAAGCCTTTTGACGCGAAATAGGCCTTACAATCAATCATACGATCTTCAATCACCTTGCGGCTGATGCCATCGTCTTCCGTGATTAAAAGTCGTGCTTTATCATTGCGTGAATTTTTATCCGCAACGCGTGCGCGCATTTCTGCATTATCACAGAGTAATGGGGCTTGGCTGTCAAAGTGAGGTGAGGTCCGGTGGGCTGCGGTGTGAAGTGATGCGGATTGGGGCGCTTCACGAACGATCTTGACCGTAGGCACATTTCGCGCCGGTGTTGCACAACCGCTCAGACCGATGCCACACAGGCTCGTGAGGGAAACAACTGACAATGCCCATTGGCGAACCCGTGTCGGCGCGCGTGTTTGGGAAATAATTAATACTGTGTCAACTAACCGCATTATCCAACTCCATATTTGGTAGAAAAGTCTCCCATTATGACTAAAAAAGCGTTAAATCTTTGAATTTGAATTTAAGTCATTCAACTCATTTAGGGCGTGTAATCCACATGATTGATCCGAGACTTTGGAAACATTTAAGGGCTTTACACAGATGGGCGGGTTTACTCTTGGGCGTTCAAATCACGATCTGGTTTGCATCTGGTGCTTTTATGAGTTTTTTTGATATTCATAAAGTTAGGGGCGAACATATCGCTGAAAATACAAGCTTTGATCTAATGTTAGAAGACATGTATCCAGTCGGAAATATAGATTATGAAGGTGGGCTGAAAACAGTAACGCTGCGTAGCGTTCTTGGGGATCCTGTTTATATTTTAGACGGGGAAAACGGGAAAAAATTTATAAATGCGAGGACGGGGCAGGTCTGGAATGCGTTGGACAAATCCACTATTAAAAAGGCGGCGATCCATTATTATATGGGGTCGGCTCGCCCCGCTACGGTTCGAGCTTTGAGTGTGCCCCCCATTGAATATCGTGGCCCGATGCCGATCTGGCAGGTGGAGTTTGAAGACAAGGCGAAGACACGTTTATATCTCGACCCGCATACGGCAAAGTTAAATTCTGTCCGAACCCGTTTATGGCGTGTTTTTGATTTTATGTGGATGCTTCATATTATGGATTATCAAGATCGGGATAATATCAATAATTGGTGGCTAAAGCTCTTATCGTTCTTAGCTTTCCTCTTTGCGTTGACTGGCATTGGGCTTGTGGTGCAACGTTTGCGCTTTAGGCGGTAGTTTTTCTATTTCTGACCCTGACCTTCCAGAAAGTCCGTCAAGCGAGAGGCAGCGCCAGCGCGCCGTGTCCAAAAGGGGGTGATTTGCATCAAGGTTTTATAGACTCCGATATCAATGAGCGACTTTGGCGGTGCCGTGCCGTGCCGCAAGTCATGATATTGCAGCCAGAAGGTAAAATGCTGTGCTAACCGTCCGGCAAGAACCGTTTTTTCTTCGTTTTGAAATTCAAGATGTCCATCGCCCTCAAGTGCCGACAATAAAGACAGGGCTGTTTGCTCTTTAAGGGCTAAGATCCGCGCAAAACGGACCCGTAAGCCCGGGATTCGGGTGATAAGTTCCGATTGGTTTTTGTAAAAAAACCTAAGATCATAAATCTCCTCAAAAATGATATAGAGATATACCCAATTATCTTCGAGTTTCAGGGTTTGTTTTATAGGAGAGGAGAGAACCTGCCGAATTTCAGTTTCAAAATCTGAAAAAATCTCGACGATAATTTCGTCTTTGCCTTTGTAGTGATAATAGAGATTTCCGGGACTGATGCCCATAACGGACGCAATATCAACAGAGCTGATAAGGCTCTCGCCTTCATTGTTAAAAAGGCCGAGGGCCGTACGAATAATTTTATCTTTGGTTTTTGACCGGGGTGTCACGATGACTTTTTGGAAGTGGTTTTTGTCGTGCGTTGTGTACCTATCGTTTTGGGTTTGGCCTTTGTCGAGGCTGACGTTTTAACAGGTGACTTGACGGGTTTTCGAGCAACCGTTTTCTTTTTAGCTATTGTTTTTTTGGACGCTTTGTTTTGGGGTTCTAATGTGGCTAAAATCCGGTCTAATTTGCGTTCAATTTCTTGTAGCCTGTCGTCCAAAGATTGAACATTTACAGACGGGATAGCCGGACCGCCTGTCGACAAAGTGCTTTCTTTTGTGCGAAGCCGCGCGCGCATGGCTTTGATACGATCGTCAAGATCAATGTCGGGCATTGCCGGGGCTTTATCTAAAATTTCTTTGCCTTTGACTTTACCAACAGTTTCAAGCATTTCGCCTTTTTGTACAAGTTCATCAAAAATTTCACTGCTTTTACCTGTGACCTCTTTGAGGGCCCCTTGAGCCTCTGTAAAGGCTCGGCCATAGGCCCCTATGCCTGCAAGCCAGATGCGACGGGCGGTCTCTGAAGAACTTCGTTTCTTTTTGTCGGTCATTAGGATCTCACGCGGGCTGGGTCAAACTCATCTTTATGATTAAAGGCGGCTGCGACTGAGGGTAACATAACAGGGTCAATATGGGGGAGAGGTATTTCGGGTTCGCCAAAGAAGTCGCGTATGATTTTGATGGTTTCATCACGGCGGGTTAAAAGAAATAAATGCCCGGCTTCTTTGATGATTTCCAGACGCGACCGTTTTAACATCATGTGTAATAATTTGCCATTAATAACAGGAACGATTTGATCGCGATCACCCATAATGACCAGTGAAGGTGCTTTTATGCGTCGGATAAAGGGCAAGGTAGAATATCCCGCCATTGCGCCGAGCTGGAAGAGGTAGCCTTTAAGGCTTGGCGGAACCATATTGATCGAAAATTCGCCCATATCGTCTTCAGCATCACCGTAAAGCGTTTCAAAATTTTTAGCGAGAAAGTCACGATCTATATATCTTTTAGGTGACATCATTTTCGTCAAGGCTTTGGGTTTTCCAGGAACCATGGTGACGCCCGTCGTCGTTGCACACAGTACAAGGCGGTGAGTCATGTCGGCGTTTTGAAAAGCAAATTGTTGTGCCGGGCCGCCGCCCCATGAAATGCCTAAAACGTCAACTTTCGCATATCCATTGGCTTGCAGAATTTTACGTGCGGCTTTTGCTACCCAACGGGGTCTGTAGGGTAAAGTCGGGTCTGGTGACCCGCCCACGCCCGGCATATCAAATGTAATGATATCGCGTCCGGTGAATGTATCGGCAAAAGCTTGCGCAATTTCAAGGTTGGCCCCAATGCCATTGAAAAACAGCAAGGCCGTCCGTTTGCCTTCACCTTTATCAACACCGCTCCATATCGCTGTCCGTAGCTTTTGATTGCCTATTTTGGAAAAAAAGATACGCGGCAGGTTTGGATGGTAATCAGTCATAAAAGACACCTTTTCTCCACATAGAGTTATCGTGTTGTATGATAACAGCTATACTCTTAAGTCTAGGTGAATACATATTCACCCGGGGCTTTGGATATAGGCGCGAAAGCTTTGTTTCCTAGGGATTTAGGTGCTTTTTTCATCTCTCCAGAGCGTTCAGAGAGCCACTCACTCCAGCGTAACCACCAGCTTTCATTAACAGATTCGGCACCTTTTACCCAGTCTTCAGCGGTTTCAGTAAAATCTTTACGCGTGTAATATTGTGCTTTCGGGTTTCCGGGGGGGTTGAGCAAGGATTGTAAATGGCCGGAATTTGATAAGATGAATTCAACATCTCCGCCAAATAGTTTGACATTACGATAACAAGCTTTCCAAGGGGTAATATGATCTGTGACGCCCGCCATCATAAACCCATCTTGAGTCACTGAGGATAAATCAATGATATTATCGAGAAAAGGGACGGCGCTATCGGGCCTAAATCTCTTGTCATAGAAAATGTCAAGATAGTCCGAGTGTAGCTGGGCGGGAAGGTTCGTCGTATCATTATTCCAATATAGAATATCAAAGGGTGGTGGATTTTCCCCGAGAAGGTAATTATTCACAACATAATTCCAGATCAAGTCATTTGGGCGCATCCAGGCAAATGAGCGTGAAAGTTCTTCACCCGACAGAACACCTTTCTTCTGACTTTTACGACGCGCGGCTTCAATGGCGGCATCCGTTACAAATAGACCCACCTCGCTATCTGTTTTTCTACTGTCCAAAACGGATACAAATAAAGAGTAACAATTAATACTGTTATCACCGCGAGCGGCGAGTTCGGATAGCAATAAGGCCATAGTTATACCGCCCGAACATGCGCCAGTGACATTAACACGCGGGTTGCGCGTAATTTTTTTAACACTATCCATCGCTTCAATAAGCGTGGTGACATAGTTTTCAAGACCCCAATGTGAGTGTTGGCGGGTTGGATTACGCCATGAAATGGCAAAGACTTGAAACCCTTTTTCGGTCAAAAACTTGATGATAGATTTTTCTGGGCAGAGATCATTGGCGTAAAATTTATTGATCTGCGGCGGGATAATCATAATTGGAATTTTATAAACATCTTGCGTTTGTGGTTGATATTGGATGAGTTCTAACATCTCGTTCTTGAAGACAACAGCGCCCGGAGATGAAGCCAGGTTTTCACCCACTTTAAACGGGCGGCCATCGACTTGACTAGGCATGCCTCCATTATTGCGAAGATCATCATAAGCATTTTTTAGCCCATTAAAAATAGAGCCACCGCCTGTCTCAAACAGGCGTTTCATAGCAGCCGGATTCCCCAATAACATGTTTGTCGGAGCGAGACTGTCCGCGATGATATCTGTTACGAATTTGGCACGCGCTTGATCCGCAGGGTGCATGCCAGAACCATCGATCCAACCCGTAAGCTCTTTACGCATGGCCAACCAATTTTGCAGGCCTTTTTTATAAAAGGGATTAGATTGCCATGTACTATCTTTAAACCGACGATCCTTGCGGGCGGGTTCCAGGGTTGACGTTCCTTTGGCGATTTCAATAAGCTCGGATGCATAATTCTTTAAATGTTTAGCCAGAGGTTTGGGCTGCTTGGCCGCATATCCTGCCATAAGTCCAATGGACCGGGCGATTTCAGAGCGTCTAAACCCGACAAGTGAATTAACCGCTGTGGTCGTTTCTGCCGCGCGCTTGCCAATATCATCAGGTTTTAAAGCCATTTTTCTCTCCCGGTGTGTTCCATTCTTCTATACCAATTACTCATGCGATCTTAGCGATGTTAATCGCGGTATGACAAGTGGGTAAAATAAGGGATTTAATTTACTGAAGGGTGACCCTTAAATAGGGCGTGAATGTTGACGACACTTACGGGGGGAGTGGGGATAGGCGTGTCGTCAACAGTGTTTTATCGTCCTCATAAGTTGTGGGGATTATGAGGACGCTTAGAGCAGAATTAAGCGGCAGTTTTTGCCGTTTTTTCTGTCGTAAGCTTGGGGTTTTTAGCGGCTGTATCGGCCTTTTTTGTCAAAGCATTGAGCTTTTTAGTGAGGGATGCGATTTCGCTTTCTAGCTCCTCAACACGATCATTTGACGCCTGTGGTAAGACATTCCGTACGGCTTGAGTTGTTGTTGTGAAAGTCGTTGCCGCCTTGTTTAAAGCTGTTTTAGGGGCTGTTTTTGCAAATTCACCCGCTTTGGCTTCGATATCTGCGCCTTTCTCGACAAGTGTGTCGAACAATCCATCTGTACGGCCACGCAATGTGTTTAAGCGTGTTTTGGCTTGGTCATAAGCTGCACCGTGTAGGCCGACATATGCTAATGCGCCTTTGCGGACGAAATTTGTGATTTTTGCAGATTTTGTAACGGTTGTTTCAACTGTTTCTGTGGTTTTAGTTTTTGCCATGATGGCCTCCTTGATTTAATTTCTATTTGCGAAGATTTAGGCTTCGCGGTAACTCGATGAAACCTAGATAGGGATAAAAATTAGAAAGCGCGTCCTAATTTAAGTTGAAACTATATTTGGAGTTTCTGACCGCTAGTGGACAAAGTATTATGCTGTTTATAACGCCGAAGATTTCAATCCCGATGTCCGAGATTGAATTTCAAGCTATCCGGGCTCAGGGGCCGGGTGGGCAAAATGTCAATAAAGTCTCAAGCGCCATACATTTACGTTTTGATATTAATACGGCCAACCTCGGCCAAGCAGATAAGGCGCGTATCTTGACTTATAAGGATAAACGGATATCTGCGGCGGGTGTAATTGTGATTAAGGCACAAAATCACCGTACGCAGGATCGTAACCGTGAAGAGGCGTTAAAACGATTGCAAGCGCTGTTACAAGCTGCGCTCAAGCGTCAGAAATACCGTGTCCCGACAAAGCCCAGCTACGGGGCAGTTAAGCGACGCCTCAAGAAAAAATCCGAGCGCAGTACGACAAAATCCCTACGCGGGAAGGTGCGTGATTATGAGTAGGCGCCAATAAACCCTTTTAACACGCCCGCCGTATTATCGCCGACTTCGGGTACGCCGTAACCGCCTTCCATGATAAGAATTGTCGGCACGCCAAGTTTGGCGATTTCGGCCCCGTAACGGGCATAGTCCGATGTGGTCAGTTTAAAACTGCTAATCGGGTCATGTTCAAATGTGTCGACACCGAGCGAAACGACGAGTGCGTCCGCTCCGAATTTTTGGATGCGGTTAATCCCAATCCGTAAGGCGTGGTGCCACGCTTTGTAAAGCGTGCCAGCCGGCAAGGGGAGATTAAGGTTAAATCCTTCGCCTTTACCAGAACCGGTTTCATCGGCATGTCCCCAAAAATACGGAAAATGGTGGTCGGGTTCCCCATGGAGCGACACGAATAGTACATCGTCGCGGGCATAAAAAATATCCTGTGTGCCATTACCATGGTGGAAATCAACATCCAGTATAGCCACTTTTTTGGCACCTAATTTTCGTAAATTTTGTGCTGCGATCGCGGCGTTGTTTAAAAAACAATAGCCCGCCATATAGGCGATACCCGCATGATGTCCGGGCGGACGGGTCAAGGTAAAACTAGGTTGACCCGTACGCGATGTGTAGGCGCTTGCAGCAAGCGCACATTCCGCCACGGATTTTGCCGCCTGCCATGTCGTCCGCGTGATGGGCGTATCTGAAGAGCTACAATAATATCCTGCCGCCCCATCTATATCCTTGGGCGGCACCTTGCGGCGCGTCGTATAAGGGTAGCTCATGGGTAGAACATCACCACTATATCCGGCGTCTTGCCACCGTGCCCAAGCGGTTTGCAAGAAATCTATATAATCCGGCCTATGCACAGCCGTGATAGCGCTGAGGTCCGCGCCGGGAGGCGTTGCAAAATCAGTAAAGCCCGCGCGCTTTAATCCAATCTGTAATATGTCCATGCGGTGCGGGCCTTCATGAGGGGGCACGAGTGCGCCGCGGTGCAGTTCGGCTTCAGGATTATGTTTGGTATGATCTGGAGTGAAGAATATTTTCATAGTGGGGCAATCCGGCGGTGTAATTGTAATTTTGTCTCAATGATAGAGCCGCAAATCCGACCTGTCACTCATGAGGGATGCGGTATTGAAATTAATTTAAAAAATATCTTGAAATCCAATATATTGTTGTATATATACAATAATATGATTTATAATCGCGTTAAATTGCTAAGAATTGAAAGAGGTCTTTCACGAAAAGCCTTGGCCGAAGCGGTCGGTGTGAATTTTCAGACAATCGGCTATCTTGAACGTGGGGATTATAATGCCTCGCTCGAACTGGCGTTCAAGTTAGCCGATTTTTTTGAACTTCCGCTAGACATGGTGTTCTCCCCACGTCCTTTCAGGCCGCTTTCAGAACATTTAGCCGCGCAATAGGAAAGACAATGAATTATGCTAAAAGCTTATTTTGATATTTTTGAAATTACAGAAGAGCAACTCACAGAAAAAGCCATAACACGTCTGAAATTTACGTCTTTTGTCGCCTTATTCTTAATGCCTGCTACGACATTCATGTCGATGGCCCAAGTTTCAGGTGTCATGCGTCATATATTGATGGGCTTTATAGTTTTCGCGCTTATCTGCTTCGGATATGTTGGCATGTCACGGGCCAGCAACCGTTTCTGGGTGCCCGATAAATTTTTGGATGAGGGCGAGATAGAAAGAAAACGTGGCGTTTGGTATGCGACGTTTATCTCGATCATGACAGTCGCATTTATGGCACTTTTGGGCTTTATAGCCTGTGAGGTTTTTCTGGAATTGAAATTAACGGGAATATCTACAAATGACGTCCTGTATTACACTCTAGGAAACCTGTTAATGAGCACGGTATGTTTGCAAGCTTTCTTTACGGCGCGCGACTTACAGCCCTTAGACGCGGATATAATGGAGACCTCTCCCGCAAGAACCGCTATAGATAAAGGGTATAAATACGTCGCCTGCGCCTTTGTGTTTTTCATGCTCGTTTTACCCGTAATCTTAGGGCCGGTGATGCAGGGGCAATAAACTTACGGGCTTGCTTTGACGGGGCATTAGAACGCCAGCCATAGTGATAGACACTATATTCGGAATGGATTTTAAAGATGATAAATAAAATAAGACAATATTATGATAGCCAGATTTTGCGGGAAACTGATTTAACATCAGCTGCTTTATGGAGACTAAGACTGTCTTCTATATTCGCATTATTATCTTTACCTGTGATCACGGCACTTGATTATTTAACTATATTTAAACCTACCGGATTTCTCGGGCCGATTTTATTGATTTTTATTGTCTTTGCGGGCAGTTATCAATTTATGTTTAGCCGGATATCGAGCTTGTTTTATCGGTCAAAAAGCAAGATGGATGAATGGGAAAAAGATATTCGAACTTCTGCGGAGAGTTTTACTTATCGTGTAGCGAGCGCCGTAATGATAGCTATCTTTCTTATTATTGTACTCTCGATAAATCATTATGGTCTAAGTGCTGTATTAATACCGGGTGAAATCATGCTATATGTTATTGGAAACCTATTGTTACTAATGATGATGTTGCCGGCTGCTTTTATTGTCTGGACACAAAAGCCTTTGGATCAAGTCTAGTGCTAAAACTTTTTGGTCAGGCTATAGAGATTTATAAACTGGCCTTTTTGTTTTTGGTTTTGGCGTGGCCTATAGCCTGTATTCCCGTCTTTTTTGAGGCTTTGCAACATTATGCTGAATATAAATTGGGTATGTTTCAGGTTACAAGCTTTACGGAATTTGGGCAAGATAATCAAAATAAAAGGCTTGTATTTGGTGCGTTCAAAGTCTTTTCAATTATGGCGATCTATATTCTTTTACCCCGGTTTTTTATCTTGGGTCAGGATGTGTGGCGTGCTGTCAATCTTAGCAAGCGTATAAAGTGGCTTTTATTTCGTGTTAGTCTGGAACTGCTTTTGTTCGGAGCCTTTGTATTTCTCATTGGACCTTGGGTATTGGACATTTCGGGTTTGCCTGTGTCGCAAAACCAAAGAGTTCTCATATCTTTACTGGTTATAATTATAGGCTCTTCCTCTTGGCAAAATCATTTTAACCGCTGTTTTGCCGAGATTATTGAAGACCGAGCTGTCGAAAAACAAGAGCAAAAAAATATTAATAAAGCTCTTTTTATCGGCTTTATTTTTCTAATGATACCCGCGGTCTTACCCGCTATGGCCTTGCATTATGGGCTTGGCGGATTGGCTATGGGCGCGGGAGGGGTTTTCTTGTTTGGAATTTTGTTGATAGATAGTTTTGTCGTCGGGGTCTTGGCGGCGCTTTTGGCGGCTACGTTTTATGTTATGTTTCGGGATGCACGGGTCTAAAAAGCCCACCAATAGCGGGCTAAATAGAACCTGAGAGTTAAGCGCTGGAAATTAAGGTCTTACATAAACCCCTAGAAATAGCTCTTGAGGATTTTTGCTTTTTTGTGACGGCGGTTAGGGCCGAGATGCGTTCCAAACCCGCTATATTGAGAGAATCCGCTGCCACTAAATTCGTTTAACCCTCCATTAAACTCGTTATGGCCAAAGTTATGGTGCGTATTAAACCCGCGGCTTCTAAATCCAGGATTACCAAAACTGCGATCACTAAAACGGCGTGTGTTAAAATTACGGTTGCCACGGCTGTTCCCGCGATTATTGTCTGCGATAGCTGCGCCTGTCACGCCGCCAATCAGGGCGCCAAGAATAGAGCCTTCTGTACGTGCGCCGTTACCTGCGATTTGGGAGCCGATAAGTCCACCAGTAACCGCACCGACAACGCCGCCAAGGATTTGGTCGCTATTACTATTGCGACGGTCGCGTCTAAAATCGTTTAACGACCTGTTTTGCGCGCCGCGTGTGTTAAATTGACGATTATCGATCTGTGTTTGTATGTTACTCGCAAATTGTGTGCGAGGTTGGATCTGTTGCTGGGCTTGTGCCTGTGTTGTATAGCTGCTGGCCAAAGCAAGCGCGGAAAGGGTTGTCAGTGTCGTTGTTTTAATCGTTTTTAACATTTTGAACTCCTATGGGTTCGTTGGTGATGACCTAGATATAAGGCAGAGCGAGTTAGCTGACGAAACACGTCGTTTCAGAGAGCTGTGATGAAAAATTCACGTCCATTCTCGGTTTCGTGAGAGGGTGTGAGCCAGCTTGCTGAATTCAGATATTGTTTTGGCTTGCATTTTTATGCGCTGCGCCGCATATCGCGCGCAAAGATTATTACATGATGTCAGGAGAGCCCGTGGCCCGTCAATTTTGTTACCATATGCAAGGTCTGACCAAGAAATTTGGCAATAAGACTATTCTCGATAATGTACATCTGTCTTTTTATCCGGATGCCAAAATTGGTCTGATCGGGGTGAACGGTGCGGGTAAATCTACCCTTATGAAAGTTATGGCCGGGCTGGACACTGAAGTTACGGGCGAGCACTGGGCGGCTGAGGGGACCAAAGTGGGCTACCTTCCACAAGAGCCGCGTCTTGATAATTCCAAAGATGTCTGGGGTAATGTGATCGAAGGTTGTGAAGATAAACAGATATTTGACCAATATAACGCCGTCGCGATGAAAATGGCAGAGGAATACACAGACGAGATCATGGAAGAGATGACGGCGTTGCAAGAGCAAGTCGACGCGCGGGATGCATGGGATATTGACAGTAAAATAGAAATGGCCATGCAAGCTTTGCGGTGTCCGCCCAAAGACAGCCCTGTTGATAATCTGTCTGGCGGAGAGGCGCGGCGTGTTGCACTGTGTCGGCTGCTATTGTCAAAACCCGACTTGCTCTTACTCGATGAGCCGACCAACCACCTCGATGCTGAAACGGTTGCATGGCTAGAGAGCTATCTTGTAAAATATAATGGCGCGATTATTTTGATTACTCATGATCGTTACTTCCTTGATAATATTACGACATGGACACTCGAAATCGATCGTGGCCGTGCCCATCCACATGAAGGTAATTACTCCTCATGGCTGGCCGCGAAAGCTAAACGTATGGATCAAGAAGGTCGTGAAGCTGATAGTAAGACCAAGGCCTTAAAACGTGAACTGGAATGGATTCGCTCTAACCCCAAAGCTCGTCAAAGCAAATCCAAAGCCCGGATATCAGCCTATGAGAACTTGCGCGATGCGGCTGATAAGGAAGTTGTTTCTCATGCTGAAATCCGTATTCCTATGGGCGAACGTCTAGGAAATATTGTTGTCGAGGCCAATAATGTTTCTAAAGGCTTTGGTGAAAAGCTTTTGATCAAAGATCTGTCATTTAAATTACCGCGCGGCGGGATTGTCGGTGTTATCGGGCCTAATGGCGCCGGTAAAACGACATTGTTCAAAATGATTACAGGTCAGGAAACGCCCGATGAGGGCACGTTTAAGGTTGGTGAGACGGTGGAGCTTGGCTATGTAGATCAAAACCGCGATGCGCTCGACAATAGCAAAAACGTCTGGGAGGCGGTATCAGACGGTCTGGATATTTTACATTTGGGTAAGCGCGAAGTTCCCAGTCGGGCCTATCTGGGGGCGTTTAATTTTAAAGGCACAGACCAGCAAAAAAATGTCGGACAATTATCAGGCGGGGAGCGCAACCGTGTTAATCTTGCTAAAATGTTGACCCGTCCCGCCAACTTGCTTCTGCTGGATGAGCCGACCAATGATCTAGACCGCGAAACGTTGGCGTCGCTCGAAGTCGCGTTGGAAAAATTCCCCGGCTGTGCGGTTGTGATTTCGCATGACCGGTTCTTCCTTGACCGCGTTGCGACACATATCCTCGCGTATGAAGGCGATAGCCATGTTGAATGGTTTGAGGGTAATTTTGCCGATTATATTGAAGATAAAAAACGTCGTCTTGGCCCCGATGCTGACATGCCGAAAAAACTGAAGTTCGTGAAATTCGAACGGTGAAACTAACGCGGTTTTCAGGAGTTTGATATATTGTTGCCATCACGTAATAAGATGGGACGGGTAAATTTAAACTACCTATAGAGTATATAGCTTACCCGTTCTTGTACCTATGCGTTAGGGCCTGAAACGTCTCAATTTGATGTCTTTTCCAATATTATTAGTGTAACTAACAAAATCGGAGATATACAAGCCAAGATTATTCGGGTCTTGGAGAACGGCATAGACGGCAGGGGGAAACAAGCTTGCCTCCGTACACGTTAAATATTTAGGTGCAGAAGGTTTTGCAGCCAATCATATGGTAAACCCTCGATTTTAGGAGGATGTAGCAAGGGAGATTTATATCTCGATATCAGGCCACGTCTAAGGGGGTACTTCTCAATTTAGCCCTGAAAAATTAGCCGATTTGATGGTTGGTTATACGCAATTCACCAATTTAAAGAGATTGATTTTAGGCAATATAAAGATATAACGATTTTCTTATATACAAATAAAGGTTTGTGTGCTACAGGATCTTATGGATAAGATTTCAACAGCCTTAAAAGTTCTCGGACATCCAGAACGTCTACGTATTCTTGCGCTTTTATCACGGGGCGAGTTAACCGTATCGGAATTAGTGCAAATTCTAGGCCTGTCGCAGCCGCGTATCACGCAATATATTAATTCTCTTGAAATGGCGGGTATTATTGAACGCTTGAAAGAGGGGAGTTGGGTGTTTTCGCGTATTCGGCGAGGGAATGAAGCGATTACCGCGCTGGTCGCAACGACCTTGGCCGTTTTACCCGAAACGGATGCTGTTTTAGCCTCTGATCGTAAACGACTCGAAGATGTGCGATCGGAACGCGCGAAATCGGCGGCAGCTTTTTTTGCCAATGTTGCGAATGACCGCGATCAACTCGGGGACGAATATCTCCCCCAGACGGATATTGAGGCTTCGATGCGCAGTCTCATTGGCGATAGCGATTATGACTATATGGTTGATTTGGGAACAGGTACGGGCCGTATTCTTGAAGTGTTTTCGGACCGTATCAGGCGTGGGTCCGGCATTGATAATAACACGGATATGCTTAAAGTCGCGCGTTCTAATTTGGCCCATGCGCATCACGCTCATATATCTGTCCGCCAAGGCGATCTTCATGCCACACCCTTAGAGGAAGGTGTGGCTGATTTGGTGACGTTACATCAGGTTCTACATTATCTGGATGACCCGCAAGAAGCGATATCGGAAGCGGCTCGGATTATGATCGCAGGCGGTGTATTACTGGTCGTAGATTTTGAAGCGCATAAATTTGATGACTTTCGAGACCGTTATGCCCATCGCCGTCTTGGGTTTTCCGATTCGGATATAGGGCAATGGTGTGTTGATGCTGGCCTGACACTCGTCACGACAGAAATCGTTAAAACACCCAAGGATAGGCCCGATGTTAAGATTTGGCTGGGTAAAAAGAATAACGAAGCGCGGAGGGTATCATGGGACAGGCGTTAAGAGTTGAAAACAAGGTGGTAATGACGGATCAACTTGGCCCGGTGGCCCGCACAGCTTCGCAAAACACGCAAGATATTGCGGTGAGTTTCGAATTTTTTCCACCAAAAAACAAAACTATGGAAGAGACTCTATGGGCCTCAGTTAAAAAGCTCGAAACCCTTAATCCTGACTTTGTCTCGGTTACCTATGGGGCCGGTGGGTCAACGCGCGAACGTACCCATCAGACTGTTGCCAGAATGGCAAAAGAAACGAATTTAAAGCCCGCCGCTCATCTGACATGTGTGGGCGCGGATAAAGCTGAAATTGATGATGTCGCGCGGGCCTATTGGGATGCGGGTATCCGCCATATTGTGGCGCTGCGCGGAGATCCGCAGGACGGTATTGGCAAAACTTATCAACCCCAGCCCCAAGGCTATGCCTATGGCGCTGATCTTGTCGCTGGTTTGAAATCAATTGCCGATTTCGAAGTTTCGGTGAGTGCCTATCCCGAACGTCATCCAGAAAGTGCAGATTGGAACGCAGAGCTCGATAATCTCAAACGTAAATATGATGCGGGCGCGACGCGTGCGATTACACAGTTTTTCTTCTCGCCTGACACATTTATGCGGTTTCAAGATCGGGTATTGGATGCGGGTATAGATATGCCGATTGTACCCGGGTTAATGTTACAGCCTAATTTTAAAGGCTTGAAACGTATGTCCGATATGTGTGGCGTGCATGTGCCGGAGTGGTATCATGAATTGTTTGAGGGTCTGGAGCAAGATCTTGCCACCCGGCAATTACTCACAGCCTCATTGGTATCAGAATTGACGGCCGAACTCTATGACCGCAGTGTACGTCATTTTCATTTATATACGTTAAATCGCGCGGATCTTGCCTATTCTGTGGGGCGGGTTCTTGGCTTGCATACTCGATTTAATGGGGCTGTATAAACCTGTAAGTTACACAGAGCTTATCAATCTTATGCGTCATGACGGCGATTGTAATTTAGAGCCGTATCAGGCACATGGCTGTTATGAGTCTTTGGCAATCCATAATTTCTGCGGGCGCGCGATTATTTGGCCCGCCGTCATCTATTGATAAAAACGGGCACCCGAATTCCGTCGATAAAGGCGGTGTGGCGGCAGCGCTTGTGGCTCTGGGTGCGAAAATGGCGAAAGCGGATGGTACGGTCTCGCGACAAGAGATCATCGCGTTTAAAACCGTCTTTCAAGCCAGCCCCGAAGATGAAGCCGGGATCGCCCGATTTTTTGACCTCGCCCGTCAAACAACTCTTGGGTATGAGCGTTATGCCCGTATCATCACTCGTAAATTCAGAGCCCAGCCCGCGGCCCTTGAGGATGTGCTGGACGGTTTGTTCCATATAGCATTGGCTGATGGTATTGTGACGGATGCCGAAATGGTGTTTTTGCAAAGGGTCGGGGATATATTCGGGTTTTCCGAACGTGAATTCAAACGTATTAAAATTGCTCATTTGGGTCGCGCCGCAGATGACCCTTATCTTGTTTTAGGTGTCGATGAGGATATTTCAGACGCCGACCTTAAGCGGGCCTATCGTCGTATGGCCGCGGCTAACCATCCTGATCGTATCGTCGCGCGGGGCTTGCCGCGAGAATTAGTCGGGCTGGCTAATCACAAGATGGCAATGGTCAATAAAGCCTATGCCGAGATCAAATCTTTACGAAAAAGTCATGCTAAAGTTATGAATATAGGTGCGAGAGGGCTTGACGAAAGCCCGAACAGCCCCGACATTAGATAGGTTATGAGTCATACATATAGAATTTCTGGAAGCTCAGGCTTTCTACACAATTTGGTCCGAGCTATTGTTTTAATTGCGGTAGCTATAGGTGGATTTTTTGTTCTGGCGTTCTCTGCAGCCTTTGCGTTTTTTGTTTTAGCTGGCCTTGTTGTGTTCGGGGCCTCTGTCTTTGCCTTTATCTGGATACGGGCAAAAGTTTTACGCAAACCCTTCGGTCCGCAAGCACAATTTGAAACGCTCAGGAAAGATATGGAAAGCCAGTTTCAGGACCGGTCCGCGCAGACATTTTCATATGGTGCCACTGCATCCGGTGCAACGGAGTCATCCGATGGGCCGATTCTTGAGGCTCACCAAACCCCTGAAGGCTGGAGTGTCGAGAAATAGACCCTGAATTTACGGGATGGTTATTGACGCGGTGAACGTGAGTGTCACCAAAATAACGCGATGTGTCGAAAACCATAAGACAGGGACACAAGGCCTTTGACTCTACGCCTCGTATCTATACACCGCAAATATGCGGATAAAAGATTTTATAATACTAATGATTTGTTGTCTCGGGTGGGCCGGTAACTTTGTTGTCTCGGCTTGGGCCTTGGCATGGTTTCCCATTCCGCCCTTTATGCTCGCTGCAACACGGGCTGGCCTTGTTCTCTTAATCATGGGGATATTTCTATTTAAGCCTCGGCCGGCAAAGTTCGGACTTTTATTAATCGTCTGCGCCTGTGTCGGACCTATACATTTGGCCTTTTTGTATACGGGCTTACAAACAGCCCCTGCTGCTGGGAGTTCTATTGTGGCGCAAATGTTCATTCCATTTGCGACTGTTTTATCGGTAATTTTTCTCAAAGAAAAAATTGGATGGGTGCGCGGATTCGCGATTATAGGGGCATTTATCGGTGTGATAATTATGATTTACGAACCCGGCGGGTTAAAGCCGGATATCGGTCTAATTTATATTATGATCGCCTATTTATCTTTGGCAGTAGGGTCTATTTTTATGAAATGGGTCGGCGATATTAGCTGGCAGGAGTATGTCGCGTGGATGGCGCTTATGGTGTTGGTCTCTATGGGAGGCGCTTCAGCTATGTTTGAAACGGGCCATATTGATGTGTGGAATGCTGCAAAGTGGCCATTATTAATTACAGCAGCCTATGCTGCGATAGGGGTGTCTGTGATTGCGCATGGCCAATATTTCAATCTGATTAAAAAATATGCCGTGTCTATTGTGGTGCCCCTGACATTGATGATGCCTGTTTTTACAGCCGTTTTAAGTGTTGTTTTTCTTAAAGAAACTATCTTTACGCGGTACTATGTTGGCGCGGCTTTGATTTTTCCGTGTGTCTATATTATTGCTGTCAGGGGGGATAGCTCCAGCACAAAAACTGGATAAAAGAGATAAAATGGCAAAGGCGAAAAATAAGACCGTCCCAACAGGATTGAAATTATCCGATTATCTGGCACAGATTGAACCCGCCGCCCGCCGTGAGGACTGTCAGGTTTTGCATGATATGATGTTTGACTTAACAGGATGGACGGCTAAAATGTGGGGGACAAAACTGTCGTCCGCCATTATCGGTTTTGGGACATATCATTACAAATATGAGAGTGGACGCGAGGGCGATTCGCTTCGGATAGGGTTTGCATCGCGCGCGCAAAGTATTTCCATTTATATTATGCCGGGCTATCAGAATTTTTCACAAGAACTTGCACGCCTTGGAAAGCACAAGACAGGGAAATCCTGCCTTTATATTAAAAAGCTTGCGGATGTTGATCAGGACGTCTTGCGAGAAATTTTACAAAAGGGACTGGATATCATGGCGAAAAAATACCCTATAACTGAGGATCATGCTTAAAGGCTATGGATATTATTCAAACGCCTTCGCCAAATTTTGATGATCGTACTTTACCTATATCGCTTTTGATCTTGCATTATACGGGCATGGAAACAGGCGCTTTGGCGCGTGAACGGCTCTGTGACCCGGCGGCCAAAGTTAGCGCGCATTATGTTATTGAAGACACAGGGCAGATTTACCAATTGGTTGAAGAGGACAAACGGGCTTGGCATGCGGGTGTCTCGGAATGGGCCGGACAGAGCAATATCAATTCCGCCAGTATTGGTATAGAAATTGTCAATGGTGGGCATGACTTTCCGGAGTCAATGGGCGGTTTACCAGCCTATGCCGATGTTCAGATAAACGCAGTTATCGCGCTATCCAAAGCTATTATGAAGCGTCATAATATTCCGGCATCCCATGTTTTGGGACATAGCGATGTTGCCCCTTTGCGTAAAATTGATCCCGGAGAGCATTTTCCGTGGTCAGGCCTGGCGGCTGCAGGAATTGGGCTCTGGCCGGAGAATATATCGACGGATAAGCGGGTTTTATTTGAAGCGAAAAGCCGAGATCGTGGTGTGGCTATTGTTCAACGGGGTCTGGCGCAAATCGGATATTGCGCGCGCGTGACAGGAATTTTGGACTCTGAGACGCAATTGATCATAGCGGCCTTGCAACGGCGGTACCGGCCGGAGCAAATTGACGGAAATATTGATATTCAAACTATGGATATTATCAAATATCTAACGGAAGGCACAAAGACAGTATAATAGACCATTTATTGTACAGTTAAGGTGATGAAATACGTAATCTGAAATCTGTAATTTTTAAGAGAATTCTAATCATCCGCGATTAAGCACGTGATATGTTAAGTGCTATTATTGGATTTATAACGGGTTTCGCGGTGAGCCTATCGGGTCTTATTCGTGAAGGAAAACCACTTGCCTTTGCCGGGACTTTGGGTGTGATAGCGTTTAGTCTTGCGACCTTGGGTCGGTTTGGATTTTTGGGTGGAGGCTATAATAGTTTTGGACAGATCGCATTTGATGTACTGGGTAATCATTACATGGCCGTTTTTGTCGGGATAGGACTCGGTGTTGCCTATGCGCTTTACGAAGAAGGCGCATTTGGCCCGGTTTTTGATTGGTTTAGCGGGCGTCGTGGAGATAGTCGTCTTCAGACCATCGCGCGATCCGAGCAAAAACCTGCACCCCGTGCGGCGACATTGATGGGGACCGCGACATCGAATTTCAACCGGCAAGACCTCGACCTTCGGGCCGAAACATTGATAAGATTGACGATATTCACCTTGTCGGGACTTAACCGGCAAGCGGTTATTGCCGTTGAAAATAATTTGGGCATTATGAACGGACAACGTATTGATGTTCAGAGATTGATTGCGAGATCCGTGTCTCAACGCGGCGGGGTGGCCGCTATATTAAAACCGGTGCAACGCAGTTCGCTTAAATCTCATCATGAGAGCCGTCGCTTGTTTTATACCTTATGTAAAATTGCCCGCGAGAGTCAAAGCTATGACCGTAAGGCCATGAAAAACATGGTCTCTGTTGCCAAAGCCCTTGGTTTAACGCAAACCGAGACCGAGCAAGGGTTACAAAAGAACGGGCTGATCGCGTAATCTACTGTAGTCTATATGTTAACATGTCGGCTTTGATAAGGGGCGTGCCTTTTGATACGATAAGGCCTAGTGTCCGGCGCGCACAAGCCGACCCGGCCTCGCAGACGTTACGCAATCATTGGCAATGACCTGCTGTCCCGAGACAAATGTGGCTTTATATCCCGTCACGGGCTGGAGTAATCTTCGACCGCCTGCGGGTAAATCCTGCACCATTTCCGGAACACCGAGTGACAGGTTTTCATAATCAATAATATTAATATCGGCTTTTTGTCCCACAGCTAAACGTCCCCTGTCCTTTAGGCCCAAATAATCCGCCCCTTTAGCCGTTAGCATATATATGGCGTGTTTAAGTTCGACCCCGTCTTGTCCGCGTGCTTTACGATCGCGTGTCCAATGAGATAAAAGATAGGTTGGGAAACTGGCATCACAAATAAAACCGACATGTGCGCCACCGTCTGATAAGCCGGGTAAAGCTTTGGGATGTTGCATCATGGTAAGGACATTATCGTAATTCATTTCTGTGTAATTATAGACAGGATAATAGAGCAGGGCGCGGCCTTCATCTTCGAGTAAAATATCATACGTCTTTTCCCAAATGGATATATTTTCAGCTTTGGCTTGTGCAGCTATCGAGTCGGATTGAGATTGCTCATAGTCAACATGTCCATGCTTTGCGAGTTTGAATATTTTATTGGCCAAAGAGTCGTATTGCGCAATCATCAGGTCTGTGAGTGGCGGGATAGACGAACCATGACCAGAAAGTTGTACGGGGGTTTCTGCCAGCATTTTTGTCTTATACTCAGGGTTTGCTAAAATGGCGACTTTTTCAGATAGGGGTTTATCCCTTATTTCGATATAGCTGGGAAAGGCCATCAGAGGATGGAAGGTCGAGTTAAGACCCAGAAACACGCCAATGGCGCGCGGTGCGACTTGGAAGGAAATATCTAAGCCATTAGCGTTCAAGTCTTCAGAGCGATTGATGATTTTATGCCAATCATCGGGCGCAAAATCACGTTGCATAAGAGACATAGAAGATGGCCGATTACCGGCTTCGAAAAACGCGCCCATAAGCTCAAATTCGGCGTCGAAATTATCTTCAGGCCTGACCATATCAAAATCATTCACAGCTTGTAGCACGCCGTGCTGAAAATTTTGAAACGTGCTGGCGATCCCGACAAGTTCCGAGCGACTGGCTTCTGATGAAGGGGTCCAATCTCCGTCCGCCGTTTTATGAACGTCTGACCGCCCCGTGGAAAACCCAATCGCGCCCGCCTCCAGCGCTTCATGTATGACCTCTTGCATTTTTGAAATATCTTTGGCCGTGGCGGGTTCGTCAAAGACTGCGCGTTCACCCATTGCAAATACACGCACAGGGTCATGGGGTACCATGACGGCAAAATCTATGGTGTGGGGTATGGCGTCAACTGCATCCATATATTCGGGAAAACTTTCCCAATTCCATGTTAAACCTTCATGTAAAACTGTACCGGGCATATCTTCGACACCTTCCATAAGGCTAATCAATTTGGCCCGGTCTTCTTTGCGACACGGCGCGAAACCAACGCCGCAATTTCCGGTCACAGCCGTTGTTACCCCGTGATTAACAGAGGGTTTTAATTCTTCGTCCCAACTCAATTGCCCATCATAATGGGTATGGAGGTCAACAAAGCCGGGGGTCACGATCAGGCCTTCTGCTGGAATGGTGGTTTTGGCCGCTTGCGGGCAGTTCCCGATTTTGACAATGACCCCGTCTTTAACGGCAATGTCGGCCCAAAATGCGTCTCCACCTGTACCGTCATAAATTTTTCCGCCGGTGATTTTAAGGTCATATGTCATATGGTTTAAACTCTTGATTTTGATCTGCGCCAATCACTATACCGAAATATTGCGACAAGCGTTAGCCCCCCTATAAGATGCCATGTTCCCCATAATCCGGCAATCGCTCCGGCCCCGCCCAAACCTTCGAGAAATTTCACTAAAATAACAATAGCAAGTCCTGAATTTTGTATGCCGACTTCAAAGGTCAAAGCCCGGCGTTCGGCAATGTCCCCGCCGGCAAAAACGCCTGAAATATACCCCATCAGAAAGGCTAGACCATTATGAATAAGAACATAGCCAAATATAGCGACGCCCATGGCCCAAAAGACAGGTAGATATTGCAGGATTGCCCCGACGATAATTACGGCTAAACCCAATCCCGCCAAAATCGCCAAGGGCTTTTGTAGGCGTGCGGCTAGCTGGGGCAAGAGGTGGGCACATAACATGCCCAGAAAAATAGGGATGGCGAGAATGTAAAGTGTCTGAATCAGAAAGGCGCTGGCATCTAAGTTAATTTCATTTAAAAGGTGGCGCGTTGGGGGATAAAGCCCACTCCAAAAGAGTATGGATATAGGTGTAATTAGAGCGGCTGCGAGACTGCTTGTCGCCGTTAGAGAAACTGACAAAGCCGTATTGGCACGTCCGTAAAGCGCGAGCAGATTAGATGTCGTTCCGCCGGGGCAACAGGCGATTAATATCATACCCAAAGCAATGCTGGGTAGGGGTTTGAGAATAAAGCACAAAATGACGGTCAGTAATGGTAGGCCGACAATTTGTGCAATTACCCCAGAAAAATAAATACGTGGCTGGTCTTTGAAAAAGCGGAAATGCTCTGTGCGCAGGCCTAATGCCACTGAGAACATAATCAGTGCCAAAATAAGCGCTAAAGCGGTCTCCGACCCATGCCCTAGATCGAGGGAGAAATTATCGATCTCAGCGGGAGTCATTTTTCGCATCCACTGGATGTAATTTTCCGTCAATGACAACGCCCCAGACCTGAATTTGGGGCCAGTCTTGAGCCTGTGTCGTGATCGGGTTTCGATCCAGCACGGTAAAGTCTGCGCGCTTGCCGACTTCCAATGAACCGATCTGGTTTTCTAATCCCAGTGACCAAGCTGCGTCGAGTGTGACAGACCGTAGTGCCTGCATAGCTGTGAGGCGTTCATCGGGTGTGCTGATACCGCCTTCACGGGTGGAACGGGTCATATGGACACTCGCGGCGCGTAAGGGTTGGGGCGGTGCTAGCGGGGCATCAGAATGTAAGGTAACGGGCAAGCCGCGTTCCAAGGCACTAGCAAGCGGTGTGATATATTTCACGCGGTCGCCAATGGCTTTTGAATAGGATGTACCCATGTAATGTACGTAATGGCTGGCTGCGGAGAGCCCAACGCCTAGCTTTCCGGCTTTGTCAAGTTGTTCAGGTGTCAATAGGCCTGCATGTTCGATAATGAGGCGCTGCCCGGCTTGTGCGGGTTTTTGCGCCGCAAGCGCATTAAGGGTCGAGGTTTGCGCGGCGTCGCCGTTCGAATGTATATGAATATCTAAACCCGCATCCCAATAGCGCGCCATGAGATCCGGTAAGGCGTCGGGATATGTCACCCAAAGACCATCGGTCCCTCTGGACTGTCCATCAATATAACCCGGGGCGGTCAACTTCATGGTTTGGGAATAAAAGGCCGCGTCAGAGAATAATTTAACTTGGGGCAGAACTGGCGCTATTCGACTTTTATCCGCGACCATGTCTTGAATGGCCTGTACGCTACCGGCTCCGAATTCGGCATGAAAAGCGCGGTGTTCGGGTACCAGATAAAGACGGTAAGCGTCATCATCAGTGTAATGTGCGGCCAGAAAACTGTCTTCGATCTGACGTCCGAAAATTCCATATCCCAATTCCGCAATTGTTGTCACGCCGGATCGTTTCAACAGACGTTCAAAGCCATTAAAGCCTTTGGCGATATGATCTGCTGACATGAGATAGCGCGCGAAATATGGAAACAGCGCCAGTAAAGCGTCTTCGTAAATACGGCCTGTGAGAGCGCCTTTTGCATCCAGATCAACTCCATGAAATTTATCTGCTAAGTCAGGTGTTAGCTTGAAAGTTTCGATGGCTTTGGAATTCAGGTAAAAATCATGCCCGGAAAAATGCCAGATGATTAAGGGCCGGGCTGTCGTGACGCTATCCAGATCTTGGCGGGTGAGGTCGCCTTGGACGAGATTGTGATAGCCATAAAGAAAGAGCGGGTCGGTATCTGATTGTGCCGGCTTGTTCCTGTTCAATAGGCTGATACGCCCTAGCAAGGCGGTTTTAGACGAGAGCGCCTTTACAGTACCGTCAGGGCTTTCCATATTCCACGGTGGAATAAAATCCAGCCCGTACATCATGGCCCCTAATGTCATATGTACGTGAGGGTCTATCAAACCGGGGATGAGGGTCTTTTGTTCAAATTGGGTATTATGGACGGCATTTTTATATTGCGTCATAAGAGCGTTTAAGGTGCCAAGCGCCATGATCTTGCCAGATGCACTGACGGCTATCGCTTCAGATCCAGGTCTTTTACTATCCATGGTTAAAATATGTTTGGCCGTATAAATCGTAACAGCTGGATTTGTATCAGCACTTAAGCGAGGTGAATTTGCGGATTTATCCTCGGTCTTGGAAGATTGAGAGGAACACGCGGATAAGCCGATAAGGGCTGCAAGCGCGAGGCTTATAAGGGGTTTAAGTATCATATGGCGAGAACCTACGTTTCTACCCAAGACAATATGGATGTTTTGGAGGCTGGCAAGGGGGGAGGTTTTAATCTGGGTTCTATTTTAGCCGTGTCAGTATGGCCTAACGTCTGCGCCCTTTGCGGCGCGTAGGGTTTCAGCGTGGTCTTTTTGGGGCTGTCTAAAACCGTGCAGTATGTTTCATGGAGAGCTTGCCATAAGCGTTCGGATAAGCTTTAAGACATTTGTCAGAGGGTCGGGCGATCGCGAGCTGTAAGGTTCGAGGAAAGTCCGGGCTCCATAAAGGCAGGATGCCGGGTAACACCCGGCGGGGGCGACCCTAGGGAAAGTGCCACAGAAAGCAAACCGCCGCGACGTGTCGGGGTAAGGATGAAAGGGTGCGGTAAGAGCGCACCGCGGGTTTGGCAACAAATCTGGCAGGGTAAACCCCATCCGGAGCAAGACCAAATAGGGATGGCTTATGGCGCGCCTTTGCGTCGTCATCCGGGTCGGTCGCGTGAGCTATTTGGTAACACATAGCCTAGAGGAATGATCGTCACTGAGTTTCAGTACAGAACCCGGCTTATAGACCCTCTGACACTATCTAACTTACGCGCGGTATAGCGATAATATGATCTTATCAGATCACGAAGTCTGCAATTAGATCGTGCTTAGGCAATGTCGACTTTATGGCGAAGCTTTCGTAACGCCGTTGCGTGTTCATAGGCCTTTGTGACTTTGCCTTTGGCGAGTTGGGCTTTACCAAAGGGATTGCCATGGCCAATTTGATCCAACAAGGTTTCCCGCACTTGGCGAAAGCGCATATCGACCTCATTTATATTTCCGGTCATCAAGGCGGCCCAAACTTCAACAATGTCACAGCAATAAGGATCACCGCCTTGTAGAGTGAAGGTAAGCTCGCCGTCTTTGGCGGTATTGTGGGCGTCATATGCAATATTACTCTGACTATCGCCTGCGCTATAGGCTCTCAGATCGCGCGCAAAATCATAAGCTTTACTGACTTTACCCTTTTCGCCTTGGGTTTTACCAAATGAATTGCCTAGTGAAATTTCATGATTGAGCGTTTGCTTAACCTGTTCCAATGCGCTTTCTATGGTTGGAACAGATCCGCCCATTAAAGCTGCCCAAAGCTCTGTCAGATCTGCGCAATAGGGATCGCCCGCTTGTAAGGTGAATGTCGGTTCGCCTTGCTTGGCAGAATTATGGGCGTCATAAGGGGCTGTTTTACCCATGGCAGCATCCAGTTCTGTGTATTTATCAGACATATTCATTTCCTAGTCCAGAAATATTAAAAGGTGAAGTGCGCTGTTGATGTTAAAATAGTCTTAATGTTCGGGTTTGGCGAGATTTCTGCCCCGTTTATGGATCTATTTTGTCCATATGAAGGCTGAAGCGTTTGAGGGTTTTTACAAAGTCTTTTGCGTTTTCTAAATCTGGTAAATTGTCAATGAGGTCTGCGTTCAACCTCGCGGCTATCGTCGTAAAAATATCATACCCTTGGGGCGTAGCATGTAATGCCATTCGGCGTTTATCAGTTACGTCCGGCTTTTTTTCGATCAAGTCATTTGCCAGAAGCGAGCTGACAGCGCGACTAACAATGGTTTTATCCATGGGGGTAATATCCGTGACTTCACGCGAGTTTCGTCCGGGCTTTTCTGCAATCGCGGCCAAAACGCGCCATTGGCTTAAGTTTAATCCGGCCTCAGATTTGGCCCTGCTGAGTGTATAGCGGCTAATTTGATCGGCCAGATAAACCGCTTGATAAGGCCAGAAGACATCCAGAGCGATGGGAGACTGATGCGGGTGAGGTGTTTTTTTGGGCATAAGTCAAGTTTGCAAAATATTAGTTGTTATTGCAACAAATATATGGTAGTTGCAATAACAACTAAAGTGGTGCCGGAATTATACGGCGCAATATTCAAATTTGACATCAAGATGGGACAGATTATGGCTGATTTATTCGAAAACCCCATGGGGTTGGATGGATTTGAATTCATTGAATTTTCGGCTTCTGACCCTGGAGTGATTGAAAAGCATTTCCTGGCATTAGGGTTCACAAAAATTGCAAGGCACAGATCAAAAAATGTCGAATTATGGCGGCAAGGCGGTATAAATCTAATCACCAATTATGAAAGCCGGTCACCCGCTGGACATTTTTGTCGGGAACATGGCCCGTCTGCCTGCGGTATGGGCTTTCGGGTCAAAAATGCCAAACATGCTTATGAACTGGCATTACAACGCGGCGCAGAACCGCTGGATACACATGTCGGGCCTATGGAATTATCCATTCCGGCTATTCGTGGAATTGGTGGCGGAGCGATCTATTTCATTGATCGGTATGATGATACTCTTTCTATCTATGATATTGATTTTGTCTATTTCGACGGGGTTGATAAACACCCAGTTGGACATGGGTTTAACATTGTCGACCATCTGACCCATAATGTATATCGGGGACGGATGGATTATTGGGCAGAGTTTTATGAACGCTTGTTCAATTTTCAGGAAATTCGTTATTTTGATATTAAAGGCGAATATACGGGTTTGAAATCACGCGCTCTAACGGCGCCGGATGGCAAAATTCGTATTCCTCTGAATGAAGAGGGAGAAGAGGGTAAAGGTCAGATTGAAGAGTATTTGCTTGAACACCGTGGCGAAGGGATACAACATATCGCTTTGTCTTGTGATAATTTGTATAGTTGCGTCGATAAACTCCGCGCGAGTGGCGTGGAGTTGATGACAGCTCCGCCGGATACTTATTATGCTATGCTCGAAGAGCGGTTACCAGCCCATGGTGAAGATACGCGGGCTCTAAAACAGCGCGGAATTTTACTAGACGGCAGCACGCAGGACAATGATTCCCGATTGTTGCTGCAAATATTTGCTACACCAGAAATCGGCCCCGTATTTTTTGAATTTATCCAGCGCAAGGGAGATGACGGGTTTGGGGAAGGTAATTTCAAAGCTTTGTTTAAATCTATCGAACGTGATCAAATCGAACGTGGCGCTCTTGAAGTTCATTCGGAAAATAAAATAGTGGAGCGTGCGTAATGTCGATTCAGACTCAAGGGTTCCATCACATTGCCTACCGATGCAAGGATGCCAAAGAAACTCTGGACTTTTACGGCACACATTTAGGCATGGATTTTCAATTGGCGATTGCCGAAGACCATGTCCCATCGACCGGCGCTTATGATCCTTATATGCATATATTTCTGGACGCTGGAAATAATAATGTCTTGGCGTTCTTTGAACTTCCCGAACAACCGACAATGGACCGGGATCGCAATACGCCCAGATGGGTACAACATATCGCTTTGCGGGTTGAAAACCTTGAAAAACTTCTCGAGGCCAAAGACAGCCTTGAAAGCGCGGGTCTTAAAGTCAACGGGCCGGTACATCACGGTATTTTCAAGTCCATCTATTTTTTGGACCCGAACGGACACCGGCTGGAACTCGCAGCCGATATCGGGACGCCCGAACAAATGCAGGCCTTGCGAACAGTCGCACCTGATATGATTGCTGAATGGTCAGACACAAAAAAAGCCCCGCGTCACGCGGCTTGGCTACATGAAAAAATAAAAGACGAAAGCTGAATCTATGAAACTTGCTTCCTTAAAGCATGGTCGTGACGGCCAACTTGTTGTCGTATCGACCGACTTGAGTCGGGCTGTTTTGGCTGATGATATCGCACCCACGCTCCAAGCGGCGCTCGATGCGTGGGATGTTGTGGCTCCGCAACTGGCAGCGAGATATGAATTGCTCAATACCGGGCAAGTCGATTTCATCCCATTTGAGCAAGCGGCGTGTGCCTCTCCTTTACCCCGGGCTTATGCGTGGATGGATGGCTCTGCCTATTTGAATCATGTCGAGCTCGTGCGAAAAGCGCGCGGCGCTGAAGTGCCGGAAAGCTTTTATTCTGACCCGCTAATGTATCAAGGCGGCTCTGATAGTTTCATTGGCCCGCGTGACCCTATTTTGGCCGCTGACACGGCCTACGGAATTGATATGGAGGCCGAAATTACTGTGATAACGGATGATGTGCCTATGGGCGTAAGCGCAGATAAGGCACATGCACATATAAAATTGATCATGCTGGTGAATGATGTGTCATTGCGCGGCCTGATCCCCAACGAATTGCGCAAAGGGTTTGGGTTTCTACACGGAAAGGCGGCCTCCGCTTTTTCTCCTGTGGCCGTCACACCCGATGAATTAGGTGATCACTGGGCGAACGGGACAATCGATCTGCCATTATTAGTCGATTATAACGGAGCTGCATTTGGTAAAGCCAATGTGAAAACAGATATGACATTTAATATGGCCGAGCTGGTAGCACATGCTGCACATACGCGGGATTTATGCGCGGGCACTATTGTGGGCTCGGGTACGGTCTCGAATAAATTTGAGGGTGGTGAAGGTAAAACAATCGAGGACGGCGGTGTTGGATATAGTTGCATTGCCGAAATTCGCATGATTGAAAAAATTCAAACCGGTGAATTCAAAACGCCGTTCATGCAATTTGGTGATACCGCTGGTATTGAGATGAATGACGCAGAGGGGCAGTCTATTTTTGGACGTATTGAAAATACGGTTGAAAAATATTTGAAATGACGATGAAGCTGTATGGATATTGGCGATCATCTGCCAGTTACCGCTTACGTCTCGCGCTTGGGTTAAAGGGGCTGGATGTTGAACATATAGCGGTAAACCTTAAGGCTGGGGCACATTTAAAATCTGAACATGGGGCTTTGAACGCACAATCACTTGTGCCCATAATTGAACTTGAAGACGGGACAAGATTGACCCAATCCTTGGCGATTGTGGAATATCTCGAAGACATATATCCTGAACCGGCCTTATTACCGAAAACGCCCGTTATGCGCGCTAAAGTACGGGCGGCAGCGCATATTATAGTCGCCGATATTGCCCCTATTCAAAATTTGCGTGTGTTGAAATTTATTCGTGCAGAACACGGTTGTGATGATGCGGGTGTGGAACTCTGGGCCGCGCATTGGATCGAGAAGGGATTACGGGCTCTGGAAACCGTATGCGGGACTATAGATACACCCTTTTTTGGAGGCAGTAGCCCGGGGTATTTTGAATGTTGTCTGATACCGCAAATCTATAATGCGCGGCGATTTGGCGTGAATATGACCCACTTCCCGCGACTTAGTGACCTGGATAAAGCTTTGCAGTCTCATCCTGTATTCATAGCGGCCTTACCTGAAAACCAATCAGATGCCCCGCAGGTTTAATGACATTTGGCTAACAGTCGCAAAACTCTTCATTTAAATACATACGGGTTTTCTCAGATACAGATTCTGAAAACATGGCCTGTTTGGCCCCGCTTTCGATCAAAGTGCCGTCACAGAAGAACATGATGGAATCAGCAATGCGATTTGTCTGACGAATATCATGTGTGACCATAATGATTGTATAGCGCTCTTTAAGTGATAATAGTAAATCTTCTATCGCACGCCCGGTCACGGGATCAACAGACGCCGTAGGTTCGTCTAACAGGATGATTTCAGGCTTTATCGCTAATGTGCGTGCAATACACAATCTTTGTTGCTGACCTAATGATAAAATGGAGGCAGAATGATCCAGACGGTGCGAAACTTCTGACCAGAGCGCGGCCGCTCGTAGGCTGTCTTCGACAATGGCATCTTTTTCAGAGCGTGATAATTTTTGACCCCGAACCCCGAAGAGAACATTTTCGCGAATGGAGCGCGGAAACACACAAGGCTTTTGGAAGACCATGCCGATATGGGCGCGTAAGCGCGTGACGTCGCGGTAATCTTTATATACATGCTTGCCGTCAACCCGAATATCACCGTAGGACGTAAAACCCGGAACTTCGTCATTTATACGGTTCAAACTCCGAAGAAATGTGGATTTTCCACTACCTGAAGGCCCGACAATACATGTGACACCTTGTTTGGGAATGTGGGCATTTATCCCTGATAAAATACAATTATCACCAAACCACGCGCTGAAATCAGTGGCGGTTACAGCGGGTATAGAACTCGTTACGTGCTCTGGCGGATTGACAAGTTTTAAATGTGGGGCCGCTTTAGATGTCATTGTCTCTCGCTTAATATATGTAGACGTCGTCTTGCGTAAAAGGCCAGTGTCGATAAACACATGACGATGGTCATGAGCGTAAGGCTCGCCCCCCACGCATTTCGCAGAGCCTCGGGATTGGTCGCTTGTTGGGCAAGCGCTAAAATATGTGTCGGCAGTGTCGCCACAGGCTCATACAGGCTTTGTGGCATTGTAACGCCAGAAAAAGCAGTGGCAATAAACATAATAGGCGCAGTCTCTCCGATGGCGCGTGCAAGAGCAATTAAAAGACCCGTCACAATGCCGTGAAGACTTTGAGGCAGAATAATAGATCGAATAACGGCGCTTGGGCTTAATCCTAATGCAAATCCGGTCTCGCGGTAGGCCACAGGGATACTATTCATAGCTTGGAAGGCGGACAATGTCACAGTAGGTAACATCATCATGGCCAGTATAATAGCTCCGACGAACCATGATATTCCCATGCCAAAAATATTAACAAACAAGATCAGACCAAACAAGCCATAGGTGATGGACGGGATACCGTTGAGACTAAATATAGACAGATCAAAAAGTCGTTTCATGCGCTCTGACTTTAGATATTCGCTACGGTAGAGAGCTGTGCCTATCGCGAAAGGCAAGACTAAAGCTGACGCTGTGATCGCCATCAATAGGCTTCCGCTTATTTGATATAATATACCGCCGCTGGCCCCAAAATCCCGAGCCGGGGAAAATAGAAAGGGCAGGGAAATTGCGCGCGCGCCCTGGAAGATGATAGCACTTAACAAAGCGAGAAGAATAGCTCCACAAATCAAGAGGGCGATACGGGTTAATCCAGCAAAGATATAGTCACCCATTTTCCGGTTAAGCATGTCTGATCTCGCGCTTGAACAAAAAATGCGACATGGCCGTTAACCCCAGAGTGAGCATGACAAGGATCAAGCTCATGAGAATAAGCACATTAAAATGGGTGGAGCCATATGCTGATTCCGCGACCTCGCGTCCGAGTTTTGAGGTGATAGTCTGTCCTGACGAAAGAACATTAAACAGTGGCGTGGGCAAGCGGTCAAGCGACCCGATTACAAGCATAACCGCCATGGTTTCGCCTAAGGCCCGTCCCAACGCCAACAAGGCGGCTCCGGCAATATCGGCTTTCGCAATCGGGGCAATGGCGTTTGTAATCACTTCAAACCGGTATAGTCCCAATGCATAGGCATTTTCTCTATATTGGGTCGAGACATTGGATATGGCATCTTCGCTAAGGGATATGATTGTCGGTAAAATCATGACTGCGAGTAAAAGACCGGCGGTTAAGATCAGGCGTCCTGTTTGTAAGGCAAAAATGTCGGCGACCCAGACGCTTACAAAGGCCACGCCTATCAATCCGTAAATGATCGACGGAATACCGGCCAAAACTTCAAGCGCGGATTTGGCGATTTGACGCAGACGATGCGAGCGGGTCTCTGCAATATAGAAGGCGGCTAAAATCCCGATAGGTAACGCCAAACTCATGGCGATCACCATGACTATAACGGAGCCAAAGATCATGGGGACGATACCATATAGGTTTTGGGACGGATCCCATGTGGTGCCGAGTAAGCTTGGCCCCGCTATAAAAAGCGCGGAGCCACTTTGGAACATTAATATTCCTACGATGATAAGAATCATGAAGGCGGATAAAACGGCACTAGCTGTTATGTAGGCGCGAGTCAGGTCAAACCGTGGGGCAGATTTCGGATTTGTGCCTCGTGGGGTGGTGCGTAGATGTTTGACGTCATTTACCGTCATGGAGCCCGTTTCACATAGCCCGAAGAGGTGACATGTTTTTGTCCGTCTGGACTGAGAATATATTCGACAAAAGCCCGTGTTTCCGGTGCCGCGTCAGAGCGTACTATAATATTTAACGCACGTGTGATCGGGTAGTCACCGTTTTGGATGTTGTTAAGGGTGGGCTGTATCGCCGCAGATTTCGGTGCGCCGTTTTGCAAAATGGCTAAACCTTTTACATCTTTGTTTAACCAGGCATGAGACAGCATTCCAATGGCGCTATCGCTTTGGGTGATTGCGGTTTGTTCCTCATTATTGGAACCTAGTACCAGATCTGCACCCGGGGCTTTGGCATTTTTATCGCCCATGACGAATTCCATAAATGTATGCCGCGTGCCACTACTGGCTTCTTTGTCGATAACTAAAATGGCTTTATCCGGCCCCCCGAAGGCACTCCAATTATCAACCTCGCCGCGATAGATTTTCCGGATTTGTTCAAATGATAATGTGGTGATACCTGCATCATATATTTCAGATGAAACAACCGGTACAACAGCGTCCGTACCAATGGCAATGACTTCGAAATTTATATCGGAAAATTTTTCAAGTTCTGAGGCCGTAATATCGCGCGACATCATGCCGATATCTGTTTGTCCTTCAGCCAGTTGATTAAAGCCCGCGCCCGAACCGCCCGCATTGACGATGATGGTATGTCCGTGTTCCGCGCTATACATTTCAGCGGCCTTGGATATCACAGGCAGAACCGTAGTCGATCCCGAGATCGAGACATGTTCGGGTCTGGCACAGGCTGAAATCAGGACACTCATGCATAGAAAGAAAATGTATAGGGAGATTCTCATGTCTAATACTCTTACGTGAATATTTAATGCACTCAAAACACATTTTTCACCTAGAATTAAAATCACAAACCTAGAATTAAAATCACAAAATTGTGTGAGACCCGCTAAGGTGTGCCGTTTCGCGTGATATGTATGTACTTGTGGTGGCCTTCTTCTCTTGTAAAAAATCGTAGAAACCCCAAATAGAGCTGGCGCGGACGTGGAGTCTAGGTTAAACCGCGCGAATTGAAATCTGAATAGAGACCGACATGTCGACAGTTTTGCTTATCGTCCAACTGATTATCAGCCTGATCTTAACGGGGCTCATCTTGATTCAACGCTCAGAAGGCGGCGCTTTGGGAATAGGCGGCGGCGGTGGAGGCGGGGGGTTTATGAGTGGACGCTCGGCTGCAAACTCGGTCTCGCGCTGGACTGCCTATCTCGGCGCGGCTTTTATCGCGAACTGTTTGCTCTTATCCATCGTTTTCAACACTGAAAATCAAGATATTTCACTTATTGATGATTCAAATGCGGTTCAGAGCTTGACGATTGATACAGAGTCAGGCGAAACAACAAACCCGTTAGCTGATGAAGCTGTTGCGCCGAATAGTGTGCCAGATACGGTAACGGACCCGTCCGATATTGTGGCCGCGCCTACTCCAATCGGGGAAGATGTCGTTGCACCAGTCGAATCAGAGGCCGAAGGCAAGCCCGAAGACGAATAAGCGTCCTTCGCGGTTTATCGGCGAAGGCACGGGACATTTATGCCGCGTTATATTTTTATTACGGGCGGGGTCGTTTCCTCTTTGGGAAAAGGTCTAGCGTCAGCGGCTTTGGGAGCTTTGCTTCAAGCGCGAGGCTATAAAGTACGTCTACGCAAGCTCGACCCTTATTTGAATGTCGATCCCGGTACGATGTCGCCTTATCAACACGGCGAGGTGTTTGTCACGGATGACGGGGCGGAAACCGATCTTGATCTTGGTCATTACGAACGTTTTACAGGCGTTTCTGCCGCGCAGTCTGATAATATTACTACGGGCCGGATTTATTCCAATATTATTGAAAAAGAACGGCGCGGGGATTATCTCGGCGCGACCGTACAAGTCATTCCGCATGTCACTAATGAAATTAAAAATTTTGTGCTGTCCGATGCAGGCGATGTAGATTTCGTATTGTGTGAGGTAGGCGGCACAGTCGGGGATATTGAAGGCCTGCCGTTTTTTGAAGCCCTACGGCAACTCCGTCAAGAACTCCCTTTGCGTCAAACGTGTTATATGCATGTAACCTTGCTGCCATATATCGCCGCAGCCGGAGAGATGAAGACAAAGCCCACACAGCATAGTGTCAAAGAATTGCGCTCTATCGGTATTCAGCCCGATATTTTGCTGTGCCGGACAGATCGTCCGATTGATGAAGGGGATCGCCAGAAAATCGGAAGGTTTTGCAATGTCCGCGAAAGCTCCGTTATTCAAGGCTTAGATGCGCGCTCGATTTATGATGTCCCACTCGCCTATCACGCCGAAGGATTGGACCGTGAAGTGTTATCTCATTTTGCCATTGACGACGCGCCCGAAGCTGATCTTTCACGATGGACGCGGATCTCCGAGACTTTACATAATCCTGACGGCGAGGTGAATATTGCTGTTGTCGGTAAATATACGGTTTTGCCGGATGCCTATAAATCCCTGACAGAAGCCCTTGTGCATGGGGGAATTGCCAATAAGGTCAAGGTCAAGATCAAGTGGTTGGAAGCTGAAAGCTTCGAGACGTCTAATCATGTCGAGCTTTTGCAAGGTATGCACGGCGTTCTAGTGCCCGGTGGATTTGGCGAGCGCGGCACAGAAGGCAAAATCAGGGCTGTCAATTTTGCGCGCACACATGACGTGCCTTATTTTGGTATATGTCTAGGTATGCAAATGGCGGTTATTGAAGCGGCGCGGAATATGACTGATATGCCTCAGGCCAGTAGTTCCGAATTTGGTGAAGACGGAGACAATATTGTCGGCTTAATGACGGAATGGACCAAAGGAAATGAACGGGTCGAACGCACAAAAGACACAGATCTAGGAGGGACAATGCGCTTGGGTACCTATCCGGCGTCTCTGGTAAAAGGTTCACTTGTGGCGCGCGAATATGGCAGTACGTCTATCCAAGAACGTCACCGCCACCGTTATGAGGTGAACGTTGAATATAAAGAGCGCTTGGAACAGGCCGGGCTTTTATTTTCCGGTCTGTCGCCAGATAGTGTGCTGCCGGAAATTGTTGAAATCCCGAGCCACCCATGGTTTGTGGGTGTGCAATTTCACCCAGAGTTGAAGTCCCGTCCGTTTGAGCCACACCCGCTTTTTGCTGGCTTTATAAGGGCTGCTGTGACACAGAGCCGATTGGTATAATTTTGATCTCGATATTTTTAACAACCTCTAGAAATGTTATTATAAGTGCGGCGGTGCTGTCTTGTGTGGCGTGTCAGGCTCAAGCGCCTACCTCTGCAATATTTTCAGTGAAAACAGAAAGTCAGATCATGAAACGCAAAATCGTGAGCCAAACCAGCTCCCATAGTTTTAAAGATACGCGGGCACGTCTTCGGGCGGGAATTGAAAAACGCCCGCTGACACTTTTTGCTGAAATCGATCATGCTGCCGGGGCAAGCAAAGCTGGCCTTGAACTTGAACCGTCGACCTTGTTCATATTTGGTAATCCCAAAGGTGGAACGCCGCTTATGGCGCGTAATGCGCAAATGGGACTGGAACTACCGCTTAAAATATTGGTCTCCAGCTCGGGTGGTGTGGTCACACTGACCTATATGGATATGTCGAGCTTGTCTGAGAGCTACGGTCTTGATGCGAACATGCTGCCTGTCCCTAAAATAGTTGGTTTACTTGACGGGCTCGTCAAAGAGGTCAGCGCGCCGTAATCAGAGCTTTGGTTGTGTGCGGATGTGCGCCGGATGTATGAGTTAGAAACGGTTCCGCATCTGTAAGCTCGATGCGGGGGCGTTGCTTTATGTGTTATCAGAACTCTTATCACCCATTAATTTGTCCAGTGTCTTGGTTTCGAAATCCGAGCTGTCATGACGCTCTAAAAGCTGACTGGACGGTTCGCCCCACGCCCGGTTGACCATGCGTCCGCGCCGAGCGGCAGGACGCGCCGCAATCTGTGCGTTCCAGCGTACAATATGCGTGTATTCATGGGTTTGCAGAAATTCAGCCGCTTCATAGACAATATTGGCCACAACAGCGCCGTACCACGGAAAGATCGCCATATCGGCAATCGTATATTCATCTCCGGCCATATATTCATTATCAGACAAGTGCTTATTAAGAACATCTAGTTGACGTTTGACCTCCATAGAAAATCGGTTGATGCAATATTCAATTTTGACGGGGGCATAGGCATAGAAATGGCCAAAACCACCGCCCAAATATGGGGCGCTGCCCATTTGCCAAAACAGCCAGTTTAGGCATTCCGTCCGTTTTGCGCGGTCTTTGGGTAAAAAAGCGTCAAACTTTTCAGCTAAATATAAAAGAATAGAACCGGATTCGAAAATACGGGTTGGCGGGGTGGTGCTATGGTCCACCATCGCTGGAATTTTCGAATTTGGATTGACGTCGACAAAGCCACTGCCAAATTGATCGCCCTCGCGGATATTAATCAGATAGGCATCATACTCGGCATCCTTATGCCCAAGCTCTAAAAGCTCTTCAAGCATCATTGTGACTTTCACACCATTAGGTGTGGCCAGTGAATAGAGCTGTAAGGGGTGCTTGCCGACCGTTAGTGCTTTTTTATGTGTCGCGCCTGATACGGGGCGGTTAATATTGGCAAATTGGCCGCCATTTTTACTGTCCCATGTCCAGATTTTAGGGGGCGTATAATCGGAGTTTTCAGTCATATTATATCCTTAATGTCCTTTGGATTTGCACTTATTGAGGCGCGGGGAAACCGCGGTCACGCATGAGCGCGCCAATGTCAGCATCCCGCCCCCGAAACACGCGGTAGGCCTCAGCCGGATCAACGGCGTTACGCGGCGCAAAGAGATTGTCGACGAGTTTTTTAGCAACACCGGCGTCGTAGAACCCGCCGGGCGCTTCCTTAAACGCTTCAGACGCATCTGAGGTTAGGACATCCGCCCACATATAACCATAATAGCCAGAAGAATAGCCTTCGCCTGAAAAGATATGTCCAAAATGCGGTGATCGGTGACGCATGACAATCTCTGACGGCATACCAAGGTCTTCTAAAGTTTCGCGCTCAAAGCTATCAGGGTCAATATTTTCTGGGTCTGTCGTATGATAGCGCATATCTACGAGGGCAGAGGCCAGATATTCTGTTGTCGCAAACCCTTGATTAAACGTCGCCGCAGCTTTGATTTTTTGACGTAGATCCTCGGGCATGGGCTGACCTGTTTCGTGATGGACAAGATAGGTATTGACTACGGCATCGGTCGAGAGCCACCGCTCAAGCAATTGGCTTTGAAATTCGGTATAATCGCGTACACCGCCATTGAGCGTTGGATAAACAACACGGGAAGACAGGGCATGCAAAGCATGGCCAAATTCATGGAAAAATGTATTGGCATCATCCCATGAAATAAGAACGGCTTGATCGTCACTACCTTTGACAAAATTAGAATTATTGGACGATAAAACCGTTTTTTTACCGTCATATGTTGTGTGTGAGCGGTAACTATTCGCCCAAGCTCCAGAGCGTTTGCCTTGGCGGGCAAAGGGGTCTAGATACCAAAGCCCGATATGCTCCCCGCTGGTTTTATCCGTAACGTCCCAGACGTTGACGTCCTCTTGAAATACCGGCACGGAGCCTTCTGGAACGGGTGTGAAGGTAAAATTAAAAAGCTCGCCGGCGACATAAAACATGGCATCGGTTAATTTACTGAGTTGCAAATATTGTTTGACCTCGTCCGAGTCGAGATCGTATTTCGCTTTGCGGACTTTTTCAGCATAATAGCGGTAATCCCAAGGGGCTATTTTAATATCATCCCCGGCTTGGTCTGCCAGAGATTGCATATCTGCGACTTCCTCTTTGACGCGTGCAATGGCCGCTGGCCAGACGGCCTCCATGAGTGTGAGCGCATTTTCGGGGTTTTTAGCCATGCGGTTTTCAAGTCGCCATTGTGCATAATTTTCATATCCTAGAAGGCCAACACGTTCATGACGGAGTTTCAGGATCTGGGCGATAATGGCATTATTGTCATGTGCATCTCCATTGTCTCCCCGGCTGTAATATGTGTTCCAGACTTTTTCACGCAGATTTCGTTCGGTCGAATATGTTAAAAATGGTGACATGGATGAACGGGTATTTGTGATCGCATATTGCCCGTCTTTACCACGCTCCTTGGCCGCACTTGCTGCGGAGGCAATAAAAGATTTTGACAAGCCACCGAGCTGATCTTTGGTCAGATATGTTACATAACCTTCTTCGTCGGCCAATACATTATTAGCAAATTGGGTGTGCAGCCCGGCAAGTTCTTGATTAATCGCGGCATAACGGGCTTTGTCTTCTTTGTTCAATGTCGCCCCGTTTCTGGCAAAGCCGTCATAGATCAGGCGCGCGAGGCGTTGTTGGTCTGGGCGTAGTGTGGCAAGTTCGGCGCTTTCATAAACGGCTTTGATACGTGAAAAAAGCGCCTCATTTTGCGTGATTTTTGAACTAAAGGCCGAAATCTTCGGCGCCATCTCTTGTTGTATTTTCCGAAACTCTGGTGTGGACATATTGGCCGACCAAATACCCCAATAGGTAAAGACACGGTCGAGATCTTCTCCGGTTTTTTCCAATGCCACTATTGTGTTTTCAAAATGAGGTGCCTCTGGATTGGCGGTGATAGCGTCAACCTCGGCGAGGTTGTTTGCCATACCAATTTCGAGTGCTGCCTTTAGTGCGGCCAGAGTTCCGGCTTGCGACATGGTCTCGAATGCTGGAACGCCGCCGTAAGGGCCAGTCCACGGAGCGAGTAAGGGATTGCCGGACGCCGTTTGTACGTCTTGATTTGAACTGTGGGCGGAAGACGGGTTGGGCAGATCTTGAGAGGTTGTGTTTGGCGTGCAAGCTGTCAGCACAAGGCCTAGCGCTGTAAAGCTTGTTAAAATGGTACGCATATATCACCTTTGTTTTATGTTATAATTTATTTGATCCTAGAGTTACCACTTTTTGCGCCAGACTTGTCAAGCATACAAATTGCTTTCACCACCTTGTGATTACTGTAAAAGCGTGATTGAAGAACGGATCAGATCACAGGTCATTAGTTGCGGCTGATATTTGATGTGGTGAGTTTGCAGACCCTGTGTCGACGGGATAGAATAGGAAATTATATGCGGGGCTTGCGACATATGTATATCTCGATCCGAGCGCTGTTTTTTGGGCTTGCCATACTGGCTATAACAGGGCTGGCGACGTGTGCGCCGACATCGACATCGTCTAATCCCTTAGCCGGGCTGGATCACCGTGCGGGGTTTTTTGATTTATATGTCGATAAGGATAAAAACCGTATATTGGCGAAGCTGCCCTTGCAGGACGCCGACAAGGATGTCGTCTTACGGTTTATCTATACAAACCGGTTAACAGCCGGGTTAGGTTCAAACCCTGTTGGGCTTGACCGCGGCTGGGGGAATGATGGGCAGATCGTTGTTTTCCGTAAACTTGGACAAAAGCTTATTATCGAAGTGGAAAACCAGTCTTACCGTGCCAGTACAGATAATGTTCTAGAGCGCCGGGCTGTTTCAGAAAGCTTTGCGCGGTCTTTTATCGGCAGTGTTGACATTCTGGGTACGCAAGATGGTTTGATTGTGGATTTAACTGAATTTTTAACGCGGGATGCGCTGGGGCTGGTGCAACATTTAAAAGAGCGTGAGCAAGGTCATTTTAAGATTGCGAAAGATCGCAGCCTGATAGATGTTTCTCAAACATTTGCTTTCCCTGATAATGTCGAGATCGATAGTTTTTTAACATTAACGTCTGACGACCCCGGACGAGAAGTCGCGACAACGGCTGCGAACGGTCAAGACGTGACTGTAATCCAGCACCATTCATTCGTGCGTCTGCCGGACGCCGATTATGAGCCTTTATATTCCGATCCCCGTGTGGGTGTGATCGAGCGGGTTTATTATGACTATAGTGCCCCGCTGTCAGACCCGATCGAGAAACGGTTGGCGCGACGCTATCGGTTACAAAAAAATGAAGATGGCACGACCAAGAAACCCATTGTGTTCTATATTGACGGTGGCGCGCCCGAACCGGTGCGTTCGGCGCTTATTGATGGCGCGCAATGGTGGCGTGACGCCTTTGCGCAAGCTGGATATCCTGACGGGTACCGGGTTGAGGTTCTGCCCGAAGATGTGCATCCTCTGGATGTGCGCTATAATGTGGTGCAATGGGTACACCGCCAGACCCGAGGCTGGTCATATGGCGGTGGTGTTTCTGATCCGCGCACAGGTGAGATGCTCAAAGGGCATGTTAATTTGGGGTCTTTGCGTGTGCGCCATGACCGTATGATTTTTGAAGGCTTGGCGGGGACGTCTAAGACCGGCACCGGGGACATGGATGATCCTGTCCAATTAGCGCTGGCGCGTATTCGGCAATTATCAGCACATGAGATCGGTCATGCTTTGGGGTTTGCGCATAATTTCGCGGCCAGCACCTATGGGTTTGGGTCGGTGATGGATTATCCGGCTCCGAATGTGAAACTGGCGGGCGGCGCATTGAACTTTAATCAGGTTTATGGAACCGAGATTGGCGAATGGGATAAATTTTCGGCGCATTGGCTTTACGGCGATTTATCCTCTGTTGACCGAGCAAAGCTTGTGAGCGAAGCCTTATTGGGCGGACTTGTTTACGTTGCAGATAGTGACGCACGAGCGGTTGGAACGGCCCATCCCAGCGGTAATGTATGGGATAATGGTGCGGATGCGGTCGCGAGTTTGAAAGAGGTCATGGCTGTCCGGCGTCATGCATTGGATAATTTTGGCCTTGACCGTGTCCGTGCAGGTCAAGCTGTTGCCGATCTTAAAAATGTCTTTGTTCCGATTTATCTTTATCACCGCTATCAATTGGCTGCGGCAGGAAAGCTTATCGGCGGTATGTCCTTTAATTATAGCGTATCAGGTGACGGACAGGCAGCCGCGCAAATAGTTCCGGCCTTTCGTCAAAAAACGGCGCTCCAAGCTATATTGCAAACCTTGGATGCAAGCACCTTGGATGTAGAGGACAGAGTGTTAAACCTGCTGACCCCGTCTTTGGTCAGCTATTCATTTGCCGATAGTCAAAATGAACAGTTCAAAGGTTCGGCCTTTCCGGCTTTTGATGTCACCGCCGCGTCTGATACGGCGGCGGATTTGACATTTGATGTTTTGTTAGACCCCAAACGTGCTGCGAGATTGGTAGAATTTAAACGCCGTAATGCCGCACAATTAGGACTAATGGATATGTTGCAAGCAATACGTCGCCATGTGATGAAACGTCCTCCTAGAGGCCGTGGAGCTGAAATCCACAAAGCCGTGCAGGCCAGATTTGTTTTTGCCTTGATGGAGTTAGGGCAAAGTCAGGCTGGCCCGAGCGTAAAAGCGCGAACGGATGCAGTTTTGCGACAAATCCGACGTGATTTGCAAGCCAAAGGGTCTGGGCATGGTTTATGGTTGGTGACAAACATTGACACCTATTTGAACAGACCTGCGCCAGCCAAACCGAAAGTGGTGCCAAACAACCCCTTGCCACCTGGATCTCCCATAGGTGCCGGGACGTATATAAATGCGCACAATATTACCGGGCAGTTTGAAACCTGCTGGCATTGTGATGCGCCCCTTTAGATTTTAAGGCGCTCGATTTAGAGTGTCGCCTAAGGCCATAATATCTTGAGGGAGATCGCTGAAAATCGCTTGGCGTTCTGCCTGAAGTCAAAAAATCAATCAATCTCATCATTTTAACCAAATGTTCGGGTTTTGTCCCGCGCTGTGGGAGTCTGCGTACATATTTGTTTAAAAAAATATGAAATTTCGACTCAATATGGCTAATTTTTCCTTAAATTGGCATTGAGTCCCATAAAATCCCATGTTATCCCATTAAGGGATTTGTGCTTGATTTGCAAGCATATGAGGAGGATGTAGGCGTGTTTTTGTCTACCGTCACAAATAGTTTAGATGCGAAAGGGCGTGTTTCTGTGCCGGCTGATTTCCGTGCGGTTATCGACGGCAGTGCCTTTGACGGGGTGATCGTCTGGAAAAGTTTTGACGGAACCTATCTTGAAGGTGGGGGGATAAATTTACTCGAAGATTATATGCGTTCTTTGGAGATGATGGATTATTATGATGAGGGCCGTATCGCTTTGCAGCGGGCTATATTTTCTGAAAGCCGACGCTTGCCATTTGATAGCGGTGGACGCATTTCCTTGCCTAAAGATTTACATGAATATGCAGAATTAAATGGCAAAGTTACATTTGTTGGGCTGGGGCGGAGGTTCGAAATTTGGTCTCCGCAAGCTCATGAAGCCAGATCAGAAGATATGCGTCGTCTGGCGCGCGAAAATAGACACCGCCTTAAACCTGTGCGCCAAGCTTTGGGTGTCAGGTCGTCTGACAATGGGGCTGGGGGTAGTGATCAATGATCCATTACCCTGTGATGTTGCCCGAAGTTATGGCGGCTCTTTTACCTAAAGCCGAAGAGACATATATAGACGGTACTTTTGGAAATGGCGGGTATAGCGCTGCGTTTCTAAAGGCGGCAGACTGTTCTGTCATTGCTTTGGACCGGGACCCGAATGTACGGCCACGGGCTGATAAATTATCGCAAGAATATGAAGGGCGGTTACGCCTTATTGAAACTCCGTTTTCTAAAATGGATATGCTCGATATACCGCCTGTCTCGGCTGTGATTTTGGATATTGGTGTTTCGTCTATGCAGCTCGATCAGGCTGAGCGCGGCTTTTCTTTTATGCGAGACGGGCCGCTGGATATGCGTATGGGCGGGGCAGGGCCGACCGCCGCTCACGCTGTTAAGCAATTATCCCATGCGGATCTTATACGGGTGTTTAGAGTTTACGGAGAAGAAAAACGTGCCCGACGTATAGCAGACTTTATTGTTCGGGCCCGTGAGGAAGCTGATATTCTAACGACGCAAAGCCTCGCTGATTTGATTGAGCGCGCCGTTGGACGGTCAGGGAAATTACATCCGGCCACGCGCGTATTTCAAGCTTTACGCATTTTTGTGAATGATGAGCTTGGCGAGTTGTATCGGGGTCTATGCGCGGCAGAACGTATTTTAAAGCCCGGTGGACGTCTTATTGTTGTCACGTTTCATTCGCTTGAGGATCGCATTGTAAAAAGTTTTCTGCGACGTCGTTCAGAAGCTCCGGCAAGCGGGTCGCGCTATTTGCCCGATAGATATGATCTGGATTTTCAGGCGAGTTTCGATATGCCAAAGCGCTCTACAGTCAAGCCTTCAAAAGATGAGATTGCTCAAAACCCGCGTTCACGTTCGGCTAAGTTGCGATATGCGCTGCGTACGTCCGGTTCAGCTTTCGCGCCAGATGATGCACTCTTGCCCGCAGTCCCTGATCTCGACGATATACGGGGGGCTGCATGAGTGTTTATCATTACGATAATGCCCGTGTCGCTCGACGTTTGATCGGATTTGTGTTTGTTGTCTTTGGCGTCGTTTTGATGACTACATTATATTATGTGAAGATTAGCGCGCAATCTGCAAAATCTGAAATGCGCCGCCTCGAAGCCCAAATCGCCAAAGAAGAGCTGGCATTGAACGTATTGCGCGCTGAATTGGCATATTTGCAAAATCCAGACCGACTACGAATGTTGTCGGCCGAGACTTTAGGTTTGCAGCCCACATCGGTAGAACAAATTGCAAAAGAGTCGGATATTGCAATTCTATTTGCCAAATCCCCTCCGGCGTCTTCTGGTATCTCTGTTGAAAATTCTGTGGGTGTGCGCCCGTGAGTGCAAGTTCGCTTGAATCTTATGAGCCTGTTCGCCAGCCCGTTATTGTGGTTGATGATGAATTTGCGGCGGTCTCTGAAGGGCGAATTCGTATTCGTATAGGGGTGGTCATATTTATAGCAATGTTGGTAATATTCTTTATCCGCTTTGCCGAGATATCCTTGTTTGCCAAGACGGATAATACTCAAATGGTTCCCGAAGCGTTGAGTGTTATGCGCGCAGATATTGTTGACCGACGCGGTGAAATATTAGCGACGACATTGCAAACATATTCATTATATGCTGAGCCTAAGAAAATTTGGAACGTTGACGAAACCGCGGATAAAATAAGTCGCGTTTTTCCAAATGAAGATCCTGCGGAAATTCGTGAAAAACTGTCTTCACAGAAAGGTTTTGTCTGGCTGGCTCGGGGGTTGGGGCCGACTATGCGCCAAAAGGTATTTGATCTTGGCGTGCCGGGGCTTGGATTTAGAATTGAACCCCAGCGTATTTATCCGCGTGGGCATTTGGGGGCTCATATAATTGGTTTTACGGATCGTGACCTTAAGGGCGCTGCGGGGGCAGAACGGGCTTTCCAAGATGATTTATCGCGACCAAATGCTCCGGCTAAAGCCCTATCGCTTGATCTGCGTATTCAACATGCCTTGAGTGACGAATTAGTGCGGGGTCTCGAAAAATTTAAAGCCAAATCAAATGCAGGTATCGTGCTTAATATTAAAACGGGCGAAGTATTGGCTATGGCGTCGCTGCCAAATTATAATCCGAATAATCCGGGCGCTTTTTCGAACCAATTTCGCTTTAATCATGCCTCAATGTCCACCTATGAATTAGGATCAGTCTTTAAGCCGATTACTATGGCTCTGGCGCTAGAGGAAGGTGTAACAGATTTGGTGGAAATGTTTCCAGTTCAAGACCCGTTAAGAATTCAAGGCAAATTGGTCAGGGATGATCACCCGAGCCAGCAGCCCATGTCCATGCCCGATATTTTAGCGCAAAGCTCTAATCGGGGATCAGCGCTTATGGCCTTACGGGCGGGTGAGGACGCCCAATTGACGTTCTTGAAGAAACTGGGGTTGCTCGACCGGTTGCCAATTGAACTGCTAGAAAGCGCGCATCCTCAAGTGCAAAGCGAATGGCAAGATATTACGACGGTAACAGTTTCTTATGGTCACGGAATTTCGGTAACACCATTAGCCTTGGCTTCGGCGATAGGCGCGCTTTTGAACGGCGGGCACTATGTGGTGCCGACATTTTCAAAACGTGACGCCGTGAACACGGCAAGAGTACGCCGTGTTGTATCACCTCAAGTGTCGCAAACTTTGCGAGATCTCATGCGGTATGTGGTTACGCATGGAACTGGGCGAAATGCGGCTGTTAAAGGATACAGGGTTATGGGTAAAACCGGAACGGCCGATAAGCCCGCCGTGGGGGGGTATGATGAAGACAGGCTGGTCTCCTCCTTCGTCGCCGCATTTCCCTATGAAGATCCAAGCTATTTGGTCATGATTACCTATGATGAACCGCAGGCGGTTGACGGGACGCATGGATATGCAACAGCCGGGTGGAACGCGGCGCCGACTGCTCGCAAGGTCATCGAACGTATAGGGCCTATGGTCGGTCTGAAGCGGCATTTAGACCCGCTTGTTATGAGCCCGTTTTCCCAAAAGGGGGCGTTACGCTAATGGCTTCCCTTACCCTTAATGACTTTGACCTCAAGCGCTTCACGGGGCTGACATGCGATAGTCGTCATGTCTTACCGGGTATGATATTTGCGGCCTTGCCGGGAACGGTTGTCGATGGACGCGATTTTATACCCGCTGCGCTGGAGAATGGCGCTGCGGCTATTTTAGCCTTGCCAGGTCTTTCGGGCCTATCTGTGCCCTATCTGGCGGTTGAAAATCCACGCTTGGCCTATGCACAATTGGCCGCGAAATTCTATCCGGGTCAACCCGAAACCTTAGTGGCCATGACCGGGACAAATGGAAAAAGCTCTACTGTTGAATTTCTACGTCAAATTTGGACCTATGCCGGTTTTCAAGCCGCTTGTTTTGGTACATTAGGAGTGCAGGCGCCGTCTGGTTATCGGTCTCTGACCCACACCACGCCTGACGCGGTCGCTTTACATAAAATACTCTCGGATTTGTCGGTATCAGGAGTTACACATGCGGCCATGGAAGCCTCTAGTCATGGCTTGGACCAGCACCGACTGGACGGGGTTGCTGTGACGGCGTCCGGGTTTTCAAATTTGACGCAAGATCACTTTGATTACCATGCAAATGCGGAGGCTTATTTCCAAGCCAAGCTACGTTTATTCTCGGAGTTGACGCCGAGAGATGCCGCCGTTGTGATTAATGTAAATGATGGCTACGGACAAAAGCTCGCTGATATCTGTAAGCGCCGGGGTCAGTCGGTCATGCGTGTTGGCTGGACGGGAGAGGATATACATATTGATGAGCTTATGCCCCGGGCATCCAGCCAAATCATAGATTTAGGTGTATTGGGGAAACGTTATAAAATAGAGCTGCCGCTGGCCGGAGAGTTTCAAGTGTTGAACGCTGTAAGTGCGCTGGGTCTTGCGATTGTCACGGGGCTGGATGCGGAGACTGCCATCGCGGCTCTGTCGCAATTAAAAGGCGTTGCCGGACGCATGGAGCGCGCAGGGCGTACCCGGGAGGGTGCGCCTATATTTGTCGATTTCGCGCATACTGAAGATGGGTTAGACAAGCTTTTACGAAGTGTCAGGCCGCATACTATGGGGGATATAGTTTTGGTTTTCGGATGTGGTGGCGACCGTGATCCGGATAAGCGGATGAAGATGGGCGCGATAGCCGCCAAGCTCGCCACCCATGTAATTGTTACGGATGATAATCCTCGCACGGAGGCGGCGTCAGCTATTCGAAAGGCGGTCCTAAAGGGATGTCCTGATGCCGTAGAAATTGGGGATAGGGCCAGTGCAATTCGGGCGGGAATTAAGCAATTGGGTGCAAAAGATTGTCTGGTTATTGCGGGGAAAGGCCATGAAGAAGGCCAGATCGTCGGAGACGAAACCATTCCGTTCTCGGATGTGCAAGAAGTACAAAAAATTTTAAAGGAGATGGAGCATGTCTAAGGGTGAAGCGCCTGTGCAATTATGGACTTCGTCTTCGGCGGCAAGTGCCACGGGTGGGAAAGCTATCGGGGAGTGGAGCGTGTCTGGTCTGTCTATTGATACGCGAAGTTTAAAGGCAGGTGATTTGTTTATCCCCTTAAAGTCCATCCGAGACGGACATGACTTTATCCCTCAGGCCATGGACGCGGGGGCGGGAGCGGTTATCTCTGAGTATAGCACACAGCAGGCACCGGCCCTTATCGTTGCGGATAGCGAGTCAGCATTGCAGGACTTGGCTATCGCGGCGCGGCGTCGCTCTAAAGCTTTGCGCATAGCTGTCACAGGCAGTGTCGGGAAAACCAGTGTAAAAGAAGCACTCGCCACAATGTTTACTGAATTCGGCCATACGCATAAGTCACAAAAATCATTTAATAATCATTGGGGTGTCCCGTTTACATTGGCCTCCATGCCCAAGGAGACGCAGTATGGTGTTTTTGAAATGGGCATGAACCACGCAGGTGAATTGTCAACACTTTCAAACCTCGGCCAACCTGATATCGCGGTGATTACGACGGTAACAGGAGCCCATCTTGCATATTTTGAGACCGAAGCCGAGATTGCCGAAGCTAAGTCCGAGATCATGTCAGGCTTGGTGGATGGCGGTACGCTTATTCTCAACGCGGATAATCAACATAGCGATAGTATAGCGCAAAAGGCCCGAAGCCTGGGTAAAACGGTCATTACCTTTGGTAAGGGAGACTGCGATGTTTCCATTGTCACAGCCCAAACCCATCCCAGCGGTAGTAATACACGCCTGCGTATCAATTATCAGCAATATGACGTGACCTTAAGCGTTCCCGGCGCGCATTGGATCGCTAATGGAGCTGCCTGTATGGCTGTGGCCTTTGCAGCAGGTATTGATTTGCGCAAGGCCGCTATGGCGCTACGGGGAGTAAAGGCCGTACCCGGGCGGGGCGATCAAACGGTATTAAGTTTGAATTCAAAGAGGTTCACGCTGATAGATGAAAGTTACAATGCCAATCCTACCAGTATGCAAGCTGCCTTTGCGTCTGCGGGACTCATGACCGGTCGTAAGGTTGCGGTTTTGGGGGATATGGGAGAATTGGGCAAAGATGAATTGACCTTACACGCTGATTTGGCGCGCCCTCTCCAAGACGCCGGGTTTTCGCGTGTCATTGTCACTGGTGAATGTATGCGGGCTTTGCGCGGGGCGTTGCCCCGGAAAATGCGCGGCGAATGGGTGCGGGATTGGGAACTGGCGTTTGAGGCTTTAAAAGACGAATTACAGGACGGCGATATCGTTTTGATTAAAGGGTCTAATGCGGCTCAACTCGGTCAACTCGTCAACAAACTCAAAGCGGAGACAGCCTGATGTTATATGAATGGCTTGCGCCTCTTTCTGATGAATTTCAGCTCTTTAATCTGCTGAACTATCTTACCTTTAGAACGGGTGGGGCTTTGATGACATCGCTCCTAATAGCCTTTTTCCTTGGGCCACGTATGATAAATATGCTGCGTGCCCGTCAAGGAAAGGGCCAACCCATTAGAGAAGACGGGCCGGAAGGTCATATCATTAAAAAAGCCGGAACGCCGACCATGGGCGGTTTGTTGATTTTATTGTCCGTAGTATTTTCGACTTTGTTATGGGGAGATTTACATAGCCCGTTTTTATGGACAGTATTTTTTGTCACGGTGGGTTATGGCGCGATTGGATTTTATGATGACTTTCTTAAGGTTTCACGACAAAATCCTAAAGGTTTTAGCGGTAAAATTAAATTGGCGCTGGAAATTATCATTGCGGCTTTGGCTGTCTATGTGCTGACCTTGGCCTTTCCGCAAGACCGGCTCGGATTTTCGACGGGATTGGCCATACCGTTCCTAAAGGACTTTACGCTTAATCTGGGTGTATTTTTTATTCCCTTTGGATGTTTTGTTATTGTCGGGGCTTCGAATGCAGTCAATCTGACGGACGGGTTGGACGGGCTAGCTATTGTTCCTGTCATGATTGCCTGTATGAGTTTGTCCTTGATTGCATATCTGGTTGGAAATTCAATTTATTCAAATTATCTAGGTGTGCCCTATGTACCCGGCGCTGGCGAAGTTACCATATTTCTTGGCGCCATTATAGGCGCTAGCCTTGGGTTTTTATGGTTTAATGCCCCGCCTGCCATGGTGTTTATGGGAGATACAGGCTCACTTGCTTTGGGTGGCGCACTTGGCAGTGCGGCTATTGCGATTAAACACGAAATTGTTCTGGCTATCATTGGCGGTCTTTTCGTTCTCGAAGCTGTGTCTGTGATTGTGCAAGTCGCTTCATTTAAGTTGACTGGCAAACGCGTTTTTAAAATGGCACCTATTCATCATCATTATGAAAAAAAGGGGTGGGCGGAACCTACAATTGTCATTCGATTCTGGATCATCGCGATCATTCTCGCTCTGATCGGACTTTCAACGCTAAAATTGCGATAGTATTATGATCAAGGCACGAACATTTGCGGGGCAAAGACTGGCTGTATTTGGATTGGGACGCACCGGTATAACTGCCGCGCTTTCGCTCAAGGCGGGCGGAGCTCATGTCTATGCTTGGGATGACCGTGAGGTCGCGCGTGAACATGCCAAAGCCCAAGGCGTACCTTTGACCGACCTGACAACACAGGATTGGTCGGCCTTCGATGCTCTGGTTTTATCACCCGGTGTACCTGATAAATTACCCAAGCCGCATTGGACGGCAAAGCGCGCAAAATCCAATAATATACCCATTATTTGCGACATCGAGATCTTTGCGCGAGAGGTCAATGCCCGGTCGGCAGAAAACAAACCCAAAATTATTGCCATTACAGGAACGAATGGAAAATCGACAACAACGGCCCTGATCGGGCATATTCTGACGTCATGTGGACGGGATGCCCAAATCGGCGGTAATATTGGTCGCGGCGTGCTTGATCTTGATAATATGCATGCGGGAACGCATTATGTCATTGAATTATCTTCCTATCAATTAGAGCGTACGCAGTCATTGCGCGCCAATGCGGCGATCTTTTTAAATCTGTCCCCAGATCATTTGGAACGCCATGGGGATATGGCCGCTTACGAAGCGGCGAAATCGCGTATTTTCCTAAACCAAACCCAAGACGATGCGGTCATTATCGGCGTCGATAATCCAGAGGGTAAAAGCCTGTGTACGCGGCTTAAAGCAAAAAATGGCCGCCGCATTATTCCGATTTCTGGACGGCGATCCTTGGGGCGCGGGAGTTGTGTTATCAAGGGGAAATTATATTGCGCATTAAGTAACAAGGTGCACGAGATTGTAGATCTTAGCAAGGTTACGACACTGGAAGGCGAACATAATTGGCAAAATGCGGCGGCGGCTTATGCTGCTGTGAGCGCACTGGGTTTGCGAGCTAAGGATATAGGTCGCGCTATTTCTAGCTTTCCAGGCTTGGAACATCGCATGGAAACGATTGGGACTGTCGGCCATGTCAGATATGTCAATGACAGTAAGGCGACGAATGTCGATGCGGCGAAACAAGCCTTGAAATCCTATGACAATATATATTGGATTGCAGGAGGACAGTCTAAAACCGGGGGTATCGACTCTCTGGCCCCGTTCTTTCCAAAAATCACAAAAGCCTATCTCATCGGCGAAGCCGCGCCACAATTCATGAAAACCCTGTTAAAGGCCGATGTGGCGTATAAAATTTCAGGAACATTGGAACTGGCGCTGCTTTGTGCCACGAAAGATGCTTTGAATGCGGGTCAGGAAAATGCCATAATTTTATTGTCGCCCGCCTGTGCCAGTTTTGACCAATTTAAAGATTTTGAATCGCGAGGGCAGGCTTTTCGTCTGCGCGCTCAAGATATTATCGATATGTTTGAGCGTGAAAAAGCAGACTATAATCTGGTCTCGGGAGACGCGGCATGATTACGCAAACCATGGCACCAGGTCGCACAAATCGGTCCTTATTGTTTGAATGGTGGCGAAGTGTTGACCATATCACACTGGGTTTGCTGGTGTGTCTTATCGGGGCCGGATTAATTTTATCAATGGCCGCATCGCCGGCCGCAGCCGCGCGCCTTGACCTATTGGACCCGTTTTATTTTTTATACCGGCACAGTTTTTTTGCGGTAATGGGGCTTTGCGGTGTGTTTGTTATCTCGACCTTGAGCCCAAAAAATGCCCGTCGCATCGGGGTTGTGGCGCTGATAGTGGCAACACTCTTGCTGGTTTATGTCATGTTCTATGGCTATGCGGTCAAAGGTTCGCAACGCTGGATGTCATTAGGCATGTTTTCTCTACAACCCGCGGAATTTGTAAAGCCGGCTTTTATTGTTTTCGCTGCTTGGATGTTTTCTGTGCGCAAACGTGATCCGAATGTCCCGGCGGTAGCCATTGTTTTTGCCGTTTATCTGGGATTGATCGCCTTGCTGATCCAGCAACCTGATTTCGGGCAGTCCTTTTTACTGACATTGTGTTTTGCTGCGGTGTTTTTCTTTGCAGGCTTATCCCTCGGGTGGATGTTATTTATGATGGGGCTTTCAACATTGGGCGCGATTGTCGCTTATTTTTCTTTGCCGCATGTGCGAGATCGGATCGGACGTTTTATCAATCCGGACGGTGCGGATACTTACCAGACGGATAAAGCTTTGGAAGCTATTCGGAGCGGGGGCGTTTTCGGTCGTGGTCCCGGAGAAGGCGCGGTGAAGTTCAGCCTGCCTGACGGGCATACGGATTTTATATTTGCTATCGTTGCAGAAGAGTTCGGGTTTTTATTATCCGTATTATTGGTAGGTCTTCTGGCGGCTTTTGTTATTCGCAGTTTTCGAAATGCGCTAAAGCTAAATGATTATTTTTGCCAACTCGCAGTGGCAGGTTTGGCGACAATGATTGGCATACAAATGATTATTAATCTGTTTGTAAATTTAAATATGGCCCCCCCTAAAGGTATGACTTTGCCATTTATCTCTTATGGCGGATCTTCCATGATGGCATTGTGTTTTTCTGCGGGTTTGATTTTATCTTTTACCCGCCGCCGGCCCGGGGCTTATGGATATGGGCAGTAATGTCTCAGGGACGCGCTAAACGTCTTCTTCTGGCCGCTGGCGGCACAGGGGGGCATATGTTTCCGGCGCAGGCATTGTCTGAAAATTTGAAATCTGAAGGCTGGGATATTGCTATGCTGACGGATGCGCGCGGGTATAAGCATGCGGGCCGTATTCTTGCCGATCCGATTATACAGGTACAGGCTGCGACCTTGTCTCCGCGTCACCCCGTTCGGGCGGCTATAGGCGTTTTCAAACTTACACAGGGGACACGACGGGCCAAGGCTTTTATACGAAGCTGGCAACCTGATGTGGTTGTTGGGTTTGGGGGGTATCCAGCGTTTCCAGCAATGCGCGCCGCCCAGACGTTGAATGTGCCGACGCTTATTCATGAACAAAATGCAGTGTTGGGGCGGGTCAACCGCCTGTTTGCGCGTAAATCTTTGTACCTCGCGTCAGGGTTTGAGATATTAGAAAAATGTCCACCAGAGGCCAATCACATATGTACTGGCAACCCTTTGCGGTCACAAATCTTGAAGGCCGTGCCACGTCAATATAATGTGCCAGATAATCAAATCAATATACTGATCATGGGCGGCAGTCTTGGGGCGCGCCTTCTCAGCGTGGGTCTGCCCGAGGCGATTGCAGTCTTGCCGGAAGGATTGCGCGCACGTCTAAATGTGGTGCAACAAACCCGTCAAGACCATCTAGAGACCGCACGCCGGATTTACAAAGACGCGGGTGTGAACGCGATTTGTGAGCCTTTTTTTTCCGATATTGATGTCCATCTTGGGGCCGCGCATTACGTTGTTGGGCGCGCGGGGGCGGGGTCGGTTTCCGAGATTGCGGTAATGGGCAAGCCCTCACTTCTTGTGCCTTTGGCTATCGCTATGGATGATCACCAAATGGAAAATGCAAAATCGTTATCTCGTCTTAATGCTGCCGATATTTTGCCGGAATCAGAGTTTACCTCGGAGACTGTGAAAACTACTTTGGAAAGACGGTTAAATGATTCGACTTGGCTTGAACACGCCGCCGCATCCGCCCGTCAGGCGGGTCGTCCCAACGCCGCAAAAAACTTGGCCGCATTGGTCATGGCCGCGGCCAGATAATTTAGGAAGCCGGATTATGGCCCCACAAAATTCTACGCCGATTACGACGCCCCATATGGCGACTAAAGTGCCGTTTGAAACCGGGCCGATACATTTTGTCGGTATTGGAGGTATTGGCATGAGCGGCATTGCCGAGGTCATGCTGAATTTAGGATATACGGTGCAAGGGTCTGATATGCACGAAAACCCTAATGTTTCTCGCTTGCGTCGTTTGGGGGCCGAGATATTTTTAGGACAAAAGGCGGAACAGGTTCGGGGCGCGGGAGCCGTGGTTATGTCTTCGGCAATTAAAGCTGATAACCCTGAATTGATTGAAGCGCGTGCCAGATCAATTCCGGTGGTAAGGCGTGCAGAAATGCTGGCCGAGCTTATGAGGTTAAAATGGGCAATTGCGATTGCAGGTACACATGGTAAGACAACGACCACAACGATGATGGCGGCCTTACTTGAAGGCGGTGGTCTTGACCCCACCGTGATAAATGGCGGTATTATCAATGCCTATGGTTCAAATGCTAAATTGGGCTTGGGCGATTGGATGGTCGTTGAAGCCGATGAGTCAGATGGCTCTTTTTTAAAGCTCTTTCCTTCGGTCGCAATTGTCACGAATATTGATCCTGAACATATGGAGCATTACGGCGAATTTGATAGCTTGCGCGCGGCCTTTGATAGTTTTGTGCAAAACTTACCTTTTTACGGATTTGCGGTTTTGTGTATTGACCATGCTGAAGTTCAAGCACTTGTCAGCCGGATTTCTGACCGCCGCCTTGTGACTTACGGGTTTAATCCGCAGGCCGATGTCCGGGCAGAGAATTTGGTGTTGGAAAGCACAGGTTCGCGCTTTGATGTCGTGTTTCGAGCCCTTGATCAAGATGATGAACGTTGGGAAGGCCTGTTCTTACCCATGGCGGGAAAACACAATACGCAAAATGTTCTTTCAGCGATTGCTGTTGCGCGTGAATTAGGATTGACGCAGACCCAAGTCCGCAAAGGCCTAGAGAGTTTTGAAGGTGTGAAACGTCGATTTACCCATGTCGGGGCGTGGCAAGGGGTAAATATTATTGATGATTATGGTCATCACCCAGTCGAAATAGAGGCCGTTTTGCAAGCCGCCCGACAAGTAAGCCAAGGCCAGACGTCATCAGCTCAAGACGTACAGGGAAAGGTGCATGCTGTGGTGCAACCACATAGATATTCGCGCTTGTCAGATCTTTTTGAAGAGTTTTCAACCTGTTTTAACAATGCCGATTATGTCTATGTCGCAGATGTTTATGCTGCGGGGGAAGCGCCTATAGAGGGTGTGAATGGGGCAGCCCTGGTTCAAAGTTTACATGCGCATGGCCATAAGAACTGCCAAACTATTTCAAAAGATACATTGGCTGAAATATTAAAACCGCAGCTAAATGCAGGCGATATTATCGTTTGTCTTGGTGCTGGCGATATCACCTATTGGGCCGCCAACCTTGCAGAAGAATTGGCACGCGCGTGAGCTTGATTGACAGATTACCGCAAGTGCGCGGCCGGCTCTCTGAAAATATTGCGCTGGCCCCTTATACGTGGTTCAGGGTAGGCGGCGCCGCAGAGGTTTTATTCATGCCTAAAGATGAGGCGGACCTCGCTCATTTTTTAGCCTCAACACCCGATGATATAGCCGTGCATGTTCTGGGTGTCGCCTCGAATACACTCATACGGGATGGGGGCATTAAAGGTGTTGTGATCCGATTGGGGGCAGATTTTGCGAGGATTGAAACGCAAGGCCAAAAGATCATAGCCGGGGCTGCGGCACTAGATAGTAAAGTCGCCAAGGCGGCTGCACATGCAGGTTTAGCAGGTCTGGAATTTTACGCAGGTATTCCGGGGTCTATTGGGGGAGCCTTGCGGATGAATGCCGGATGTTACGGAACGGAAACCCAGAATGTGTTAGTCAACGCCGTAGCATTGGATCGCTCAGGTCGTCGTCAGATTATGACTGTAGAGGAATTTGGTTATGGGTATCGACAGTCGGCTGCGCCTCCGGAGCTGATATTTACGCAGGCTGTTTTTAAAGGAACATTGGATGACCCGGCTGCGATTACTAAGCGCATGCAGGACATTACGCGCGCACGTGAAGAGAGCCAACCTATTCGGGAAAAAACTGGCGGATCGACGTTTAAAAACCCTGACCCGTCCCGTTCAAATGGGCGGGGAGCCTGGCAAGTGATTGAGGCCGCCGGCGGGCGCGGACTTGAGGTTGGCGGCGCGCAAATGTCAAAAAAACATTGTAATTTTATGATCAATACGGGAAGCGCGAGTGCGGCTGATCTGGAAACATTGGGGGAAACCATAAGGGCTAAAGTCAAACAGAGCCAAGGTGTTGATCTGGACTGGGAAATCAAACGCATTGGAGAGGTGATATGAACCCGCGCATAGCCGTTTTAATGGGGGGGATGTCACCGGAACGAGAGGTCTCTCTGAGTTCGGGTACGGAATGTGCCAAAGCCTTACGCGCGGAAGGTTATGATGTTGTTGAAATCGACGCAGCGCCTAATTTATGGGAACAATTATCTATTGCGGACCCTGATATTGTTTTTAATGCCTTGCACGGCGAGTGGGGGGAAGACGGGCGTGTGCAAGGTATCTTGGATATGTTTGGCGCGCCCTATACTCATAGCGGGGTTATGGCTTCGGCTTTGGCGATGGATAAGCACCGTACGAAAGCGGTGTTGCGCGATGTGGGAATTAGCGTCCCAAAAGGCACATTAGTGTCACGCATAGAGGCCGCGACTACACATGCTATGGACTTACCTTATGTCGTTAAACCGAACACACAAGGTTCCAGTGTCGGTGTTTATATTGTTAAAGATAAAAATACCCCGCCCTTGGATATGGCCGACAATGCCCATATGGGAGATTTGGTTTTGGCCGAAGAATTTATTCCGGGACGGGAACTTACAGTCGCAGTTATGGGCAATAAGGCGCTCGCGGTCACAGAGATCATCCCGCAAACAGGCTGGTATGATTATGACGCTAAATATGTTGAAGGCGGGTCGCGCCATGTGATTCCGGCTGAAATTCCTGATAATATACGTGAACTTTGCCTGACATGGGCGTTATTGGCCCATCAGACTCTTGGATGTAAGGGCGTGAGCCGCGCTGATTTCAGATATAATGATGTTAATACCGACTTAATCGATATCGTAAACAAAATCGTAATGCTTGAAGTCAATACTCAACCCGGAATGACACCAACATCGCTTGTGCCTGAACAGGCCAGCCATATTGGTATGAGTTTTGGTCAGCTTTGTCGCTGGATGGTTGAGGATGCTTCATGGCCCAGGTAAAAAGGTCCCCTGTAAATCGCGTCAGTCCGATTAAACCCGGATTAACGGGCGCCAGAAATTGGGCAACGGCGCAAATTCGCGCCGCGTCCTACACGCGCAAGGGCTTTATGCGATTGACACTCTCTATTGCTACTGTGCTGTTATGTGTCGTCTTTATCGGATTGTGGCTAGGTGGGTTTCTACCTGATATTCGCCAATCTGGAGACGAATTTGCGCGCAAGCGTTTAATGTCTATGGGATTTGTTGTCCAACGCGTAGATGTTATGGGCGAGGGACGTCTCAATGAAGCCGAGGTCCGCGAGAGTCTTGGTGTTTACACGGGCGATTATATTTTTGATGTCAATATGACATCCGCGCAAACGCGTATAGAAAGTTTGTCATGGGTGGATCATGCTGTTGTACGACGATTATGGCCCAACCGTATTGTCGTCCAAATTGTCGAACGCCGGCCTTATGCTTTGTGGCAAAACCAAGGGGTAATACGCGTTGTAGACCGCGAAGGCGCCATGATCATTGATGCAAAGGTTCAGGATTATGCGCAATTGCCATTGGTCGTGGGTGAGCAGGCCGCGGGTCTGGCGGCTGATTTTTATAATACTATAGCGCAATACCCCGTAATAGCGCCGCGCGTCAAAGCCGCTATTCACATGAACGGTCATCGTTGGGATATGCATATTGCGCGTGCAAATGGAACACGATTAACGGTCGCTTTACCGCGTGATAATATGGATGCTGCCCTGCGGCTTTTGTCGCGTTTACAAATGGAACATGACGTTTTCGAAAGAGAGATGGATCATATTGATTTGAGATTGCCTGATCGCATTACATTGACTCCGCGGGAGGCACAGCGTCGATCACAGCGTGCGTAAATTCTCATGAAGATAGCTCGTTCTCCCAAAAAAAATGATACGATTGCTGTATTAGATTTAGGTACCAGTAAAACCATATGTTTTATTGGACGCAAAGAATCCCATTTCGGCGTACGTGTCCTTGGGGCAGGTGTAGCGGAAAGCGGTGGCGTCAAAACCGGGGCAGTTATAGATATGGCAGCCGCGGAAGACAGTATTAGGTCTGCGGTTCAAAAGGCCGAACGCGAGGCCGGAGTGGCCGTTCAATCTGTTGCAGTAAATGTTTCAACGCGCTCATTAAGATCACAACAATTAACTGTACAAACGGCCTTTGCGAGCGGGGAAGTTGCAGATCGCGATCTCAAACGTGTCGTGAATTCTTCCCTAGCTGAATTAGAGCAACCTGAGAACGCGATATTACATGCTTTGCCTCTGACGTGGAGTGTCGATGAAGAACGGGGTATTCGTGACCCGCGAGGTATGTTCGGTCAGAATTTAGGTGTGGATATGCATTTTGTTTTGGCGGGTGTTGGGCCTTTGCGCAATCTGGCGCATTGTGTTGAGCGGTCGCATTTGCGAATTAGTTCGGTCACGGTTTCACCTTATGCGGCGGGTCTTGCAGTACTTACAGATGATGAGCGGGATTTGGGAGCTACGGTTATAGATATGGGCGGTGGGATAACGACGGTTGCTGTATTTAGGGATAATGCCTTGATTCATGTCGATGCTGTGTCTGTGGGGGGGCATAATGTAACCTCTGATCTGGCGCGTGGGTTGACGACGCCTTTTGAAGCGGCGGAGCGGATTAAACGTATTTACGGATCGGCTCTACACGGATCGGATGATGATCGTTATGTCGTGCCTTGTCCGCCTATGGGGGCACAAGACGAACTCCACGAAGAACCCCGTACTTTGGTGACAAGTATTGTGCGTTCGCGGATTGAAGAAACATTCGAATTGGTCAAGGAACGACTAATGTCCGTTGGGCTTGATCAATATGCCGGGCGCAGAATCGTGCTTACTGGTGGTGGTGCGCAATTAAACGGCGCGCGCGAACTCGCCGAATATGTCTTTAATAAACGCGCAAGAATAGGGCACCCTCATGGTGTTCTGGGCTTGGAGGAAACATTATCGGGGCCAGATTTTGCTGTGGGTCTAGGCTTGTTAAAGCATGCATTTATGGAAAGTGACGAAGCTATTTCCGGCCCCCCTGATCTATCTGGGCGTCGCTATCGCCAAAGGCGTTATGCAGGTGGAACTGTTGGACGTTCATTACAATGGTTAAAAGATAATTTTTAATCCGTATACCTCTGGAATAGAGGTCTTTGGCATTCAGATTTGCCGATTGCTAGCCTATAGCGAGTATTTTTCTGTAAATTTATGCTTTGGTTAATACCTGTTTAAGGCTTTTGCCCGACACTGCGTTAATAATATGCAAACCATAAATGTGTCCATATTCCAGTAAAGGGTCGCCTGTATGAGTATTAATTTGTCCTTGCCGAAATCGGTTGAGCTTAAACCACGTATTGTTGTTATCGGTGTTGGCGGTGCGGGCGGCAATGCTGTCAATAATATGATCAGTTCTGGTCTTGATGGCGTAGAATTTGTTGTGGCCAATACAGATGCGCAAGCTTTGGCGCTCTCAAAAGCGGATAGACGTATTCAAATGGGCGGCGGGATTACCCAAGGGCTTGGCGCGGGTATGCGCCCGGAAATCGGAGAGCAATCTGCGGAAGACTCTCTGGGGGAAATCATGGAGCATCTCGACGGCGCCCATATGTTATTTGTCGCGGCCGGAATGGGGGGAGGCACTGGGACAGGGGCAGCCCCTGTCATCGCACGCGCTGCACGTGAACGCGGTATATTGACAGTGGCGATCATTACCAAGCCTTTCCAGTTTGAAGGGTCGCGGCGTATGAAGCTTGCTGAAGACGGTATTGAAACGCTTTACGGATGTGTAGATACGCTGATCACAATTCCAAACCAGAATCTGTTCCGTATCGCAACGGAATCTACCACAATGTCGGATGCCTTTGCTATGGCTGACGAAGTGCTAAACTCCGGTGTACGCGGGATTACGGATCTTATGGTGGTTCCCGGACTCATCAATCTCGACTTTGCCGATGTTCGCACAGTTATGGATGAAATGGGCAAGGCGATGATGGGAACGGGCGAAGCTACAGGCGAACGCCGGGCTATTGAAGCCGCAGAAAGCGCCATTTCTAACCCATTACTGGATGATGTATCCTTAAAGGGTGCGCGCGGTGTTCTTATCAATATCACGGGCGGGCGTGATCTTACGCTTTACGAAGTTGATGAAGCGGCCAGTCTTATTCGGGCCCAAGTAGACCAAGACGCAAATATTATTGTAGGATCGGCTGAAGACCATGATCTTGATGGTATTGTCCGTGTCTCAGTAGTTGCCACAGGTGTCGGGTCAGACGCAGAATATCAATATGCCAACACGACGGCGACAGTAGACGATGTGCAAGCCCCGGAAACGGAAACAAGACCCGTTCAAACGCAGGCGGTTCACATGCAGCCGGCTGATGTACAAATGGAAAAAGAAATTGGCGCTATTGCCGCCGAAAGTGACGCTAAGGAAGTTTTGCCGCCGGCTGAATTTACAGATGCGCCACCAGCCTATGCCCCGCCGCGTCCCTATCCTCCGCGTGTTCAAGCGGACCCTGTTGCACGAACACCTGAGCCACAAGTATCTGCACCGCCGCCCCCGCCCGTACCGACATATGAACCTCAAACTGTTGTGAAACGACCTTTTGGGTTTTTCGGACGGCGTAAGCCTTCGGTGCCAGTGACAACACAGGACCCAAAACAATCCGTAAAGCTACGCAATACAGGCGATCTGTTTGGTGAAGATTTTGAGGACGAGCTCGAAATACCGTCTTTTCTACGTCGGCAAAACCGCTAAGTTAAATCCCGGATATATTGAAGTTTAAAGCCAGATCCTGCTTTTGCGGGATTTTGGGCTTTAAAAGCTGTGGTGATGAGATAAAATGGTCACATCTCCGTCTTGATAGGGCGTTGCATAGATCGGTCTTAATGCCAGCAATTCCTGATCCTCAAATGCATAATAGACGGATTGGATAATCCACTCGCTCGGAACATGAGTGCCCAGGCTGAGATCTATCTTGGCGCCATCGCAACCCATCCCATTACACCGCCATAAGACATAATCGCCTTCCGGTTCAGTAGTGTTGACGGGCGTTCGGGTTGCGTCAAACCTTAAACTATGTCTGTCATAACTAAGTGCGAAGAGTTTTGCAGATTTCGGTATATAAATATCTACGCGATCAGCACCATATGTATGAAGTTCAAAGGAGAGCTTGCGCCCGTTTTGCAGCGGGTGTGTGGATAGCTGTGAAAGGTTGGGAAAGCGCCTTTGGGGTCTTGGCGCGCGCTGACTTACATATAATCTTTGTGAGCGCGGGAACAGAGGTTCTGGTGTGTTAAACTTAGCGATAAGATTGCTGGAGTTTATAAGGCTTAATTTATCGACCCGACTATATATTCCCGCTTCGTTTTTATCGCTGCGTGCATAGTGGATAAAGTTTAGCGGGGTTGGATTGGCCTTTGAATAGGCAGGTAGCAGGCAAGCGGCTAGAAAAGGTATCGCCGTGAGGGTGGAGAGGCCCAATATGAATTTTCGAGATATTTTACCGGTAAGATAAGGCAGTAAGGGAAGTAAAACCAGAGTGAGTAGCGTCACTATCGCTGGCGCTATTCCATATCCCAGAGCATGGCCAATCGCTGCAAACATCGGCGCCCATAACAGTAATATAATCAAGAGTGTAAACGCCCAAAGTCCAGAAGACAGTTTTGGCCGTCGTCGCTGAAATACTATAGCCAGAAAAGCCGGAAAGGCCGGAAGAATAACGAAAATGGCAGCACCAGCTAGCAGTGTGGATATCAGTGCGCCACAAACTGTCATCCAGAAGGCACAAGCAATATAAATGGGTTTGATTTGTGTTGGCCCCAGAAAGCGCGCGCTTTGACACAGGCCCAATAGGACGACACGAGTTGTCCAAGCCTGAGTTGCATATATATGACTGACCCAATAATCCGGTTCATGACGTAAATGCGTCATCATCATGTGTAGAAGAAACCCGAGTCCCAAGCTTATGATAATGGCCAATATAGGTGTTAAAAAGACTTTAAATGACTGTGTTCGGTATGCCTGCACCCAGATGATGGCGTAAAATAGACTTAACCCCCATAATATAGGAAGTCCGATAATTTGCGGTAAGGTAATATTGATTTTACTTGAGCGGCAATCTCTAAAATGACTGCGATGCCAATACCGTTATCTGCCGCGCCGGGGCCCGCAGGTACGCTGTCATAATGGGCCGTAACCATAGTAAGGTCTGATCGTGTTTCAGGCGTCGTCAGATTGGAAAATACAATGTTTTAAACCCGGGCACAGCTTGAGACTTGAAAGGATTTCGAGAGGCATGAAATGTCATCACGAACCTGTGGTATATATCCTATGGCCTTGATTTGGTCGAGTAATCTAAGTCTGACCTGATCGTTTTCAGGACTATCCACGGGATGCGGGATTTCGTCACCAAGAATATATGCGAGTCGTGACACGGCCCGTTCCGTCTGGAAAGATCCCTGAATTTGAGAGAGGTTATCCGGGCGTATATCAGGGGGGCGAACAATATGGCCGGCGAACATAAAGCAGATAAAGACGATTATGAGTAGGAAAACATTACCGATATTTATCTTGGTCATCTGTTAACTCATGTTAGCGTAACTCCAATTCAGAATATGTGTATACTGGGCCTGATACAATCTGTTTTCAACTTGGTAACAAAACGAAACATGGCTTTTATTGTACCTGTACTTTGAAGATTTAACGTTAACTTATGACGCGTGAGTTCTACATATGACCCTTGTCAAACGTCAATCAACACTGACTTCTCCTGTCATGTGTGCCGGCGTAGAATTACACGGTGGTCGACATACGCGTCTGGCTATGCGCCCGGCGGCTGTGGGAACAGGTCTTGTTTTTATCCGAACGGATATCAAAGACCGGGATAATCATATTCCTGTGCGGGCTGATGCGGTCACAAATGTTAAAAACTGTACCACGCTAGGGAATGCGGCAGGCGTAACGATTTCAACTATAGAGCATCTGCTGGCGGCGCTATCGGCGGCGGGTATTGATAATCTTTACATAGATGTGGACGGTACAGAGCTACCGGCGCTGGACGGCAGTAGTGAACCCTTTTTAGACCTTATCGAAACTGTTGGTGTGCATATACAGCCTGCGCCAAGGCGGTATGTCAAAGTGCTTAAAACTGTAAATGTTGAACATAATGGTGGCTGGGCTCGTATCCAACCGGCCTCGCAACTCGAACTGGATGTGACCATAGATTTTGACGATGCAGCGATTGGCCGACAAAGACTGGAAATTATCCCTGATGTCAGATCGTTTCGTGAAGGTCTCGCATCGGCCCGGACATTTGCACGCGTGCATGAGGTCGAAGCTTTGCAACAGGCCGGTTTGTCAAAGGGTGGGTCATTAGAAAACGCTATCCTTGTTGACGGCGATAAAATTCTGAACCCGGGCGGGTTGCGCTATGCGGATGAATTTGTGCGTCATAAGGCGCTTGATCTTTTGGGGGATGTGTATCTCGGCGGCCCTATTTTGGGGCGGATAACGGCCATGAAAAGCGGGCATGCCCTTAATCATGCGTTGATGATGGCCTTATATGCAGACCCTGAGGCCTGGAAATTTGTGACCATACCGCGGTTGGAGAGCCCTTACGCACAAGATTCTGTCAGCGCCTAACAGCTTTCTAACTTTCCGTAAGCGTTTTTCTCGTCTAGAAGCGGGTTAGTTATTGTGATGGAATCAGAAAGTAGCTCATGAAAATCGTGTCAAAACACCGTATGGCGTTCATAATGGCTCTAAGTGGACTGCTTATGTCGGCTTGTTCCGTATTCGGGGGAAATAAAAAAGAAACCCTCGCTTATGTCGAGCGTCCGGCAGAACTAATCTATAATGAAGGATTTGAAGAAATGGAGCAACGGGATTGGGACCGTGCTAAATTATTCTTCCAAGAAGTCGAGCGCCAACACCCGTTTTCTAAATGGGCACGGCGTTCTATGCTTATGACATCTTATGCGCATTATCGGTCAACAGATTATGAGGAGTCTATCGCGACCGCGCAGCGCTTTATAAGCCTGCATCCGGGAAACGAAAGCACGCCTTATGCCTATTATCTGATTGCGATCAATTATTATGATCAAATTTTTGATGTCGGGCGGGATCAGGAAACCACGGTGAATGCAGAGGCGGCATTGCAACAGGTCGTCCGCCGTTATCCCGACAGCGATTATGCGCGTGACGCGCGTCTAAAGCTTGAATTAACCCGAGATCACTTGGCGGGTAAAGAAATGGATATTGGTCGGTATTATCTGCGTGATAATCAACAACTCGCCGCGATTGGGCGCTTTAAGAATGTTGTCAAAGAATATGAGACAACGTCGCAAGTCGAAGAAGCTATGCACCGCATTGTCGAAAGTTATGTCGCCTTGGGTGTGATCGAGGAAGCCAAGCTTGTTGCATCGGTCTTGGGATATAACTATCCGTCGAGCGAATGGTATGCAGACAGCTATGAGTTATTGACAGAATTTGGCGTTGACCTTGAATCCGAAGTGAAAAAGCCGCGTGATAGAACTTATTGGCGGCGCTTGCGCGAACGTTTATTCTAGGGGGTAAATCACGCGCGTTTTCCGGATATTATTATAGGGTGGAGACATGCTCACCGGACTATCCATTAAAAATGTCGTTTTAATCGAGTCTCTTAATCTTGAATTTAAGACAGGTTTGACGGCTCTCACCGGAGAGACAGGGGCCGGGAAGTCAATCGTATTGGACGCCTTGGGCATGGCGACAGGTGCGCGCTCTGATAAGGGTTTGATACGTAGTGGCGCAGATAAAGCCCAATGCATAGCGAGTTTCGAATTGCCGATTGGCCATAGCATCTGGGCACGATTAGGCGCGGCAGGTGTTGAGATAGAGGCTGGCGAAGATATTATTTTACGTCGTACATTAGGACGAGATGGACGTAGCCGAGCCTTTATTAATGATGCGCCCATAGGGGTAAAACTTTTATCTGAAATAGGCCGTGGTCTTTTGGAAGTTCATGGGCAACATGACGGGCGCGGCCTCATGGATGTCGCTACCCATCTGGATATGCTGGATAATTACGGCGCGCACAAGAAACTACGGGATGCGTGTTCTGAGGCTTTTCACGATTTGAAATCAGCGCGTGAGCAGGTCGAAATTTTATACTTTCGTCAAAAGAAGGCGGAAGAAGATCGAGAGTTTTTTAAGCATGCGATGGATGAAATTGATCGACTTAACCCCAAAGCCGGTGAGGATGAACAGCTTGCGGTGCAACGGCGGTTCTTTCAAGGCGCAGAAGTCGCATTGACCGAACTTGCGGCGGCCGAGGCGGCCTTGGGTGAAAATGGGGCTTTTGAAGACCGGCTTGCAACGGCGCTGGCTAGGATTGAGCGTGTGCAGAATAAATTTTCGCAACTCGATAATACCGTGTCGTCATCGCTTAAATCCGCGGCAGATGCGCTCGAACGGGCCATGCTAGAAACACAGGACGCGCGAAAGGCTGTCAGCGAAGCTGCGCAAAATTTCCAGACGGAACCCGGACAGCTCGACCGTATTGAAAAACGCCTGTTCGGCTTGCGCGCTGCGGCGCGAAAATATGATGTACCTATTGAGGAACTGTTAGATATGCGCGCCCGTTTCGCGGCTAAGTTGACCGCAATAGAAACGGTTGAGTCTGATCTTGTTACGGCGCAATCGCGGGTAAAATCCTGTGAGGCTCTCTATACGCAAATTGCGGATAAATTGACTAAAGCGCGACAAAAGTCCGGCCAGGCGCTGTCTAAATCGGTTATGAGTGAATTGCCGCCGCTTAAAATGGAGCGCGCCCAATTTAACGTTTCTATATCTGAGGCCCCGGCCGGGCCCAAAGGTCAAGATAAAATCCGGTTTGAAGTTTTGACAAACCCCGGCATGCCAATGGGGCCGTTAGATAAAATAGCTTCGGGCGGGGAAATGGCACGGTTTGCCTTGGCGATTAAGGTCGCTTTGGCCGGTAAAACAAAAATGGTTATGGTTTTTGACGAGGTAGACCAAGGTGTTGGCGGGGCGGTTGCGGATGCTGTTGGGAAACGTTTGGCACGATTATCTCAATCCAATCAAGTTTTCGTGGTTACGCACAGCGCACAGGTCGCGGCGTGTGCGACACATCAATTTCGGATTGAAAAGTCTTCCAAAGGCGCCGTCACGAAAACGCATGTGAGTGTTATTGCCGATGATGCGCGGGAAGAAGAAATTGCGCGTATGTTGTCTGGTGAAACTGTGACGCATGAAGCGCGTGCCGCTGCACGTAAATTGATGGCGTCCTAATGCTAAAGAAAATGACAGAGGCAGAGGCTAAATTGCGCCTGACCATTTTGGCTATGGAAATAAAAGCAGCCGATAGTCAATATTACCAAGATAATAACCCAAGCCTCAGCGATGCCGATTATGATGCGCTTCGGCAAGAAAACGCGGCGCTAGAGGCGGCGTTTCCGCATTTAATCCACAAAGACAGTCCTTCAAGACGTATCGGAGCTAAACCGTCGGGCAAGTTTGGAAAAATCACACATACGGTTCCGATGCTCTCTTTGGATAATGCGTTCACAGACGAAGATGTGAGAGAATTTGTAGCCCGTATTCGTAGGTTCCTAAGACTCTCTGAGGCGGCACCTCTCGCGTTTACAGCGGAACCGAAAATTGACGGCCTCTCGGCGGCCTTACGTTATGAAGAAGGTAAGCTCATATCTGGGGCGACGCGCGGTGATGGTAAAACCGGCGAGGATGTCACGGCGAATCTGGTCACGCTTCAATCTATTCCCAAGACCTTAAAAGGCGATGGTTGGCCGTCTGTTTTAGAGGTGCGCGGCGAAGTTTATATTGATCATGCGGATTTCAAAACCATGAACGCTGTACAAGTTAAAGCCGGGAAAGAGGCCTATAAAAACCCGCGTAATGCCGCTGCCGGATCGTTAAGACAGATTGATGCAATGATCACGGCGACCCGGCCATTAAAATTCTTTGCCTATACATGGGGTGATTTAAGTGCCCCGTTCGCGGACACGCAAATGGACGCTGTAGAGGCCTTTAAGCTCTGGGGTTTTACTGTCAACCCGGATATGAAGTGTCACGATACAGCTGAACACCTGATCGCGCATTATCATGAAATTGAACGTAAACGCGCAGGTCTTGGTTACGATATTGACGGGGTCGTTTACAAGGTGAATGCACTGAATTTGCAAGAGCGGCTTGGGTTCGTTTCGCGCGCCCCGCGTTGGGCGATTGCGCATAAATTTCCGGCTGAAAAAGCCATCACCACAATTGAGGCGATAGATATTCAGGTTGGCCGTACGGGGGCTTTAACTCCTGTGGCGCGGCTGACCCCGATCACGGTTGGCGGGGTTGAGGTGTCGAACGCGACCTTGCATAACGAAGACGAAATTACGCGTCTGGGCGTTAAACCCGGTGACAAAGTTCAGATACAAAGGGCTGGAGATGTCATCCCGCAGGTTTTGGACGTTGTTGAAGCGGGCACAGGCGACATCTTTGTTTTTCCAGAAACTTGTCCAATATGCGGCGCGGACGCCATGCGTGATGTTGACGAGAAAACAGGACGTGTCGATGTCGTTAAACGCTGCACAAATGGTATGGCGTGTCCGGCCCAATCTATCGAGGGGCTTCGGCATTTTGTCTCCCGACGTGCTTTTGATATCGACGGTATGGGTATTAAACAAATCGAAGCTTTTTACGAAAAAAAACTGGTTTTAGAACCGTCAGATATTTTTACCTTGGAAGCCCGAAATGCCGATATAAAGCTGGAAACTTGGGAAGGTTGGGGCGTTCAGAGTGCCCAGAACCTGTTTGCCGCGATTAAGGCTAGGCGCGAAATTGATTTTGATAAATGTCTGTATGCCTTAGGGATCCGCCATATTGGGCAAGGCAATGCAGGCCTAATTGCCAAACACTATCTGACGTGGGAGGCCTTTGAAAAGGCTATGATCAATGCGCAGAAGATTGACTCTCAAGCATATACAGACCTGCTGGGTATCGACGGTGTTGGACCGGGGCAAGTGAGTAGCTTACGGGGGTTCTTTGGCAGCGAGACGCAAAAAGCGTTTGTCTCCCGTTTGCTCGAGCATGTGACTATCATCGCCGCAAAAGCGCCAAAGAGTGATAGCCCTGTTTCAGGTAAAACGGTTGTATTTACTGGAAAGCTGGCCTTATTTTCCCGCGATGAAGCTAAAGCCCGTGCGCAAAGTCTTGGCGCCAAGGTTGCAGGGAGTGTTTCGGCCAAGACCGATTATCTCGTAGCCGGGCCGGGGGCTGGATCCAAGTTAAAGAAAGCCACCGCTTTAGGCGTTATGACTTTGGACGAACAGGCTTGGCTCGATTTAATTGGGTCATGACCTTAATAGGGATATTATCCGACGTCGATAATTTTCACCCCTAGGCTTTCAGTTTGACGTCGAAAGTCAGGTGATACTTTGCCGATCACATGAATTTCTGCACCGGCTGCATTCCGGTTTTGAGAAAGATAGGTAACGGGGGCGGATATATCGGGGCTCCATTGAAGATAATCCGATACAACCGGTAGGACGAGCGTGTCTCGCGGGGTCACGAAGATGGTCGCGGGCGCGCCGGAAATAAAGGTTTTGACGGCGCCTTTTTGTGAAGCATGGGCGAGATATTGATAGGTTTTGAGGCGGGTGTTAACAATATATGGCCTGTCAATCGAAAGATTATCGCGTACCAAGCCCGCCCGGTATTCAGGCGCGGGTATATGGCTTAAAGCCGCGACAAGTTCAGCGCGCTGGGCTTTGGTAAAGGCCTCATTATTATAGAGGCGATCAATTTCATCCTGTGTCACGCCCCAACTTAATAAAGCCGCTTTATCACGATTTCGCGCCCGATGAGCATCTTCATAGCCAGCTAAAAATTCACCATTGTTAAACCACCCTATACCGCTTTGATAAGGGCTGAGGACATCAATCCCGGCATTGGCAACGCCGAATTTATAGGCCGTGCCGGTATAGGCTTCGGCATAAGACAGGCGGTCGATTTGCCGCTGTAAGGCCTTATTGCGGCTTTCCGGGTTTGTTCCCAGACTTTTATGTAACCGTCGCGCAGCATTATGCTTGCCTAAAACTGAATTTGTACCTGACCAGATATCTTCTCCGGCTTCGGATAAACATTGTCCAAAGGACCCGCATTTTGTTCCTGCGGCACCTTTCGTGATTCGTACGCCAGTGACTGCGGCTTCGCCGACACCGTTGAGCAGATTGCCTGCAACGTCAAACACGCCGTTAGGAATAAACAAAACGGCTTCCTGCACATTATTAATATTAGCCGCGCGGTCATAGATAGATTTTGCTGTGCGGTATGGCGTTGTCACCAGATTAGTCGTTCGATTATAGGCAGATTTGCCAATTGCTCCGAGGGTCGACCTCTGTCGGAGCATATGGGTAGCCTTTACCTCCGAGATATAATTTAGGGTGGCCTGTGTACCTATAATTTCAGCAATGCCATCTGCACTTTCAATTTTATAGGTGTTGACGAAACCATCTGTGAAAGCTTGAGAGTCGACGGTATGATAGGCGCTTTGCATGTTTTCCTGACCCAGAAAATCTTGCGCATTGATATATTGCGGGCTTTCAAATTGCGTGTGCGGGGTTTGAGCCAGGCTGGTGGAGGACAATAAAATACCTATAAGGCCCATGACGGAATATTTTAGCTGCTTGTAAAAACGGGTAGGGTAAAAACAGGCAGGCCGGGACATGAAGCCAAGGGACGAAGACGCTGGAGAGACTGAATTTTCAGACTGAGATAGTGTAGAATACGACTTTGAAAATTTCGGATTTGGAAGGTTAAGTCTTAACATTATCATCTCCGGTCTCTCTGGCAACTTACGAAATTCTCGCGGCGAGAACGCAATTTTAAAAGTATGAATTCAACTAAATATGCAAATCACATACCGATAGTGCGACGGATAAAGGTATTTAATTGTCCAATATTTGCGACTCTACTTTAGGATCGTGTATAAGTGCAACATTGTGGCAAAATCAAGATTAACGCCAATAAAGATGCAATCCGGCGCGGGTTTATGTTAAACGGACTAGGTTAAAAGAGCGACATGGCGGATAAGAGTTCAAAAATTGCGCTAGGGTTAATGTCGGGAACATCGTTGGACGGTGTGGATGCGGCTTTTCTTGAAACTGACGGGGATAAAATTATACGGTTTGGGCCATCACTGACCCTGCCAATGCCTGCAAATAATCCAATGGGCGAAACTATACGGGCCGCATTGGCATGGCAATTTAAAGGCTCGCCGCCTCACATTTTTACGAAAGCGGAAGATTTCATAGACAGCCTTCACATAAAGGCTGTGCGAATTTTGTGTGATCAATATCCAGATTGGGCGCATCGACTTTCAGTGATCGGGTATCACGGTCAAACTGTTTTGCATGTCCCTCCAACTGTGTCTTCTAAGCGCACTAGAACCGGGCGTACACTTCAACTGGGGCGAGGTCAAAGACTGGCGACGGCGACGGGTGTGCCTGTGGTTTTTGATTTCAGGAGCGCAGATGTGGCGGCGGGTGGGCAGGGTGCGCCTCTGGCGCCTATTTATCATAAGGCACTTTCGGAGTATTCAGCTCTAGTCGGAGATATTGCCGTGCTTAATCTGGGAGGTGTTGGCAATGTTACACTCATAGCGGACGGGGATATCTGGGCGTCTGATACGGGGCCAGCCAATGGCCCTCTGGATAGCTGGATGTTAATGATGTCCGGTCAAGCTATAGACAGGAACGGCGCTGCGGCTCTCGCGGGACGGGTTGATTTTGGCAGGATTGAACCTTGGTTAAAGGCTCCGTTCTTCGAGCGCTCTGTACCGCGCTCGGCGGATCGTTACGATTTTGATGTTCTGGAGGAAATGCAGGATATGTCTTTGAGCGACGGCGCGGCGACTTTGGTCGGGTTTTGTGTTCTAAGCGTCGTTAAAACTTTAGCCGCCTTTCCAAAAAGTCCGACACGTTTAATAGTCTGCGGAGGCGGACGTCATAATGCTGCAATTATGTGGATGCTCCAAGCCCAAATGGGGATAGAAGTTTTGAGTGCAGAAGATGTAAGCTGGAATTCCGATGCGATTGAAGCACAGGCCTTTGCCTATTTAGCGGCTCGCCATATGCGTAAGCTACCTATTTCTTTACCATCTACGACAGGGGTCAGTCATCCTATGACTACTGGACGTCTCGTAAATCCATCTTAGCCCAACCCTCAGCCACAAACTCTCTGTAACAAGTTTTAGGTAACAAATTTTCCGCAACAAAACCTATTCGATAAGGCGCGGTTCACGCGGAGGACAATAGCGCGGGTCAAGGTGATCATCCAGATAATCTTCAATGACATCCATAGCCTCGTCCAGATGATCAGTATAGAAATGATCTGCGCCTTCAATAAGGTGGGTCGAAATTTGAGTTCCCTTTTGTACACGGATTTTTTCGATAACACGGTCGACATCTTCTGCCGGGACAAGTGTATCGCGATCACCATAGGTCACAAGGCCAGAGGCCGGACAGGGCGCGAGAAAAGCAAAATCATAGGTGTTGGTCGGCAGTGACATGGAAATAAATCCGGCCACTTCGGGACGGCGCATTAAAAGCTGCATACCAATCCAGGCCCCGAAACTATAGCCCGAAACCCAACTAAACGGCGCATTTTGATTAAAACTTTGCATCCAATCCAGCGCATAAGCGGCATCTTGTAATTCACCTGAGCCATTATCATAAGTGCCAACAGACCGACCTATACCGCGAAAATTAAATCGTAAAACCGAAAATCCTCGCCGTTTATAGCCTTCATACATAGCAACGGGAATGCGGTGATCCATATGCCCGCCCGCCTTGGGATGTGGCGAAAGAATAAGGGCGCAGGGGGCTGCGGAATCATCGGCCGGGTGATATCGGCCTTCAAGTCGACCTTCAGGGCCCGCAAAAATGACTTCTGGCATAAAACATCTCTATTTCTGTGCGGTGATTTTATTCCTAAAAACGACCAACATAATCTTGACTAATTTAGTCGGAATATTTAAATCCCGATCAGATTTTGATTTCGCGCGGCTTGTAACAAGCTGTTACGCAAAAAGCGAGAAAAACCTTCGTAAAAGAAAGATGAAACAGTGAAACTGACGGCAAAAGGACGATATGCAGTGATGGCTGTGGCCGATGTGGCCGCGCAGGGGCCGGAATCCGTGGTCTCTTTGTCTGATATTTCTGCTCGTCAGGGTATTTCTTTGTCATTTCTCGAACAATTGTTCGCCAAAATTCGTCGGGCTGGATTGGTTGAAAGCCAAAGAGGCGCTTTAGGGGGATATAAAATGACCATGCCAGCGACAGAATTAACCCTTGATCGGATTATTTTTGCTGTTGATGAGGACATCAAAGCCCATGGTTGTACGCCGGAGACGAAGCTGGCATGTACGGGGCGGACGGATAAATGCCTGACCCATAATTTATGGGGAGCCCTTGAAAGCCATATTGAAAATTTCCTCGCGGGTATAACCGTTCAGGATGTGATTGATGGGCGCTTGCCTGTGGCTGGGTTGGAGGCGGCGCAATGAGTGCGTTGCAAAATCAAACCTATCTTGATCACAATGCGACCTCGCCTGTGCGACCGCTTGTTCTTGAGGCTGTCCGTGAGGCTATGATGACACAGGGCAATGCATCGGCGCCGCATAAAGATGGTCGCAGGGCGCATAGATTTGTCGCGCAATCCCGCGAGGCGCTGGGGTTGGCGCTGGGAGTCTGTGCGCAAGATATTATTTTCACCTCTGGTGGCACGGAAGCTGACAATATGGCTGTCCATGCCGCTGTATCTGGAGGGTGTAAACGGCTGTTGATTTCACATATGGAGCATCCTGCCGTTCGTGTGTCGGCGGAACGGTCCGGGGCGGAAGTGGAATGGATTCCGTGTCATGAAAACGGTCAAACAGATATGGTAGCGCTTAAAGCGCGCTTAGAAAATTGGAACCCTGCGGACGGCCCGCCTTTTATAGCTATTTGCGCGGCGAATAGTGAAACCGGCGTCATACAGGATATCGAGGTCGCAACGGATCTCGTACACACCGCCGGGGGATATATTCTTGTAGATGCCGTGCAGGCCTTGGGGAAATTACCTATGAGATTTCAGCCCGATTATCTGTCTGTTTCAGCTCATAAGATAGGCGGGCCTATGGGTGTGGGGGCGCTTTATGTGTCTCCTAACGCGCCTTTTGATCCGTTTATGAATGGCGGCGGCCAAGAACGCCGCAAACGCGCGGGAACGTTGAATGTTGCGGGTATTGCCGGATTCGGGGCTGCACTGTCTGATATGTCTGATTTATCTCATACAGAGGAGCTACGTGACTATTTAGAAGCTGAACTTAAACGGATGGAACCTGAATTAGTGGTATTTGGTGAGCGTGTATCGCGCTTGCCAAATACCAGTTATTTCGCGGTACCGGATACGCCATCGGCGACTTTGATGATGGCTCTCGATTTGGCAGGTGTTTCCGTCAGTACGGGCATGGCATGTTCCAGCGGTAAAGCTCACGTTAGCCAGGCCGTACAAGCTATGAACGGCGCTAAGCTTGCCCCAAAAGGTGCAATTCGCGTCAGTTTGGGCTATAATTCTACGTCAAAGGATGTGGATCATTTTTTAACCGCTTGGACGAAAATCCGTCGCAAATCACATAATTTGAAAGGGGCTGCTTGATGTCTGGTGAAGTTAAAGTGTCCGATAGCGTTAAAGTCAAAGACGGGATTGAAGCCAGTACTGTTGAAGGCGTGCGGGCCCTTGAGGCCGATAAATATAAATATGGGTTTGACAGTGATATCGAACAGGAATTTGCCCCCAAGGGTTTGAATGAGGATATAGTGCGTTTTATATCTGCCAAAAAAGATGAGCCCCAATGGCTACTCGAGTGGCGGCTAGAAGCATATCGGCGTTGGCTCACATTAGAGGAACCGAAATGGGCGATGGTTGATTATCCTGAAATTGATTTTCAAGATATGTATTATTATGCCTCCCCTGTAAAAAAAGAAGGACCGAAAAGCCTTGACGAGGTCGATCCGGAAATTCTTGAAATCTATAATAAGCTGGGCATTTCCTTGAAAGAGCAAGAAGTTCTGGCTGGGGTTGAAGGCGCGCCTAAAGTCGCCGTGGACGCGGTGTTTGACAGTGTTTCGGTTGTCACAACATTTAAGGATGAATTGGCCAAGCACGGCGTGATTTTTTGTTCTTTTTCTGAAGCGGTGAAAGATCACCCCGAACTGGTCAAAAAATATATGGGCTCTGTTGTACCCGTAACGGATAATTATTATGCCACGCTTAATAATGCCGTCTTCTCGGACGGATCCTTTGTTTATATTCCGCCCGGCGTGCGCTGCCCGATGGAGCTTTCGACATATTTTCGTATGAATGCCCAAGGCACAGGGCAGTTTGAACGCACGCTGATCATTGCCGATAAAGGCTCTTATGTGTCTTATCTGGAAGGGTGTACTGCGCCCATGCGCGACGAAAATCAGCTCCACGCCGCCATTGTCGAGATCATTGTGCATGACGACGCGGAAGTGAAATATTCAACTGTGCAAAACTGGTGGCCCGGCGATAGTGAAGGCAAGGGCGGGGTTTATAATTTCGTCACCAAGCGCGCGGATTGCCGCGGGGCAAATTCCAAAGTGTCATGGACACAGGTTGAAACCGGTTCTGCTGTGACATGGAAATATCCAAGCTGTATTTTACGCGGCGATAACTCCCAAGGCGAGTTTTACTCAATCGCCATTACCAATGGCTATCAACAGGCCGATACAGGTACAAAGATGATCCATCTGGGCCAAAATACCAAATCGCGTGTGATCTCCAAAGGAATTAGCGCGGGACGCTCTAACCAGACTTATCGTGGCTTGGTGAGTGCGCATAGAAAAGCCACTGGCGCACGTAATTTCACCCAATGTGACAGCTTGCTAATTGGCGATCAATGCGGCGCGCATACTGTGCCTTATGTGGAAAGCGATACGCCGAGCGCACAGTTCGAACATGAAGCCACAACATCTAAACTCTCTGATGATCAATTATTCTATTGCCGCCAGCGCGGTCTTGGCGAAGAAGAAGCCGTAGCGTTATTGGTAAATGGCTTTTGTCGCGAAGTGCTGCAAGAATTGCCGATGGAATTTGCCGTTGAAGCGCAAAAACTTGTCGCAATTTCACTTGAAGGCAGTGTTGGGTAATGCGGGTTGTGCTTGGCATAATACCTGCGTGTTTAAAGGCTAGACGCATTGTTGCGTGGAGTGTGTTTGCGCTCGGATTGACGGGGTGTTCGCAGGCAGAACATAAAGCTGAAACAGACCCTGCATCGCCTTCGTCTCAGGCGCGCGCTTTGACACCGATACCCCCTGTGAATCCCAACCACACCCTTACGGCACCACGAACGGACGAAATTAACACCATTGCAGAGATTGATTTTACCGCGTACTCGATGGCGCTTGCCAAATTTGTCGGGTTGGAAATTGGCGAAAGTAAATCTGTATCTAATGATAAAATTCGAGCTTATTTCAAACCTTCAAAAGGGGCTGAGGGGAATGCGGAATATGTTTTTTCCGAATTTAGAGGTGAGGGCGGTAATGTAATTTTGGCGACGGCGAACGGTCTCGCTGATGACAGTGTTAAAGGTGAAGAACTTTATGCTGTGTTTAAAGACGATATTTTAATTACGTATGGCACGCGCCTTAAATGCTGGCGCGCGGACAACCCTGATATATGGAGCCAGACACCATGTCCTTGAACTTAAGTTATATTGTGAAACCCGTAGGACTTTTAATGGCGGCGGCTTTTCTGGGCACGGCACCAGTGGCAGCGCAATCACAAAGCCTGCCGTTTTCAAAAGTTGTGGAGGCTAATGGGGTTATATATTTAGCGGGTCATTTGGGCTATGATAGTGTTTCCCGTACTTATCCTGATGGGGGTATCGAGCCACAAACGCGTAAAACACTGGAAAATATTCGCGAGACTTTAAGGTCTGTAAATGCGGGTTTGGCAGATGTTGTGCGATGTCAGGTTTTTCTGACCGACCCCAAGGATTTTGCCGGTATGAATAAAGTCTACCGCACATTTTTCCCGACCCATCCACCTGCGCGCACAACTGTTGCCACGGCGCTAGTGTCTTCAAAAGCGAAAATAGAAATCGAATGTACCGCTGTACGCGGACATGCCCAAACGCAATCAAAATAATATCCGCTAATCTTTGAAAGGATTAAATCATGGCTAAAAAATCTGATCCGAAACGAAAACTCATATCCCTTTCTGATGGCGAGAAGACATATGCAATGTCTCGCGCACTTGTGCAAGGCGACTGGTGCTTTGTCTCGGGGACTGTAGGGTATAATTACGCTAAGGGGGAATTGCCCGAAAGTGCCGCCCAGCAAGCCCAAAACACGTTCACAAATATTATGGCTGCGCTCAAGCAAGCCGATTTTGAACTCGGTCACACTGTGCGCGTGCAATATACGCTCTCTGACCGCAAATATATGGCCGAGGTTCTCCCTGTAATTCAGCATCATTACGGCGCAATACTACCTGCCGCAACAATGGTGATTGCCGATTTGGTGGACGAGAAGATGAAAATCGAAATCGAGGTGACGGCGTTTCGTGGTTAACAAAATAAACATAGATGAAAAATTCTCCAAGTTCAGTGAACATTGGCGACCTAAAATCGTCGCCGAGTTGAACGGACAAGAATTCAAACTCGCCAAGATCAAAGGCGAATATCCTTTCCACGCTCATGAGGGCGAGGATGAGATGTTCTTCTGTTGGCGGGGTTCATTTATTCTCGATTTTAAAGGTGGCGAAAGCGTGCTTGTGGGCGAAGGCGAAGCTATTGTTGTGCCTAAAGGCATCGTGCATCGCCCCCGCGCCGAAGAAGAATGTCTCATCTTCCTGATTGAGCCGCAAGGTGTGAAAAATAATGGCGACGCGAAAGTCGAGGCCAAATATGACGCGCCTTTGGGGGAGTGGGTGTGATGAATAATTTATTAGAAATTTTTAAAACGTCAGCTCCAATTGCCACGATTATTACGACAATTATCGGCGCCACGAAAATCTTTTTTACAATTTTGTATTCAGCAAGAAGGTCTGCCAAAATTTCGTTGGCTAAAATCAGGTTAGATTGGATTGAAAGCTTGCGTAGGCATCTGTGTGAATTTCAATCAATGGCAATGCAGCCAGATTTCAAGTTTCATACGGACCGAAAGTTATATCAGCGAGATACAAGGACTAAATCCAGACTTAATCCAGAGGAAACAACCCCTAAAAAACTTATCACAGAAATGTATAAAATGCTTGGGGTTTTCGACGGAATTACCAAAGAGAAATATGCTGCAAACCCTGAATTTACTGAACTTTCTCAGAAGATAATAACATCTGAATGGGATAGATTCAGAAAAGCTATGAGATAGAATAATGCTAAAAATAAATAACCTATCCGCTACCGTTGATGGTGGCGAAAAAACGATTTTGCAAGGCCTTTCGCTTGAAGTGCCTGCCGGCGAAGTCCACGCGATAATGGGGCCGAATGGTGCAGGTAAGTCCACGCTATCTTATGTTCTGACAGGGCGTGAGGGCTATGACGTTACAGACGGCACTGTCAGTTTTGACGGTGAGGACTTACTGGAAATGGACCCGGAAGACCGCGCGGCCAAAGGCCTGTTCCTGAGCTTTCAATATCCGCTGGAAATCCCCGGCGTGCCGACCATGACATTCTTAAAAACCGCGCTTAACGCCCAACGCAAAGCCCGTAGTGAAGAGGAAATGAAAGCCCCAGAATTTCTTAAAAAAGCCAAAGACGTTGCTAAAGAGCTTAAGATAAAGCCCGAGATGTTACGCCGTCCCCTTAATGTCGGATTTTCTGGTGGCGAGAAAAAGCGCATGGAAATTTTCCAGATGATGATGCTAGAGCCACGTTTTCTGATTATGGACGAAACCGATAGTGGTTTGGATGTGGACGCGCTGCGGGTCGTTGCAGACGGGGTCAATGCTTTGCGCTCGAAAGAGCGTGGCATGTTGGTCATCACTCATTATCAACGCCTGCTTGATTATATCGTACCCGATAAGGTGCATGTGCTTTCAGCTGGTAAAATCGCCGCCAGCGGAGATGCGGATTTTGCCAAAAAACTTGAAGCGGAAGGTTATGACGCTTATGCCGCATGAAGTCATAAATATCGATGATGTTCTTGCCGAAGCCGATATCGCCAAAGCCTTGCCAATCGCAGATACGCAAATGACGGGTGTAAAAGTTGCTATGCTGGATGGGGATTACCCATTTCATGCCCATGATATTGACGAGGTCTTTGTGATTCTGGATGGACGGCTGACAATGGATTTAGAAGGGCAGGACGCCATGCCCTTAACCTCGGGTGATGTGTTCACGGTTCCGGCAGGACAGCGCCATCGCACGCGGACTCTAAGCCCGTCGAAAGTTCTGCTCGTGGGGCCGAAATGACCATCCAAGATCAACTCCCGACCCGCCGTAATGAGGCGTGGAAATGGACGGATGTTCGTGGCCGCGTCAGCGACACGGCGACGGGTCTGTCTGTGGCAGGCCTGCCTAAATTCACATTGCCAAACGGTGTGAGCATTAAAGAAACGGAAACCGATGATTTAGACTCGGATAGCGCCATGGCCAAATTGGCCCGTAATTTTGGCGGCAAGGTTTGGGTTATCTCGGTGCCTGACGGGTTTAGCTCTGATGCTCCGCTGATTATAGAAGGTCTTAGCCGAGGCCATATCCGCCTCCGCCTTGATTTGGGCAAAGGGGCCAAGCTGTCTGTTGTTGAATATCATGCAGGGGATAAGAACGGCTTTGTCAACATAGACCAGACTATAAGTTTGAAAGCAGGCGCGAGGATTAATCGCACGCTTATGCATAACGACCCGCCAGACTGCGTACGGATTGCAACAACGCATATCACCGCCTGGAAAGGTGCAAAAATACACCAATATGCTTTGTCTTTTGGCGGCGCTATATCGCGTTTGGAAACCCGTCTGGCCGCAATGGCCCAACAGGTTGAAGCCGATATAAATGGAGCTTATCTTCTCAACGGGAAACGTCATACAGATATGACAAGCTATATCGATCTTGCCGCGCCGGATTGTATCATTCGTCAATCGGTCAAAGGTGTAGTTGCGGATAAAGCGCGCGGCGTTTTCCAAGGCAAGTTCCATGTTCGGCGACCTGCCCAGAAAACCGATGCGGAAATGCGCCATGATGCCCTTATGTTATCAGATACAGCGCAGATCCGGTCTAAGCCCGAGTTGGAGATTTATGCTGATGATGTCGAATGCGCACATGGTAATACGCTCGGTGCATTGGATGGAAACGTTCTGTTTTATATGCGTCAACGGGGTATCCCGCTGGCCAAGGCAAAGGCTTTGTTGACCGAAGCTTTTGTCAGTCGGGTATTTGATGACCTTGAAGATGAAGATCTGAAAGCCTCGCTTCTGGATGAAATCCAAGTGTGGCTGGAGACATAATTATGGGATTGAACGTCCAGAATATACGCGCGCAATTTCCTATTCTTTCGCGTGAGATAAATGGCCAACCTTTGGCCTATCTCGATAATGCCGCGAGTGCGCAAAAACCATTGGCTGTCATCGAGGCTCTCTCAGATCAGATGAAGACCAGCTTTGCTAATGTCCACCGCGGCTTGCACACAATGGCCAATGAAACCACAGAGGCCTATGAAGGCGCGCGGGCCAAAGTTGCGGGTTTTCTCGGCGCACCTAAACCCTCTAATATTGTCTTTACCAAAGGGGCGTCAGAAGCCCTTAATCTGGTGGCATATGGTCTGGCCAGTGAGATAAAGGCAGGGGATGAAATTATCCTCACCCAGATGGAGCATCATTCAAATATTGTGCCGTGGCACTTCCTCCGAGAGCGGTATGGAGCCGTATTGAAATTTGTGCCTGTAACGGATGAAGGTGAGCTTGATCTGGAGGCCTTTAAATCCATGCTTGGCCCCAAGACTAAAGTCGTTTCAATCGTACATATGTCCAATGTTTTAGGCACGGTAAATCCGGTCAAGCAAATGGGTTCATGGGCCAAGGCGGCAGGGGCCGTATTCGTTGTTGACGGGACACAGGCCGCGGTTCATATGCCGGTCAATGTTGTTGATCTTGGTGTCGATTTTTTTTGCATGACGGGACATAAGCTTTACGGCCCCACGGGCATTGGCGCGCTTTATGGCCGGACGGAAATGCTCAATCGTTTGCAGCCTTTTAACGGCGGTGGCGAGATGATTGAGGATGTGTTTGAAGACCGCGTTACCTATAATGACCCGCCGCATAAGTTTGAAGCCGGAACGCCGCCTATCCTGCAAGCTATTGGCCTTGGCGCGGCGATAGGCTGGGTTAGCCAGTTTGACGCCCAAGAGGTGCGCCAACACGAAATGGCGCTTTATCACCACGCTCTGGACGGTCTGCGCGATATTAACAGCTTCCGTGTGATCGGCGAAGCACCGGACAAAGGCCCGGTTTTGGCCTTTAATTTGCATGGTGCTCATGCCCATGACGTGGCGCAAATTCTGGATAAATACGGCATAGCTCTACGCGCCGGACAGCATTGTACCCAGCCCCTTATGACGCGTTTGGGCATACATTCGACAGCGCGCGCGAGCTTTGGCATTTATAATACGCTGGATGAGGTCGACCGGTTAGTGGCAGGTGTTAAAAAGGCCGCTACTTTTTTATCCTAGATGTGATACTATATAGGTAATATGATGAACGATATGACTGATAGACAAAGACAGGCAGAGGCCTTGGCCAATGCGCAAATTCCGGGTCTGCCCGTCGAAGACAGACCTGCATCTGCATCTGGCGATGAAAGCGCGATGGATGGACGTAATATTGTCGCTGCGAGCGAACGCGATGTGATTGATTTGTCCGGCGCACCTGTCGAGCCTCCGAAAGAGGCCGAGATTGAACAGATTACGGTTGACGTTATTGGACAACTCAAATCCGTCTATGATCCAGAAATCCCGGTTGATATATATGAGTTGGGCCTGATCTATAAAGTTGAATTAGAAGACGACCGTACGCTAAAGGTCGATATGACCTTAACCGCGCCCGGGTGCCCTGTGGCGGGCGAAATGCCGATTTGGGTGCAAGAAGCTTGCGAAGTCGTTGCGGGTGTGCGCCGTGTTGAAGTGGCCATGACGTTTGATCCGCCTTGGACGCCGGACCGGATGAGTGAAGAAGCTAAACTTGAATTGAATATGTTATGACCCAATCTTTGACGACACCCGCAACACGGTCACGCCGCCCGCGACCTAAGCTTGTCACACTAACCGACGCGGCGGCAAGCCGTGTGCGTGAAATCCTTTCAGAGCGCGGCAAAGGTTATCTGCGTGTCGGGGTTAAAAATGGCGGGTGTGCAGGCATGGAATATCTCATGGATTATGTCGAAGAAATCGAGACATTTGACGAATTGGTCGAAGATAAAGATGTACAAATCGTCGTAGATGCCAAGGCCGTTTTGTTTTTGCTCGGCTCTGTTGTTGATTACGAGGTCGATGTGCTGTCCTCGCGCTTTACCTTTAAAAACCCCAATCAGACCGATGCTTGCGGCTGTGGCGAAAGCGTGACCATCGTCCCCGTCGCAGGATAGGTCTTTCTGGATAAGCCGTTCTGGATAAGGTTTTCTGGATAAGGTTTTCTGGATAAGGCCTTGAAAAGAGTGTCTCGCCTCTTGCTGACATTTCTTGTTT
>CAZSKN010000003.1:90593-131710 GCA_964607445.1 uncultured Caulobacterales bacterium
TTTCTGGATAAGGCCTTGAAAAGAGTGTCTCGCCTCTTGCTGACATTTCTTGTTTTTTTGTTATACGCGGCGTTATGGAAAATAGATGATAGAATTATATAAATTTGGGCCTGCCTTCGGCTTACGCGAAACCGGACCATTTGCGTTTAAGCTACTGATATATATGCGTCTCGCGGGAATAGAGTTTTTAGAGCATATTGAAACAGATCCGCGCAAAGCGCCTAAAAACAAAATTCCTTATATAATTGATGATGGGGAAAGGATTGGCGATTCTACTTTTATCATTAAACATCTTAAAACTAAATTTGGGGATCCTTTGTCTAAAGGCTTATCTGCGGAGCAACTCGCGCAAGGTCACGCGTTAAAAGTTATGCTCGAAGAACGTAGTTATTGGGCGTGCATGATCTATCCGCGCTGGGTGAAAACCGATCATCACACTTTGATTGCTAACACATTGTTTAGGAATTTACCCGCTTTCATTCGTATGCCGCTCTTTCGTATGGTCGCCAAAGGTGTTGTCAGAGCCGCAAACGGGCATGGTATCGCGCGTCATACCGATGCCGAGATTTATGAGCTTGGACTCGAAGATGTCAAAGCTGTCGAGACATTATTAGGGAAAAATAAATTTATGCTCGGGTCGAAACCAGCAGAGGTTGACGCGACTGTTTTTGCATTTTTGTCCGGTATGGCTGCCGAGGTGTTTCCGACCCCGATCCAGTCTTATATTTCGAACTCCAAGACCTTGAAGGCTTATCTTGAGCGCATGGATAAAACTGTTTTCGAACAGACCTAGGCGAAGAAAGTCCAAGAGCGATTCAGAAACAGCATGTGCTAGGCGAAATGAAATCCACCGTGGAAAACAAGCTCATAATCCGCGATCATTACGGCCTGATTTTCACCATTGAAGGTAAAGAGAGAGGTTTGGCTTGAGGGGCTCTATATGAATCTTACGGCTTATAACGAGTTTTGTGCCTCTCTGCCGCAGACAGACCATGTTGTGCAATGGGGCGGACATGATGTGTGGAAAATAGGCGGTAAATTATTTACTATGGCCCTGGTTAAGGACGGGTGTTTACACATTACGTTTAAAGCCACTGACATAGGCTATGAGGTTATGCGGCATATGGAGGGCTTGCGTCCCGCGCCCTATCTGGCCTCGCGCGGTATGAAATGGATACAGCATTACCGCGCGCCCGGTCTGGATGACACGGCTTTGCGTGAGCATATCACCGTGTCTTATCATATGGCGATCGCGCGACTGACAAAGCGACAGCGCGCTGAATTGGCGTTATAAACCTCGCTTATACAACTTGTCAGAAAACTTTAGCTTGGTAAGTTATTCCATGAAACTGATTTGCAACCCTATATCGCCGTTCGCCCGCAAAGCTATGATTCTCGCACGACTTCATGGTATAGATTTGGAGGAAAGTCAGCCCGAAAAAGACGGGAAGAACGGATATAAGGCCGGAGATAATCCATTAGGCAAAATACCAGCCTTAGAATGGCAGCCCGGCCAATATTTATTTGATAGCCCTGTGATTTGCGAATATCTTGATGGGTTGGGAAAGACGCCTATCTTGCCCAAAGACACGCATCAGCACTTTATCCAGAAATGGCAACATGCGCTGGGCGACGGACTGTCCACAGCTGTTTATAATTATCGTTACGAGACCGTCCGCCCCCAAGCCCTGCATTGGGACGAAATGATAGCGCGTCATGAAGCTGCGATTGTCAATTCTGTTGATACTCTGGAACGGATTTGTGACTGGCTTGGCGCGGCGTGGTCATATGGTAATCTGGCTATAATCTGCGCACTTGATTACACTGGCTTTCGCGCTGATCACCTGAATTGGCAAGACCGCGCGCCAAAACTCGCGCATTGGCATGCTGGATTTACCACGGATACACATTATCAAAGCACCTATGGATATGCAGATTTATGACTCTTTTACGTCGCTTAGGGTTGGGGGCTATTGGCCTTTTTCTTTTACTGGGTCTCATGATTTGGCTCTGGCCGGAAAATGCATATAAGCCGTATGAACCATCTGAATCATACAAGGCTAAAATAGAGGCCTATCCTTTGCCGGATATGCCGGAAGGGTGGACGTATCAAACCTATGAAACCGAAGATGGCACGCTGTTGAGATGGGGGCAAACGGCTCCGAACCCAGAGGCTAAAGCTACCGCCGTATTAATACCCGGATATACGGGGTCTATTCGGATGTATGGAGATCATGTCGCGATGTTAGCAGGACGTGGCTATCATGTTATTGGATATGATATACGCGGGCAGGGCGGTTCGGGTCGGCACAGATCGGAGCATCCCGAAAATCTATATGTGCGAGACTTTTCCGTTTATGGTGCCGATTTGGCCGAATTTATGGGTCATATTTGGGAGGAAACTCCGGAGCCAAAAATTATAATAGCGTCTTCATTCGGTGGTGCCGTCGCTGTGCGCTCTGCAGGTGATTATCCCGGAGTTGCAGACGGGCTTTTATTACTTGCCCCCGCCTATGTGCCCAATACTGCGCCCTATTCCATTGCCCAGATGAAAATCTTGGCGTCTGTATTAACGCTTATGGGTAAAAGCGATCATTTTGCTCCCGGCATGGGACCCTGGGTGCCAGATAGTGAAGACTTAACCTTAACATCGGAATGTGGCTCTTATCCCGAACGACTTTACTTGCGGGACGCGGTATACACACGGTTTCCAGAAGAACGTGTTGGAGGCGTGACAACGAATTGGGTCGCGGAGATTATTGAAAATGGGGAGATTGTCCGAGCCGCGGATTTCATCCAGAACATAGAGGTTCCGGTTACGACAATTGCGGCGGAAAAGGATGTTATCATCGACGGGCCTATTACCCAAGAGGTCTGCAAGTCAGATTTTCCGGACTGTAAGTTGGTGATCCCGCCAGCCACAGGACATTGTCTTGTTTTGGAAAATGATAAAACCTTGAATATAATTTGGGACGAGGCGGATGCATTATTGCAACGCTTGCCCTGATTTAGGTCGCCCCGATTTTATAACGCCTGATGTGAAAATGGCGACTTTATTTAAGTTGCGACTTAAAAAAGGCAGGCATGTTTTCACCAAAACCTTCAGAGGTGTTTTTCGGCAAAGAATCGCGCCCACGTCCGCGCTTAGGTTTATGTGATGCGCTGTTACCGGATGCCACCTGAGTTTTGTTATTAGACGGCTTATCCGACCTCTCTGCGGATTTGTTTTTAGACCGGGCATGGGATTTGGATTTAGACGTCGTCGAAGATGTTTTTGAAGGATATTGTTTGGGGTCCGGCTTTGGTTCGCGTCTAGATGTTTTAGGTTTGGACGTTTTAGTATCTGTAGCAGGGCTATCGTCAGCTTTTGCAGGACGGCCAGGGGCTTTGCGGCGCGCTGTCGAGCGTGCCTGAGCATGTGTATCTTTATCAGACTTTGGTGTTTGTGAATCCGATGTAGATGTGGGCGTAGTTTGAGTATCCGATGTGCGTTCAGATGTATGGCTATAGCGGTTACGGCTATGCCGGTCTCCGTCTTTGCCTCTATTCCCGCGTTCTCGACCCCGGCCACGGCCTTTATCTTTTCTCCGCCCCCTGCGCCCACTCTCGCGAGTTGTCGGGAAATCTTCAATTCCGGGCACGTCAATTTCATCAATGCTGTCAACTTTTATCAATTTCAGTATTTGGCTATAATACTTCTGATCGAGACGGGCGACGAACATAATCGCATCGCCTTCGCGTCCCGCACGACCTGTCCGGCCAATACGGTGAACATAATCTTCTGCATGTATGGGAACATCATAATTAAATACGTGCGAGACTGAGGGGACATCTAGTCCGCGGGCGGCCACATCACTGGCGACGAGATATTTAATTTCGCCATTCTTAAAGCCGTCCAGTGTTTTTGTGCGTTCCGATTGAGGGAGGTCGCCGTGGATAGGCGCGGCTGAATGTCCGTGTACGGTCAGGGATTTTGCAACAATATCAACATCACGTTTGCGGTTGCAAAAGACAATGCCGTTTTTCACATTTTCATGATCTATCACCCATCTTAGAGCCGTACGTTTTTGCTTGGCGTCAGAGCTTGGCATGCGGACAATGCGTTGCGTGACGGTTTCAGCTGTTGTGGATTGCCGGGCCACTTGTATCGTTGCGGGTTGGTGTAAAAACTGATCGACAAGACGTTTGATCTCGTCAGGCATAGTGGCCGAGAAAAATAGAACCTGGCGGGTAAATGGGGTCAGTTTGAAAATACGTTCAATATCGGGAATGAAGCCCATATCCAGCATCCGGTCAGCCTCATCAACGACAAGTGTTTGAACACCCGTCATCAGGATTTTTCCGCGTTCGAACTGATCCAGAAGCCGGCCCGGCGTGGCGATGAGAATATCGACGCCCTTCATTAACTTTTTATCCTGATCGCCAAAGGAGACGCCTCCAATGAGCAGGGCCATTTCAAGTTTCAGATGTTTTCCATATATTTCGACATTTTCTGCGACTTGTGCAGCAAGTTCACGAGTCGGGCATATAATAAGGCAGCGCGGCATGCGGGCCCGCGCGCGCCCCTTGGTAAGTTTATGCATGGTTGGCAGGGTGAAAGCTCCGGTCTTTCCGGTACCCGTTTGCGCTATGCCCAGAACATCTTTTTGCTGCAAAGCATAGGGGATGGCTTGGGCCTGAATAGGGGTCGGCTTAATATAGCCAATATCATCCAAGGCTTTTATGATTTTTGGATCAAGGCCCAAGTCAGAAAATGTGACGTCGACAGGGGCATCGGCGGGAATTTCTTCAATGTCAGATGGAGTAGTCAAAAAGATCTTTCGGACCCAAGGTCTATATGTTTCACGTTACGTAATTTGATGCGTCTACGCGCCGCAACATACGCAGAAGTCATCAAAGGTCAAGACGGCTTGAGATGAGATAGCACATTGACCGCTTTGAGAACGAAATTATGCTCTTTTATGCCTAAACACCGCAACTTATTTCAAGCTAAGGCGTTTAGGGATAAAATTCGAATCGCAGCCCTAGGCAGCAGATTTGCTGTCTTGGGCTTTTAGGATTTTCTGGATCGTATCGGCTTTCAGATCATCAACGCTCGCAGAGATCCCCATAGCATTGGCAAGTTTAACGATATCGACTTCCAACATTTTTTGCAAACTTGATTTAGAATGAATGGGAGTGGAAGCGCTCTCGTCATAAAGTCCTTGGCCCGAGGCAGCCATATCGCGAAACATTTGCGGCGGCGTGAATTGCGCCCCGTGGCGTTGCGCCAACATATCGGCTGTGGCGACAAATGTTTTGAGGCCAACCGTGTCGATATAAGATAGGGGGCCACCGGTCCAGACCGGAAAGCCCCAACCAAAGATAGCTCCGAGGTCGGCGGATTGTGGATCCGGGACGACACCAGCAGCATAACAATTCGCCGTTGGAACCAGTTGTGCGTAGAGAAGACGTTGTTTGACATCTTCTGCCGAAGGTTGATCGGCAGATAAAGGATAATGATCGGTAATACCTTTCCAGAGGTCCAAGCGTTTGCCGTCTTTATCGTAATTATAAAGTCCGGCGCCAAAGCGGCGTCCTCCGCGGTTCAGTTTTGTCACCATTAGTTCGTAAAAAGGTTCGGTTCCATTGGGTATATATTTATCGCCTAATTCTTCTTTTGTGGACGTCATGACATCAAGACCCAACTTTAATGTCGTATCATCTTGAACAGCAAGGGGACCAATAGGGAGGCCAAGATTGAGAGCGCAATTTTCAATAAGGGGCATGCTGATCCCCTCCATAATCATACGGACGGCTTCGCCGATATAAGGCGGGAACACTTGGTTCGTGAAAAATCCGCGTACATCTTTGACCACAATCGGTGTTTTGCGAATTTTCCGATTATAATCGAACGCTGCGGCCAATGCCAGTTCCCCCGTGCCCTCGTGCGGGATGATTTCCAATAATGGCATGCGTTCAACGGGAGAGAAGAAGTGCATGCCTATAAATTGGTCAGGGCGCTGAGAATTTTTGGCCAAGCCGCCTATAGGCAGGGTCGAGGTGTTAGAGCCAAAGACAACGTTTTTGCCAATGACAGCTTCGGTTTTTTTAATTACGTCCGCTTTCACGTCCGGGCGTTCGAATACGGCCTCGATAATCAAATCAACATCTTTCAGATCGTCATAACTATCTGTGGGTTTGATACGGGCTAAAAAAGCATCAGCCTTGTCTTGAGTCATTTTTCCACGTTTCACGCGTTTGGCCAGAATTTTTTCTGTATAGGCTATAGCTTTTTGCGCATCTTCCATGGACCGGTCAAGGACGACGACATTCATACCTCCTTTGGCGGTGACATGGGTAATACCAGATCCCATAAGACCCGCCCCGAGAACACCAACGGTTTTAATATCTATAGGGTCGATGTTTTTCGGACGTCCTGCACCTTTTTCTGCGGCCTGCTTATTTACAAATAGACTGCGAACCATGTTTTTGGCGGAGGGCTGATTTTGTAGGCGGATGAAATATTTTACTTCAACGGCAAGGGCGGTATCAATGGGTAACATTGTACCTTCGTAAAGGCATGAGAAAATATATTGTACTGCCGGGAAATTACCCTTGGTCGTTTGCAGGGCCATGGCATTCCCCGCCATGAAAATTTGTAAGGCTTTCGGATTTGTCGCGCCCGCACCACCAGGTACTTTAAAGCCGCGTACATCCCAAGGGGCAAGGGTTTGAGGGTTAGCTTTGACCCAGGCTTTCGCGGCCGCAATCGTGCTGCCCGGTTCCACGACTTCATGGATAAGTCCCTGAGCTTTGGCCGTTTGCGGGTTAAGGGATTTACCCTGAGCGCACATCATGGCCGCGTTTTGAATACCGATAAGACGCGGTGTGCGTTGGGTGCCCCCTGCGCCGGGTAACAGGCCGACGAGGACTTCGGGTAGACCCAATTGAATTTTTGGATGATCTGCGACAACGCGGTAATGACAGGCAAGTGCCAGTTCTAACCCGCCGCCAAGCGCGAGACCTTCAATCGCACACGCTACGGGCTTAGCTTTTTTGCCCTCTTTGGCGATTTGTTTTGGCGTATAACCGCCCGTTTCCATACGACGTAAAAACCGCGTCAATCCAGCCCCAAGTTCAAATCCGGCTTTATCCAGTGTTGGCGCTTGCTTTTCTAGCATGCGTAGATCGGCTCCGGCTAAAAATCCATTGGCTTTGCCTGAACAGATTACGAGGCCTTTATAGTCATCATTCGATATAAATTCATCAATGAACTTCGGAAAATCTGCAAGAAGGGTTTCATCCCAAACGTTCATGGATTGGTTAGGGACATCAATTGTCATCAGGGCTATGCCGTCAGTGTCGAGTTCGATTGTAAAAGATTTATAGCTCATAGTCTTATCCGTTATACATATTTTGTATGTGGTGTGCGGCCAATTCAGCCGTTATAATTAAACACGTTCAATAATAGTGGCTGTGCCCATGCCGCCGCCAATACAAAGTGTAACAAGTGAGGTTTCCTTATTGGAACGTTCCAACTCATCTACCATGGTTCCGAGTATCATAGCCCCTGTGGCGCCCAGAGGATGTCCCATTGCAATCGCCCCGCCATTGACGTTGATATTGTCATGATCAATGTCCAGAGCTTGCATAAATCGTAAAACAACAGAGGCAAACGCTTCATTGAGTTCATAAAGATCGATGTCATTGACATTCATACCGGCGCGCTTAAGGGCTTTTTGTGCCGCAACTTCTGGCCCAGTGAGCATGATTGTCGGCTCAGATCCGATAGAGGCCATAGACCGGATACGGGCCCGGGGTTTAAGGCCAAGGCGCTCGCCGATCTCTTTATTACCGATCAAAAGAGCGGCAGAGCCATCGACAATACCCGAGGAGTTCCCAGCATGATGGATGTGGTTGATTTTTTCAACTTCAGGATATCTTTGCTGGGCGACATTATCAAAGCCGAAATTCTCGCCCATCATGGCGAATGAGGGATTAAGCGATCCTAGCGTTTGCATATTTGTATCGGGACGAATGGTTTCGTCGTAATCAAGAACGTTGACGCCCATGACGTCTTTGACGGGAATAATTGATTTCTTGAAACGCCCTTCATCCCATGCCTGTTTAGCGCGTTTGTGCGATTCTACTGCATAGGCATCGACATCATCGCGCGAAAAGCCATATTTTGTGGCGATCAAATCAGCGGATACGCCTTGAGGCACAAAATATTGTTGAAAAGTTACGGCCGGATCTGTGGCCATGGCGCCGCCGTCCGAGCCCATAGGCACACGCGACATGCTTTCAACACCGCCGCCAATAGCCATATCACATTCTCCGGCCATAACTTTGGCGGCGGCAATATTGGCGGCTTCGAGACCGGACCCGCAAAAGCGGTTGACTTGAATGCCAGAGGTGGAATTCGGATATCCGGCCTGTAATATAGCTGTGCGCGTAATAACGGCCCCTTGTTCACCCACAGGAGATACACACCCAAAGGCAATATCTTCGATTTCATCACCTGAAATGTCGTTGCGATCCCGGATGGCTTCTAAAACCTGAGTAGCCAAAGCTGTCGGCGTAATTTCATGAAGGCTCCCATCTTTGCGGCCTTTCCCGCGGGGAGTTCTGACGGCGTCGTAAATATATGCATCTGTCATTGTTTTTCCTTTTCCTGTCGGCCCTAAAATCTAGCTTTGAAACCCTATGGATAAATCGACCTTTATATCATCATGTCATCTGGTGAATTATGTATACCTATATGTCAATTCACGACGGTTGTCATCGTTCACATCTGATCAATTTACATTCATTATTTTATACCTATTGCATATGCACCTAATTGCATAGATAAACGAGGTCAAGTGTTGATGTTATGGCGGATAGTCGCGGCGTAATGTCGGTGTAGCGTTTCGTTTGTGGATCGGCTTTGACGTTTTTCAATTTGTCATTACCATTGACACACAATAATTGGGATGACGGCATACGAGACCGCGTTACTCGAAAACCAATAGGAAAATTCATGGATACTTCACCTCTTTTCAAACCATTTACCTGTAAATCACTTACGGTTAACAACAGAATTGTTATGGCTCCGATGACACGCTCATTTTCTCCCGGAGGTATTCCGGGGCAAGATGTTGCGCAATATTACGCCAGACGGGCCGCAGCGGATGTCGGACTTTTGATTACTGAGGGCACAACGATTGACCGGCCCGGCGCCTCATTTGATGCCAATGTACCTAATTTTCATGCAGATAATGCCCTGAACGGTTGGCAAAATGTCTGTGATGCCGTTCATGATGCCGGCGGTAAAATCGCCCCGCAATTGTGGCATGTGGGTCTTGCGCGAAAACCGGGTACGGGGCCAAACCCGGAGGCGATATCTGATAGCCCGTCAGGTATGACACATAAGGGCAAGGCGGTCATGCCTGAACCAACCGATGAAGATATTGCGGATATGATCTCCGCATTTGCCAAGGCTGCTAAAAAATCCAAAGATATTGGATTTGATATGGTCGAATTCCACGGCGCGCATGGCTACCTTATTGATCAGTTTTTCTGGAATGTAATGAATATTCGCGACGATAAATATGGCGGTGATTTGGTTGAGCGCGCGACATTTGCTGTTGAAGTTATAAAGGCCTGCCGCAAAGCTATTGGCGAGGATATACCAATAGCTCTGCGGTTCTCACAATGGAAGCAGCAGGATTATACCGCGCGTTTGGCCGAAACCCCGCAAGACCTTGAAAGCATTACCGGAGCTTTGGCGGACGCCGGGGTTGATATTTTTCATTGTTCGCAAAGACGGTTTTGGGAAGCTGAATTTGAAGGCTCTGACCTCAATTTGGCGGGATGGGTCAAGAAACTTACAAATAAGTCGACAATATCAGTAGGGTCTGTAGGGCTTAAGCAAGACTTTTTTGGCGCATTTGCTGGGCAGGGGGCAGAGACGGCCTCTTTGGATAATTTGGTTGAGCGAATGGCAAATGAAGAATTTGACATGATCGCTGTGGGTCGAGCGTTATTGAATGACCCGTTCTGGGCACAGAAGGTCAAAGCGGGACGTCTGGAGGCTTTGCAGCCTTATGACGGAATGGCTCTTAAAACACTTTATTAGTGAGGGGAGGCTCCGAGAAGGGACAGAGGGATGTTCGGAGAGAGGGTTTTTTAAGGCGTTATTAACGGTCAATTTGCGCTATATTTAGTTATTCACAATCGGTAAGGCTCTACATCTTGTCAAAAGTGGGGTTTTTCCTACTCTAGTCTTAGAGAATCGGAATCCGACCATGAGTTTTGCAGATACGAGATGTGTTAGACCTAATCCAAGCCTTGCGGGCATGTATGGTGTGCGTGGAAACCCTCTCGATGTATTCGAGCGCTTATCAATTGCCGAAAATTATGATTTTGAACGTGTCAACCCTATGGAACTGCATATGTCCGTTCCGGGGCTTTGGTGTGACCATGATATATCCCTGACATGGGATGTTTCCGGAGAAATTATCCAGCTTTTTTTAACCTTTGATGGGCGTGTACCAGGGGGGCGATCAAATGATATATGTCGTCTCATGTCTTTGTTAAATGAACGTCTGTCCTCGGGGCATTTTGATTATTGGGATAAAAATGCGGCGCTTGTTTATCGTAATTCTATGTCGTTGAGCGGCGGAGCTACCTTGAAAACGGAACAGGCTATGATGATGATTGCTCATGCTATGGACGGGGCCGAGCGCGGCTATCCGGCGTGTCAATATGTGGTGTGGGCCGGAAAATCTCCCGAAGATGCTTTGACCTCTTCACTTATAGATCTGGCGGCGCAACGCTAATGTCTGGTCGCGCAGCGCTAATATTACCTATCGGTGTTAAGCGCCTGTGACCGCTCACACACATATGGTGGTCGGCGCCGGGCGCATGGGCGGGGCGCTAATATCTGGCTGGCTTTCGAATAATGTCATCACTGCCGAGCGCCTTGTAATTTTAGATCCCAATCCGGGCGCTGCGGCAAAAGCAGCTATTGCCGCAGGGGCATTGCATCTAAGCGAGGTGACAGATCGCCTAGAGGGGGTGAAGGTCGTGGTTTTGGCGATTAAACCGCAAATGTTTGCAGCGCTAGGCCCAAAGATTGTCAAAGGTTTACCAGAGGCGACACTCATTATCTCTATTTTGGCGGGAACCTCATTAGCGCATTTGCAAGCTTGTTTTAAATCCCGCCCTATTATCCGGGCTATGCCCAATACGCCTGCTGCAATCGGAGCGGGGATAACCGCTTATACGGGCGGGCAGGGCGTCACAGCCGAACATAAGCAATCTGCAGAAATTTTGTTACGCGCAGGCGGGGGTGTGCATGAGGTCGAAAATGAACATATGATTGATATCGTCACGGCTGTGTCCGGTTCGGGTCCGGCCTACGTATTTCATATGGTTGAAGCCTTGGAAACTGCGGCGATAAAACTGGGATTGCCAGAAAAAGTTGCCCCCGACTTTGCCCGTCAAACCATAATCGGGGCCGGGGCCTTACTTTCCGAAAGCGGTGATAGCGCGGCCGCTCTACGTCGTGCCGTAACGTCGCCCAATGGCACAACCCAAGCTGCGCTGGAGGTTTTGATGTCCAAAGAAGGATTAGGCGTTTTGATGGAAGAAACGGTGACAGCGGCCTTTAGCCGTGCCAAGGCATTGGCACAGGGTTAAATAGTGCGTGGCCAATACGGTTAAATAGGCAGGCGCAAAACGACTTTTAAACCGCCTAAATCGCTTTTGTCGAGCCGCATGGATCCGCCATGGCTTTGGATAATATCGCGGGTGATAGACAGTCCCAACCCTGTCCCTTTTATGTTTTGATTACGCGCTGTGTCTAGGCGTTGAAAGGGTCTGAGGGCTTCAATATATTTATCTTGGGGAATACCGGGGCCGTTATCTTCTATATGGATGTAAATCATCGTCTCGTCACGGGTGACATTAATGCGTACCTCTGTTGCGTATTTTCGTGCATTGTCAATTAAATTGGTAAAGGCCCGTTTTAATGATACGGTTTTGACATCAAATTGAAGAATAAATTCTTCAATGTTTAGTGTCGGTGTCGGGGCGTCATATTCATCCAGTATATGTTGAATATAATCCCTTATATTTACAATCTCGGTAGTTTCTTCGCCTATACCACGCGCGAAATCTAGATAGCCATCCAGCATGGTTTCCATATCTTTGAGGTCCCGTTTCGCCGCTTGAACCTCCTCGTTATCAGCTTGCATGGCCAGATGCAGTTTCAACCGCGTTAGAGGTGTGCGAAGATCATGGCTAACCCCCGCCAATAAAAGTGTGCGTTGGTCGATATAACGCCGGATACGGTGATGCATTTTTAAAAAAGATTGCCCGGCCAATCTGACTTCAGACGCACCGGAAGGCCGGAAATCTGAAATGCCTTGACCTTTACCAAATGCCTCTGCGGCAGCGGCTAATTTGGAAATAGGACGGGCTTGATTTCGAATGAAGAAAATACTCACCAAAGTCAGTAATACCGTTGCCGCCGTAGACCAGAAGATAAACATAAACCCGGTCGGCGCAAAGACCCGCTCTCGGGGTGCGATAAAGCGCAAAACACCCTGCTCTACGCCTACGCGGATATCAATATGGTTGGGGTAACGCGTTGTATCGAACCAGAACGGGTCTTGAAGGCTTTGATCAAGGGCTCTGCGTAAGGTTCGGTCTAGGTTCGAAAAGAAGGCATTGCGTGTTGTGGTGGGTAATTGATCGCCCATTTCAAGCGCAATAGACAACTCCATATTCGGACGTAACATATTATCAAGGGTTTGCGCATGCTCTAAGCTAGGCGCTTGTTGGTATAACTCGACCGCGACGGAAATATCTGCGGCTATGCTATTTGAAAGATGCGAGGTTACGGTTTGCCAATGCGCATTGAAGAAAATATAGGCCACGACCATTTGCATAATTATGATCGGTAGGACAATAATAAGAAGTGCGCGCCCGAACAGGCTTTTAGGCAATAGATTTTTTGTTCGAAATTTTCGGAATTTAACAGGTTTTGAAAATGACGTTCTAAAAGGCATCGGTCAAAAGCCTATACCCTAGACCGCGGACTGTCAGCAGGAAAACAGGCTCAGATGGATTCTCCTCTATCTTTCGTCTTAAACGCGTCATTTGCACATCGACGGCACGTTCTGATCCTGCACTGATGTTTTCAGATAGAGCATGGCGGGATACGGGTGAACCCGCCCGTTTGGCTAAGAGTGTCAGTAAGGCTTCTTCCCCACTCGTCAGCCGGACACGTTCTCCGTTTTTACTTAGAACCAAACGGTCAATATCATATAACCAGGGGCCAAAAACTATTTGACTTTCCCGGCCTGTAATGCCCATGCGCCGCAATAGACCCTCAATACGCAGAACCAGTTCTTCGGGTTCGAAAGGTTTGGGTATATAATCGTCCGCGCCGGTTTTGAGGCCATCGATCCGGTCTTGAGCTTCACCCTTGGCAGTTAAAAGTATAATCGGAATATCATCTTGTTCACGTAGTGACCGGGTTAAACTCAATCCATCTTCGCCAGGCATCATCACATCTAAAATCAGAAGGTCAAATGCCAAATTTTCCATCAGCGCGCGCGCCTCTTTAGCATTTCCAGCGGTTGAAACCCGAAAGCCTGCCTTGCCGAGATATTTTTTTAATAGTTCGCGGATGCGGTCATCATCGTCAACTATAAGTAAATGAATGTCTTGCCGTTCTAATATTTGCGATTCAGTGCTCAAACTCTTTCCTTTTTGGGACAAAATTACGGTTGACTTCTCGGAGTGTAAACAGAGAATGCCGATAAATAAGCTAGGCTGCAAGAGAGTAAGGTGCTGACATGATAGAAAAAGCATATCACGACCGCGATGGACATATTTGGATTGACGGTGAGTTTGTTGATTGGCGCAAGGCCAACATTCATGTTTTGACCCATTCGTTACATTATGGATCCTCTGTTTTCGAAGGCAATCGGGCGTATGAGGGCGAAATTTTTCGTCTTACAGACCATAGCCAGCGATTGATGAACTCGGCGAAGCTAATGGGATATGAAATACCATTCACACGAGACCAGATTGATGCAGCCTGTAACGAGACTCTCGCGAAGTCGGGTTTAGGGGATGCCTATATTCGTCCCTTCGCATGGCGTGGGTCTGAAATGATGGGGGTAGCTTCTAGAAATAACAAAATACATCTGGGTGTGGCCTGTTGGCATTGGGGAAGTTATTTTAGTGATAAAATGAAAGGTATACGCATGTGTATATCTGAGTGGAAACGCCCGGCACCAGATACGATTCCGTGTAAATCAAAAGGGGCGGGTTTGTATATGATTTGTACCTTGTCTAAAGACGCGGCCATGGCCAAAGGTTATGACGATGCGCTTATGTATGATTATAAAGGGCGTATTGCGGAGTGTACGGGCGCGCATGTTTTCTTCATTCGTGACGGAGAGCTTCATACGCCAACCAATGATATATTACTTGAGGGTATTACCCATGACACCGTGCTTAAACTCGCTGAAAAGCGGGGGTATAAAGTATATAAGCGCGATATATATCCTTCAGAACTGCCACATTTTAGTGAATGTTTCGTTGTCGGAACGGCCGCAGAAGTCACGCCGGTACGCGAGATCGAGGGTATTCATTATACACCCGGAGAGATCTGCCATGCTTTAGCTGCGGATTATGATGCATGTGTGCGCGGGACGCTTAGTCTCTAAGGGCGGCACGAAAATAGAGCGAGCCTGTATAAACAGATAAGGCGGCTGCGAGCCAGAGAAAGCCTAATCCCGCTTTAGCCGATATATCGACGATAAATGGAATATTGGATGTTATCGGCATCCAGGCTTTGGCGGAAACCCAGATGATCAAAATCAATATCGCCAGCATTTCGCAGGCGGTCTTCCATTTTGCAAGATTTGTCGGTGGCATGACACGGCCAGTTAAGGCGGCATGTTCGCGAACGCCACTGACCAAAATATCACGGAAAATCACAGCCATAGCTGGAATGAGGATCATAGCATGCCCTTTGGCCACTATGGCAATTGCTATGAGACAACCTGCGACCAATAGCTTATCGGCAATCGGGTCAATCATGCGGCCAAAATCAGAGGTCACATGCCAGCGTCGTGCGAGATAACCGTCAAGAAAATCTGTGAAACCGGCCAATAAAAACAGGATGAGTACGACGGTAGGGCGACCCAAAAAATGCGGCGCTTGGGAAAATACGGATAAAATACCCCACATGATAAAGGGTATAGACAGAATACGGCTTGTGGTTAAAAAATTGGGTGCCCAAGCCAGTTTATGAGGGGGCGTAACGGTTAAATCTGTCATATTAGGCGTCATTCGCAGCTCCGATCCGACCCGTTAAAATTTGAAATCCGGTGAAGGCTGATAAAAGTGAAGCCATCCAAAGACAAATCTGTCCCAGCATCCAGATATGTGTCGAGGGGTTATCGAATATAGCGACAATATTGTCATCTGTGGCCCGAAACCCGTCATACCATGTCGTTAACCAGGGCGAGGCTATGAGTAGGCAAATCGCTAGCATTGAGATCGCGTTTTTTAGTGTTCCTAATTTTGTCTCGGGCCATCCTTGTTTTGAGAGTTCATACCCTTTTGTCAGTCCTACTACAATTTCGCGCAGAATAATAATGGCCATAGGTATGGCAAAGATCGGGCCCATAAGTCCGTTTTTATATATAACAAAACTAAGCGCGATTAAAGAGCCCACGATCAAGACCGTATCGGCAATATCATCAAACCAGCCAAATTGACGATAGGCGGCTGTCTCTGGCCCGCCGATCATGTCATCTAACAGATCTGTGATTGCGGCTATAGCAAATAGTATAGAGGCAAAAAGGGCGATTTGAGTGTCCGGCCATGCTAATATGATAATCAACATTATAAGGGGTGTAAGCAGCGCGCGCGTTAGCGTTAAGGCGTCCGCTAAAACACCTCCGGTTTTTTTTGGGTTTTCAGTCGGTGAAGTATTCATGGATCGTTTTTGCAAGCTTTCGGCTTACCCCCTCTGCCAATTCTAAATCTTCAATTGCTGCCGCTTTCACTGCCTTTGCCGACCCAAAATGCATCAATAATGCTTTCTTTCGTCCGGGTCCAACTCCCGGGATAGCATCTAACGGGTTTGTTTTCATCTGTTTTTTACGGCGCGCGCGATGTGTGCCAATAGCGAACCTGTGCGCCTCATCGCGTAGGCGTTGCAAAAAATACAGCGCAGGCGTGCGCGGTTCCAGTGTAAAACTAGCGCGACCGGGCATATGGAAGCTTTCACGTCCGGCATTTCGGTCCGGGCCTTTGGCAATAGCGACGAAGGTCACACGATCGGAGATACCCAGATTATCCATAATTTCCATAACAGCCGATAATTGTCCCTTGCCGCCATCTATTAATACAAGGTCTGGCCACACAAGGCTGTCATCTTTCATAAGGCGCGTAAAGCGGCGGCGGAAAACTTCGCGCATCATGGCGTAATCATCACCGGGTTCCAGATCTGCATCCTTGATGTTAAATGTGCGGTATTCGCGGCGGTTTAACCCCTCTGGCCCGGCGACTATAAATGCCCCTATCGCATGTGTACCCTGAATATGGCTGTTGTCGTAAACTTCAATGCGCTCTGGCGGCGTGTCGAGGCCGAACACATGCTGTAGACCCTGTAAAAGACGGCTTTGGGATGCGGTTTCGGCAAGTTTACGGGCTAAAGCTTCTTCAGCGTTTTTTACAGCCCGGTTTATAAGGGTTTTCTTTTCGCCGCGTTGCGGGGTTTGAATGGTAATCATACGGCCTGTGCGTTCTGAGAGAGCCGCTTCAAGTAAGGCCCGGTTCGGGAGAGTTTCGCTGACGAATATTTGTTTGGGGATAGGTTTGTTGAGGTAAAATTGCGCCAGAAATGCATCTAAAATCACCTCTGGAGTTTCGTCTTTCCCCCGGCGCGGAAAGTGCGAGCTATTCCCCCAGTTTTGCCCCGCCCTGAAAAAGAAAACTTGCACACAGGTTTGGCCGCCTTCGGAATAAATGCCAATAACGTCACCTTCTGAAAAAGTTGTCGGATTTACACCGTCACGGTTTGACGACACTTTGGCTATGGCGCTAAGGCGGTCACGGAGTTCAGCTGCTTTCTCAAAATTGAGGGCTTTTGAAGCTGTCGTCATATCTGATTGCAGTCTTTGGCGCAGGTGATCGGATTTTCCATTAAGAAAATCCTCGGCATCTGTGATCAATTGACCATATTCATCCAATGTAATTTCACCCGTGCAAGGGGCCGCGCACCGTTTGATCTGGTGGAGCATGCACGGGCGTGTACGGGCCTCATATATGCTATCGGAACAGGTTCGTAGACGGAAAGCGCGCTGTAATGTATCCAATGAATGATTAACCGCCCATGCGCTGGCAAAGGGGCCAAAATAAGTCCCATTGTTTTTACGCTTGCCGCGGTGTTTTGTGATTTGCGGCGCCGGATGGTCTTTGCGAACAAGGATATAGGGAAAGCTCTTATCATCACGTAGCAGGATATTATAACGAGGTTTAAGCCGTTTAATCAGGCTGGCTTCCAGCAAGAGAGCCTCTGTCTCGCTATCTGTCACAACAAATTCCATTGCGGTTGTCGCGCGTATCATGCGTTGGATGCGCACGGTATGACGGTCATATTTAGTGTAGGCTTGAACCCGCTTCTTAAGGGATTTGGCTTTGCCGACATATAGAACATTCATATGTTCATCGAACATGCGGTAAACGCCGGGTTTAGAAGGCAGGCGGTTAACATAATCCGCAATGACGTCCGGGCCGTGAGGTGGAGGGTTGAGCGTTTTATCCGGGGCATTAAGCGCGCCGTTATCGCGGGTCTCTGCCTTTGGGTGTGCCGCTTGGGACGGCGAGGGTTTCGGGTCTGACATAGCCATAGAAAGATATAAATTAAGGTAATTTGCTTTCGAGGCAAGGTTAGAATGAACCGTTTTGTGATGCGCGCCTGTTATTTGGCTTCAAGGCAGAGCCTTACCAGCTTCATTGTGATCGCATTGTTGGTGGGCTGGGCTAAGCTTTACATATCCTGGCTGTATCGATGGCTAGTTTCGCCGTTTAATGACCTCGACACCGGCAGCATCTGCTTTGAGGAGAGCTTGAGGTTTAGAGATGCGAACGGCACAGGCTTGTACGCGCGAGTCTTTACTTAAGGCCCAATCGGCAATTCGTGCTGCAAGAGTTTCAACGAGCTGGACATGGGTTTCAAGTGCGATATCTTCCGCCTTTTGGGCGACAACGCCATAATCAAGGGTTTCGGCCAAGCGGTCATCTTTAGGGCTTGGCATTGTTCCCATATCCAGTTCTATATCAATGATGACGGGTTGTGTGTTTTCATATTCATGCGGATAAACGCCAATGGAGGCCTGTATTTGCAAACCCCGCACGAATATACGTTGGCTAGGCTGTAACTGCGGCGGGTTCTCGCGCAATAATGTGAGGATTGATTTATGGGCCATTCTGTTTCTTCTATTCCCTTTGATCGACGTAGCTGTGATCAAGCGGTGGGTTATCCTGCAAGCCGATCAATAGGTCGGCCGTATCCCAGTTGAGATGTTGTCCACCATCCACGGCGATCATTTGTCCTGTCACGGCATGCGCTTCTAGGAGGTAACGCACGGCGTGTAAAATAGCCGGCGGAGGTGAGCCGTTTTCGAGCAATGTAAGGGCCGCTTCTGAGGTAAATTCATCGTCAGTTTGATCTATATTTTTAAGGGTAGGGCCCGGGCCAATCCCGTTCACCCGTACGTGGGGCGCGAGAGATTGGGCGAGTGTTTTCGTTGCCCAATATAGGCCAGCTTTTGACAGAGAATATGTAAAATACAAAGGATTAGGTTTTAACACACGTTGATCAATAATATTAATGATACAGCCCCAAGGCGAGGATCCGCTGGAGGTCATATTTTCTTGTGTACAAAAGTGTTGCGCGATTTTAAGTGGAGCATGGAGATTGACCTCCATGTGGTGATCATATTGGCCACGGGTGAAAGTTTCACTCTCATCAGGGTGAAAGGTCGAGGCATTATTGATAAGTGCAGTGATCGAATTTCCAAGGGCGTCAGAGGCCCGGGAAACCAGCGTGTCAACCTCTGTTTCGATACACAGGTTTGCCTGAATTTTAACCGCATTCCCGCCTGAACTTTTAATTTCCTTAACAAGGCTTTCGGCGTTATCATGTGAGCGGTTATAATGTACGCCAACGGCCCAGCCATCCGCGGCCAAACCAATGGCTAAATGCCGTCCAATGCGCGTCGCCGCCCCCGTAATCAGTACCGTTTTCATGATAGGTCTAACAGGGCGCGTTTAACGCGGGCGCGTTCCCCGCATGATGGCCGCCGAACCTCGACACTAGCCAGGCCTGGGAGCCGGGGCTCTAGGCGTTCAAATATCCATTTTGCGATTTGTTCAAGTGTCGGTTGGTCAAGACCTTCGACCTCATTTAAAAGACTATGGTCGAGGGGGGCGATAACCTCTTTGATAATGGTTTCAATTTTCCATAGGTCACGTATCCAACCTTTATCCGCTTGTGCATTGCCTTTCAGACAAACCGTCCCGGCAAAAGAATGCCCATGAATTTTTTTGAATAAGTCATGCGCGTCATTATGATCAAAATAATGCGCGGCTTCGAATTGAAAATCCTTTTCAATTTCAAATAAAAGATCGTTTTGTGAAGGGGGTTGCGCGGTCATAGGCCACCCTCTTATATAACGTCACGAATGATCGCGGCAATGTAAAGCACATAACCCAGAAGTAAAATCAGGCCTGTTTTTTTACCAATTGGCTTGCGCGTCATAACAAATCCCATCAAGGCAAGGGATGCTGCCAGCATGACCCACATATCAAAAACATATAGCTTGGGTTCGATAATGACGGGGCCGGCCAGTGCCGATGCGCCCATCACAGCAAATATATTAAAGACATTAGACCCCAGCACATTGCCAATAGCAACTTCCGAATGGCCGCGATAGGCAGCGACCAGAACCGTAGCGACTTCGGGCAGAGAAGTGCCGATGGCCACGATAGTTAAGCCAATAATTGTCTCGCTAATATTCATCGCTTCGGCGATTGTAACCGAATTATCCACGATCAATTTTCCACCAAGACCTAAGCCAATTATTCCTATAAGTACGAAGAGACCGCTAATATATAAAGATGCGGGCAGGCCGTCTTTACCTTCGTCTATTTCTGTCATTTCAGCCAATATTGGGTCTTCTGCACCGTTTTGGGCTAATCTGAACATCCAGATCAAATATATCATAATGCCAGCAAACAAGATGCCACCTTGCCATATTTGTAAAGGATTACTTATAAATGCCAAGGCTATGAAAATCAGTGTCGCCCCAACACAGACAAGCGTATTGCGTCCCACGCCGGGCATATTGGTTGGTATTGCCATGATTAAGGCGGGCGCGCCAAGCGCCAAAAGGACATTTGCAATATTGGACCCAATGACATTCCCTGCCGTGAGTTGGCTGGCGCCTTGTAAAACGGCTTGTACCCCAACGACCAGTTCGGGTGCGGAAGTCCCAAAGGCAACAATAGTCAGGCCGACAATCAGGGCGGGAACGCCCCAGTGACGGGCAAGCGCCGCCGCACCGCGCACAACCAGGTCTCCGGCCCATATGAGCAGGACTATGCCAAGAGTTAGCAGTGCAAAAGGAATAAAAAGTGTCATAAGGTGGGTTTCGTCAGAGCCTAATCGAAGCGCTTGAATTCAAGAAGGTTTAAACCGCCAAATATAAGCGCTGTTATAATAAAGGCAAAAAGAGCAGGATTAACTGAAAACCCTAAAACACTAATGCCGCCGGATAGGATAAGATTGATCATAGCTGTCCTCAAAATATCTCAGATTAGAAGTCTGTAAAGCAGACTCAGCGCTCTATAAAGGCAATATTGAAAAAGGCCAATAGACTTGCGCCGTAAAACAGTGTTTATATGGGGCAGAGGTTTATATAGTAAGACTAAAGGAATTTAAAGTTGCCTAAAATACTCGGGCTAGGTGGCGTTTTTTTCCTCTGTAAGGATGCTGATGCCTATCGCGACTGGTGGAAGACTTATATGGGTGTCGAACCTGCTCCATGGGGCTCGTTGGAATGGCCGTCTGATGGCAAAGCCTTTACGGTCATGAGTCCATTTAAAAATGAGAGTGATTACCTAAAACCGTCTGCTCATCGCTATATGATAAATCTGCGGGTCGACGATGCCTATGGCATGTTGGAAAAAGCCCGAGCGGGCGGGGCGGAGATCATTGGTGACGTCGAAGAGCATGAATATGGTGTTTTTGGCTGGTTTATTGATCCCGAGGGTATAAAAATAGAACTTTGGCAGGAGATTGATTCGCCCCAGAGTTGATTTCGGGCGCTTAACTGTACGTTTTAAGGAGGACATATGTTTGGAATGATACCATTTGTGAAAGCTGCTGGCCGCGGTCTCGGGGCGCTGATAAAAGGCCGTAAAGGCAAAGCCGTGTTGGAGAAAGAGGTCGAAGATTTAGGGCTTGATACGTCAGGCGTTGAAATTGAGGTCGATGATGACGGAGGGGTGAGCCTGATTGGTGAGGCGGTTTCGCAAGAAATGAAAGAAAAAATTATTCTAGCTGTTGGTAATGTTGAAGGCGTTGGCGGAGTGCAAGATAAAGCCTCTTCTCGCGTAGCTGGCCGCGAATCACAATTTCATACTGTTAAAAGCGGTGATACATTATCAGCAATTTCGAAAACTTATTACGGAACATGGCGCTTATATCCCGAAATTTTCGAAGCGAATAAGCCGATGTTAAGTCATCCGGATAAAATCTACCCGGGTCAGGTTCTACGCATCCCGGCTATTGCGACGGCAACGTCATAAGACAGGTTTGTTTTAGATTGTTACGAAGACATGCAGGTTGAATTTGCACATTTAATATAAAGACAAGACGGCGGTGTTTAAAAGAGAGACATAAACACCCACCGTCCTGCTGCGTGATCTGTGGGGTGCAAAGCACCATCCCCGGGGGGTTAGGGAACGTCACAGAGGGGACGCACGCAAACCCTAATTAGCATATTGTGTTGAATGTGACCTGAACGCCTTGCTTATTTTTCATTTATCTACGTAAAAAATAAGTAATGTTTTTTATAGGTTTAACGCATTGGGTTCGGGGGGGCACTGGGTCTTTTCAAGGGGCCAAGATATCACCTGTTTTGATTCGATCTAAGCGGATCATATAATGAATGTCAGCTCCGTTATAGGGCTGGGTCCGATCCATCACATGTGTTTTCCGGCCCGCCCAATCCTCTATCCAGATATTGAACGCGAGAGGGTCTCTATGTTCAACGGGCGGAAGGCCACGTTCTAATGTAAAGTCAAATGGGAGGGGTTTGCCGTCAATGTTATAAATGGTTTCAGCTGCGATCAAGCGGGTGGGTCGTCCGGCCAACCCATCATCTATAAGTCTTACAAATAGTCTTGACCTTGATGAGGGGCGGGCGCGGTCATTGAGCCACACCTGTCCATTGATAATCTCCAACCCTATAGGTTTTAAGGATATGAGGGCGTCGGGGTCAGGGTCAGGAGCGGTTAAAGTTAAGACAGGAGCTTGGCGTCCGTTATAGCTCTGAGGGATGGATTTAAGACTTTCATTGCCGTTTCTATCTTTTACCACGGCAGATAATCTGATGCCAGAATATGGGTCTAGGGCTTGCGCTGCTATGGGCAGGGTCAGTGTAAGCGGAAATGTAAAGCCTGTAAGATCAAGCCCGGTCATGGCAAGGGGGGCCGTATTGACAGGACGACCATTTGGCGGGGATGGGGGATAGGCTGTGAGCGTTAAAAACGTGTCCGCGAGGGTCGAGGCTGACACGATTTGGTCTTTCGTAATATGTATGTCGACGGAGACCGTTCCGAGTGTGTGAGATATGACAGGCGCTTGCGGTGTCTTCGGCGTTAATGCCTCCTGCACCGTAGGAGCATCAGCATCATATGGCGTGTCGATTTGTGCCACAGCATGGAATTGAATGACACATAGACTTAAAATTCCTAATCCGAATTTGAGGCCACGATGACGATAGGGAGTTGAGGGTCTAAAGGTCACTCTATATATGTTTTCATATTCATATATGGTCTCATATTGTGCGAAACGGCGCCTTCTCATATGGGGCCTTTAATGTGCATGTCAGGCGGTAGGCGTTTTTGTTCTATATTTAAGGGTCGCTCTCCCAGACCGGGTGTTTGACCATAATAGCTTTAAAAAGCTCACTCTCAATATGACGCGTGAGCCATTCTCTTAGTTTTGTAAAGGACGTCGTCTCCCACCATAAAATGTCTGTATTGGCAAATTGTCGTATAAACGGAAAAATAGCAATATCTGCAAGGCTTTGATCTGCGCCGAGTAAATACGGGCCATGTGAGAGCCTTTTCTCCAAAACCTGGAGATAGGGTTCTGCGTTTTGCCGGTGGACGAGATCTTTATCTGTGTAGCTCGCACCATCTTGATAGCGACTTGCATATTTATACCGGTCTAGGTGATATTTAAAGGGGCCATCATTCGTTTCAATAAGCGTGTTGACGGTTTCAAGATCACATTTCAACCAGCCTAACGGGTCATGTTGTGATAAGGCCCACTGCATAACATCAAGACTTTCATCAATGACGTGACCTTCATTGAGGACGAGTACGGGGACAGTAGCCTTGGAGGAAGCTTTAATCATCGCGGCGGGTTTATCCCGTAATATGATTTCCCGATGCTCAAATTTTAGCGCGCTGATGTGTAGGGCCATACGCGCGCGCATAGCATAGGGGCAGCGCCGAAACGAATAAAGCACAGCCACCATTATGCCGAGCGTCCTATATGCATCTCTCCACGGTCTCGGGCCAATTCGATTTGCTTTTGTCGTTCTGAAAATCGGGCTTTTTGCGTTGCGCTCATATTGTCATGGCATCGAGGGCAGGCGACACCCTTTATATATAATGGCGAGGTTTTATCGGTTTCAGTGATGGGATAACGACAGGCAAAACATTGATCATACTGGCTTTGTGCGAGTCCATGAGTGACAGCAACCCTTTGGTCAAAGACAAAACAGTCGCCTTCCCACATACTGTTGTCGCGGGTTTGGGTTTCCAAATATTTTAAAATCCCGCCTTTGAGATGATAAACATCTTCAAAGCCATTTTGTTTCATATAAGAACTGGCTTTTTCACAGCGAATACCGCCTGTGCAAAACATAGCAACTTTCGGCTTGTTTAAAATATTAGCGTGATCTTCGACCCATTGGGGAAACTCGCGAAACGTCTGTGTTTCCGGATTTAGCGCGCCCTGGAAGGTGCCGATCTCTACTTCATAATCATTACGGGTATCAATGAGGACAACGTCTGGATCGGAAATGAGCGCGTTCCAATCTTTCGGATCTACATATGTTCCGACGATTTCATTGGGGTCGACACCGTCCACCCCCATCGTCACTATTTCCTTTTTGAGTCTGACTTTCATGCGGTAAAAGGGTAATGTGGTCGCGCGACTTTCTTTGTGCTCAAGATGTTTGAGCCGGAAATCGGCACGTAAAAAATCAAGCAAGTCGGATATTGCACTATCTGTGCCCGCAATTGTGCCGTTTATACCTTCACGGGCTAAAAGCAAGGTTCCCTTTATATCCAAGAGATCGCACATATCTTGGAGCGGAGGTTTCAGATGTTGATAATCTGATAACCGCGTAAAATGATATAATGCTGCGACGCAATATGTCATAAATTTACTCTTATATATTTTGCACAGTTATAAGGTTCAGCTGTATCTGTGTCTTAAAGCTGCCTTATACTGTGTCGTGTCTGATATGAAAGTCTAAACCGCGTTTTGAGATGTCGGCAGAGGTTGTATCAAGGCCTTATATCGATCGAAATTTTCAATAAAATTGATGAGATTATCTGGTAAGCCCTGATTACGCATAAATCCTGTCATAGCCTTGCTAATGATTTCCGGGTCATTACATGTACTGGCCAAAGTTTTTAAATCTTTCATGCCGCGGCCCGACAGCAGTTCGTTTTCCAGACTTTTTATCGAATTGCTGAGCGTCCACAATTGAAGCGGGCCGGGTTTGCGGCCTTTAGCCCAACTCTTTGCGGCATTTTTTATAGCTTTCATTGAGCTTTGTGTCCGACCTTCTATCCGCGATACGGCCTTATCGGCGCGCGCGTTAATCCATTCGGAAGTGCATATTTTCGCCGGATCGGGTGTGCTGGCACATGCCGGTAAAGCAAGAAGGCTCAGGGTCAATATTAAGACGCGAAAGTCAGGCATAAAATCTCCAGTTTATATGGGTATTATTTATCTAATCAGTCCTGCGGGTGACAGCAAATTAAAATATCTCCCATTTCGCAGTATAGATGAAGGCGCAGGCTATAATGGCTGGTTTTCTGCATCGAATATTAGGAATGAAACGTGAATTTAAAGCGCATGGGCGAGCTGGGGCGCAAATTAGCTCAGCCCATGCTGGTGTTGGACCGTAGTCCTACACATGTTTTGAGTACGCTTTGTTTCGTTGTGTGTCCAGAGCGTAATGGCATATATCAGAGTTTATTTTATCACAAATATGTCATATAGATAATAGGACGTTAAATTTAAGGTTTGTTAAGGGCTGAGGTCCGATTTTCGGTCAATTTGGCTGTTCCGGCGAGGTCTGAATCCAGCTCCTTTATTCGATTCACATTTGCGCCTGTTACTTGGTAACATCAGGGTGCGGCGCTTTATTTTCTAAAACGGTCTTAAATGCTCGTAAAGCCTAGTCAGGTCTTCTTTCGCTGTGTAAACCAAGCTTATGCGTCCGTTAAATGATATTGGAGATCATCCCGAGGCTTTATTTGCCTTTGCGATTGCAGAAATGACCGCTGGTCGCGATATTATATTGGTGCTTATAACGGATATTGAAGGCTCTTCGTCAAGGCGTATTGGAACACCGATGATTGTGACCGAGGATGGACGTTATGCAGGTTATGTGTCTGCGGGATGTCTGGATGCCGATATCGCGGTGCAAGCGCTGGACACTTTAAAAACAGGTAAGCCGCACGCGTCCCGTTACGGGCGAGGTTCGCCTTATATTGATTTGCGTTTGCCGTGCGGAGGCGGTTTGGACGTTCTTTTCATTCCGCGTCCCGACCTCGCCGAACTCCAAAACGTAAGGTCCGATTTGGTCAATCGCCGTCCCGCCTTATTGCGGCTTGAATTTATGCATCCCGCCTGTCGTGATAATCCGTTAAAATTTCCATATGCGCCGCAATTACGGGTTTTGATATTTGGTGAAAGCCGCGAGGCGCTCGCGTTGCAATCGGTTGCCTGGGTAAGCGGGGTCGCACCTGTTATGATGACAGAATTAGGATCAAGGGATCTGGATATGTGGACAGCGGTGGTCTTGATGTTTCACGATCATAGCAAGGAAATCGATATCTTACGTCATGCGGTGAAAACCCGGGCCTTTTATATTGGCGCGATGGGGAGCCCCCATAGTCAGGCTGAACGCTTAAAAGCCTTAGACGTGATCGGAGTGTCCAAGGCAGAATTGGCGCGCATTAACGGCCCTATCGGCCTTGTCCGGTCTACGCGGGATGCGGGGCGTCTTGCTATTTCCGTTTTAGCCGAAATATTTGAAGTCGACCGCGTGCGCAAGCCATCCCGGTGAGGCCCAAATTAGACATAGGGTGTATTTTAGCCAGCGGATTCTCGAGACGCTTTGGGACGTCTAATAAATTACTCGAACCTATAGATAATAAACCTATGATCCATTGGAGTGTGCAGGCGCTACGACGGGCCGGATATCAAGATGTCCACGCTATAATACCAGAGGGTGACACAGAGCTACGCACCTACCTTGAGACAGAAAATGTCGATATTCTTGATAATGGCGCGCCTGCTTTGGGGCAAAGCCATTCTGTTCGCCTTGCCGCAAGTTTGGCGATAGAGATGCACGCGAAATCTCTTATGATTGTGCTAGGCGATATGCCTTTTATTCCGGCAGCGCATTTAACGGCATTGCAAAAAAGATTACGAGGGCATGACGCCGTTATGTCTGCGGTTGAACAGATGGGGCGGGATTTATTATTACCGCCCGTCATATTTGCGCCGCAAGCCTATACCGCTCTTTTACGGATTTCAGGTGATAAAGGGGCGAAGACCGTTTTTGACGCATTGCAGTATACACAAATTGTCTATGCCGCGTCTGACGTCATGCGCGATATAGATACGCCCAAAGCTCTGCGCCGCATAACAGATGAGGTCGAAGGTAAGGGGCGTGATGTTTAAACTGGCGTTATTGTTTCTGGCAACGGCCATTTTATATGCGATTGTCGGGTTTGGTGGGGGCTCGACATATACGGCTTTACTTGTCTTGGTCGGCACGGATTATGACGTGTTGCCAAAAATTACTTTGCTGTGCAACATTATTGTAGTTTCAGGCGGAGTGTGGCGGTTTCACGCAAAAAAATTTATCCCCTGGCAGAAGGTTTGGCCTTTATTTGTACTCTCTGTTCCAGCGGCATGGTTTGGCGGACGCCTGCCTGTAAGTGAAGATGTTTTTATCTTTATCTTGGGCTTGACACTGGCGCTTGCGGGGGGGGCTATGCTTTTGCAAAAAGAGCGTCCCGACGTCAGTTTTGTAACGGGTAAATGGGGGCAGTCTATAGCCTGGCCTATTCCGCTTATAGGGGCCGGGTTAGGGTTCGTATCCGGGCTTGTGGGTATTGGCGGCGGGATATTTCTGGCTCCGGTTTTACATTTGATGCGTTGGGGGCACCCGAAGATGATTGCGGGCGTGTGCAGTGCCTTTATCTTAGTCAACTCCGTCTCGGGCCTTATCGGTCAGATGATGAAGTTTGATAATGTGTCTTCAGCCTTGGCCTTAGCGGCCTATTGGCCACTTTTTCTGGCCGTGTTGATTGGCGGGCAAATGGGCAGTCGGGCTGGAAGCCATTGGTTGGCTCCACATATTGTCAAACGTATGACGGCTGTGCTTATCCTTATTGTGGCTGTGCGCTTGCTTTGGTCTTTTTATTAAACCGTATCAGAATTGTTTATAGGGCTGAACAGGCCTGTTTGAGCCAAGATTTCACTTTTTTATCAGCTATATGCGGGCCAATCTTTGACCAGATTTCCATATGGTAGTCATTCACATAGCTGATCTCCTCTACCGTGAGCAACTCAGTTTGTATTAAAGCCTTGTGCAATGGAGCCAATGTCAAGTTTTCAAACCCCAGCATAGGCCGTTCTCCCCCGGGAATATCCGTGGCTGGTGTAACAAATTGCAGATTTTCAATACGAATGCCGTAACCGCCGGTTTTGTAATATCCTGGCTCATTGGACACGATCATACCCGGTTTTAAACCGATCCTATTCGGGAGTTTCGAAATCCGTTGCGGGCCTTCATGTACACCTAAAAAAACACCGACGCCGTGCCCGGTGCCGTGGTCATAATCCAAACCTTTCTGCCACAGGGCCATACGGGCTAAAGCGTCCAGATTACTGCCCGTGGTGCCGTCTGGGAAACGGACACGTGCCAAGGCTATATGGCCTTTTAGAACAAGGGTAAAACGCTCACACATTTCAGCGCTGGGAGTCCCAATAGGAACAGTTCGCGTAACATCTGTTGTACCGTCTATATATTGTCCCCCGCTATCAATTAAAAATAATGACCCGCGCTCCAGCTTTTTCGTCGTCGCTTTGCTAACACGGTAATGCACAATGGCACCGTTCGAGCCGGCCCCAGATATGCTTTCAAAACTCAGGTCTTTTAAGACGCCCGTATTCTGCCGGAAATGTTCGAGCGTCTGCGCGGCGGCGATTTCGTCATAACTTCCGTCTTGAGCTTCTGTATCTAGCCAGTGTAAAAAATGCACCAGTGCCGCGCCGTCGCGTTTATGGGCCTCCTGTGTGCCTGCAATTTCATCGGTATTTTTACAAGCCTTGGGCAAGGCCACAGGATCGGGTGCCGAAATAATGTTGGCACCGGCAGCCTTAAGCGTGTCGAAATACCAAGCCGAGGTCACTTGCGGATCCACAATAACGGACTGTCCGCTAATGCCGTCCAAGGCCGGACGCAATGCGTCTTCGGTATGTAAACGCACCTGATTTCCAAGATGTTGCCTGACAGAATCTGAAAGTTTTTCGGGTTTGATAAATAAATCTACATGACCGTCATCATTTAACACGGCGGTAGACAGGGGCAGGGGCGTACACATCACATCCTTGCCGCGAATGTTCAATAACCAAGCAATGGACGCTGGAGACGTAATCAAGGCGCAATTGGCGTTTTGTTTGCGTAATACATTTGCCAGCCGTGCTCGCTTATCATTATGGCTTTCACCTGCAAATTGCAAAGGTTGAATTGTTACGAGATGGGACGGGGCGGGAGGACGATCTGTCCAGGCTTTATCAATCGGGTTCATCGCCACGGGGGTTAAGGTGCCACCTGCGTTTTCTACAGACTGACGAAGCTGGTCTAACGCGATAGGGCTATGTAGGCGGGCGTCATACCCTATGATGTCACCTGGTTTGACAGATGCGCGCAACCAAGTTTCAATACCTCCGTTTTCTAATCTTGCATATTCAAACAAGGCGTCGTCAACTTGGGTGGTAACTTGTAGCGTATAACGTCCGTCTACAAAAACTGCGGCCGTGTCAGACAGGATCGCGGCAGCGCCAGCCGAACCGGTAAAGCCGGACACCCACATCAAGCGTTCATTGCAATCCGGCAGATATTCGTTTTGATATTCATCTTCATGAGGGACTAAGAAGCCATCGAGTTTCATCGCCTCTAAGACTTGACGTAATTTAGGCAGGTTGCGCTGCCCAAATTCAGGGCCGCCTTGAACATCAAAATTCTGTAACGGTGTAAAATCTTGTATCATGAAAGTCTCCGCTGCGTCAATATAACGTGGTTATTGCTGTCTGATTATAGCCATACTCTGTCCGAGACCACTATAAAATTAAGGATTGAATGTGATCTTTGATAGATCATTTCAGGATTTTAGACATAGAATTAACAGAAGGTTTCGCGAGCTATGCAATAATGCATATCTCTATCACGCCTGTGATTGTTCTTATTTTTGAAAAAAACATCTACATAAGGGTCACTAATCGAGACCCGCATAGGGTGGGTCAAAATGGAGAGTGAAATGACAACACAGTTTAATGGAACGGAATTTGTCACGGGTTCAACCCGCAAATTTGCCCCGACATTTGAAGGCAATCGGTCCCGCCGTGATTTTGAAACATCAAGTGTGATGGGACGTCGTCACGCCCGTCGTGAACGTCGTGCAAATCGCGCTCTTTAATATTTAACTCCTCCCCCCCGAGGGTTAAAGATAAGCATTAAAACCCGGCTTTGGTCGGGTTTTAACTGGGTTTAAGCTTTGCGCCCAATGAGGGTCGTCCACCCTTCGACGGAAGGTTGATGTTCTATGTTCAACCCCGCCGCGTGGTAATGAGCGGCGACCTTATCTGCTTTTTCGTCCAGAATACCGGATAAAACGACATGGCCGTTTGGCGTTAAGGCGCCGATTATTTCAGGGGCCAGACCCATTAGGGGTTCGGCCAGAATATTGGCGAAAATAAATTCAAAAGTCCGGCCTTTCAGGGCGACATGGTCAAACCCATCGGCTTGCACAGCGTCGATAAAGTCTGCCACATTGTTTATTTGCGAGTTTACATGGGTGACGCCAACCGCGTCAGGGTCTATATCCGTTGCGATTATTTGGCCGCTGCCATAAATGCGTGTGGCTTTGGCATATGCGATGGCTAAAATTCCGGCTCCACACCCAAGGTCTAGCGCGGTTTTGGGTTTAAAGCCGGCTTGTAAAAGCGCGTTGAGCGCTAGCAAACACCCTTTTGTCGTGCCGTGATGCCCGGTTCCGAAGGCAAGGCCAGCTTCAATTTGGATGGGGTAGAGACTCTCCTTGGGAATATTATCCTTATCATGTGCACCGTAGATACAAAACGGGCCGGCTATGACCGGTGGTAAACCCTTTTGGCTACGAGATACCCAGTCCTCATCCTCTAATTGTGTTATGAAACTTTCCATGTCTTTGGGAATATCCAGACCCGAAAAACAGGCTTGGGCACTGTCCTGAGTTTCAAAGAGTGCCTGAATATGCATGGTTTTCGGTCCGTCTTCAAAAACCGATATCGCGATTGGCGGCGAGGTTAACCCTATGTCTTCATGTTCGAATCCCAATTTATCGGAAATATCGAATATACGATGGCTAGGTCCGCGTATGAAAAGCGCGAATGGCGGCGAGGTCATATATGTCCTTTACGGCTTTTCACGACTTTTCACGGCTTTCCGCTTTCGCATGCTTGCGTGATTTCACACTCGCGGCCCGACAGTTTTGAGCATCTAACGCCCCTGTTTGTGCACCACAGAGTATATAGCGCATAAGTTCCGGTTCTTTGGCATGGCCACTATGGGCATCTTTGGGGTCGACGAAATCATTAACAAGCGGGATGATCTTATCTGCAAATTCAAGCCGCATATCTATAATTTCAAATCCGATTTTGGAGATGATCTTTTCGCGCAGGCGATCATTTAAGGGAGATAGATTGTTTTGCTCGGCCCGAATAGAGCGTTTCCAGAGTTGTTCGTAAAAAGGCACCAACTCATAACTCAGGAAATCATTAAGTTCAGACATAGCTATAATTTTGGGGCGGTCCGTATAGGACATTTTTGCAATAGGGCCCGGTAAAGCTTTTGATAAATTACTGAGTGATAACAACGGGATTTGATTTGCCAGCATATAGGTTTCACTCCCGCGGATCATATCATCATGAATGGTTTCGCGGCCGTCAGACAGGGCATGCTGCATCACATCAAAGGTGATTTTACTGCCGAGGCTTTCGGTAACAAAAGCAAATTTCCCGGGCTTGATATTACTAAAGCTGGCTTGATTACAAAGCGCGTCATAGCTGACGATTTTACCTTGCCGGGACAGGCTGACCCCGGCCGCATCCAAAGCCGCACTACACATAGCGCCGCTAATGGCTTTGCGGATTTCAACCCCTGCAGAGCCGAGATACATAACAGCATCGCTAATGCCGTAATTAACAAGATCGTCTTTTAAAACACGATTATATTTGCGTCTTAAACCTGCAATGTCCTGAGATGAACCGCGATTGTCATCCTGTCCGACATGGGAAAACTGAATGTCATCCCAAAAGATATTGTCCCAGAAAACACGGTATACAACAAATTCCATATCTTCGCCAATATTGAGCGTCTGTTTGTCCATACAGACTAATTTATCAAGCTTTAGCTGCGAGCCGGGGATAACTGTGTCAAATAAACGTGGGGCATTGCCTTTAACATGAATATATTCGGGCTGCGGGGCCGCCGGGTCATATGGGGGTTCGCCGCAAGAGGTTGTAACAATTCCGTCCGAGGTATCAAGTTTATAGGCATTGGCAATGCCGCCAATAAAATCACTGGCCAGTTGATCTTTTGTGCGGTCCTCCGTCCATCCAATTCCGTGTAGATAGATAATATTGACACGTTTTTTACCGTGCCCGGAAACGGGGTTTGCCAAGTTTTCAAGGCCTTTGAAACTGCCTGAATTTATCTCCGGAGAGGCGAGCGTATTGATGTGGTGAACCTTGACCTTTTGTGTCGATAAGCTTGCACAGGCACTTAAAGTCAAAATGAATGCCAGATATATTAACGATCTAAAATATTGTAAAACCCTCATAGACATCAACTTCGTTCTACAAATGCGTCCAGCACTTTCTTCTGACCCGCCTTTTCAAAATCTACTGTCAACTTTGTCCCTTCTGCGGCCGAGATGGTTCCATAACCGAATTTCTGATGAAAAATCCGTTCTCCGACTTTAAAGGCAGAGCTTTTAACTTTCGTAGTTTTTTTGACCGCACGCCCCTCTATCTGTGTGGGGCCACGCGAGGCATAGGTCGGGCGTGTGGTTTGTCGGTGGTTTTGAAACCGCTGCCACCCGGGCGAGCGCGGAGATTTATGCGGCGTTGAAGCGTCAGAACCCTCGAAACTCTTTGTAAAACTCTGAGAGCTAGCGGCGCTAAAACGGGTTGAGTTATAATAGCCAGTCTCGGATTGGGCATCTACATGTTGGGGCGGCAACTCGTCTATGAACCGTGAAGGCAGGGACGATTGCCAAGCGCCGTAAACTTGTCGATTGGCCGCAAAATATATTTTTGCCTTCTCGCGTGCGCGCGTAATGCCGACATAGGCAAGGCGACGCTCCTCTTCCAGTCCGGCCAAGCCGTTTTCATCCATTGATTTCTGGCTTGGAAATATACCGTCTTCCCATCCCGGTAAAAAGACGAGCGGAAATTCCAGACCTTTGGCCGAATGCAGCGTCATCAGGCTAATTTCATCTTCTTGCGGCCCGCGCTCCACATCCAGGACGAGGCTAACATGTTCAAGATAGGCATCCAGCGTGTCGAATTCGCCCATGGCCTGAATAAATTCTTTGAGGTTTTCAAGACGTCCGGCTGATTTGGCATCCTTATTATCACGCCACATCTGCGTATAGCCAGACTCATCGAGAATGCGTTCTGCCAGCGCGGTATGGGAAATATGTTGTCCGTCACGTCGCCAGCGGTCAATATCTAGGATAAAGGCTTTCAAGGCCGTACGGGCTTTGCCGCGTATTTCGTCGGTTTTGACCAGTTCACGTGTTGCAGTTTCTAGGCTGGCACCCATCGTGCGGGCCGCCATTTGTAACTTTTGCACTGTGGTAGCCCCGATGCCGCGTTTGGGAACATTAACAATACGTTCAAAAGCCAAATCATCAGTATCAGATTTGAGTACTCGTAAATAGGCATGGGCATCGCGGATCTCGGCACGTTCGAAAAAGCGCGGCCCGCCAATCACGCGATAAGGCAGGCCAAGCTGAATAAAGCGTTCTTCAAAACTCCGCATTTGTCGCGATGCCCGTACAAGGATGGCAACATCATTATAGCGCTTGCCATGCGAGCGCCAATTTTCAATTTCACCCGAGATAATGCGGGCTTCGGCAGGCGCATCCCAAACCCCTGTGACGCTGACTTTATCGCCGCCGTCAATATCTGTCCAAAGGGTCTTGCCAAGCCTGTCCTGATTGGCGGCGATAAGCCCGGAGGCCGCCCCGAGGATATGGGCTGTGGAGCGATAATTACGTTCGAGTTTAACGACTTTCGCGCCGGGGAAGTCTTTTTCAAATCGTAATATATTATCGACTTCCGCTCCGCGCCATCCATAAATAGACTGATCATCATCCCCGACAACACATAGATTTTGTGTCCCTGAATTGCCGGTGTTCTGCGCGAGTAAACGAAGCCAGAGATATTGGCAGACATTTGTGTCTTGATATTCGTCGACCAGAATATATTTAAACTTGGCGTGATAACGCTTTAAGATATCGGGATTTTGGGTGAAAAGTGTGAGGTTGTGGAGCAGGAGATCGCCAAAATCACAGGCGTTCAACGTTTTCAATCGATCTTGATAGGTTTTATATAAGGCACCGCCTTTACCATCGGCAAATTTATAGGCTTCATTGGATGTGATTTTATCAGGCGTCCAACCTTTGTTCTTCCAACTGTCAATCAGAGTTGCGAGATATCTCGCCGTCCAGCGTTTTTCGTCTATATCGGCGGCCTTTATCACTTGTTTAAGCAGGCGAATCTGATCGTCAGTGTCCAGAATAGTAAAGCTGGATTTCAATCCAACTATTTCGGCATGGATGCGTAATATTTTAGCGGCAATGGAATGAAAGGTTCCCAGCCAAGGCAGGCCTTCGACCGCATCCCCGATTAAGCTTTCTACGCGTTCGCGCATTTCACGCGCCGCTTTGTTTGTAAATGTCACTGACAGGATTTGCGAAGGGTAAGCCAAACCCTGTGTGAGTATATGCGCTAAGCGACAGGTCAGAACCCGGGTTTTACCTGTGCCGGCTCCGGCCAGTACAAGCACAGGCCCTTCTGTTGCCAAAACCGCGTCGGTTTGTTCAGGGTTTAATCCGTCTAGATAGGCAGCATTATGCGACGAGGGAGGGCGGCGTAAAGGCATGGCTTGCGCAGATATAGACCCGGTTTGCGGCGATGGTGGGCGCGGCGGGGCGGATTGGAACGAATCAGCGGTAGATGACATGTTGGGAACATATGTGAAACATATGAGTTTGGCTATGGTTTGACTTTAGAAAACATGCGCATTTGGCCTTGCTTGTCTTGTTATTCATGTGTTGGTCGGCAGGTCTTGGCCCAGCAGGTCTTGAAAAACTATGGGCCGTCTACTCTATTTGAAACGCGAGACGGATTGCAGCGCGAGTGTGATTCTATAGCAATATATGAAAAAGGCAATTATGCCACGATATGTAATACCTACATTGCTGATTTCGGTGCTATTCGTGCCCGTTGCGCAGGGCCAGAGTGTTGATCCGGGCGCGAAGGTGGGATAGTTTTCAAAAGCCGATTCTTTTCGGCGTCTTCCCAAGTCTGAGACGATTACATTAGGTGATAATTCGACGTCCGACAGCTTATCAGAACGCACCTTGCGGGATGCGCAAAGGCCTTTCGGGCAAGAGGGCAGCCTACCATCACATGACAACCTCGCTCATGACCTCAAACCTGAAACTGGTGATAGTAATAAGGGCGGGATTAAATCAGAATTACCCAATAGGGTGACGGGACCTGGACGATTTTTTGCCAAGGCTGAAGACGAGGCGAGGTCGGGGCCGGCTTGTTCACCTAAAACAGACCCGATCGCCTAGGAAATTTCAGCGTTTATTGTGCGCGAAACGGCGCTGAGGGGGCGGACACATTTTGTACGGTTTCAAGTGCCCAGACACGCAGGTAAGAGGCGAGGTTACGTCTGGATTTTTCCGCGATGCGCTGGTCATCGAGAGCCGCGATAAAACTGGCAAAGGATTGCTCTTTGTCTGAAACGGCGCGATCAATAATTGCCCAAAATTCCGATTCTAAAGCGATAGATGTACGATGTCCATGCAAGGAGAGCGAACGTTTTTCCACGCTTAATCTGTTTCACGTTTATGCATATCAACCGCGTGCCGGAGTTTATCTGTACTTTGCCTGCCGCGTAATTTTTCGGCTTTGGTGCGCCCAAAAAGCGCTCTGTTTTGCGCGGATTTATCGTCCTTCTTTCGACGTCTTAAAGCTTTTCTTGCCTTACCGAATTTGATGATATTGTTGGGATCTGACATCGGTCTATTCGAAATTAAATCGGTTTGATCATACGTTCGGGGCGAACAATTTTATCAAATTCTTTCTCGGTTACAAAGCCAAGCTTGACGGCTTCTTCACGCAAGGTTGTTCCATTTTTATGCGCTGTCTTGGCGACTTTAGTGGCATTGTCATATCCAATCGTCGGTGCCAAGGCCGTTACCAACATAAGCGAGCGTGAGAGCAGGTCTGCGATGCGGTCTTCATTGGCGGTGATACCGACGACGCATTTATCGGTGAAAGCGCGTGCGCTGTCTGAGAGAATTTGAATGGATTGCAACATATTATAGGCCATGACCGGCTTATATACATTCAGTTCGAAATGTCCTTGCGATCCCGCCATAGTGATTGTCGTATGATTTCCCATGATTTGCGTGCAAACCATGGTTAGGGCTTCGCATTGGGTCGGATTGACCTTGCCGGGCATAATGGATGAACCTGGCTCATTTTCAGGCAAGGAAATTTCGCCTAGTCCTGACCGGGGACCAGAGCCTAGAAAGCGAATGTCATTGGCAATTTTAAACAAGCTGACCGCAACTGTGTTGATGGCGCCATGTGCGGATACATAAGCGTCATGTGCGGCGAGGGCTTCAAATTTATTCGCGGCGGATCGAAAGGGTAATTTAGTATATTTGGTGACTTCGGCGGCAAAAGCGCCGGCAAATCCGGGCTTGGCATTCAGGCCGGTACCTACGGCTGTGCCGCCTTGGGCCAAAGCGTAAAGTTCTTTTTGACCCGCTTTTACTCGCAATATACCTTTCTTGACTTGTGTTGCATAACCGGAAAATTCTTGGCCTAAGGTGACGGGTGTTGCGTCTTGGGTATGCGTGCGTCCGATTTTGATAATGGATTTAAAAGCTTTGGCTTTGTGGTCAAGGGCCGCGTGTAAATGTTCAAGCGCGGGTAATAACCTATGATAAATGTCTTCAGCCGCGGCAATGTGCATGGCGGTAGGGAATGTGTCATTAGAGCTTTGCGAGCGGTTTACATGATCATTGGGGTGAACGGGGTCTTTAGATCCGATAACACCGCCTAAAATCTCAATGGCGCGATTGGAAATGACTTCATTTGCATTCATATTGGATTGCGTGCCTGACCCGGTTTGCCACACGGAGAGTGGGAAATTATCATCGAGCTTGCCTTCGGCAACGTCTTTGGCGGCGCGGGCAATGGCATTGGCGCGGCGCGCATCAAGATTTTTAAGCTGTTTATTGGCGAGGGCAGCCGAACGTTTGACTATACCTAAGGCCCGGATCATGGAGGGCGGCATAGTTTCGATTCCAATCGGAAAATTAATCAAGCTACGGGCCGTTTGTGCGCCGTAATATTTGTCAGATGGTACTTTAAGGGGGCCGAAGCTATCGGTTTCGGTACGCGTGTCGGTCATAATGATCTCTGTAAAATAGCCTATTATGAGGGCGGTAAGGTAGGTTTATTTTTTGCGAAAAGCGTCAAGGCTTACGACTTTATCTGCGTTCGGCGTGTCTGATGCCTGACTTTGTGAAGGTTTGTCATCCCCAGAGAGATTGTTTTTCTTTGTCGCGGCTTTACCCGTATTCGCAGATTTCTTTTTTGTCTTAGGTCGGGCTTTCGGTCCGCCTTGTTTCTGTGCGGAATTTTCGGCTGACGATTTTGATGCGCTATTGGGTTGCGGCGCCAAAGTCGCCAAGGTTGGCGCGGCCGGTTCCATTTCTTTGGGGGGGTCAAATTGCAAGACAAAGCCCACACTTGGGTCATGAAACCGTGTGACGGCCGTATACGGCACTTTCAGATATTTGGGCACACCGCCAAATTTCAAGGTCACTTCAAAGCTGTCCGTATTGGCGATGAGATCCCAAAACTGATGTTCTAGTACTATCGTAATTTCTTCCGGGTATTTTTTAGCCAGATTTTCGTCAATCTCTACATCCGGATAGCGCGTCAAAAACGTAATATAGAAATGATGGGCACCGGGTAATCCGTCTTCACGGATCACACGTCGAATCGCATCGCGAACCACGCCACGCAGAGCGAGCTGCGTCATATGTTCAAAATTCATCAAGTCTTGGCTCATGGCCCTACCCTAAATCACTAGAGAGGTGCGTCAACAGATGTTTAGCTGTTTTACCCTCAATACCTTGCCTTTAATGTGTCTTTTCGACGATTTATATATCTTATCTGATGAATCCGGCTTAGTATATATGTCATGCGTAAGGTTTTAGAGAAATCCTCATCAGAGCCATTTTACCCCCCGCATGCCCAGCCGTTAAAAGGGACTGAGAATTTTCTATATGCGAGCTGGAAATTTATGCGTAACCCGATAGAGGGGTTTGGGCCTTTATCTTACAGACAACCGATCACATCCTTGAAAATAATGGGTGTTCAAATGCATGTTATTACGGGCCCGGAGGGCATGAATGCCGTTTTAAACCGACATGCAAATAAATTTACAAAAACCGCGATAGATGCCCGAATTTTAGGGCCGGCCACGAAAGAGGGATTGCTGTCAGTACATGGAGAACAATGGCGACGACAGAGGCGGGCGGTAGCGCCTATGTTCCGACATCGGCATATGTCAGATCTTGCGCCGTTGATCACGGATGTGCTGAGGGCGTTCAAGGCTAAACTAGACGTTTCTCCTCATACAGAGCTTAATCTGGCAATGGCAGATCTGACATTTGATGTTCTGGCCAAATGTCTTTTAGGAGACCCGAAAGGCCTGGACCGTGAAACTTTGAAACGGGCAACCCGACGCGTGGTCACATCGGCTGGGACGTTGCGTCCTGATGATATGATTCCTTTGCCTCGCGGTGTGCCACGCCCGATAGGGCCACGCGGGCAATGGGCTCTGCGTCATTTAAAGCGTGCGGCAGAAAAATTACTGGCCTCGCGGTCGGCGACCTCAGGGGATGACCTTGTGGGTTTGTTGACAACAGCGCAGGACCCTAAAACAGGACGTCCCCTGAGCAAGGCCGAGCGGCGAGATAATCTCATTGGCTTTTTTATTGCGGGACATGAAACAACCGCCTTAACACTCACGTGGGCCCTATATCTTATAGCGTCACACCCTCCGAGCGCCAAAACTTTACGCGCGGAAGTTCTGTCGATATGTGGATCGGCGGAGATATCTTACGCCCATATTGAAAAACTGGTTTTTACACGGGCTGTGATCGATGAAACTATGCGTTTGTTTCCGCCAGCGCCGATATTTAATCGTGAATGCCAAGACCGATGTGAAATATTAGGCCGTCAGATTAATACAGGGGATGTTTTGCTGCTCTGTCCTTATGTTATGCATCGCCGCGAAGCTTTGTGGGATAACCCTCTGGCATTTGACCCGGAAAGATTTATCCGAAATCCTGATTTACGCGCAAAATCAGCGCCATTTATGCCTTTTGGTGCCGGGCCGCGTATTTGTGTCGGGGCGAGTTTCGCGCTTATGGAAGCGGTAATGGTTCTGGCAACTTTGGTGCGTGATTATAATGTAAGGATCCCGGAAAATTGTTATCCGCGTCCGCTTATGACTGTGACCTTACGACCCGAGGGCGGTATTCCTGCGCAATTTATACGCGTATAGGCGCCGTCTGAGACCGGATAATGGAAAGAGGGTCACAATATCAGGGATGTTAGGGACGAAGAAAGGGCCCCAGCCTGGTCGGGCCGGGGACTTGTATTGTGACGGTAGGGTTCCGGTTCTAAAACCAATGGTACAGGGTTTCTGTTGCCAGCTCCCCTGCGAAGCCCGCCTAGCCGTATGAAGGACTAGGAGTTAAAGTGCGAATTTGTCGCGCTGCTTACGCGGCGAGAGCAAACTCTTCATTAGAATTGTCATTTGCAATTACTAAAACGGGCATTTAACGGTACCCATACGAACGAAAGCTAGCATTTTTACACGTCTGTCGATTCTATTTCGGCCCCTTCAAAAATCGAGACTTTCGACGCTTCAAGGCCTGTATCTCAACTTTTGGTGGAGCCGCCGGGTACCGCCCCCGGGTCCAGCCCGCTTATTATATGTGCGTTTATCGTTATAGCTGGCAAGCCAGCCCCTTCAACATAGGTAATTACGATGGAAAAGGAAAGGAAATGTGGAAAATAAGCTAAAATTTATATTATTCATCTAATATTCAGCTTTGTTTGCTTCTATTCGCTGGAAGAAAAATTCACGATTTAGTGTTAATTTTCTTAGAGATTTTAGAGATTAATGTCTTTTGTTGTTTACTTTTATATGGAGTGTAGCGTAAAAGGCGGCTAATTGACTGGAGCGTGGGCTCCAAGCAACGATACTGGAGAGTAAAATGAATACCAAGAAACTGTTTTTGGCGGCCGCCAGCTTGGCGTTAACGGCTAGCCCTGCATTAGCGCAAACCGGGGATATCTGTTCGCAAGAATATATTTCACAAATCGTATATTTCGATTTTAACGCGCCTCAAACTGCGGAAACTCAAGCTCAAATCCAAAATATTCAAAACATCGCGTCGTCATGCGATCTTGTAGAAATTGAAGTGAGTGGACACACAGATACATCGGGTTCCGCGTCATACAACCAACAGCTTTCTCAGCAACGCGCGGAAACCGTGCGTGATGAGCTTAGCAGGCTTGGTGTAGATCCCAGTAAAATAACTGCAGTAGGTAGAGGCGAAACCCAACTTTTTGTACCGACAGAAGATGGTGTTCAGGAAACTCTTAATCGTCGTGTGGAAATCAAATTAAAAATTCGTCCGAGTGTGACAAGTTACGTGGATACGACACAGGCGACAACAAGTTACACAACGCAGACAACGACTGTTCAATCTGCACCGACGGTCACATATTCACAGCCGGCAACGACTACAACATTGCCGACAACCACCTATACAACGGCACCCGTATCATCGACACCTGTGGCGTCTCCGCCAGCGACATCTGTACCCACACCGCCATC
>CAZSKN010000003.1:131810-170870 GCA_964607445.1 uncultured Caulobacterales bacterium
GTACCCACGCCGCCACCTGTAGCAGCGCCTGTTGGCGGTGGTATCGGAGCCGGTCTTGGAGTCGGCGCACTGCCAGTCGTTGGAGCGGCTATTGGCGCGGCAGCCTTGATTGCGATCGTTGCATCTGATGATGATGATGATGATGCGCCAACAAGCCCGTAATTAAAACTTAATTACTTCAGTATTTAAAACCACGTCTTCAAAGACGTGGTTTTTTTATGTCTTGTGATAGGATAAGTTATTTTTGACTGTTGAGTCCATGGGGTCAGCCTAGCGGCTATACCTCTCGTCTTTGAGGTCAATTTAACGGTAAGATCAACGGGCTTAACGGGCCTTTATATATTTAGGACGGTGTACCATTATTGAAATTAATGCGATTAGTCAGTGGTTGGATACGCTTATAAGCTTTGATACCCAGAATGGGACGGGTGATGAACTTGCCTGTCTGGCCTTCTTACATAGGACGTTAGAGAGCTTCCGCCCCGATAGATGTATATTTGAAACGGTTAAACGATCCCGGAATAAATCTGATAGCGGTTTTGTTCTGGCCATATGGGGGCAGCCCAAAGTCGTATTAAATGTCCATATGGATACTGTACCTGTTGCAGCGGGGTGGAAGACGGACCCCCATAAAATGGTGCAAACCGATGACCGTATTTTTGGCCTCGGGAGTAGCGATATCAAAGGCGCGGGCGCGTGTATTCTAGCAGCTATGCAGGTGACGCCGCCTAAAGATGTTGCCATTTTATTTTCCGGCGATGAAGAACATGGCAGTGAAGTTATGCCAGAGGTGATTAAACGCGGACATTTGGCGGAAATACGGCGGGCTATCGTGTGTGAGCCTACATGTTGTAAACCTGGTCGGCGTCACCGAGGCATGTTAGCTTTTTCCGTAAAATTCACAGGTAAAGGCGGCCATTCTTCTTTGGCGGATCACACAGAACGTCCGTTTTTGGATATTGCGCGGTTTGCCGCTCAAATTGGCGAATATGGCGATAGGTATAAAGATTTCGGCACAGCGCCCTATAAGGGGCTGTGTACAAATATAGGGATTATCGAAGGCGATGGCGCGTATAATGTTATTCCTACATTGGCCAAGATGAAGTTTTCAATGCGCCCGCCACCCAGCGATAATGTTGGGCAACGCGAAGCCGATATACGAGACATATATAGCCAACTCGGATTTCAGAAGACCACCCCGTCAGGCCTAGACAGGCTTGTGGCGCTTGAGCCGTTTGAATGTCTGGATTTTACGGCTATGCAACCCTTTTTTCCAGCTATGAAGGCGGTTGATTTACCGTATTGGACCGAAGCGGCTCTGTTGAGCGCGGCAGGTTTAAATGCGGTTGTTTACGGTCCAGGAGATGTTGAACAGGCCCATAAACCCAATGAATTTGTTTTGACGGCGCAATTGGTTGAAGCGGCCGCCATTTATCAACGCGCCCTATCCGGCGGGATTGATTTGTGAGTAAATCCGTCATTCGTGAGACCGTCTTACGCAGCCTATCCGCTGTTGGGGCTACGCAGGAAGCCAAATTCTATGCCGACCTGTTTGCCCAACAAGACCCCGAACGCTTTGCGCTTATTGTTCTTGATCCGCGATGCCTTAAAAACCCGCTGCTGGAAGCCTTGGTCAGTAATTTACTGATATTATCTGAATTAAGATTATATCCGATTTTACTTCTTGGCGCACTAGACGATGATAAAACCGCGCTAACATTTCAATCGCAAAGACTGGCAAAAGCTTTAGAAACGGCCTCTATTCGTACCGCGAAATTGAATACCGCGAGTTATGGTTTAATACCTGAGGTACGCCGAAAAACCCGCGATAATATTATACCTATACTTGAGATGACAGATCGTCATGGAGGTATGACATTGCCGAGTTTGATTACCGATATTCAACCCAATAAGGTTATCTTCCTACAACCTTCTGGGGGTTTGAATATTGATGGGCGTCGTGTGGGCGTTATCAATATCGAAAATATCAGTGAGAGTATTGACGTGGAAAGCCTCAGCGCGGGGCAACACCGCTTTGTGAATTTAGCTGTTGAATTAGCCCGGGACGGGCAGGCAGACGTCCGCCAAAATGAGGCCAGAGGCATACGGGTGTATGTGATAGCCTCGCCGCTCAATTTGCTGAGTGAATTATTTACGACAAAAGGTTCGGGGACAATGTTGCGCCATGCCGCGCATATTATCGAGAGCCATGATGTGTCATTGCTAGATAAGGTGAGACTGCACAACTCAATAGATATTGCCTTTGGTAAAACCTTGCGGTCTGACTTTTTTACAAATATGCCGCATCGGGCTTTCATAGAAAGTCAATACAGGGGCGGGGCTATTTTTACCCAGCTATCAGGCCTGTCGTACTTGTCTAAATTTTGGGTTATACAAGAAGCGCAAGGTGAAGGGATTGCGCGTGATATATGGGAGCATATGCGCGTGCATATACCGTCTTTTTTCTGGCGTTCACGTGTAGAAAACCCGTTTAATGATTGGTATATGCGTGAATGTGACGGCATGCAGATCAGCGGGGATTGGCGTGTGTTTTGGAAAGGCGTGCCCGCCCATCATGTGCCAGATGCGATTTTGGCAGCGTCAGACGCGGCTGATGACTTTACAGGGAGTTAGTTTTGCGGGCATAGACTTATAGAACCTTCCTGACGACGGATAAGTCCATGCTCAATATTACTTCCGCTTTTGATGGCGGCAATATCATCACCCACGCGGCGGAGACTCCTTCTTCAATTCGCCTCTCCATCGCCAAAGATAATGCCTCTGATTTTTTCCAATGGTTTTATTTTCGCCTGTCTGGCGCTGCGGGTGAACAGTGTAGCTTGACGATTGAAAATGCCAGTAAAGCAGCTTTTAAAGGCGGGTGGAAAGATTACCGTGTTTGTGTCAGCTATGACCGTGAAACCTGGTTTCGAATAGAGACCCAATATGAAAACGGGTGTTTAAGCTGGGTTCACACGCCAGAACTCGATAGCGTTTATTATGCTTATTTTGCGCCTTATAGTCTTGAGCGCTATGCGGATATGATTGCGGAATGCCTGCAATATCCGGATGTATCCATGCGAGTTCTGGGACAGACGGTCGAGGGACGGGATCTGGACTGTTTGTCAGTGGGTACAGGCGAAAAGACACTCTGGGTGATTGGCCGGCAACACCCCGGTGAAACCCAGGCTTCGTGGTGGATGGAGGGTTTTTTAGCACGATTGCTTGATGATGATGACCCTGTCGCGCGTGTACTTCGGCAAAAAGGACGGTTTTATGTGGTTCCGAATATGAACCCTGACGGATCTTTTCATGGTAATCTGCGTACAAATGCCGCCGGGGCGAATTTGAACCGCGAATGGAACAAGGCAGATGTGCAATCTTCACCGGAAGTTTTTCATACGATTGCGGCAATGGAAACCGCCAGGCCGGATATGTGCCTTGATGTACATGGTGATGAAGCTCTGCCTTATAATTTCATTGCTGGGGCCGAGGGCATACCGGGATATACAGATAAACAAGCGCAAAATCTTACGGTGTTTTTAAATGCGTATAAAATTGCCTCGCCGGATTTTCAAACAAAGGTTGGCTACCCCTTAACCGCGCCGGGGCAGGCAAATTTATCTTATTGTACGAATTATACGGCCCATGCCTATGATTGCTTAGCGATGACATTGGAAATGCCATTTAAGGATAATGCCAATTTGCCGGATGAAGAGTTCGGCTGGTCGCCGGATAGGTGTGCTAAATTAGGCGCCGCGTCACTGGATGCGATGCTGGCTGTGATTGACGGGTTGTAAGCATAGGTTTATTTAAACCAAGGGCGTAGACCCATTTCCGAATCGTTGAAAATGGGTTAGCTCTTTATTATGCAGCAATATCTCGATCTTTTACATCATGTCATGGAAAACGGTACCGATCGCATTGATCGTACAGGCACAGGGACACGCGCTGTTTTTGGGTATCAAATGCGCTTTGATCTATCGGATGGATTTCCGATGGTCACGACGAAAAAACTTCATCGGAAATCTATCATACATGAACTGATCTGGTTTCTCGCAGGGGATACTAATATCAGCTATTTAAAAGAGAACGGCGTGCGCATCTGGGATGAATGGGCAGATGAAAACGGCGACCTTGGTCCGGTTTATGGTAAGCAATGGCGACGCTGGGAAGGGCCTGTAGATGACGCGGGCCGTGTGACGCTTATCGACCAGGTCTCAAACGTTGTTGACGCGATAAAAACCCATCCCTTTTCCCGCCGTCATATCGTCAGCGCGTGGAATCCGGCTGATGTGGATGATATGGCCTTGCCGCCCTGTCATTGTCTGTTTCAATTTCATGTAACACCTGTTGAGGGGGGGCGCGATAAATTAAGTTGCCAGCTTTACCAACGCAGTGCCGATATTTTCCTTGGCGTCCCGTTTAATATTGCCAGCTATGCCTTACTGACTGAAATGATGGCGCAATGTTGCGACCTTGACGTGGGCGACTTTATACATACCTTTGGCGATGCTCATATCTATAGTAATCATTTTGACCAAGTACGTGAGCAAATGCGTCGAGAGCCAAAACCGCTACCTCGGTTAAAACTGAATGCCGATATCACCACAATTTATGACTTCACTTATAAAGATATCAAAATTATCGGATATGACGCCCATCCCCATATCGCGGGTAAAGTTGCGGTTTAACGAAGAAAAATCTCAAATACACAAGACAATGACCGTTAAAGGCGGTAATCCTTATATATCTTTATTCTGGAGGCCTCATGTCTTTACCTAAAACCTATCTGCAAATGCTATCGACCATCACTCAGGATGCTGAGTTGCGAATGGAACTGATTGAGCAGGCCATGCCGTTACCCAAGGCGGATGAAATCATTGTCCGGGTCGAGGCCACGCCGATCAATCCCTCTGATCATGGTGTGATGTTTGGTTGGAGTAGTATGGACAAGGCCCGCACAACGGGATCAGGGGCGAAGTCTGTTTTGCACGCTCCGGTATCCCCGCAAGGCATGGGCGTGATGAAAGCGCGTATCGGACAGGCCTTACCCATTGGAAATGAAGGTGCAGGAACTGTTGTGGGGGCTGGTAAGAGCGACGCGGCACAAGCCCTTATGGGGAAAACGGTCGCGATATTTGGCGGCGGCATGTATACGCAATATCGCTGCATATCTGTAGATTCATGTTTGCCGCTTTTGCCCGGTCATACGGCCAAAGACGGGGCCTCTAGCTTTGTCAACCCATTGACATCATTATCCATGGTCGAAGTCATGAAGATGGAAGGCCATTCGGCTCTTGTGCATACGGCAGCCGCGTCAAATTTGGGCCAAATGCTTAATCTTATATGTCAAGCAGACGGGGTGGATGTGGTCAATATTGTCCGGCGCCAAAAGCAGGTCGATATTCTTAAGGGATTAGGTGCGAAATATATCTGTAATAGTGGGAGTGAAAACTTCATGGCGGAGCTTACAGAGGCTATTCACGCGACTGGCGCGACATTGGCCTTTGATGCGACAGGCGGAGGTCAATTGGCCTCGCAAATTTTACAAGCTATGGAAGCTGCCGCCGCTCGTACGCCCGGCGCTTACAGTATTTACGGCTCGGTTCATCATAAACAAGTCTATCTTTACGGTGGATTGGATGTTTCGCCAACTGTCCTTAGTCGGGGGTATGGCATGGCATGGGGGGTCGGGGGTTGGCTCTTACCAAATTTTCTGGCCAAAGCCGGGCCAGATGTTGGGCAGCGGTTACGCATGCGTGTCGCTAAAGAGCTTAAAACAACATTTGCGAGCCATTACACAGATGAAATTTCATTATCAGAGGCGCTGCAGGCCGATGTTGTGGCACGGTATAATGCGAAATCAACGGGGTCTAAATTCTTAATGTGTCCGCAGGTTGATTTATAAATTTATTGAAGGCTTTATGCGGATTTTTGACAGATTAGATTTTAGTTTAATCTTACCTATGCCGTCGATTTTACACTTAATATCGGGATTGGTATTAATCAGGCCGCCCATATGAACCTTTATGTCGATTTTGACAGTCTTGGACTTAGACGTAATTTGGGTTCGGCGTGAGCGTATTCTGGGTTTTAGACTTCTGTATGACGTTCCAGTTTTTGTCTTATGAGCCACCAAATAATGATGGCTCCAATCATTTTACCGCCAATACTCATAATAATATTTGGCAGGGTGAATTGTGCATCACGTATAAAACTCGCGCCGAATAAAAAGGCCGTTGTATCTATTGGGGCGGCAATGGCAGACGATAGCAAAACGCGCGTCGAGAGTTTGTATTTCGTGAACGTAAACATCAGATAATCAATGATTTCCGATATCAAAAACGCGGCTCCGCTGGCCAAGGCGAGTTCCCCGCCACTGGTGACATATGTCAAGCCCAGGGCAATGGCCATGGCGATTAAAACTTCATGTCCGATCTCGCGCTGGGCGAAATCCCGAACGACGAGAACAAGGCCTGTAATAATCGTTACCGGATTGAAGGCCCATTTTGCTAGGCCGGGCCATTCGACCATTGGTGCCCATGTAAAGCTCCAATTGATAAACGGGATCAGCAGAATATAAATGAGTGTATATTTAATAAAGCGCAGGCTGGTTTGAGGAGGATTGCGCCCCGTGTCATTTTTTTCAATACGGCCAGTGTTTTTTTTAATTGGGGATGTCATCTCCTCACTATACGCCTAATGCGAAGAGGTGTAACCCCTAACTATGACCACGAATCTAGATAATACCTATCCGCGCCTTTCTCTGATTGTGGCGAAATCCCGTAATAATGTAATTGGTATTGATGGAGACCTACCATGGCGATTATCGTCAGACCTTAAATTTTTTAAAGAAACAACCTTGGGCAAGCCGGTTCTGATGGGGCGGGTAACGTGGGAAAGCCTGCCATTCCCATTGCCGGGGCGCCCTAATCTCGTCTTGACGCGTAATCCGGAGTTTATGGCCCCTAAAGCCGAGGTTTTTACCGATATAAATGCGATGATAGGACGGGGGTATGAATTGGCAGGTGAGCATAATGTGGACGAGGTTATGTTGATCGGTGGGGCGAAACTTTATGCGCGATTGTTGGGGTTTTGTGACCGACTTTATATTACAGATGTGGATGTGATGGTTGAAGGCGATGCGCATTTTCCGGCTCTTCGGGCCGATCAGTGGGCGCTAGGCTCGGAGCGAAAGGTCGCTAAGGGGGCAAAAGACGATTACCCGTTTACAATACGCATTTATGAGCGTCGCCAAATTGCGGGGTAAGGTTTAGGTCGATATCTGAGCTGAATTTGCCTGTTGATGAATAAAAATACTTATTGCGCCCTTGATATAGAAGGGCTTGCAGGCCACATATACATAGAATTTTAGCGAGTCCAAGACGGAGACATCATGTCGGATAATAAAAGCCCATGGGGAAGTGGTGGCGGTAAGCGCCCAAATGGGGGGAAAAGCCCTTGGGGAAATAACGGCAAACCTGACCGGAATAAACCCCGTCCCGGGGAAGCCTCTCCTGATCTGGAAAATGTGATTCAGGGATTTAAATCTCGTGTGCGTTCTGGCGGCGGGGGCGGCGGACGCCGCGGTGGACGTCGGTCTGGCGGTGGCGGTGGAAATGACCTGTTCTCTAAGGCAGGGCCTATTGGTATGTTCCTTGTCATCGGCGTGATTGCAATGGCTGTCTCTTGTGTATATCAGGTTGACCAGCAGCAAGAAGCTGTTGTTTTACGGTTTGGAAAATATGACCGGACGGCTCCGCCGGGGCTTAATTTTAAATTGCCAACCCCGTTTGAGGTTGTTGAGAAAATTCCAGCCCGTGTTGTTCAGAAAACGACGATCGGCGGGAACAATAATTCAAGCCTTATGTTGACGGGTGATGAAAATATTGCCGATATTGATTTTAGTGTGCTTTGGCGGATTAACGATGTTAAAAATTTCGTATTTGAAGTGGATCAGCCTGCGGGTGCCGTACGGGCTGTAGCTGAAAGTGCAATGCGCGAAGTTGTTGGTAAAAGCGAGTTGCAAAAAGTTATCACGACAGATCGTCTGCAAACGACCATTGCGGTGCGAGATTTAATGCAAGATACATTAGACGAGTATCAGGCAGGTATTGAGGTTGTTGAAGTTCAATTGCAAAAGGCTGACCCTCCGGGGCAAGGCGGTGTTATAGATGCGTTTCGTGATCTGGTGAGTGCCGAGCAAGATAAAGAAACGAAAATAAATGAAGCGACACGGTTTCAGAATGATGTGGTGCCAAAAGCGCGTGGTGAAGCTGCGCAAATTTTGCAAGACGCCGAAGCCTATAAAGGCCGTGTTGTGGCGGAAGCCAAGGGTGAAGCCGAACGATTTAATTTGATTTTAAAGGAATATAAAGCGGCGCCGAGGGTCACCCGTCAGCGTATGTATCTGGAAACGATAGAACAAGTTTACGGTCCAGCCGAGAAGATCATTTTGGATGATGCGGCGGGACAAGGAGTTGTGCCTTATTTGCCGCTGGATCAATTAAGCAAGAAAAAGGGAGGCCAGTGATGCAAAAGACGCCTATATTAGTTGTTATTCTTGGCTTGATCTTTCTTCTTATTGTGACCTGTACCCATACGGTAAAAGAATATGAACAAGCTTTGATTTTGGAATTTGGTCAGGCCAAACGGGTCGAAAATCCCTGGGGGCAAGCCGCCGATGCCGGGTTTAAGTTCAAACTCCCCGTTGAAAGCGTTGTGACGATTAGTCGTAAAAATCTGGAGGTTGATTTACAGCCCGTAGAATTAGTGGCCTCAGATCAAAACCGCCTGATTGTGGACGCATTTGTACGCTATCGTGTTTTGGACGCCGTTAGATTTTATGAAGCATTGCAGACAGAACGCGGGGCGCAATTACAGCTACAATCCATTATGGACTCTACCTTGCGCGATGTGTTGGGACGTGTTGATTCCCCAGAAATTATCGCCGGACGACGGGCCGAATTAATGGCGGAAATCCAACAAGTATCGAATAATGTTGTTAAAGATAAAAACTTTGGCATCGAGATTATTGATGTTCGGATTAAACGGGCTGACCTGCCGCAAGAAAATGCCAAACAAGTTTTTGAACGTATGGTCTCGCAACAACAGCAAAAGGCGGCAAAAATTCGCGCTGAAGGTGACGAACGTGCGCAGGAAATTAGAGCGACGGCTGAAAAAGATGCAACTATTTTAAAAGCCGAAGCGCAAGAAAAAGCTGAAATCATTCGTGGTGAAGGTGACCAAGAGCGTAATAATATTTACGCGAAAGCCTATAATGAGGATCCTGAGTTTTTTGCTTTTTACCGCTCTATGGAGGCCTATAAAACAGGTCTTGGGACAGGCACGACATATGTATTGTCGCCTAATTCTGATTTCTTAGGCTATCTGGATGATCAACGTGGACCCCGAGGGCGCCGCTAATTTATGGGGTTAGGGGTCATTTTGATGATTGCCTTTGGCGGTGTACTCGCCATAGAGGGTGTGGTTTGGGCTATCTTTCCGGCCCAGATGAGAAAGTTTTATATCGAGGCTTTTGCGATGGGTGATAAGGCCTTGCATCAGTCCGGGCTTGTGTCGGTAGCTTTGGGGGTTGCGCTTATAGTTTTGGCCGTAAAAATGGCAGGATGACCAAGCTTTAATACTTAAGTCGTGATTATTGACTATGGTTGTAAATCTAACGACCAGATAATGTGATTTGGTTTCAACCTATGAACGGTTAAATTTGTGTCTATGAAGTCTGTATTAAGTGTGATTCGTATCTTTATTGCTAGCTATGCGGCCTTTACCTTAGGGGCTATGACGGCGTGGGCGCATAATGCACCGGACGGGTTTTCTGAGCTTGCCGAGCGTTTGAGTCCGGCTGTTGTCAATATTTCGACGGCGCAAACTATAGACATCACAGAGGATATTCCAGCCTTTCCTGAAGGCTCGCCTTTGGAACGGTTCAATGACTTTTTCGGAGGCGGTCAAGGCGGGCAGGGTGGCTCGGTGTCGAAATCTCTTGGGTCAGGATTCGTAATCGACCCTGAGGGTTATATTGTGACCAATAATCACGTAATTGAAGATGCGGATATTATAGAAGTCACCTTTCCAAACGGAACAAGTTATACGGCGACGCTTTTAGGACGTGATCCGTCAACGGATATTGCGCTTCTGAAAATCGAAAGCAAAGACCCTTTTCCAGCCGTTAAATTTGCCGATGCCGATGCTGGAAAAGTGGGAGAATGGGTGATGGCGATCGGCAATCCCTTTGGCTATAGCGGATCTGTTGCAGCAGGTATAATATCGGCTCGTAATCGTAATATTTCTCATGGAAGCTATGATGATTTTATTCAAACCGATGTTGCGATTAATAAAGGAAATTCCGGCGGCCCTTTGTTTAATATGGCCGGGGATGTGGTGGGCGTAAATACGGCAATATTATCACCAACAGGGTATAGCGTGGGCATTAGCTTTTCTGTACCGGCTGATCTGGCGCAAAGTGTGGTCACACAATTACGCGAATTTGGCGAGACCCGACGCGGACGTCTGGGTGTCAGTGTAAATCCTCTCACAGATGCACTGGCGAAAAATCTTAAGTTAAAATCTTCCAAAGGGGTTATCGTGACTCGTGTGCAAGCGGATTCACCGGCCAGTAAAGCCGGTCTAAAACGCAATGATGTTATTATCAAAGTCGGGACTGAAGATTTGACCTCGCAACGTCGTTTGTTTCGCATAATCGCCGAAGCCCCGATTGGTCAGCCTTTGAAATTCACCTATATTCGCAAAGGTAAGACGCGTAGCACAAATGCGGTGATTGAACGATTGAAAGAAAAGGTTACAAAAGAAGAACAGGCCAAACGCGATGCTGAGACGGCAAATGCTGACCGTGTAGCTATGGGAATTTCTGTTGAAGCCTTGACGGAAGCTGTGCGCCGGAAATACCGGATCAAGTCAGAGGTAAAAGGGGTGAGAGTTGTCATGGTAAACGCCCGAAGCGAAGCCGCGGGGAAGTTGGCGCGCGGGGATATTATCGAAGAGATAAATTTTGAGCCTATCGAAAATCCCGAAGCTTTTGAACGCACGATTATGGACGCAAAAGACGCCGGTAGCACGATTACGATTTTGGTCAATCAACGTGGGAATTATAAGTTTTACGCTTTACGTTCTTAACGTTGGGACTATCTTAACGATAGGGCGAAACTGACGATGCTAAGGACGGGTGATTACGTTTTAAATTCAGTCTCTTTAAACCCTTGAAAAAACAACGCTGTTGTTAAATCGGTAAATTGAATAGCGCAGTGCGCTGCGCGGGCCACTGCGGGCTTGGCGTAATAGGCTATCCCCAAACCGGCGGCTTCTATCATTGCGAGGTCATTTGCACCGTCACCAATAGCGACCGCGTTTTGAGGCCCACCCCTATCTTTACTATGGGTGGCCAGGGCTTTTTTCTTGGCTTGGCGTCCTAAAATAGGAAGTTGTACGGTTCCGGATAATTTACCTTCGGCCTCAAGTAAAACATTGGCGTGGTCGATATCAAATCCGCAGGCGGATTTCACCTTGTCAGTAAAAAAGGTGAAACCACCGGATACGATAGCGGTTTTGGCACCGGCTTGTTTCATGGTTTGGCATAAGGTCCGTGCGCCCGGATTGAGAGCTATACGCTCTTGGAAGCAGTGTTCAAGTACAGATATATCAAGGCCTTCTAATAAGGCGACACGGGCCTTTAATGCGCCGTCGAAATCAATTTCGCCGCGCATGGCTTTCTCGGTTATAGCGCTGACCCGGTGTTTTACACCTGCAAAATCTGCCAGTTCATCAATACATTCCTGCCCGATGAGGGTAGAATCCATATCACATATTAATAATGATTTTCGTCTGTTTTCATTTGGTTGAACACAGATATCCGCATTGATGTCTGCGGCTGACAATTTTGCGCCTAATCGCGTTTGAATATCGCGTAAGTCCGGGCTTTGGCTCGGGGGTGACATTGCAGGATCAGAAACCATATATTCGAACGCTTTACCGGGTGACAGAATTGTCAGTGTCGACGGGTCTGCGATAAGTTTTACTGCGTGCTCAAAGACGGATCTGTCTTTTTTTGCAAGGACAATTGTTGCGATATAAGCTAAGGGCTGAATCATGAAATTAGAGCCTTCATTAATGAAACCGGTCGTGTGTATCGCAGGCCCAACCGCAAGCGGCAAGAGCGCATGGGCGATTTCTTTGGCCAAAAAATATAATGGTGAAATTATAAACGCTGATGCCTTGCAGGTCTATCGGGATTTGCGAATTGTGACGGCACGGCCAAGTCTGGAGGATATGGCTGACATTCCCCATCATTTATTTGGTCATGTTGACGGCGCCATGCGGTATTCAACTGGCGATTGGGTACGGGAGGCGGTCGATATTATTATAACTGTTCTTGCACGGGGACGTTGTCCCATTCTTGTGGGCGGGACAGGGCTTTATTTCAAGGCGTTGACCGATGGTCTGGCGCAAATACCCAAACCGTCTGAAATAGGCTGGGCGCGCGCCAATGAAATCCTGAATGTTCAAGGTATCGCTGCACTGAGAACCGAGGCCGAAAGGTTAGACCCTATAGCTTGCGCTAAAGTGCTGGGACATGATCCACAGCGTCTTTTGCGCATTGTCAGCGTGGCTTTGGGAACGTCTGCACCGTTAAGTCAATGGCAAATGCAGACACGCCCGGTTATACCCGCAGGGTTTTGGCACGGGGCGGTATTAAAGCCAGAACGTGAAAAACTTTATCAACGTATAAATACGCGATTTGACAAGATGATTGCACAGGGTGCGCCGGACGAAGTCTTGCGATTGCGACACCGAAATTTATCACCGGAACTAGCTGTAATGAAAGCCATTGGCGTGCCCCAACTAATGGCCTCCCAAGCTGGACATATGACAGATGTGCAGGCGATTGAATTAGCAAAACGTGAAAGTAGGCGTTTTGCCAAACGTCAATTTACTTGGGCGCGTGGACAGATGCAGACATGGTATTCCATACAGAAGGCGCCTGATTACACGAAGTTTGACGTCATGCTTGGCCGTTATGTGTGAGAGAGATGTATCAAAGTGGCTGTCTAAATTGTCACTTTGTTTAGGCCGAGGAAAGCGTTATGGCGATGAGATGAGATCGTCCCGATGTTAAAATCGTTTTTCGTATTTTTTACGCATATGGATAAGCAGGCTTTTCGCGCAATCGCGATATTAGTCCTTATGATTATATCTGTAGGTTTATTAATCGCCTATGGGCGCACACATCTTGTGTTTTCAAATCGTGATGTGCTGGACTGGTTTACACATGTTAGGGGAACGCCGTGGGCATTTCCTTTGACGGCATGTGTTTTTATGGCGGCGGCGTTTTTTGGCGTCCCACAATGGGGATTAATTGCCGGGGCGGTGATCGCTTTTGGGCCTCTTTACGGGGCAGTGTTTTCTTGGGGAGCGACTTTAATGTCGGCGAGCCTGAACTTTTGGCTGGCCCGTTATTTGGGGGCAGATAGGTTAAAACATTTTGGCGGCGACCTTATGAACCGGATAGCCCGACTTGTCCGAAATAATGGATTTGTCACAAGTTTTACGGTCCGGCTTGTGCCGACGGGACCTTTTGTGCTGGTGAATATGGCAGCCGGCGTATCACATATGAAATTCGCAGCATTTGGCTTGGGCACGGCCTTGGGAATTATCCCGAAGATTGCGGCAATTGCCTTTGTTGGACGCGGTGTGGGTGAAGCGGTTTCCGGGCAAGGCCCTTTGTTAGGGGTGTTATCATTGGGCCTCGCAAGCGTTTGTGTTTTGTGTATGTTATGGGCGAGATCACGGCTATCCTCGCGAATTCGTCCGGAGGTTGGTACAGAAGCAAATAAATTGAATTAAAGTAGGGCTTCGGCACGGGCTATGCTTGCATTTTACCATTGGAATGCGTCATATAGACATAAGTAGAATCAAATAATACCATTACCCATTTATCAAAGTCGTTCTGCATATATTGGGTGATATTGCGTTACAATAATAAGGCTGATTAACCGTTATGTTCGGGTATTTTTCAACAGATATTGCCATTGATCTTGGCACTGCCAACACTTTAATTTACGCGAAAGGGCAAGATATCGTTTTAAACGAACCGTCTGTCGTGGCCTTCTCTATTAAAAATGGCCGTAAGGAAGTGCATGCTGTGGGTGAAGAAGCCAGCTTAATGTTAGGGCGAACACCGGGAAACATTGAAGCTATCCGGCCTATGAAGGACGGGGTGATCGCAGATTTCGACGTCGCTGAACGTATGATTGCACATTTTATTAAAAAGGTTCACGGACGAAACCGGTTTATCAAGCCCAAACCAAAGGTCGTGATTTGCGTGCCGTCTGGAGCGACAAATGTTGAAAGACGTGCCATTCATGAAAGTGCTTTACGGGCCGGATCGCGCGATGTTTATCTGATTGAAGAACCTATGGCGGCCGCCTTGGGCGCGGGGCTGCCCATTCATGAACCTTCCGGGTCTATGGTGGTGGATATTGGCGGTGGCACGACCGAAGTTGCCGTATTGTCGCTTGATGGTATTGTGTATTCGCGTTCGGTACGTGTTGGCGGCGATAAAATGGATGACGCGATTGTGCAGTATATTCGCCGGACGACAAATCTATTATTGGGCGAGAAGAGTGCCGAGAAGATCAAAAAAGAAATCGGGTCTGCAATGATGCCCGAGGACAATGAAGGCATGACCATACAAATTAAGGGGCGTGATCTTATGAACGGTGTCCCGCGTGAAATTCGTGTCACCGAGGCTATGATTGTAGAAAGTCTGACGGAACCCGTTGAACAGATTGTCGAAGCTGTAAAAAATGCCTTGGAAGCCACCCCGCCTGAACTCGCTGCCGATATTGTGGATAAAGGTATCATGCTGACGGGGGGCGGCGCTTTGCTTAATAATTTGGATACGGAATTACGCAAGCGAACAGGCTTGCCTGTGTCCATAGCGCATGATCCCTTATTTTGTGTGGTCCGAGGATCAGGAACTGTTGTTGAAAATCTCAGCAAGTGGAAAAGTGTTCTGACAAGCGGTATCTAGAAAGACGTTTAAAAGGTATTTGGTTTATGGTTGGGCCGAGTTTAGAAAGATCACGACAAAAACGCGTGATCACCCGCCTAACGATTATAATGCTGAGTGTTATCAGCTTCATTATGTTTCTTACATTTAAAGGCACTGACCTTGGCACGGGGAAGATTCAAAACAGCCTCGAAGACGGTGTCGCGCCCATATTGACCTATTTATCTATTCCGTTGCGGGGCGGCGAGAAACTTATCTCGGATATGAAGGCCCGACAGGAAGTGTTCAAAGAAAATGAGACCTTGCGGGCGGAACTCAATCGATTGCGGGATATGGAAATGCGAGCGAATGCTTTGGCATTGAAGGTTGCAGAGTTTGAAACTCTTTTAAATGTGAATGCCGGTCAAGATATTGCGACCAACCAGATTGCGGCGCGGGCCGTCTCTGAGCGCCAAGGCCCCTTTGTCAGATCGGCCTTGCTCAATGCTGGGCGGGGGCAGGGCGTTGAAAAAGGCTATGCCGTGATGACGGTAAAGGGATTATATGGACATATTGTCAGGGTGGGCCAATCCTCTGCGCGTGTTCTACGTCTAACGGACCTGAATAGTCGCATTGCCGTTATGTCTTTGCGTACAGACGGGCGAGCGATTTTGAGCGGTGATAATACGAATTTCCCAAGCCTGTCCTATATATCCAATGCGGATGACTGGCAAAGGGGTGACGAGGTGGTGTCGTCTGGGGATGATGGCGTTCTGCCTCGGGGCTTGCCTATTGGAATTGTCAGGCAGCTGAAAACGGGGGCTTTGAAAGTGGATCTGTATACACGCGAGGAAGCCGTAGATTGGGTGTCTGTTTTACCTTTTACGCCTATAACCGCACCAGACAGCGAAGCTGTCCGTAAAGAAGACAATGTTGGCGCGGGAACAGATACACGTCAGACAGATGTTAACGAAGCTGAGACCCCGGCGTTAAACACCGATGGCCAGGAGCCGTAATGGATGTAAGGTTTAACGATCTTGCCGATAGCCTGCCTCAAGCTTTTTACGGGTTTGTGATCTTGCTGAGTTTAATGATCTTAGGCTTGATTAATGTTCGTATGGGCCCTTTAAACATTATGTTTTTATGGTTGCCATTATTTGGATTATTTTTATGGCCGCGTCATGCCGCACCATTGCTCTCATTAGTCTTGGTGTTTATAGCGGGATTGATCCAAGATGTTCTCAACGCGCAACCTCTTGGATTTAGCGCGTTGATTTTCGTGTTCACCTTTACGATTTTCCGTAATCGCTTGCCCCGAAAAGATATGAAAACTTTAAATGTTTGGAAAAACTACGGTCAATTGACACTCGGTGTTTCGCTTGGCTTGGTTATTTTGAACGGGCTTATACAGAACACTGTCGTTATGTATTCGACTGTGTTACATGTATTAATAACAATAGTTATTTTTCCGGTTTATATGGCCATATGGCAGTTTATGCGAAGACTGATAATAGCTGTAGACGATTTATAACGTGACAAAAAACGAGATCGATACCCAAACCTTAACGCGCCGTACCCTTTTATTGGCGGGCGGGGGGGTTAGCTGTTTTGGCGTTTTAACCAGCCGACTTTATTATTTGCAGGTCATGCGATCTGAAGATTATCAGGTGTTATCGGATAAAAACCGGTTTAATTTCAATATGCTGATTCCGTCGCGAGGTCGTATTCTTGACCGGCATGGTGAAGCCTTGGCGATTAATCGCCAAAATTATCGGGTTCTGATGCTACCCGAACAGGTGAAAGACATGTCTGTCACCTTAAATATGATCGGTGAAACTATTACTTTACGGGGTAAAACCCGCAAACGCATTTTAAAAGATGTGAAGGAACATGCGAGTTTTATTCCGGTGCTGATCGATGAAAACCTGGATTGGAATACCTTTGCCTCTATTAATTTACGAACCCCGGATATAGCCGGTGTAATCCCGGAAGTCGGAGAAAAGCGGGCTTATCCGAATAAGGGCGTTTTCGCGCACGTATTGGGATATGTTGGACGGGCTAATCGCCGGGATATAGATAAGGATGACGACCCTTTATTGCGTCAACCGACCTTTAGGATCGGCAAAACTGGCGTGGAAGCGTCCGTTGATAAATTGCTAAGGGGACAGTCTGGAAAGTTAAAGGTAGAGGTTAACTCCGTTGGACGTATTGTGCGAGAGTGGCCAGAAGACAAAGATCGCGCCCAACATGGCACCGATGTATCCTTAACGCTGGACGCGGATTTGCAACGCTACGCGGCCAAACTTTTTAAAGACGATAGCGGCGGCGCTGTTGTTATTGACACGCTGACAGGTGAATTACGGGCCTTGCTGTCGATGCCGACATTTGATGGAAACCTATTCGTGTCCGGCTTGACGCGCGAAGATATGGTTCGCATGAATGCGGATGAAAAACGCCCTCAGTTTAACAAGGTAATCGGGGGCGGATATCCACCGGCTTCAACTTTTAAAATGGTTGTCATGTTAGCGGCATTAAAAGCGGGACGTATTGATCCTCGCGAAAAAATATATTGTGCCGGAAAACTTCGTTTGGGGAATCGAAATTTCCATTGTTGGAAACGCAAGGGACATGGGGCGATGTCTATGCGCGACGGTTTGAAAAACTCTTGTGATGTTTATTTTTATGATCTGGCAGACCGGGTCGGTATCGAGGCCATTGCTGAGATGGCATTGAAGCTTGGTTTAGGACAAAAATTTGATTTTGGGGTCGCGGGTCAAACACGCGGGATTGTCCCGAACCCGGAATGGAAACGGCGTCGATTAAATCAGAACTGGCATACTGGCGACACTTATAATGCCGCGATTGGACAAGGGTTTGTATTGAGCAGCCCACTGCAATTGGCGGTTATGGCTGCTCGGCTGGCTAATGGTCGACGTTCGGTTAACCCCTATTTGATTATAAATGATAATCTACCTGATTTTGAAGATCTGGATATTGATCCTGTGCATTTAGCAATTGTGCAAGAGGCTATGTGGGCGGTTTGCGAAGAACCCGGCGGGACAGGCTATAAACCGGATGACTGGCATCTTGAAGGGATCGCCATGGCGGGAAAAACAGGTACAGGACAAGTCAGAGGTATTTCGTCGTCAGAGCGCCGGTCCGGGGTCGTTCGTAATCAGAGCCTTCCTTGGAAACTCCGCGATCATTCCATATTTGTCGGATATGCACCTTATGCCGCCCCAAGATTTGCCACCTCTGTTATTATTGAGCATGGTGGCTCCGGTTCAAAACGTGCAGCCAGCATTGCGCGCGCGTTATTGCAACGGGCTTTGGAACGTGACGGGCTGGCCAATAGGGCCACAGACGGGCCATCTGAAAACCCAGATATACCGTCCGGGCCGGCGTCGCAGCGCACGCAAACGCCACCGGGGCGACGGCTATGATCAATGCGATGATCTCGAAACTTTTTGAAGTCAACCTATTGCTAATTACGTTGATTTATCTTTTGGGCATAATTGGTGTAGGGATGATTTACGCTGCGACTGATGGGGTCTGGATGCAGGGGGCTGTCCAACATATGTTCCGCTTGGTGATGACAGGAGGGCTTTTAATCTGTGTGGCTATGGTTGATGTGAAGGTTTGGTATTCTCTGGCGTACCCGCTTTACCTTCTGGCTTTGGTTTTACTCTTGGCCGTTGATTTTGTCGGTATTAATGTAAATGGCTCGCAACGCTGGCTCGACTTCGGATTTATGCGCTTGCAACCTTCCGAGATTATGAAGCTCGGACTGGTTATGGCTTTAGCCCGGTATTACCATGATCTAGAAGCGTGGCGTGTGTCCCATATTAGTGGTGTTGCTGGGGCGGTCTTACTCATCGCTCTGCCCGTACAATTTGTCCTGCGCCAACCGGATTTAGGGACAACATTATTACTGGCAGCGACTGGAATCGCGATTGTCTTTCTGGCGGGGATTAACTGGCGAGTGATACTATCGGCACTGATTTCGTTATTAATCATTATCCCGCTGTTTGTCCGGTTCGGATTGAAGGACTATCAACGATCGCGTATTTTGACCTTTTTTGACCCTGAACGCGATCCGACAGGGGCGAGCTATCATATTACCCAGTCGAAAATTGCGCTGGGCAGTGGTGGGTTTTCTGGCAAAGGCTTTATGAACGGCACGCAGAGGCAGTCAGGCTGGGTGCCTGAAAACAGGACGGATTTTATTTTTACTGTTATTGGTGAAGAGTTCGGCCTTGTAGGAGGCGTACTGACTATGGGGATATATGCAGCTTTGATTGCATTGACGATCTGGCTGGCTTTGCAATGTAAAAACCTGTTTTCGCAACTCCTTATTCTAGGGATTGTGACGACATTCGCACTGTATATATTTATAAATTTGGGCATGGTTATGGGCTTGATGCCTGTTGTTGGCGTCCCCTTGCCGCTCATTTCTTATGGAGGCACGGTTATCTTGACTACCATGTTTAGTTTTGGCCTCGTCCTGTCATGTCAACTACATATGAAAAGCGAGTTACCCCGCGGCGGTGGTCGGTAAGGCGATATCAGGATCAAGAGCGGGTTTGGATTTTGACGGAAGGTTAAAGGCTTTGCGAAGGGCGGGTTCGCTCAGGTTTAAAGCTTGACCAAGCGCATGAAAAAGCGGGTCTATGTCTTTCTGGGGCGCATTTTGTAACTGCGCGGCAAGTCGACTCAGACGTAAGGCACCAACATTAATGCACGTGCCTTTTATGGTATGGGCATTTTTTCTGAACGCTCCCAAAATGTTCAAGCTTGAGGCCTCTAAAGTCGGCCTTTCTATATTTTTCTTTTGCGCGTGCATCTCAGAGACGAGATCACAAATTTCCGACCAGAATACATTTAAGAGCTGGCGTCGTTGTTGCACGGTTGTCACGGAACACAGATCCGCCGTAATCGCCGTCTCGATTAAGGGAATATCCTGAACGAGAATCGCGTTAAAACCTGCTTCCATATGTGTCTTTTGCAATCGGGGCGTAGATGTATAGGTTGAAAGCCTTTGTAACGGCGGCTCTTGTTTTTGGTGGGGGATTTCGTGTTTCTCCTGTGATTTGAAATGCCTCCAAGCGTCATGGATGTCACCGGGTTTAAGGGGTTTAGGAAGAACGTGGTTGAAACCGGCTTTTAGATAGGCCCGTATATCTTCGGGATCGCTATAAGCGGTAAGGGCGAATATGGGTTTATCTGCATTGATATTCTCGCTGGCCCGAATATGTTTCAAGGCGGTTAATCCGTCCATAATTGGCATTTGAATATCGAGGACAATAAGGTCAAAGGCACTGGCTTCGCATAATGTCAAACACATCTTGCCATTATTAGCGAGTGTGACCTCATGCCCTTCGCGCAGAAGTAAGGTCTTTGCCAAGAGCCGGTTAGCATAATGATCATCAGCCACAAGTATCGATAAAATTTGGGTGTTTTGTGAAATGTTTTTTCCTTTCATCTCGAACAAGGTCTCTGTCTCGGGGTTATAGATACCGGTCACACTGTTGATCTGTGTATTTAGATTAACAACCACAGGTTTTATAAGGAGAAACAGTAAACAATATATGTATAATCGCTTCTTTGTTATTTAAGCTCCGGTCTTGACCTTTGGAAACAATTTGTCGAGTGTACGAAAAAATTAAAAATAAGGTATTAGTATGGCTGCTGTTTCGAGTGCGGGTACTGCACAATGGTCATCGCGATTTGCATTCATAATGGCTGCTGTAGGCTCATCTGTGGGTCTCGGGAATTTATGGCGATTTTCAGCAGAAGCCGGGTCTAATGGCGGCGGCGCCTTTATTATCATTTATCTGGCTTGTGTGCTTTTTGTCGGGATTCCCGTTTTAATGAGTGAATATTTAATGGGCCGCGCCGGACAAGCCGCGAGTGCGGTCATTTCTGTAGAAGATTTGGCAAGCCGTAGTCAGGTATCAAAAAACTGGGCGTCTTCCGCTTGGGTCGGGATGATTGCCTCTTTTTTGATCGTAAGTTTTTATTGCGTCGTGGCGGCTTGGGTTATGGCCTATATCCCGAAGTTTCTTGGCGGGGCTTTTGATGGCCAAACGCCTGATCAAATCGCAGATCAATTTGCCGGAGAAGGCGGTCTTATCTCTACACCGGCTAAGGTAATCCCATGGTTTTTAATCTTTGCCTTTCTGACAACATGGTTGGTTTCACGCGGGGTGAATGCGGGTATTGAAATGGCGGCGAAAATTCTAATGCCAATTTTCTTTGTCTTATTGGCGAGTCTATCTATCTATGGGGTCATAACGGGTTTGTCTTCTGGCGGTACAGTCAAGGCTGTCAACTTCCTTTTTTCTCCGGATTTTTCAAAAATTAACGGAGACGTTGCCGCGAGCGCATTGGGTCAGGCGTGTTTTTCACTCGGAATTGGCAGCGCGATTATGATTACCTATGGATCTTATTTGCCCAGTAATGTGAGCATTCCCAAAGCGGCCCTCACCGTAGGGTTTGTGGATACGATCGTGGCAATGGTTGCTGGTTTTGCCATATTCCCGATTATGTTTACCTATGGTCTAAACCCAGGAGCTGGCGCTGGGATATTCTTTATCAGCTTACCCACGGCGCTCTCGGCTGCCCCCGGCGGTAATCTTATCGGAGGTACATTCTTCTTTCTGGCTATTTTTGCAGCCCTAACGTCTTCGATTTCATTATTGGAACCGATTGCCGCTTGGGTCTCTGAAAAGTTCTCTATAACGAAAGCCAAAGCGTCTTGGATTATGGGAGGTCTGATGACGGTTCTTGGGTTTGTCTTTATTTTCCATCAATCAGTTTTCAACTTTGTTGATACCGGGTTAACGGGGCCGATTATGCTGCCGTTATCGGCGCTGTTAGTCGTCGTGTTTACAGGGTGGCGTTTGGATAAATCTATATTAAACGGACAAATTTCGGGAGATGGCGAGGCGCTTGGGCGCGTTTTATTATTCCTAACGAAATATGTTGCACCGGGGTTTGTATGTATTGTTCTGGGGCTAGGAATTTGGGAAAATCCTTATTTTGGCTTTTCCGGATAGGCACAAAATTTCACCGTTTTTTACAATGTTTATTACAAATAGGACAGGCGTGATACTGAGGCTTGCATCAAAAAATATCCTCGCTTACGACAAATCTGCGAGATGTTCAGACAATATTCAATATAGCACGTTATAGAAGGCTGACTCACAACAGGGCTTTGGGCCTGGAGAGGACTGGAAGATATTATGGGCACTAAATTTTTGCTCACATTTGCAACTGCGATTTGCCTCTCGGGCTGTGCTACGGTTGATTTGGCTGACGTTGCCGCGTCGAATTCGGCTTTTTCACGCCCTTCCATTGAGAAAAATGTTGTAGAGCGCGCCGCAGGCCGACTTTATGCTCTGTTTACGAATAAAGGGTGGAGTGCCAAAAAATCGAGTAATCGCGTCAAGCTTACTGCGAATGTTTTATTAAACGGGTTGGAAAAACAAGATATTTCATCCCCGCTTGCTGAAAATGCCTATGTTAGATCAGTTACGTCTTTGGCGAACATACAATCTGATATTGCTCTGGCAAAAGCGCAGGTAGAACAAACGACAAAAGCCGCCGAGATATATTTGGCTGTTGCGCCCGAAGACCGGGCCTTAAATCCAGAATTGGTTAGTCTTGAACGGGCGTTGATCGCGGGTCGGGATGCGGAAACAATATTTAGGTCCGCATGTCTCAAATTTGGTGAAACGGCGATGTTGACTGATCTCGTTGTTTTTGAAAATTCTGTTGATGCTCTGAGTGAAGTCACAAATAAATTTGGAATACGGGTCAGAAATATAACTCCTCAAACCTCTACATCTGCAAAGAACACTTCTTAAACGCTCAGCTATCCCCATAAGGCGAAGGCTATCCCCATAATTGAGGTTCTGGCGGATAAATTTGCGCCTTGTAATAAAGCAAACCGTTTTGAATATCCTCGGATAGTAAAAGCGGGCCGTCCAGATCAATAAAATGCGCAAAACTTTCCAACATCATCATAGGCGCCATGGCCAAGCTCGACCCGACCATACATCCGGCCATAATGTCGAACCCTTTGTCTTTTGCGGCCTGCATTAGGTCTAATCCGGCACTCAAGCCGCCACATTTATCTAGTTTAACATTTACGGCCCTGTAGCCAGCCGTCCATAATTTTTCCAAATCGTCAATTGTATGCAATGATTCATCGGCGCAAATGGTTATATCGCCGGGTTTATGCGGTGGCAGGTTTGAAAAATCCTGAGCGGGAAGCGGTTGTTCTATCAACAGGGTTGACGTGTGTTTGAGTATATTTTGCAATTCAGCGGTTTGCGACGGGGTTAAAGCCTCATTGGCATCAAGGATAAGCTCGGCATCGGGGCGCGCCTCTAAAACGGCCAGAACGGCTGGAATAGCGGCGTCTCCACCGATTTTTATTTTTAAAAGAGGATAGTCTTTGGCTGCTATGGCTGCTTTTGCCATGTGTGAAGGCGTGTCCATAGACACGGTATAGGCCGTGATACGGGGCCGCGGGGCGGGAAGGTTCAGCATATCCCAAACCGGCCTGTTTTCTTGCTTGGCTCTGAGGTCCCATAGAGCACAGTCAAGGACATTGCGTGCGGCACCCGCCGGGAGGCGGGTTTGTAAACCTTCCAGCGTTAAGCCGGATTCAATGTCTGCGCGTAAAGTTTCAATCTGTGCTGTAACAGACGCTTGGGTTTCCCTATAGCGCGCATAGGGGCGGCATTCGGCCTGACCTTTTTTACCATTTTCATAAATTTCGACACTCAAAACAGGAATGTGCTTGAGTTGGCTTCTGGAAATTCGGAAAGAACCGTCCACAGGCCAATCCTTTTGAATAATTTTTATTTGTCGCAAATCCATTCCTTTACTTGACGTGGCGGCCTAGGATTTGCACCTTAAGCCCATGTCAGAATTAGAAAAGACAGTTTTGCACCATGTTCCTACCTTTTCGTTACACCAAAACGAAAATGTCTTAAGCGTGATTGGCTATGGCGATTGGACCGTCGGCACCATTGGCTCTATCGAGCCAGATTTTTCCAAGGCTACAGATAGTTACGAATACGATACTGTCAGATTTGATTTTGGCGGCGTCACGCGATTAGATACGGCAGGCGCTTATACATTTGCGCGCGCTATCAGATGCGGCCCAGGAAAATGCTATGACTGGGACATTGCTTCGGCCACGTCCGGCAAACGCACTTTGATAACAGCTGCCGCAGATGCTGTTATGGGGCGTCCACCCAAGGAAACCCGGCCATGGTATGACATGTTTTCAAGATTAGGGCAGGCAACCACAAGGGCCTGTAGCGAAGCCTATGATACGGCCGCCTTTACCGGGCGGTTCTTTATGGTCTTGATCGCGTCGATTTTGAATCCAACGCGGTTTCGGTGGAAATCAATCGTTGCGCTTATTGAAGATGTCGGGTTGAACGCGGCGCCAATTATAATGTTACTGAGTTTCTTTATTGGCGCGGTAATTGCCTTTATGGGCGCCAATCTATTGGCCTCGTTCGGGGCGCAAATATTTATGGTCGATCTTGTCGGGTTTTCGGTTCTGCGCGAATTTGCGGTTCTCATTACCGCGATCATGTTGGCGGGACGCTCAGATTCGGCATTTACAGCGCAAATCGGGGCCATGCAAATGCGTCAGGAAGTCGATGCTATGCAGGTTATTGGCCTTGACCGTTACGAAACTTTGGTGATTCCGCGCGCTATTGCGTGTTTGGTATCGGCGCCGATACTTACATTTGCGGCAATGATGTCCGGCCTCGGCGGGGGGATGATTGTGGCATGGTTCGGCCCGACGGATATTTCCCCTATCTTGTTTTTTGCCCGAATGCGCGAAACTGTTGCTATCAATAATTTCTGGGTGGGAATTGTTAAAGCGCCATTCTTTGCTTTGATTATTGCCATTATTGGTTGCCGTCAGGGGCTTGCCGTGACAGGCAGCGTTGAATCCCTTGGCTCACGTACGACCTCTAGCGTGGTGCAGGCGATATTTTCCGTTATTGTTATGGATGCAATTTTTGCCATGTTGTTTTTGGAAATGGGCGTATAATGGACGGTATACCCTTAATAAATATAGACCGCGCGCCGCCGATCACAGCACTGAATATTAAAACTCAATTCGGGGTGAATGTGATTCATGAAAACTTGAATTTTGAAGTGCAACACGGCGAAATTGTAGGCCTTGTCGGCGGATCTGGCGCTGGGAAATCTGTTCTTCTAAACACACTCTTGGGGCTTAAAAACCCTGAAGGGGGACAAGTGCTTTATTACGGGGAAGATCGTCATAATCTGGATAAAGCGTCTCGCAATGAAATAAACAATAAAATGGGTGTATTGTTTCAGGGCGGCGCTTTATTTTCCGCATTGACAGTGCGTGAAAATATAATGGTCCCATTACGAGAACATACAAATCTGTCGCTCAAACTTATGCGCGAACTGGCTGATATGAAAATACATATGGTTGGACTTCCAGCCCATGCCGCGACATTATTTCCTTCAGATCTCTCTGGCGGGATGCAAAAACGTGCCGGGCTGGCCCGTGCCTTGGCGCTCGATCCGGGGCTTTTATTTTTAGATGAACCCACCGCCGGGCTTGATCCGATCGGCGCGTCCGCATTTGATGATTTGATACTGGGACTGCGCGAAGCCATGGATTTAACAGTCTTGATGATTACCCATGATTTGGATAGTTTATTTACAATATGTGACCGGGTGGCTGTTTTAGTTGATAAACATATTGCAATAGCGGATAGCTTGCCAAATGTATTGGCGTTCGATCACCCCTGGGTGAGTGAATATTTCGGGGGGCCACGGGCTCGGGCGGCTCACACCGCAAAAGAAAAGGTCGATGGATAATATGGAAAGCAAAGCACATTACGCCTTAATTGGCATTTTTGTATTCATCTCCTTTGTATTGGCAATATGCTTTGTGGCGTGGCTGTCCAATGCTCAATTTGATCAACAATTTGAAAATTATGAGGTTACATTTAACGGCCCTGTGCGGGGAATGTCGCAAGGTAGCGAGGTTCGGTTTAACGGGCTGCGTGTGGGCGAAGTCACGAAGTTAAGTCTCGACCCTAATGACTCGAGTTCAGTTGTCGCGAGCATTCAAGTGACAAGCGATACGCCCGTGCATACCAATAGTTATGCCCAATTGGAACCTTTGGGCTTGACGGGGCAGAACTATATACAGATTTTTTCAGGAGGTGAGGACTTTCCGCTCTTACGGGATTTGCCCGGACGGGACACCTACCGGATACCGGGACGTATGAGCCAAATTGACAGTTTCGTTGAAGGCGGAAGCTCTGTGATCGAAAGCGCCCAATTTGCCTTAGGACGGGTGAATGCTGTTTTATCAGAAGAGGCGATAGATGATTTTCACGGGATATTGGCCAATATTAATACCTTGTCGGGGAAATTGGCTGAGGCCGAGATCGACTCAGACCTTGTGAGCCGCGTTTTGGTATCATTTGAAGCGGCGGCTATTGATGTTTCCGCGGCCTCAAAAGCTGTTGATGCGGCGGCAAGTGAGATGCAAGGACTCGTAAAGACGGATGTACGGGCCTTTATTGAACGGGCTGAAAAATCTTTAACCGAGGTTGATAGTGCATTATCGAGTTTTACAGGATTTGCAGATGGGGGGCGCAAGCTCACCGTTGATGCCAGCGATGCGATTAATCGGCTATCCAATTCCGGTATAACTGATATTGAAGAAACCACAGATGCCCTGCGCCAATTAATGATAACGTTAAACCGCATTGCCGATGGTATAGATCAAAATCCCACCGGATTTATTGTGGGAACGAAGAAACAAAAGGTGGAGTTGCCACAATGATACAGTCGCGCCTATCCTGTGAGAAGCCTGAGTTCACCATCAACAAGGCTGCCAAAAATACGGTCAAGCGGGGCGCGTCTTTGGCGGCTGTCTTACTGTGTCTAAGCGGGATGTCCGCATGCGTATCTCTTTTACCCGAAGCCGCGCCTGCGGATATTGTATATCGTCTACACTCAACCGACATTGCCGTGAATGCTATAAAAAACGCACCAACAGTTCGGATTGATCGTCCGGTCGTGGCCACCGCTTTGCGCGGAAAAGATATTATTGTCTCGCAAGCCAACGGGTCTCTTTCAAGTGCGATGGGAGCCCAATGGGCGGATCCTGTGCCGACTCTTATACAACGCTCGTTATTCAATGTCTTAGCGGGAGAAGAGGGTGTCATCGGTGTTCTACCCAATTCAGGTGCGCGTCCGCAATATCGTGTGAGCTTGAATGTTGTAAAATTTGAAGCCCACTTTGATCGCGGACAGTCCCAAGCGCCACTGGCGATAGCCAATTATAGCGTTGTATTATCAGATGCTTCTAGCCGCGACCTTATTGGAACCTATTCTGTGAATAAATCCGTGAGAGCAACTGCAGGACGCGTATCCTCCATCGTTAGCGCGAAAAGTCAGGCTAATCAGCAAGCTTTAGACGAGATTTCCGATTGGGTGATGGGGGAGTTGACCATCGGAAAACGAGTTCTAAACGCGGGCTAGCTAGCCATTTAGCGCAGCGTCACATAATAAATAAGCGCGCCCGGTTTCACTCTCAAGCTTAGTGCGTATGGCTTCGCGATCTTCAGATATAGCATTTAAACGGGCTTGATATTGCGAGGTAAAGGCCCGCATATCAGATTTAAATTCCATATTCGTTTCCAGCGCTTCTCTTAAATGTTGCACAGGTTCGGATAAGCGATGAGAGATAGCTTGGCTCATTGCCATGGGGCCTTTGGATTTTCGTGCATTGGTCGCTTCGATTATACATCCATCATCGACAATCGCGCCCGGTGTCAGGCCCATGCCTGACAATGTCACGATGATTTGGGTTTCGTTAACATGCGCGGATTGGGACGCATCATGTTGAGAGCCGTCGACAGGTGGTGTTGTAGGAGTTGTGCCGGAGTAAGACTTGTCGCCACCGGGAATTAAACCGCGCCAATTCCAGCGTGCGCGTCCGCGTATACGGGGCGTATTGGCCTCGGCAGAGCGCGGTATATCATGAGTTCGGGGGTGTTGCGGCGGCGAGAGCGTTTGCGATACTGGGGTTTGTTGGGAGGTTTTGGGCGTGTGCGTATTTTCAGGATCAAATTGCGTTAAATGTGCATTTTTATCAGGCCTGACAATATCTTTGGGTATATCTACCGGTTCGACATCGAGCTCAAGATTGTTGAGCGCGTCCAAGTCATCATATTGCAAAACGACATCAGGAATGTCTTTGGATGTGACTTCAGAGGTAATGGAAAAGGGGGATGGGTCGTCAAATCGTGGCGGTTCGACTGGCGGAAAATCGTTTTCAAGAGGTTTAATGCGTAAAAGCCCACGTCGCTTGCGCTTTTTGGGCAATGGTTTTTCGGGTTTTGTTCTGAGAGTCGGGATATCTTGTGGTGAGGATTGCGGTGCGGTAGCTGAGTTTTGCAACCGGTTTTGTAAAGCCGCCATATCGGTTTCGATGCGGGAAATTTCTTTGCGGGTTTGGGCCAAGCTATTTTGCACACGACGCGAAGCGGTTTCGCTAATACTTTCGGCGCGAGCATTGGAATATTTGACCATGTCTTCCATTTCGGCAAAGCGTTGTGTAACCGCGCTATCCGTAAAACGTGCGGCTTTGGCTAAGGCTTCGACCGTTTCCTGACCGGATTGGCTCGCTTTCGTCAGGCTTTGTGCGCTAACTTGCGCCGAAAGTGATACGTCTCGCATTTTCGATAATCGGGCCTCTAGTGACACGCCTAAATTTTCTTGTTCATCACGTAACTGCTCGATCATAGATGCCAGCTCGGTTGCATGTTTGCGATATACTGTATCCAAATCAGAGGAGCGATCGGTAATGATTTTCCCTAAACGTTCAATTTCATTATGGCTATCTTTAAGCGAGTTTGCTGCGTCTAGAGAATTGCTTCGGAGTAGATCGGAGGCCGCATTAATTTTCGCCGCGGCACCTTCGACACTCACGCGGGCCTCTTCGATTTTCTGTCCGGAGGTTTTTGTCACAGATGTTAAATTTTGCATATGTTGATTAAATGTCTTATTGAGATCAACCATACGGGCATCGTAAAGACCGGATATATTTTCTAATCCAACACTTTGTTCGCTTAATGTCAGCGCGACTTTTGTCGCCATAGTTTCTGTGTCTAAATTTGACGCGGCGATAGATTTAATCTGCGTTTGTAATGTCGTTTCCAATGTCCGAAGGCGCGAAAGCGCCATATCAATTCGGGCGTCAACACCATCGATTTCTGTCGCGATCGCTGCACTCATAATGGCTGTTTTGCTGACAGCGCTGACGTCGGCTTGTGATACATCCTGCGCGGCTTTGGCCAAATTATGTGCCTGTTGCGAAACTTTGGCGAGTTGTTTGAACGCAAAACCTGTCAGCGCCAACATAAGAACAGGAAACAGTACGAGGAGGGCTAACCCGGTCATTTGTACAGGGCTGAGCGATTTGAGGTTTAAACCTAAATCAAAATATCCAAATGCCATTATCGCAGCCGTAATAAGCCAGCCAAGACAGGCGAGTGCAGTTACCCACCCCATCCAACGGTAAGACGGTGCGTCGATGTCATCCGTATAATACGACTTGCGGGTAATAAAACCAGGTACGGCGTCAAAACTATCGGACGGTTTAGCCGCAGTAATGGCGGAGGGCTTATCCGAGGCAGACGTCCCATCACGGCTTTGCGCGGATCTCGAAGCTACAGGGGTGACGGAGGTAATAATCGGCTTATGATCATCTTTTGGAACTATATTTGTGTCAGAGGCCTGCGTGTCTGGCACCGATATGCTGTCTTTTATGGTGTCCTCTATTACGCTGTCCTCGATATTTTCATCTTGTCCTATATCTTGGGGCGCAGATATATCCGTATCTTCGATTTCCCGGATTGTATCGGGTGTCAGTTCCAATGGTGCTTGCGAATCTTTCCTATCTTTAGGGTCTAATTCGTCGTGTACCGTCGGTAAAATCGGTGTGAGGCCAAGAGACGAAATGATAGTTTCGTCTTCAGGGTCGATGCTTTTAATTTTCTTAAAAATACTGGCCAATGAGTGATCCGCCTTAAAATATCAATCTATTAACTCTATATAAGCCGTTTTGGGTTAAGAAAACAATTATCAAGACAATAGCCCGACAGAGGCTAGGTTTAAACGGTGAACAGATAGGGGCCTGACTATGATGACGTCAGACGTAAAACGCGCGCGCGTAAAATTAACAGCTCAAGAACGAGCTTATCTTATAATGGGTAAAGATCAAGCCGGCGGTAAATTACCGCTTTTTGATCATGAAGGTCAGGTGATTAACACGCAAATTATCAAGGCCTGTATTCATAAAGGCTGGGCAGAACGTTGGTTCTCCAATCCCATGAAGCCGGATTGGTTAGTGTGTCGTTTAACGCCGGCCGGACGTAAGATATTACGCTAGGTTTTTTTAAGCTGTTTTAGAGGCGCTGATCCGGCGTCGAGCGGACGGCGGGTTTTGTAAACAATCAATGTAACAAGCGCCAGTGTGGCTATACCGATAGGCAGGTCAATCATTGGGTTTATTTTGGCCAGAAAAACTGAGGGTGTGGGCAGAGCCGATCCTTCATAATTGACCAAGATCGCGGCAAAAAGATTATTAGCTGCATGTATACCTATGGCGGACTCTAGACCACCGTCGAAATCTACCACAAGGCATAGAATAAATCCGAATAAGAAATAGCTACTCATCGTAATATAGAAGATAACCGAACTTTCACTGGCTGCGGATGTGGCCTCTGGATTTGCTAAATGCAGTGACATAAAAAACAGGCTTGTCAAAATATACACGACCCATTTGTTTTTAAACAGGCTAACAAGGCCTTGGTTAAGATAGCCGCGTACAAGGATTTCCTCAGTCGCCGATTGCAAGGGAATAAATAAAAGCGACACAAGTGCGAATTGTAAAAAACGTGTGCTGTCAAAAGAAAACTTTACTGTGCTAAGGCCGCTAATATGCCCAATTATAGAAAGGCTTGCATATACAATAAAGGTGATGAGCATAGCTTGAACCAGCCTAGCCCATCTAAATCGCTTAGCTGCGGTATGCAGGCTTAAAATCGAGCGTTTATGGATGAATTTTTGACACAGATATAACCCGAAAAGGGCAGTAGGGAATGTCGCCAATATCAGCAAATAATTCCACGCACTCAAGCCAATCATTTTGTTCATGATAGCATTGAGCTCGGGTGAACTCATATTTGGCATTATAAACCCCAAAGAGATTGCACTGCCAGCCATCATTATACCGGTTAAAACGCCAAACAGCTTTTGAGGCATGTCTCGCGTTGCCCGGTTTATCATCCAAAAAAAGATACTCAAAACCGTCGTTATTATCAGCCCTCTAAACAATAAAATATTGTGTGTTTTGTAGTGGTTTGCAAAAAGGGCTTCGCTGGCGATTTGAAATTGGATGCTCAACTCAGGATCAATCTTTTGCGAAAGTGTCGGTATCGGGCCTGCCAGAATGGATTGTCCTATAATCCAGCCGACTATCGTGAACCAGAGAGCGACAGCCCAACTCCACCAGCGGCTTTCACCTGTTTGTGTTAAATTGAGATAGCGATCACCGGGATTTAGCATGATTGACGTTCTTTTAGAAATTTCTTAATTCTGCGACGATATGCGCGAGAGGTCAATAAACTTATAAAGCGGATCGAGTATACATTAAAAAGCCGCCCTAAGGCGGCCCCGAATTACCTATCGTAATAGGGCTTAATACCGACAATCAATGACGCGCTCTGAACCTTGTACGATATAAGTGCCACTATACGGGTTGGAACACTCTTTTACGCTAATCAACTCTTCATGACCATGGTGATAGGCAATCCGGTTGACCCGACGACAGACCGTAGAGCTTTGATATCCACTATAAGATCCATAGCTGGAATTATAGAGACTATACGGGCTGCGGGCCCAACGATAGCCGGAATAACGCGGGGATCCGAAGTTAAAGCTAATCCCGACATGGCTGCGATAGGGATTATAGAAAGCGCTCGAATTGCGAGTCCGATAAGGTGAGTTATACCTTCCTCGATTATTATACCTATAAGGTGAGTAATTACGATTTATACGCCGTGCGTTTCGAAAGCGGGTGCGCGTACGACGATTATCACGAAAGTTTAGATGATCATGATTATGATCGGCATGGCGATCAATGTGACGATCTCGGTTACGATCACCCCGTAGCCGATCACTTCTATTGCGGTCGCCTCTAATACGATCCCCTCTGAGACGATCACGGCGGCCATCGACATGAGATGCGAAATTTCCGTTTGAAGGTTTGGCACTTGCTGCGTCTGCTGCATAAGCAGCGGGGGCAGCGGCAAGCACAGTTAAAGCACTAGCCGCTAGCAAGGTTTTTGTCAGGTTAGATAAAGTCATAAGACACTCCTTTGGTTAGCGACAATAGGGTTATGGCAAATGGTGGTTGAAATTTGCCTGAAAGCCCTGTTCATTTTCTATTAATCTATTATTGTCACCCCATGACCCCGACTGAATCGCCAGCAGAAATAGATTTTAACCATTTAAATCAATATGTTGATGGGGATTTAGCGCTTACTCAGGAGTTGTTTGGCTTGTTTCAACACCAAGTCGAAATGTGGGGGCGGGCTTTAATCGCCGAGACTGATGATGAGACATGGGAATCAGTTACCCACGCCCTGAAGGGGTCGGCCAATGCGATTGGCGCCCTTAAGCTCGCGCAGTTATGTCATGACGCCGAAGCGTTAATAGGCGCGCGTAACCGGCCCGGATTACGGGATGTTGCCGTACAAAATATTGAATTCCGAATGTCCCAAGCCATGGCTGAAATCAAACGCTGGGAATATCGGCAAACGATGAATAAACTTAAACAACGCGAGTAGAGATCGCCGGTATTTAGCGTTGAGAGCTGTAGACATGGCTGTAGTTTCACAAAGAATTAATAAAATTCTGGCCCGGTTGGGAGTATTGAAGCCTATGATTGTGAATCTTGCTAAATGTGCGGCTGTTTTAACCCTATTGATGGGGGGAGGGATTAAGGTCTTTGCACAAGAAGATTCAGCCATTGACCGGACAGATAACCCGACAGGTGACCGGACTGGCACAAGACCTGCCCCGCCCGAAGCTGTGGCCTATCTTGGCGGGGCTGTGCTTTATAGTTCCGAATATTTGGGATCCGCTGAAGAAGAATTCCGTGTCCTGCCTAATCTGAGTGTTTATGATTTTAAAGGGTTTGATTTCGCAGCTTTAGCGTTGAGCTATGATGCAATTGATATTGGAGGGGGGCAGGGATTTGGACAATGGACATTTCGAGCCGGGCCGCGTGCCGGGTTTCAATTTGGTCGGGATTCGGATGAGAGTCCAACGCTAGACGGGTTAGAGGATATTGACAGTAGCCTTGTTGCCGGCGGATTTGCGCGCGTAAGTTATGGGCCTGTGGGGATTCGGATTAACGCCGGACAGGATATTATCGGCGGACATGGCGGCTTTGTGGCCGATCTTTCTGTGGGGACGCAATTGCCGCTGGGCAAGCTGTTCTTGCAACCTTCCGTAAGTATCAATTGGGCAGATGCAAACCATAATCAAACTGTTTTTGGCATAACGCAAGCGCAAGCGCAGACCTCTACCCTATCGGAATTTACAATTGGATCGGGGGTTTACGGCTATTCTGCAAATGCTGTGGGGTGGATAGATATTGGCGAACACTGGCAAGCTAGTGCCAGCCTGTCCTATCGATGGTTTGTGAATGATGCCCGTAATAGTCCTGTTATTACGGCTATTGATGGTAGCCGTAATGGGATTTTTTCAACGATCGGTTTTACGCGAAAATTTGATTTATCGAATTATTAGACCCGCGCTAACCTGTGGTCTAAATTCGCGTGCCAATGGGCCTGATCCTTAAATTGAAAAATTTAGCTTTTAAGCGCATCCTCCAAGAGTTGCTGTAAGGCTTGGGTATTGGCACCGGGCATATAGGCATCATTAATAACAAAGAATGGCGTTCCGGTTAATGGCGGAATACGCGAGGCTAATAATAATGTATCTTCTAAATGTTTTTCGAGCTTTGAATCCTGCATATCTTCTCGCATTTTTTCAACATTCACACCATTTTGCTTGGCCAGAGCGTCTATGCGTTCTGATGACAAGCTACGTTCAGCCATAAGCGCGAAGTGCATTTCTTTATACTTGCCTTGACGACCGGCGGCCAATGCAGCCTTTGCAGCCGAACGGGACGTTTTTGTCTTTCCATCTAATATGGGTAATTCTTTAAACACAACGCGTACGTCATTCGGGTGTGTTTCCATGACAGTTTTAAGCCAGTCGGTTGAGCGTTTACAATATCCGCAATTATAATCGAAAAATTCAACAATCGTGACTTTTGCATTGGCCGGACCGTAGGTTATATCCCGATTATCATTTTTTAAGTCATCTTCAACTTCGGCTAAAAGGGCACGGTCTTGCTTTTTTTCAAGTTCGAGCAGAGCCTCACGTATAATTTCGGGATTTTCCAACAGATAGGATCTGACTATATTTTCAATATCCGCTTTATCTGTGCTGGAAATAGTGCCCGCTTCGGCACATCCTGCAAAGGCTGTAAGTGTAAAGGCTAAAGCCGTTGTAAAAAATAATTTCATAAGGTCTCCATGCCCACCGTTACGCTTAACGTGTTTAAACGTTTACGTTGCTAGGATATTAGGCTGTCTAAGTCTATGTATTCAAGATTAATATTTAAGGTTTGGGGCGTCGACGTTTTTTCCGGCTTTTTGCCAATTGGGCATCAGCAATAACAATAATATCGCTCGCGCGCCGCCATTGCGGAATGCTGCGCGGGAGGTCTTCTTGAGCGCGTTTGGCAAATGAGCGCGCGCGTTGCAAATCTCCAATTGAGTAGGCCTGTTCCGCCGTGGCATATTTAGCCAAAGGTTCTTTGTTTTGCTGCCCATAAGCCTGCGCTAATAAATACCATGCTGTGCCATTGCTTTTTTCTACCTGTAGAGCGGATTTTAATAGGTCTACCGCAGTGTCCAGGGTTTCGGGTTGCGCTTTTTCAATTAAAGCTTGGGCTTTGGCGATTTTCAATAAGGGGGCATCAGGCTTTAATTTCAAGGCCTCGTTAATAGGGGCCAGCGAGTCCGCACCGCGTCCGCTTTCATATAAAACTTGTGCCTTAAGCTCATGATAATAAGGATTATTGGGATGGCGCGATATGAGTAAATCGATTTCCCGCATAGCCCCACGCAAATCCGCGCCTTTAAACCGCGCGACGGACCTAGCATAAAGAGCCGGGTCTGTCTGATCGCTTTCAGGATAACGCGAAAACACAAGCTGCGGGCCTTCTAAAAATCCTCGTAATTTGGCTTTCATTAATTCCATGCGTTTGAGATCACTCTCAGAGTCTTTGACATCACGATAAGGGCTTTCATCAACCACCTCACGCAGATTATCAATCCGATCGCTTGATAGCGGGTGAGAACGGAAGTACGGAAACCGCCGTGCTTGGGAGAGAACTTCCTGATAGCGGTATTTATCAAAAAATTCGATCAATCCGTGACCGGATTGTCCTGTTTGTTCCATATATTGCGCAGCATATTGATCGGCTACAGACTCTCCTGTACGGGTATGGGCCAGAACTTCTAAAGCGCCGAATTGTTGTGAACCGCCTAAAATAAGTGCACCTGCTTGGGCTTCACCAGCTAAAATTGCGGCAAGGCCAAGACCGGCGGCAATTAATATAGACCCGTAAGCACTACGGTTTTGATAATCACTACGTGCAATTCGACCATCGGCAATATGTCCCGCTTCATGTGCGATCACACCCTTTAACTGATTAGGTGTGTCAGACGCCATGATAAGGCCAGAATGTAAAAAGATGTTTTGGCCGCGCGTCACAAAGGCGTTTAATGAGGGATCGTTTATAAGATAAATATCGACACTGCTGGGGGTCAGCCCGGCGGCGCGTAAAATGGGAACTGTAAATTCGTGCAGTATTTCTTCAATTTCAGTATCCCGCAAAAGAGATTGTGCTGCGACTGACGTCGCAGAGGTTACTAAGAGGCATAGGCTTAACAAAATAATGCTCAGCGTCTTTAGGTGAAATTTCAAGAAAATCATGTCGTGGAAAATCCTTTTCCGATTAGACTAATCATCTCAATCATGAGTTCTGGCGTCAAGTGACTCTGCTGTAACAATGCAGTGATATACCAGTTAAGGAAAGCTGACTGTCTCTTGCCTTAATCAGATTTTTTACGCAGTCCAAACCAACCCCGTTTTTTAGACGGGGGCTTTTCTGCCGACGATTCGGATACATCCGCAGAGGATTTAGACGGCGTCGGGTCGAGCGCTGTACGGGAGGGCGCTTTGCGCCGCCCGGGTGTGGCCGGAGTCTCTGCCACGGGCTGGCTCTTTGAATTGACAGGGTCGGCTTGGGCTGGGTCGTTTTGGGCAGGGGTAGAACGGGCTGGCGCAGTTTTGCGGGCCGGAGCCTTACGGCGCGCTGTAGTTTTTTCTGTTGTTTTAGATGTTGTCGCCGCTTTCGCCTTTGCATTTTTCGCCGGAGGTTTCTTATCAGCTGTTGTTTTGGCGGTTGCGGTTTTGGTCGGTGCTTTTTTAGCGGTTGCCTTTTTAGAACCGGTCTTTTTGCTTGGTGCTTTCTGCGTCGAGACTTTTGCAGCTTTTGCTGTCTTGGCGGGAGCCGTCTTTGATGCCTTAGCCTTAGCAGACGTCGTCTTACTCGCGGCCTTCTTAGCTGTTTTTGCCTTTGCAGGTGCTTTTTTCCGAGATTTAGCTGGCTCTGCCTGCACTATTTCCATCGGCGTATCGGCATCCGGCTTGGGCTTTTTGACCGGAGCTTTCCGTCGGGATGTGCTTTTAGCGGCGGGGCTATCCTGGCTTTGATCTGTAATGGATGGGGCGGTAGTTTCGCTGGATTTAGCGGGCGCACGTCGACGGCGCTTAGATGTCGCTGTTTTCGCAGTATCTATTTCCGTTATATCCTCTTGGGCTTTAGTCGTATCATCAGGTTTACGTGTAGGGGCTTTGCGGCGTGCGCCTCTGCGCGCGCGCTTGGGCTTATCATCCTTTGCAGATGTCTCGTTCTCGGAAGAAGTCTCATCCTCGGAAGATTTCTGGGCGTCAGCGTCGTCATTCTCTGATTTGTTAGACCTCGCGGGGGCTTTCCGGCGGTTGGTGTTTTTCCGCTTGGAGGGTTTATCCATATCCTGGGCCTTGGGATCGGACGTGCCCTTGGCTGTGGGAGCGTCTCCGTCCTTGTGACTGTCTCTGTCACCGTCTCCGTCCATAGTGTCGGAAGTTTCGGATATCTCAGTGTTTTGCGTTTCAGAATTACGTTTGCCGCGTCCACCCCGTCGTCCACGGCGACGACGGCGTTTCTTGGGTTCACCATTTTCGTCAAGTTCAACCGCCGGGGCGTCCTGACCCTCTGTGGTTTCATTTGTATCTGCACGTTCGGATTTTTGGGACTTACGGGATTTGCTCTCTGCACGTTCTTTTTTCGCATTTTTACGATGTTCAGCTTCAATGCGCGAAAGCGGGTCTTCTTCTTCTGGACGGCTCTCAAGACTTTCAACAGCAAAGGCCGGACGAATAAGTGTGTCATCACCGACAAGTTCGGTGAACATATCAAATTGATCATCTACATGTTGAAGCAAGTCGCGTTTTTCATTGAAAATATATATTGCAACATCTGGAGAAACTTTCAGACGAATACGTTTCAATTGACGCCTGACACCGATCTCTTCAATCGCTCGAATGGCGGCTAGCGCGCTGGACTCTATGGTGCGTTTGCGGCCGACGCCGTCACAATGCTCACAATTAGCTGTCGAGCCCTCTAATAGGCTACGCCGACGTCTTTGCCGGGATATTTCCATCAGGCCAAATTGTGAAATTCGGCTCATTTGCACACGGGCCCTGTCTTTGGACAAAGCATCTTTCATACGTTTTTCAACCGCTTTATTATTGCGGTTTTCATCCATGTCGATGAAGTCAATAACAACAAGTCCTGCAAGATCACGTAAGCGCATTTGACGGGCGACTTCTTCTGCGGCTTCAATATTGGTTTTTAAGGCTGTGCGCTCGACATTACGCTCGCGCGTTGAGCGGCCTGAGTTCACGTCAACGGATACAAGCGCTTCTGTAGGATGAATGACGAGATAGCCGCCAGAGCGTAATTGTACGACGGATTCAAGACTGGCTTCAATTTGCTTTTCAACACTGTAGCACAAGAATAACGGGATATTGTCTTTATAGGCTTTGACGTTTTTGGCGTGGCTCGGCATGAGCATTTTGATGAAGTTTTTGGCGGTTTTATATGCTTCATCCCCTTGGACAAGTATCTCTTCAATATCCTTATTGTAAAGGTCACGTATGGACCGTTTAACAAGATCACCTTCTTCATGAATAAGTGCTGGCGCGATAGATTTCAGCGTAGTTTCTCGTACCGTCTCCCAGAGACGCGAGAGATAGTCATAATCGCGTTTGATCTCGACTTTTGTACGTTTGGCTCCGGCGGTACGGACGATCACGCCCATGCCTTGAGGCACGTCTAAGTCCGACATAATGGTTTTGAGACGTTTACGATCAGAGCCATTGGCTATTTTACGAGAAATGCCGCCGCCGCGCGGTGTATTTGGCATTAATACGCAATACCGGCCCGCTAATGACAAATATGTCGTCATGGCAGCGCCTTTATTGCCGCGTTCTTCTTTTACAGCTTGTATAAGCAGGATTTGGCCACGTTTGATAACTTCTTGGATTTTATACCGGCGGCGAGACATGCGCTTGCGACGGGTGGATGCGGTTTTTTCTTGCTCGGCTGCCACGTCATCATCATTATCTTCACTTTGCGCCTCGTCGTCCCCGTCATGGTGATCAGATTCAGATTGGCTATCGTCATCTGAGTCCAGAATATCTGTATCCTCATCGTCAGAATCCGTTTCATCAGACTC
>CAZSKN010000003.1:170970-172187 GCA_964607445.1 uncultured Caulobacterales bacterium
TCATCAGACTCAATATCAGTTTCCGCCTTTGAATTTGCCTTGATATCGGATTCTTCATCTTCGGCATCCGCCTTGATGTTCTCGGCTTCCTCAGCTTCGATCAGAGCAATACGGTCTTCAAATGGAATTTGATAATAATCGGGATGAATTTCGCTAAAGGCCAGAAAACCGTGGCGATTGCCGCCATATTCGACAAATGCAGCCTGTAGTGATGGTTCAACGCGTGTAACGCGCGCAAGATAGACATTTCCTCTTAATTGCCGCTTATTGCGGCTTTCAAAATCAAGTTCTTCTACACGGGTTCCGTCGACGACGACTACCCGAGTTTCTTCCGGGTGAGAGGCATCGATAAGCATCTTTTTTGACATGAATTTCTCCAAAAAGCCTGAATTGCGCGAACCGAGACACAGACGGAGCTGTGCGGCGCTGCAAAAGCGGCGGGTATGTTGTAAGTGATTGTTTCAAAACGCGCTGAAAGGCCTCGACAGGGAGTGTCCCCGTCGCAAACTGTTTTAGATTTTGACGTTTCGCGCGCATAGTAACCTTTGATAAATACAGCAAGTGCTGCAGAATGGGTGTGATGCGAGAGGCTATAAAGAGCCATGAGATTCGCAAAGTCACACGTTAACACACCCTACATGCCTGACTTTGCGGTAAACGCAAAGCGCTTTTTGCTCAAAAGCCCTCGAGATAGATAAGATTTGCGGTCTAGTAATAAAAAATCAACGCTCAACACGTTAGATTTGGTCAACAAAGGATAAATATGTCCCATTGGATTGTCATATTACGCGCAATAGCGCTGTTTTGCTCCGGGTTCGCCGGTCTTACGAGCGCTCACGGTCAATCCATAGACAGCATAAAGCTTTTGCCCGAGACACAACGCACATTTGTAACATTATTTGTCACTAATATCACCGCTCCACCGCATATATTTCAAATTGCTGGGGAAAAAAACCGGCTGGTGATGGACTTTAAACATGCCAAAGCCCGGCTTGGCGGAGCTTCAGCGCCGAATGGACAAACCCGGCTGCCCGGTATTGGACATGTGAAAAGTATTCGGTATGCAATACGAAATGAAACCGGAACGCGGATTGTATTGGACTTGGCGAAAGATGCCAAAATGCTTAATCATAGCGAGAAAGGGGATCACATAGTTCTCGAAATCGTCGGACGGCCATTAACCATAATCTCATCTGGTGCAAATGCTTTACAAGGCG
>CAZSKN010000003.1:172287-174781 GCA_964607445.1 uncultured Caulobacterales bacterium
CTTTCTAAGCCGCGTTATTTTAAAGCGCAGACGCCGTTTCCACGCCTCAAACCCGAAGCCTCCAAGGGGCTGGTTAGACGCCGACCCGTGATCATTATTGACCCGGGCCATGGCGGATATGACCCCGGGGCTTTGGGACGTCGAAAGACGAAAGAAAAAAGCGTCACCCTAGCCGCGTCTCAGGAGTTGCAGCGCCAGCTACAGGCGACGGGTAAATATGAGGTTGTCTTAACCCGCACAAAGGATGTGTATATTGATCACGAAGAACGCTTGAAAATAGCCCGAAAGGCCGGGGCCGATTTGTTCATTTCTATACATGCGGATTCGACAGTGACCCCTTCGGCGCGGGGGGCATCCGTATATACGCTCGCGGATAGGGCCAAGAACCGCTCGCGCAATATTGTGCGGTCACAAAACTGGATTATGGATGTGGATTTAGGTGAGCAATCTGACCCCGTTGGAGATATATTGGTTGACCTTGCCCAACGTAAAACCGCTAGCCAATCGGATGAATTTGCCGATTTATTATTGACCCAGTTACGTGGTTCGACCCGGTTGATTGGAAATTCACACCGCAAAGCCGGATATTTTGTCCTTTTAGCTCCAGATGTACCTGCTGTTTTGCTTGAACTAGGGTTTTTATCCAATGCCGCTGACGAAAAATTACTTAAAACCTCGTCGCATCGTCGTAAACTCATGCGGTCTGTAACACGTGCGATAAATACATATTTTAATCATCAAAGGTCGTGACGTGCGCCACACAACCGCCTATGTTCTCCTCAGAGGTGAATCGGGCCGTGCGGTCGGGGACATAATCCCGCCTAAATTATCCGACACACTGGTTTATTTACAGGCAGATATCATTGTCAAATGATAGAAGTCGATAGCATCCTGATCGGGTAGGCATGAAGACGTTTTTGAAATTCATGAAATGGGTCATAGGGCTAGGCACTATTGTCGCGGTATTTTTAGCCGTGTTTGTTCTTATTTTCCTTATCCGTGTGACAAAGGACCTTCCCAGCGTTGAAACGCTCGCGGAATATAAACCTCCTATTATGACAAGAGTGCATGCCGGGGACGGAAAATTAATTACCGAATATTCTAAAGAAGCGCGCGTCTTTGTTCCGATAGAGTCGATACCGCGTGACCTTCAACATGCATTTGTTTCGGCAGAAGATAAGCGGTTTTATACGCATGGAGGTTGGGACCCTATTGGTATGGTGCGGGCCACTCTTTTTGGCGTGTTTGATTTTTTACAAGGCAATCGTGTTGGCGGGACATCGACGATTACACAACAAGTGGCCAAAAATTTTCTTGTCGGAGATGAATATTCAATCACCCGTAAAGTGCGTGAAATTTTTATCGCACGGCGTATAGAACAGGCTCTGGATAAAGATCATATTTTGGAACTTTATCTTAACGAAATCTATTTTGGGCGACGCGCCTATGGTGTGGCGGCGGCGTCATTAAACTATTTCGCCAAGCCTATGAAAGATTTAGAGCTATCCGAAATTGCCTATCTTGCGCTCTTACCAAAAGGGCCGAATAATTACCGCCTAGATGATCCGGCAAAAAAAGAACGGGCTTTCACACGGCGAAATTATGTTTTGGGGCGTATGGTCGAGGATGGGTATGTGACTCAGGCGCAAGCGGATATTGCAACATCCAAGCCATTAGAGATTACAGAACGTCTTGTTGGCGATGAATATTTAGCCGCTGAATATTTTGTAGAAGAGGCGCGCAAACAAATATTTTCAATGTATGGCGAAGACGAGCTTTATACAGGTGGGTTGTCTATTCGCACGACATTAGATACCCAAATGCAGCTGAAGGCGCGTCGGGCTCTGCGCCGTGGTCTTGTGCGTTATGATCTTCGTCATGGTTATCGCGGGGCTTTAACATCTATTGATAGTTTTGATGATTGGAAGACGCGACTAAAGGAAGTGGCTATTCCCCGAGATATTGATGATTGGCGCGTGGCGTTGGTCTTGGAGGCTTCAGGTGAAACTGCTAATTTGGGCTTTGCTGATCTAGGCGATGACGAAAGCTTACCCGATCGTGGCCGTTTGGCTTTATCCGATATCACATGGGCCAGACCAGCTTTGCAGGACGGAGAGGTCGGGCCGGAGTTAAAGGCTGTAACCGATGCCGTCAATAAGGGGGATGTTATTCTGGTGCAGGCAAAGCCCAATTCTAAGGATAAAACCGAATATAATCTGCGTCAGGTGCCGGAAATTAACGGAGGCTTGATTGCAATGGATCCGCATACGGGACGTGTTTTAGCTCTTGTCGGGGGCTATAGTTTTGAGCAAAGCCAGTTTAACCGTGCGACACAGGCTTATCGTCAGCCCGGCTCGGCCTTTAAACCCTTTGTTTATGCTGCCGCTCTGGATCAGGGCTATACACCGGCAAGCCAAGTGCTGGATGCGCCTTTTGTTATCGAGCGGCAAGACACAGAATGCGAAGTCGAAGAGACTTTTGACGCTGATGGAAA
>CAZSKN010000003.1:174881-182340 GCA_964607445.1 uncultured Caulobacterales bacterium
GCTGATGGAAACCCTCTTGAAAACCCAACCGCGGTAAGTGATGCAATTGCGCAAACTCCGAGATTAAGAGGCGGAGATACACTGTCGCGGCCGGACGCGTCGGAACCCGTGTTGAAAGAAGATTGTGAAAAGTTTTATAAACCCACAAATTACAGTTCCGGAACATGGTACGGATTAAGTACCTTGCGTTTGGGCATTGAAAAGTCCAGAAATGCGATGACGGTGAGGCTGGCCAATGAAATCGGCATGCGCCCAATTTCGGATTACGGTCGAAGGTTCGGCATTTATGATGATGTGAAACCAGAATTGGCATGGGCCTTGGGCGCCGGTGAAACTACTTTGCTACGGTTAAGTGCAGCCTATTCTATGTTGGTAAATGGCGGTAAACGTGTAATGCCGACAATATTGGATCGTGTGCAGGACGGGCGTGGCAAGACGATTTTTGTGCATGGCGACACAGGGTGTGATGTATGTAAAGTCGACGACTGGGCTGGACTGCCGCCGCCAGAGCTTGAAGACATACGCGAATCCGTTATTGATCCGGTCACGGCCTATCAGATGACCTTTATGTTAAAGGGAGTTGTTGATAATGGCACAGGTAGAAGTATTTTAGCTGTTGGTCGTCCATTGGGGGGGAAAACCGGTACAACGAATAAGTCGCTCGATACGTGGTTCATGGGGTTTTCACCGGATCTTGTCGCCGGAGTTTATGTCGGCTTCGATACGCCTAAAACTTTAGGCGCGAAAGAATCTGGATCATCTACGGCCGCGCCGATTTTCAGAGATTTCATGAAAGAGGCCTTGGCGGGTGAAGATAAAGTGCCGTTTCGTATTCCTGAAAATGTAACCTTGTCGCCTGTAAACCGGGTGACGGGGGAGCCGTCCTATATCGGGGCGCCGGAATTCATATTAGAAGCTTTTAGGCCGGGAACGGAACCGCGATTAGGTGCGCTTAAATCTACAATTCGTATTGGTGGCGGGGCCGATACATTTGTCGGGACAGGCTTTGATTTTGAAGATGACTTGGAAGCCGAGGAAGAGGCAGCGCAAGAGGAAGGTGATAGGACAGCTGAAAATGCCTCGTCTAGAACATCAGCGTCCGAGTCTGCTGGTGTTATAAGTCAAGACGGGGAAAGCGCGACGTCTGACGCAAAGGACATCCCTGAGGCCGGGCGTAGGAAAAATGGAGACGCTAAAATTGCCCAAGAGAGTAGCGCGCGACAAAACAGCAAAGACGCCGAGGGATTAGAGGGGGACCAAAACACCGATGGAAATGACGGCGTTGGCGCTGGGGCTCAGGCGGGAATCACAGAGGTTGAATCCGGAGATGAAGCGGGAGCGGGAGCTGTTGTGAAGGAAAAACCCGAGGATTCGGGCTTGGGCGATAGGGCCGACATTCAGACGAAGCCGGTGTCGCCAAGACAAGCGCCAGACGCAGATGAAGATATTGATGATGGGCTTTACTAGAGATAAATATGCGGGCTGATCTTGAGCAAATGCGAAATGACATTGAGCAGGCTATTGCCTTGCTAAGGAGGCGGCTTTGACTGGGAGCCTTCAGAGAAACGATTAGCTGAACTTAATGCGCTGATCGAAAACCCAAAATTTTGGGATGATGCCGCGAAAGCACAATCGCTTATGCGAGAGCGCAGCCGTTTGGAAAATGCCTTTAGGGATATTTCGACATTAAGTACGGATCTATCTGACAATGTAGAACTCGCGGAACTTGCGGAGATGGATGCTGATGAGGCGCTTCTCGACGAGGCGGCGCAAGCGCTCATACGCTTGCAATCCAAAGCCAAGCGGGCCGGCATTGCCGCGCTTCTATCCGGGGAAGCGGATCGTAATGATTGCTTTATTGAAATCCATCCAGGAGCGGGAGGCACTGAAGCTCAGGACTGGGCGGAAATGTTATACCGTATGTATGCGAGATGGGCAGGATCGCGGGGCTATAAAGTTGAAGTTTTGGAAGAGCAATCCGGCGACGAGGCGGGGATAAAATCCGCAACCTTGAAGATAAAGGGCGAAAACGCCTATGGCTGGATGAAAACGGAGTCCGGTGTCCATAGGCTTGTCAGAATTTCACCTTTTGACTCGAGCTCACGCCGTCATACGAGTTTTGCCAGTATTTGGGTGTATCCGCAAATTGACGATACAATTGATATAGAGATTAATGAAAGCGAGTGCCGTGTGGACACCTATCGCGCGTCTGGAGCGGGGGGGCAGCATGTCAATAAAACCGATAGCGCTGTACGTATTACGCATAATCCGTCCGGCGTTGTCGTACAGTGTCAAAATGACCGCTCTCAACATAAAAACCGTTCTCAGGCTTGGGAAATGTTACGGGCGCGCCTTTATGAAATCGAATTGCAAAAGCGTGAAGAAGCGGCGCAAGCTCAAGCGGATTCAAAAGCCGATATTGGCTGGGGCCATCAAATACGTTCATATGTTTTACAGCCTTACCAAATGGTCAAAGATCTGCGCACAGGCCTTGAAACGTCAGATACGCAAGGCGTTTTAGATGGAAAGATAGATGATTTTATGGCGGCTGCCTTATCCGCACGCTTGGAACCTCAAAGTCAAAGCTAGGATGAGGCCACATGGGGCCAAATGAGGCCGAGCTGGCCTCTCAAACAAAATTGCAAATTGATATCAAGCCGGTTTGCTCGGTGATGACGCTTTAAGTTTCGTGGGCGCAGTCGTTTTGCGTGAACATTTACCATCAAAGAAAGCGCCATTAGCAATCACCAATTTATCTTGGACGAGATCAGCTTGAACATTCGCCGTTTCTGACAGCTCAACCGAAGTGGCATCAACCTTACCTGTAACCTTGCCTCGAACATGTACAGAATCACAGGCTATCTTGCCGTTTACAGCGCCTTGTTCACCCACGATGACAACAGAGGCCTTTATATTTCCATCTAAACGGCCATCAATTTGGACTTCACCGTCCGTTTTAATATCACCTGTAATAATCAGGTCACGTGCGAGTATGGATGGCGCTGAAGTCGGAGTCATAGATCTTTGAACCGGTTTTTTTTGTGGAGAATCTGCATTTGCAGGTGCGGATTGAGAGTTAGTTTTGTTGAACATAATTGCCTGCTTTCAAAAATCTATCAGGGTCATATACGCGCCCTTGAAAGTGAATTTCGTAATGTAAATGGGTTGATGTGCTACGCCCGGTTGATCCCATTCCACCGATCTTAAATCCTTTTTCAATCTCTTGACCCCGTTTAACATAGGTTTTCTCAAGATGGGCATATCGGGTGACGAAACCATGGCCATGATCTATTTCAACCACGCGTCCATATCCGCCTCGGCGTCCCACATAACTAATAGTGCCAGCCGCCGTCGCTACAATGGGGGCCATCCGGTAAGAGCCGAAGTCTATGCCTTCATGAAATGTCGGGCGTTTCGTGAATGGGTCTTTTCGGGTGCCATAAGAACTGGTTCTGTAATTTTCAGCATTGATAGGATGCCCGAAGGGCATGGAGAGTAACGCATTATCCAAGGCCTCGGCTTCGGCCACGCGTGCTTTGATACTGGCGATACGTGAGCCAAATCCCTGGCCAATTTGTGGCTTGTCAGTATTTGAGAGATCGATAAATAAGCCGCCTTTTCCAAATGGGCCAGATTGCAAAACGGTTTCGACATTCAATTCTGTGGCGCTAATAATGGCGCGATTGTTTTCAATACTGTCTAAAATCTGCGTCTCGGCTGCGGACAAAATTGTATCTTGCGTATCTGATATATTTAGCAAGGCCCCTTCAACATTTTGGTCTATTTCCAGACTGGCCTTTTTGACAAGGCCAATACGGTCTTGCCTAGGAATGGTATCTCGAATGCGTGGAGACATTAAAACATGGCTTTTTGCATATTCCGCACCTGTAATAGGCTTGGGGTCATCTTCGCCAGATTTGAAAATTTGCGAAAGAGTTGCGTGTTTTTCTTCAAGGTTTTTAGCTACTTGTTCAAAGTTTTCACGCTGTTCGGTGAGCCTTAATCTGGCATTGGCTTCTTTGGCACGCGCATCCTCTAACAAGCGTTCATATTGGGCTTTAACGCGTTTGACTTCTTTGGCAGGGGCGCGAAACGGGCTGTGTCCCCAAATCAGATTGAACATTGTGATAACCGACCACAAGGCCAAAAATCCAATAGTACCGACGATAGCCATTTGAAGCTTAGTGCCAAAGACATAATAGCTGACCTCCCCACCTGAACGCAGATAAATCTGGCGCTCCGGAAAGGTCTGAAGAATGCGCTTGCGACTTTCTTCAAACACGTCGTTTATCATTAATTCCCGTCCAATCCTATTTTTGTGCATAGGACAAAATATTAAAGAATTATTCAAGTTATTTTCTCGATTTCGGACAAAAAAATACGGATTTTTTACGCAGGGCTTTAAATGGCTGCAAAATCGCTGGCTATGCTGTAGAATTAGACCCGCTCAAAGGCTTGTAATACCGTTCAAATAAGCCGGCCATATCTCTGGCTTGAACATTGAATGGAGGCTTTAAATCTCCGGAAAAATAGGTTTTAACGAGGGAGTGGAAAAGGCTAACGGGTTGTTTTTTCAATGTTTTTGCAAGATAGTGGAACCAATGTGCCCCCGCCGCAACATGGGCGATTTCTTCGGTGTAGATGGTTTGTAATATATCGGCGCTGGCCTGATCATTAACTGATCGTAATTTCGTGATCATGGCGGGGGTTACATCCAATCCGCGTGCCTCCAGGACCATGGGAGCAATGGCCATGCGGGCTGTGATATCGTGTTTTGTGCTCAGCGCGGCTTCCCAAAGGCCGTCATGGGCAGGTAAATCGCCATAATCTGCGCCTAATTCAGTTAATCTGTTATGTATCATTATAAAATGACGGGCTTCATCCGTACAAATCATGACCCAGTCGCTGAGAAAGGCTCCGCGGTTTTCGTTTTTTATCAATGGGCTTGTCCCAAATCGACAGATCATATCCGCCGCCAGATCAATAGCGTTAAATTCTATATGGGCCACAGCATGCAAAAGCGCGATCCGTCCCTGTTGTGTCCCCAATCGTCTGCGGGGTACATGTGCGGGAGATACGAGCGTCGGACGCTCAGGTCTTGCCGGGCGGTCAGCTAGTGCGGGCTCAAGTTGTGAGTTTTGCAGGTTTATATGGTGTTGGGGATTATCCCAATACTGTCCAAGTGATCGCGCGGCTGCGGTTTTACCCTGCGGTGTGTCCGCGCGTAAAACGGCATGGGCATAGCTATAAACATTTGTAATATCAGAGGTTAGGCTGTGCATATTGGCCTCATTTATAGGTTGCTTCAGCATAGGCGGCTATCAGAGTGTGCAAAGCGCAAGGGTCTGGTCACGGGATATAAAACTTTGATACATTCGGGCGCGTTGATACAAACGGGCGTTGTTTACGCCTGATGAGCTTCTAATGTGTCTAACACAGTTTCAACATGGTTTTTGACGCGCACTTTGCGCCAGATTTCAATAATTTTACCTTGAGGGTCAATTAAAAATGTGGCGCGTTCTATCCCCATATATTTTTTACCATACATGTTTTTTTCAACCCATACCCCGTAATCTTGCGTCACCTTGCCGTCTATATCTGCACCTAATGGAATTTTTAATCCATGTTTTGAGATAAATTTTTCATGTTTTGCCACTGTATCGCGAGACACACCTAATACGTCGGCGTTAAGTGCCTGAAACGCAGCCTGTTTTTCTGTGAAGCCAATAGCTTCTTTCGTACACCCCGGTGTGTCATCTCTCGGGTAGAAATATAGGACAAGATAACGTCCAGAAAAATCTTTCAAGCCTAACATGTTGCCGCCGTCTCTGGGGAGATTAAAATCGGGAGCGGTAGTACCTTTTGCGAGCGTGGCCATGAGGTTTCCTTCTGATATGTAATTTGCAAATCTAAGAGTAGTTTTTTAGGTTTTTTGCGCGTAGATGAATGATGAGCTATGACTGAAAACTCTACACCCGACAAGACTATAATGTCATGGTCTAATACCATGATGTCAAATATTCGATCTCGTCTAGATCAGCGCGCTGACGGAGGAGAGTCCTCTGGTGCCAAATCTGATGCCAAAGCGGATATTATTTCCGAGGCTGAGATTGGCTTTATCGGTCTAACGAAAAATATCGGTTATAAATTTTTCGGACTGTTAGCTGAGTGTGTCTCTATTGTTCTAGGTTTGGCTCTCATTTGGTTTTACGCCATTAATGTGGTTCTGGCAAAAGACGCGGTGGATATTTCATTTTTGCGGGCCAATGCCCAAATTTGGTTTTCGCAGGCTTTTAATGGGAATGATGCGACCATAGGGGCGATGAATTTTGATTGGCGCGGCGTTGATAATGCCTTTGTATTTGATATTAAAAATGTGTCTATTAAAGACGAGACCGGGGCTGAGATTGATAATATTGATGGGTTAAGCGCGCAATTTGCTATGGGGGCCGTCATTGCGGGGACCTTTGCTCCACAAAAATTATTCATTGACGGCGGCGTTATTTCAGTCGTCAGAGGCGACGATGGACGCATAAGATTAGGTCTTGGGCGTCCGGAAGATATTGGTAAATTTGGAATTGTATTACGAAATGAAACGTCTCGCGGGTCAGAAAAATTTGCGGTGCCAACCGCATTAAAGAGGTTAGATGTTACGCGCGTTACGGCCCATGTTATTGATAGGCAAATGCCTATGGGACTGCATCTGAGTGATGTGGAATTAAAATATAACTCTGAGGTACGGGGTGATTTTCTCGCGCGTTTATCCGCGATTATACCATATTCTGATATCTCGAATACGCCAATTTCAAAGCGTGCTGATTTTGACAACGCCCCTACAAACACGCCCGCAATTCAATCAGTCGACGGTGAGTCGCATGATAGTGGGCGCGTTCTTATAAAGGCGCGGATTTTACCGAAGACCGATGATATTGATATTGAGGTAGATATTGCAAATTTCAATTTTTCAAAAATTGACTCTTTAGCGAGCCCGCTCGTAGATCGGTTTCCGCATCTTGCCGACGACACTGGAGCAGACGACACTGAACACGATCCTGACACAGACGCTACAAACGGGGTTTTGCAAGGTTTACGTGCAATAAATGCACCTCTAAAGGCCTCGGGACATGTGACGCTATCTAAAAATCTAGGTCTCAACGCCATGGATATGCAAATTGCTTTTGGGGCCGGGGACATTCGAACCTCTTTTTATGAAGATAAACTCGATCACCTTAAAAGCTATATTGTTTATGACGCGAAAACGGGACGCATCCAAACCGATAGTCTTGATATTCAAGCCGAAAAAATAAAGCTTAAAGGGCGTAGCCATGTTGATCTCGGGGACGATGGATTTAAAGATTTCATGTCTAAAACCCTCGCGGTAAATATCGATTTATCTGACGTAAATATGGATTTGATGCCGGCATTTTCGTCCCCGATTGCGGTTCAAAATATTAATGTA